>JAYPVK010000054.1:0-10089 GCA_038134565.1 Pseudomonadales bacterium | reverse complement strand
CGGGAAATTATTCCCGCATCGAAAAGCTGGCTATCCCTGTCATATTGCTGTTGCGTCAGGGTGAGTTCCGTATTCGCCAACTGGTAGTCCTGTTGCGCCTCAAGTACCTCAACGCTGCGCAGTGTCGCCAGTGGTGAACCCGCGGAAACTGCGGCACCGGCCGCAGCATGCCACTGCTCCAGCACACCCGAGTAAAGGCTGATTCCCAGGCTGCTCGCATCCGGCGGCGAAACAACTACAGCCGGCAGGCTGACACCGAGCTGATTCTCTGCGACAACTACCGGGGCGAATTGCAGCTCCAGCAACTGGATATCGCCTTCATCCAACGAAATCTGGCTCTGTCCGAAAGCGGGCAGACATCCCAATGTCAGAAACAGGATTACGGGTAACTTGGTCATGGCATGATTCCCAGGCTCTGGTTGTACTCACTGATAAGTCGTTGTTCCATGAGCTCCAATTCATGCAGCTCTTTATGGCTATTGAGCGAATCCTCGAGGGCGACGGTGACGGCAAGCAGATTCGTCTCACCCAGCTCATAGGCTGAGCGCGCCATCTGCAGGCGCTGTTCTGCGAGTTCGCTGCGCTGCCTGCCGACCGCGAGTTGATGTCGGGTCACGAAGAGACTGTGCTCGGCCTCGTGGAGGCTCTGCTCGAGTAATAGTTGCGACCGACGCAGCGCCACTTCCAGGTCTGCCGCTTCGCGCCGGGCATCGCTGACGGCGGCGTTGGCGGTGCCGGATCTTCCGAGCGGTATGCTGAACGAGAGACCCAGACTATCCGTGTACTGATTCTCACGAGCACCCCGCTCGCGGCGCACACCGACCCCGAAGGTAGGGCTGGAGGTTGCCGTGCGCTTAACCAGCCGCACACGTGATTGCGCCACATCGATGTTTGCCTGCACGAATTTCAGCAGGGCATGACCGACGCCGATCTCTTCCAATTCACTTTGCTGCTCGCGGAAGGAACTGGCAGGCAACAGGCGCAGTCCAGTCAGGATCTCATACTCCCGTTCGCCATCCACCAGGGCAGCCTCGGCGGCAAACAAGTCATTCTGTTGCTGCAGCATCAAGGTTTCTGCCTGAATCACATCGAGCTGAGACACATCACCAGCCTCAAACAACACCCGGGTCAGCGCCAGGAGTTCCTGCTTGGCCTGCAGGGCATCACTTGCATGGGTCACCAACACCTCGGCCAATTCTATGTCTGCTAAGACACGGCGTAGGCGACCGGCGATTTCCAGGTCGAGGTTTTCGCGCCAGGCGCCATACAGTTGTTGATAGTGATTACCCAGTTCACGGGCATCGCCTCTTTCCCCGGGACGCCACAGGGAAAACTGCAAGCCGGCTTCCAGTTCCTTGAGCCCGACCGAGCTCATGGTGTTGTCGTCGTAATAGGACGTTGCCAGGGTAGGTGCGCCGCTGAACCAGTTCGAAGCGATGGCACTGTACTGATCTGCCTGGGCTCTGCGCGACTCCGCTGCCAGCGCTTCCGGCGCATAATCCAGGGCACTTTGCAGCACCTGCTCGAAGCTCAGGTTGGCACTGCGTGCCAGCGGCTCGTGATCAAGCTCCGCTCCGGCTACAGGAGACACGACAAAGGCTGCTAGAATAGCCAGCACAGGCACCTGTAATGCGAATCGTTTCTGTTTCACTACTCGTAGCCTCCAGTAGCCTCGTTGTGACAGTCCAGATAGTAGGCGAAGAAATGTGAAAACTTTGTCAAATTCACACGCCGCAGAGCGCTTAATAGAAGATTCGGCGAGAAAATTGATCTGGATTAAGGCTTTCGTGTTCACATATTTTTCACATCAGTTAACGCACACTGTCCATGGCAAACTGCCAGCCTGAGTAGAACGATGAAAGTATTGGTTGTTGAAGACAATCGGGATATCGCCGCAAACATCGCGGACTATCTGGAACCAGAGGGTTTCGTGCTGGATTTCGCCGCCGACGGGCTGGAGGGCTTCCGGCTGCTGCAGGAAGAGAGTTTCGACGCCATTGTGCTGGATGTCATGCTGCCGGGCATGGATGGTTTCAGTCTCTGCCACAAATTACGGGAAGAACTCAAGCTCAACACCCCGGTCATCATGCTCACAGCACGAGATCAACTGGAAGACAAACTGGCCGGATTCGAAGCGGGCGTAGACGATTACCTGGTTAAACCTTTTTCCGTGAAAGAGTTGGAGGCCCGCCTGAAGGCCCTGGGGAAACGCGGAAGCGGCGATTCCTACTCGCAGGTCTTGCAGGTCGGTGACCTCTGTTTCAGCAGCATGACCTTGACGGCCACGCGCGGGGGCAAGGAGCTGGATTTGAATCCGATTCAGCGCAAGCTTCTTGAGTTCCTGATGCGCAATAGCGACAGGGTGGTGCTCAGGTCTGAACTCGAGCGATTGATATGGAAGGATGACTTACCCGATGGCGACGTACTGCGATCCCACATCTATGGTCTGCGCAACATCATTGACAAGCCATTCCCGCAGCGCCTGCTACACACCATCCATGGCAGTGGCTACCGCCTCGCCGAAGCCGGAGCCAAAGAAAACCAGGACCTTTAACGCGCACCCTAAAGAGCGATGCAATTAAACTCACTTAAAAACCGATTCATAGTGGCCGTAGTCATCACGGTGACTGCGAGCAGTTTCCTGTTTGCATTCGTCCTGCTCACCATCAAGGACCGCCTCGAAGAAGCAACGTTTGGCTCGATGGTGCGCGAGCAGATGCAGCTGATCAAGGACAGTGCAGACATCGACAACGCCATGCACATGATGGCCGGCTGGGCGATCGTGCATGGTGATGATATGGAACGGCTCCCCGCTGAACTCTCCGTGCTCCCCAACGGCTCACACCACAGTATTCGCGTCGACAGCACCTACTACCAGGTCGAAGTGGATGACATCGACGGGCAACCCCTGATGCTCCTCTACAACATCACAGAATGGGAAAATCAGGAACACGCCGTCCTCTCGATTCTGGGCTGGGGCCTGCTCGTGGTTCTGGCGCTGGCCATCGTACTGGCCATCCTCAGTGCAAAGCCGGCACTCAAGCCCGTACGAGATCTCACCCGGCGCCTCGCATCTATCCAGCCGGGAGACAGGAAGCAAAGAATCGGTAGTGAGTTCGCCGACAGCGAGATTGGAGTGATTGCCAATGAGTTCGATCGCTACCTCTCAAGGCTGGATGATTTTGTCGATCGCGAGAAATTCTTTACTACTGCCGCCAGTCATGAATTGCGCACACCTCTTTCTGTCGTGATGGGGGCTGTCGATGTCATGGAGGCACAGGGCGTCCAGGGTACCTCGCAACGTGCACTTTCCCGCATCAAGCGCGCCTGTGAAGACATGTTAGCCTTCATTGAAACCACCCTCTATCTGGCACGGGAAGACTCGAGGGGTATCAGTGAGCTGGCCGAGTGTCACCTGGGCCAGTTATTAGACGAACTGTTGCGGGAACTGCAGCCCCAGATTGACGCGCACAAACTGACAATCACCAACAGGATCGATACCGACCCCGTATTGAAGGTTTCGCCCAGCCTGACGAAGATTGTGATAAGCAACCTGTTACGCAATGCAATTGAGCATACCCAGGAAGGCGCGATAGAAATTGCCTACGCGAACGACCTGCTCACGATTGCGGATCAGGGCGAAGGCATCGCGGCGGAAAATCTGGAAAAGCTGTTTGACCGATCGTTCAGCACCAAGGCAGATGGCACAGGCATGGGCCTGAACCTGGTGAAACGCATCTGCGACAGGTTAGGCTGGGCCATTACGTTTAGCAGCCAGCCGGATGTCGGCACCACAGTCGTTATCACAATGAACGGTGTGCATCAGTGAGCCGGTAGCAGGCAAACTGGCGACCTGATCGAGGGCCTGTTTAAAGGCTCTCCGCGATCGCGATCATCCGGCATAGAGCCTCGGCTACTCAGCGCTTTTTACCAGTAAGCGCAGCTCTGCCGCCTTCATTCAGTACCTGCAAGACCTCGAAGCTTGACCCAAATCAACACTTTCCAGCCCCGAAATTGCACAATGAACTGCGCAGTATGCAAGTCTGGTTTCGCGAGGTTTTCCAATGATCATTAATGAAAGCAAAAATGACCGAATCATGCGTGTAGTCCTGGGTGTGGTGTTGATAGGGCTGGGCGGCGTTGGCTGGTTGTCGATTCCGGGTGCGATAGCACTGATAACCGGGATTGTTGGATTCTGTCCGCTGTACAAGGTCCTCGGCATTAGCACCTGCCCCGTTTCCTGAAACCAGCGGCGGCGCCTCATGTACACAGCCTTGAGCGCATAGTCTATAATCGATGGCTTAATACCTCCGCCTGATGAGCAGGAGCCCGCGCTTCTGCTCATTGGCCGTTAACCTGAATTCAAGCCGAAAGCACCCAGACTATGCGTGACAGATTTATCATCGTTGACGACTTTTACACGGACCCTGACAAACTGGTTAGCGTTGCCCGGGCATCTATGCGCGAAGAGGACTCTCCCGACGGCGGCTATGCCGGTGTGATGACCACGGATTCCTATCTCAGCGAGCAACACCGGGATATCTTCCAGAAGCTCACCTTCGAGCCATCTATCAATACCTCAACCAATGCCAATGGTCGCTTGCGATTTACCCGGGAGAACGACCCCTATCAGTTCCATATTCACTATGATGTGGAGAAACAGACTCGATGGGCCGGCGTGGTCTACCTTTCCAAGGATCATCCAAAGACTGACGGCACCAATTTCTGGAAACACCTGGAAACCGGCCTGGAAGTGGCACCCAACACCGTGGAGGGTTTCGCCGAGTATGGCTGGAAGGATTTCCACGACCTGAAAAAATTTCTTGAAACCGAAGGCATCGACGAATCGCGCTGGGAAAAGACCATGTCAATTCCCTACAAGTACAACAGGCTGGTGCTGTTCCGCCCCTGGCTATTGCACTCTCCCGGCCCGGCCTTTGGCGACAGCCTCGAAAATTGCCGCATCGTGCAAACCCTGTTCCTGGGTAACTAGCACTCATCTACAGGAAGCCGGCCTGGCCGGCTTCCATACATCGACAGGCCTGATTGGAAGCCTGACCCAGGACCTAACTCACTGCCCTGCCGCCAGACCCGGTGTCAGGCAGCGCCTCCCGAGAAGAAATCAAAGAACAAGGTCATGATGATGCTGCAGGTGACCAGGGTCAGCAGCATGACCGGGGTCCCCTTACGGAACCACAGACCCGGTGTGATGGCCAGGGAAGGGTCCTTTGCATCTTTGGCCAGCTTCTCGGAGATCGTCACGATAAACACATTAGCTGTGGATCCCAGGTGAGTACCGTTGCCTCCCATCCCCACGCCTGCAGCCAACCCCCACCACAGGGGAGTAACGTTAATACCCTGAGCTTCCATGCCAAGGATGATGGGAATCATCGCGGCGGTGAACGGTATGTTATCGATCGCCGCCGAGAGCAACGCCGCAACCCACATCAGAACGAGGGTGGACATCAACAGGTCCTCTTCCACCAGCGGCACAATGAACTGGCCGAGGTATTCGAGAAACTGACTGTGTTCGACGCCACCGATTATCATGAACAGGGATATGAAGAACATCAGCAGGGCCAGCTCGATATGGGTCAGGCTTTCTTCGACATCCACTCGATTGCCGATATAGAGCAGCAGGGTCAGACCCATGGCCGTTACCAACCAGGGTTCCCAGCCCACGCGACTGTGGAGGATAAAGCCCACGACCATGACGCAGAGCACGGCAAGGGCCGCATACCAGGTTCGCGAATCGGCGATCACATAGTCGGCACCGGTCGTAGCAGGTTCTGCCTTGACCGACAGCTCTTGCTTGAACAGGTAGCGCAGGGCCACCAGTATCACCACCCATGCCACCAGCACCATCAGACCCATGTGATACACAAATGTATTGAAATCTATCCCGGCAGCCGAACCGATCATCAGGTTCGGTGGGTCTCCCACCAGGGTTGCCACCCCGCCCGTATCTGACAACAGGGCCGCCGCAAGCAGGTACGGGATAGGACTGACTTTCAGGGATTGGCTGATCAGGATGATCAGTGGCCCGAAGATAACCACGGTAGTGACGTTGTCCAGCAACAGGGACAGCACCGTGACCAGGGAACCCATCATCACCAACAGCAAGTACTGCCGGCCCCTGCTGAAGTTCGCGATGGCATAGGCCATCTGCTGAAAGCCACCGGTGGGTATCATGATGGCAACGATTGTCATCATGCCCGCCAGCAGAAACACCACATTCCAGTCGATGGCTTCGATGGCCAGTTCCGGGGAGTAGAAGCCAAGAATATCGCCAATGAGCACCATGGCGGAGGCACCCACCATAGCCACCTTCACCCGGTGTACCCCGTGCAACCCTTCCGTAAAGATTCCGATAAACGTAACCGCCAGTATGACGCCGGATACCAGCATATCCGTGTTCCAATTCAGTAATTCCATGTTTCCATCGCTCTGTAAGCAGATCCGGCAACGACCTAAAGGCTCGCTGTTCCCAGGGACAGAGAGAGTCGGACTTCGCCAGAATTTTTAATTCAGGCCCGGGTCTGACCGCGTCGCTGCACTGCCTGAACGCTTCAGCGATGTGGTGCTATGGACCTGAGCTATTGATGAACAAATTCATGCCGCAGGGGCAGTAATCATCAAGTGAGCGATAAGGGAGGGGCGCGAATAGTTAATTGAGCGCGATTGGCTCGCGTCAGCTGACCCGCAGCAGAGTGCAGTTTGAACACCCGCGTTTTTGAGGGTGAAAAAAATACGAAATGAAAGGCAGGAAATTGCGCATCCACCGGGTCAGTCTTGAACTCATCCGACCCTTTGTTGGCCCCTTCCACGCCGGCGAATGCCAGGGCACTGGCATCCGCATCAGGAGCCACATTGAACCCTTCCACGGGAGTACCCATGCCCACAGAGAGCAGGCAGAGCAGCAGGAGAGTTTGCGAGAAGTGATGCATCAGTAAAATCTTACTCTAAAGTGGTCGCTTGGCAAGCCGGCCGGCGCAATGCGGCGCCTGCGCATTTTGCACTGAACCCTCGAAACTGATCAATCGATTATCGCCTGGGTCACCACATTGGTATAACGTTGCCGGATATTGAGCGGCGCATGCCCGGGAAGCTGGATGAACATCAGGCCCACCAGCTCTTTTTCAGGGTCGGCCCAGTACAGGGTGCCATAAGCCCCGCCCCATCCATAACCACCCCTGGACATGAAATCCAGGGATTTTTCGGGCTCAGTCAGCACGCCAAAACCAAGACCGAAACCGTAGCCCGGGCCACGCACGTAGACATTCTTGTCTCCGGTGTGATTCTGGATCATCAGCTCGACTGTCTTGGTGCCCAATAGCCGCACTCCATCCAATTCACCGCCGTTGAGAATCATTTGGGCATAGCGGAAATAGTCAGACGAGGTGCCATTCAAGCCTGCCACACCGGAAAAATAGTGACGGGCTGGCGTCACGGCTGGAGGACGCATCAATTCCGATGGGCCGCCCGCAACCGGTCGGTAAACGGCGGCGACCCGATCGACTTTCTCTGGTGGAACGTAGTAATGCGTATCGTTCATGCCGAGGGGTTCAAAGATTCGTTCCCGCAAGAAATCATCGATACTCTGGCCGGAGATTTTCTCTACCAGCACGGCAACGTAATCGGTGGACGAGCCGTATTGCCATTCATCGCCGGGATGGAAGGCACCTGGAATCTGTGCCGCCCGCGCTACGCGTTCGGCGAGTGTGTCGAACCCCTCTCCGTTGTTGGTGATCCAGGCGATTTCCTCTTCCGACAAACCCATGTCCTGCGGGTTCAGGGTGAGCCCCGAGGTGTGGGTCAACACATGCCTGATAGTCACTGGTCTGGCCTCGGGCACCACAGAGCTACGGGCACCATCACTGACCAACACCCCATGGTCCTTGTATTCCGGAATCCAGTCAGAGATGGGATCGTCGAGACGGAAATAACCTTCCTCGAACAGCATCATCAAGGCCGTGGAGACAATGGGCTTGGTCATGGACATGAGGGTGAAGATGGTATCGGTAGTCATGGGCAGGTTTTCTTCCCGGTATTTCCAACCCACCGCGGAGTGGTGAACCACCTTGCCACGCCTGGCTACCAGGGACACGGCACCGGCGATCTGTCCCTCATCCACGAAGCGCTGAAAGTAGTCATCGATGCGCTGCAGGCGCTCGCTGGACATGCCCACGAGCTCCGGCCTGGCCTGCGGCAACTCAGCCGCGGAGACCAGCCCCGTGCTGAGCAGCAAGAGCAGGAGGCCGACTACACGACCGTACGAGAAAGACTGTTTACTAGGCTTATTCATTATTCCAGGTCTCCCGGGGGAATTGGCGCTGTGAACACCCTTAATACAGAATATCCAGACGAATTTAAAGCGACTTCGATAAATCGGCATGGTGCCACCGGACTCCTGCCCGCTGGTGTAACATACGGTAATCATTGATCCCATGAAGCCCGGAGATATCCATGTCAAAGCGCCTGCAAGCTCTCATTCTCGGCCTCTCCCTCACCGCCTTCGGTACCGCACTCGCCCAGCAAACGGCGTCGGGAATCCCGCTGGACAGCGCCTGGAAGCAAGCCGTCTTCGAGTTCGTGCGGGACAATCAGCAGCATACGGCCTGGGGCCTGGAACACAGCGAGCGCGACTATCTGCTGGCGCTGGAACTGGCCGAGGTGGAAGGATTACAACTCGATCTCGATGTGCTGTTTGCCGCGGCATTCCTGCACGACATGGGAGCTTTCGAACCTTACTCGGCTCGTGGCAGTGACCATTCCCGGGTGGCCGCTGATTCCATGGCAGAGATCCTCGAACCGGCGGGGTTCCCAATGGAAAAACTGCCCCTGGTACAGGGCGCTGCCCTGGGCCATATGTACTACTCAGAGGTTCCCAATGAACCCCACGCCCAGGTGCTGCATGATGCCGACACCCTGAACTTCCTCGGTGCAATCGGGATTACCCGAATACTGTCGCTCACCACCCGCTCGGGTATGGCCCAGGACCTGCCCGCGGCCGTGGCCACCCTGCAGAACATGAGCCAGCAACTTCCAGGTTCACTGGTATTGGAGAGTGCCAGACTGATGGGAGACAAGCGTTCGTCAGAGATGAAGGCCTTTCTCTCTGCTCTGGCCGAACAGAGTAAGGGCGGCAGCGCCTTGTAAAAGCGCCAGATGGGACCGGCTCATGTCTCGACCAGGGTCTTGAGTCGACCCAGTGTTGCCGCCCATTGGTTCTCGATGCTTTGGATCATCTCACGCACTTCGGTCAGCGAATCCACTCTCAGGCTGAACAGACTCTCTCTGCCCGACTTTTCATTGATGACGATATCGGCATCCTGCAACAGGCGCAGGTGTTTGGTGACTGCCTGGCGACTCAGTTGAAATCCCTCGCTTAGCGCCTTGATCGAGCGCGGTTCGCCATCGACCAAGCTGGCGACAATCTCCAGGCGAGTGCTGTCACCAAGCAAGGCAAACAGCCTCGCCTTCCTCTGAATTTCCTCACTGGGAATTCTGGGTAACATAGTCTGTGATGTGCCCGGCCTGGATTTTCCAGCCCTGTTCGTTGGACCGACGCGCATCATCCCGGATTGCCGGCGATAGTTTGTCGAAGCCAGACTCCGTAATCGTCAGCAGGGTTCCACCGTCAGTCTCTTCCAACTCGAATGTACAATGCGTCCAGAGCTCTTGTGACAAATCTACCGATTCATCGGGGACATAGGGTGGCCAGCTGAACTCCAGGCATTTTTCGGCCTCGATTCTGATCACCTTTGCCAGCCATTCCACGTGTTCGGATCCGGGATAAGTCATCATGCCGGTGGACATTTCCCCTTCTGCAAATGGCTGATCCAGCCGGCAGCGAAACCATTCGCCAAATTTTTCGTGGTCAATGATCGCGTCCCAGACCGTGGCGACGGGCGCTTTGATTTCCACAGTTTGTACAATTTTCATATGCAACCTCAGGGTTGCATATTAGGATGACCTGGATTTCGATGCAAGAGGAGCTTGCGTCTCTGCAGGGTGTGGTCGTGTCGGTCAGGAGGGGCTTGTCGCCAACGCTCGGCGCCCCTCCGGGGTCCCTTCTCTCCGAAAAAA
>JAYPVK010000053.1:0-11547 GCA_038134565.1 Pseudomonadales bacterium | reverse complement strand
ATGCCGAAGATCGATGGCATCGACGTTATTGCCCAACTTGCCGCCTCCAACTATCAGGGTGGTTTGATCCTCATCTCCGGGCTAGGTGATGAGTGCCTGCAATCTGCCGCTAAAATGGCCAACACTTTCAGGCTCGTACGTGAATAGAAAAACCGATGACAAGTCCAGCATCAGCCTGGACCTCTGTCTCAAACTCTTTCCCCTGGTCATGTGCCTGGATACAGACGGGCGCATTCTATTCTGCAGCGAGAGGATGCATATTGCCCTCGAGACTCCCGCTGTCGGCAAATACCTGTTTGACCTTTTTGAAATCCAGGGCCCCGGTGCACGCACAGCCAAGTCGCGCAAACTCAGCAACGACAACATTGGCGAATTATTTCTGCTCAGTAGCCATGAATTGAAGATAGCCCTCAGAGGCCAGCTCATCGATGCTATGTATGACCACCAGAATGTGTTCGTTCTTCTTGCTACTCCCTGGTTGAGCTGGCTGTATGACTACGTTGAGGCTCCTCGCATCTCGATAGAGGACTTCCCGGCCAGCGACAGTCAGCTCGAATATCAACTGAATTTGTGTTCCAGCAAGGAGATGCTGGCCGATCTCAAGGCCTTCAGCAAGAAGCTACAGCTGGCTCGCGAAGAGGCAGAGTCTGCCAACAGGGCAAAGACCAAGTTTGTTCGTCATATTAGCCATGAGATCAGAACGCCACTTAACGGCGTGATAACCTCGCTCAAGCTGTTGGGGGAAGAACCGGAAGAGTCGCGCAAGCGGCGCTTACTGGAGATTGCTAACAGCTCCGCAGCGGCACTGATGGATCTGGTCAACGAAGTGCTTGATTTTTCGCGTATTGAAGAAGGGGTTTTCGCCAGCAGCCATGAGTCCTTCGCTCTGCGTTCAATGGTGCGCGAAATGGAAGCAGGGCTCAGCGCCAAGGCTGCAGAGAAGAACATGTTTCTGCAATTCGATCTAAGCCCCTACCTGCCGGCAAAAGTCATCACAGACAAGCGGTCTGTTCAGCGCATCCTCTACAATCTGATTGGTAATGCGATCAAGTACTCGGAAAGCGACCTGGTCATAACCCGAATTGGCCTCACTTCCCACGGCAAGGACCGCATGCTGGATTTTGAAATTGAAGATTACGGTATTGGTATACCTGAGAAAGATGTGCCTCACGTGTTCGATGCGTTCTGGACGGCCGAAAATAAGAAGTCTAACGAGTACAGCACAGGTTTGGGCCTGTCTATCGTCAAGGAGATCATCGAGAAGTCAGGCGGTTCCATTAGTATTGAGTCGGTATTGGGTCAGGGCACCAAGTTCAAATTCACCCTGCCGATAGAGGAACCAGGCATCGAAGCCGACGATACCCAGTCCGCGACAGACAAACTACCACAGGATGTTCGCTTCCACGGCACTATCCTGCTTGTCGATGATAACGCCATCAACCTGGAACTCACCCAGATACTGCTGGGGAATCTGGGCCTGAACATCATTGCCGCATCCGATGGGGCCGAAGCCGTGGCGACGGAACAGCAACATGACTTCGATCTTGTTCTGATGGATATTGAAATGCCCGTGCTTAAAGGCATCGAGGCAACCGTACGAATACGCGAGAATGGCAGGAATCCGAATCTACCCATCGTGGCGATGACTGCTAACGTCTCCTCCGATGACATTGCGCATTACATCTCAAAGGGAATGAACGAAGCTCTGACCAAACCCGTCGCAAACGAGGCTCTGGTTTCGCTGCTGGCGCGTTACTTACCTTACAGCACCAGCGCCGAGGCTGAAAGCCCAGGTGACACACAGGAGAGTGAAGCGGTCACCACGGCCAGATCCTTACTCGATACGGCAACATTCGACTCGCTGGTGAACGATATTGGCAGCGAAAATGCGCAACGGGTCATCGACATGTATCTTGATCAAACCAGTCAGCAACTCACCGAGCTGGTCGACCTGATGAATAATAATGATCTCGAGCCGTCCAGGCAGGTTGCCCATAGAATTGCCAGTAGCTCACTCTCTTTCGGCCTGAATCGCCTCGGCAACCGGCTGCGAGAAATAGAGTACGCTGCCAAGGAGGGTACCCGCTTCTCCCCGAGTGAGTCTGCCGAGCTGCAAACCATTTACGCTGAGTCAAAAACTGCCCTCGAGCGAGCCTGCAGGCAACACGACTGAGTCACACATGCCTCGAACTGTTAACCCGCTCACAGTTCCGCAAATCGCCTGACAATTCGACCCCTTATCCAGATCCAATTACCCCGCATGATCGTATCAATCAAGGTATTGATACAAATTGTTACTCTTAAATCTTGCCAGAAATTAAGGATTGCATGCGAGAATCTGTATCAATATTTACCTGACTGATTCAAAACAATGGATACATCAGCAAGAGCAAAGATCGTAGTTATAGACGACGACGAGGTCTTCACGCGAATCCTGCACCTGGGCCTGAAGAAAAACGGCTACGATGTTTATGACATCAACTCGGCAGAGGACGCTATCGAATTCATCAACCAGGCAAACAACGTTGATCTTTTCATCGTTGATTTTGATCTGGACGATGTGTCTGAAGACGGGCTAAGCCTGTGTCGAAAGATCAAGGCCTACACCGGCAAGCCTATTATTATGCTCACCGGGGAATCGTCCACGGATGTCACCGTTTCCTGCCTGTATGCCGGCGCGGACCAGTATGTGACAAAGCCCTATAATCTGCAGGAGCTGGTTGCCCGCATTCATGTTGTGCTGAATCGCTTCCCCCGCGAGAGCGTCGAAACGACATCCTCGCCGGAGCTGAACTACAACGGCATCACCTTGAACGGAAAGCTCAGGGAGCTGCGCGGCGAGCAGGAGTCTGTGCGCCTTACCGAACGTGAGATCCAGCTCGCAGAAGTCCTGTTCATGAATCCGGATGAGGACATCCCCAGAGATCGTATCTTCGCCCTGATTTTCGGCAAGCAGATGCCTCCGTTCAACAGGGCTATCGATATCATAGTCGGAAGACTTCGCAAGAAGCTCTCCAAGGTTACCGATGACGTGATCATCCAGCCGTCCAGAAGCTCCGGCTACCGCCTGACCTGCCTGAGGGAAGACAGCAGGTCTATCGAAGGCGCTTGAGACACCACACTACCGAATAACATCAATACAGAATTTACTAATTGTAATCATAAATGACCCCAAAGTACTCATCGTAGATGACGCTCCCGTAGTGCTCGAAACCATTTCGATGATGCTTTCCAGTGATGATATTGCATCCGCGAAGGCGCTCAATGCAGACGCTATTCGGCATGCGAATCTGGACAAGTTCGACTGTATCCTGCTCGATATCTGGCTGTCGGATAGCTATGGGGAAGAGTCGCTGGAAATTCTCGCAAGGCACAGTTATCGGGGTTCAGTCATTGTCCTCTCCGGCGCCCCCAAAGACGAGATTAATGCCGTGGCTACCAAGGGGCTTCGGCTTGGTTTGTCGGTCATTGGCTACCTGCGCAAGCCGGTTAGTAAGGCGGAGCTTAACCGCGTACTCGCGCTCAACCCCAGACTGCAATTCTTTCTGGAAAGCGCCTGAATAAGCTGATATGACAGCCGAAATCACATACACCGAACTCGATGCCGGGATAGACCTCGATAGATCCAGAAGCGGCATGGGGTCAGATCTGATCCTTGCTCTCAATGACGAAGGGATCATAGCTGATGTCCTGTGCCAGCATCTGGAAGTGCTGTTTGCAGATGTCGACTCTCTCGTGGGCGAGCATATCGCGAAATTCATTCCGGAGAACCTCGCTTCCTTACTTGCCTCTGTGATGCG
This sequence comes from Pseudomonadales bacterium, assembly GCA_038134565.1. Taxonomy (GTDB): domain Bacteria; phylum Pseudomonadota; class Gammaproteobacteria; order Pseudomonadales; family Pseudohongiellaceae; genus UBA9145. Next base: position 7,747 of record JAYPVK010000053.1, on the reverse strand, counting down.
AAGATCGAGCAAGACAGGCAGGATTGCGCAATCAAATTTCAGTTACACCGCGCACGTTGATGGCATCCCACAAAATTTCAGTTGTGAGCTCGTTTATCTCGGGGCGCAAAGAGACAAGGCTTACAAGTGGCTGGCTTTGATTAAACGGATAAGCGGTGAGAACTATGATAACTGGCTCATCCAATCCAAGAACCGTCTGCTATTCGCGGTCACTCAGGCCAGTGAGGCACTGATGTCGGAACGCGGGTTCGCGGAAGTCATGAATGAATCCCTCTACTACATCGGCAATGGCGTAGGATTCGACCGCGTCTACTTTTTCGCCGTGGAGGACGATGAATCCAACGAAAAAATCTGCCTGAGTCAGAAGTTTGAATGGTGTTCTGAATATACCTCGCCCCAGATCGACAATCCCGAACTACAACATGCCGACATGTCTCTTTATGCCGATATGTGGGCACAACTGATCAATAACAGACCTTTCAAGGCCGCCGTGTCGAAGATGCCGGAAAATTTCACGCGCGAAATACTGGCAGAGCAGGATATCAAATCCATACTCACGATTCCTATCTTCGTGGCAGGCAAGCTGTGGGGGATGCTTGGGTTTGACGATTGCCAGTACGAACGTAACTGGCAAGGCGTCGATATCGCCGTACTCAAAATTCTCGCCACCATCATTGCGGCGAGAGCTCAGCGCGAATCTATAGACTTCTCCTAGCGCTCATAGTCGCTGAACTTCGGGCGTACACCCCCATGGGCATCAGCATTTCGAGCGGAAGAGCCTCTTAGCTGCTCGCGAATAGTTTGCCACCAGCACCCCTGGCGACAGTTGCCGGCCTAGGCCCCAGATTCAGACGGCGGGTCGCCGAGCGCGAAATTAAGAATCTTGTAGCAAAGCTTGGCCGCCAGAAAGTCGCAGGCGTGCAGCTCCTCCCGCGGAGCCAGTTCGACCACGTCGGCACCGACGATGTTGCAGATCCCTGATGCCGCGCGGATGATATCCATGGCCTCTTCCCAATGGACTCCACCCGGTTCCGGCGTGCCGGTGGCCGCCATGATGCTGCTGTCGAAGCCGTCCAGATCGAAGGTCAGGTAGACCGGGCGCCCCCGCAAAGGCTCCACGATGGCCTGGGTGTCCCACTGCCGCCTGTCCTTGGCCCAGTGGATGTGGATACGATGACGATTGGCTTCCAGGAAGCCAATTTCGCCTGCCGAGATGTTACGAATGCCTATCGATACCAGGGTGTCGATAGGGTGATCCATGACCCGGCGCAGTGCCGCGGCATGTGAATAGTGCTCACCGTCATAGCCATCCCGCAGGTCGGCATGGGCATCGAAATGCAGAATGGCCAGATCCGGGTAGCGCTCCACGAAGGGGCGAATGGAGCCAGCGGTGAGGCTGTGCTCACCGCCCAGAATCAGGGGGAACTTGTTGCCTCGCAGCAGGGCTTCGGTGGTGTTGGCCAATTGCTGCAGGGCGGCAGGAATGTCGTCGGCAATTTCCGGGTAGTCCAGTGTGGCCACCCCATAGTCCCGGTACACCTCGCGCCAGAACTCCTCGTCAAAAAGCTCCACCTGGTGGGATGCCTCGACGATCGCCTGTGGACCCTTTGCGGTACCGCCACCATAGCTCACCGAGGCCTCCAGACCGAAGGGCACGATGACCGCCCGTGCCGCATCCACCGATACGGACTCGTCTTTCTCCAGGCCCAGGAAGCCCGCCTGGCTATCGAGATAGTTCATGTCAGGCAAACAACTTGCTGAATGCACGTCGGCTGCGGTTTTTCCAGTGGCCCCTGTGCCAGGCATCACTGGCCAGCAAGGGCAGCACACTGGATGCCTCTGCGTAGACCATCTGTTCCCTGGCGATATCGACCTTACCCCAGGAACAGGCTTCCTTCAGCGTGGAGCTGGAGCAGGCACCGTCACGGGAATCCGCCACAGTAATTTGCACAGCGTACTTGTGCATCTCCACTTCCTTGCCCAGAATCTCTGCACATACCACGGTGTCCTGGGTGAAGTTCTTGGGCACACCCCCGCCGATCATCATCAAACCGGTTGTGCCGGCTTCGATCTTGACCTGGGTCAGCTCCCGGAAGTCCTTGATAGAATCCAGGGTCATGTGGGATTGGGGCGAACGCTCCTGGTGCAGCACTAGCCCAAAACCCGCGCTGGAGTCAGTGAATGCGGGACAGAAAATTGGTACGTCGTGCCGGTATGCGCTTTCTATCAGGCTCTCATGCTTCACGGCATTGTCCACACACCAGCGGCCCATCTCGCGAATGAACTCGCGGGATGAATAGGGTCGCGCCTCCAGGGAGTCGGCAATCTCGGCGATGGCATGATCACAGGCCTGCAGCTGTTCTTCATCAATCAGGGTGTCATAGATACGATCGATATACAGGTCACGCAGATCACGATCATCCATGTCGGGTCTACCATGATAATGCTTGAAGCCCAGTGCCTCGAAAAAATCCATGTCAACGATCGTGGCACCAGTGGCGACCACGGCGTCCACCATGTTGTACTCGATCAGGTCACGGTATAGCTGCATGCAGCCACCCGCAGAGGTGGAGCCAGCAATTGTGAGAATGATGCTGCAGCTCTGGTTGGCGAGCATTTCATTGTAGATATCAGTGGCGCGCGCCAGGTCTCGCGAGGTGAAAGACATCTTGTCCATCGCCTCGATAATGGGCCGCGCATCGAAGGAAGTGATATCGATGTGTTCAACTTCCTTGTGCAGCAAGTCTTGCTTACGGTCTGCTTGTGGTTTCGCTTGTGCCTGACTCATCAGCTTTCTCCCGGTAACTGGTCTTGATCCCATTGTTGCAGGCTCGTGTTGGCGGATAGCAACTCTGCTTTCCTGGCGATGCCATACATTGATAGCAGCGGGCCATCGTCAACCTCCACCAGTTCTTTCTGGTAGAAGCCATTGAACTCGGTGCGCAACTGCATGCTGTAGGCTCCGAGGCCACCGATTTCGATGTAATCGCCTTCGTCGATATTCGCGGGCAACAGGAATGGCCCCGGCATGTAGTCGGCGCTATCACAGGTTGGCCCGAAGAAACTGAATTCCTGCAGACTGGCTGACAGCTGTGCTTGCGACCTTAACACCTGGGTCGGATAAATAAATTGCGGCTGGCCAGCATCAAACAGGCCACCGAATACACCGTCATTGATATACAGGGCATTGCCTTTGCGCAGTTCCACCCTTACTACTAGCGATGCTGCCTCGGCAACCAGCGCCCTGCCTGGCTCACACCACAATTCGCAGGTTTCGCTGACTGGCATGGTCTCGAACACGGCGTTAATCGCATCCACGAATTCCGCCAGGGGTGGCGGGCTGGAATGCGGATAGATAGACGGGAAGCCACCGCCAACGTCGAGGATATCAATGATCACACCGGAGCGACGAATCTGGTTGGCAACCTCGTCCATGGCCTCGACATAAGCCTTGGGGTGCATCAGCTGGGAACCGGCGTGGAAGCAGATGCCCAGTTCATTGGCGGCCTGACGAGTGCGAAGCAGCAGACGCGAAGCGGGATCACCACTGATGCCGAACTTGCCAGCAAGACTCATGCAGGAATGGCGATTGGAAACCTTGAGGCGCACAAACAAGTTGAGATCCCGTGCACCCTGGGTCTCTTCCAGTATCTTGTCCAATTCGGCTTCGCAATCCAGCGAAAAGTCCCGAATGCCGAACTCAAAGTAAGCGCGACGTATGCTCAGGCGGCTCTTAACCGGGTGCATGAACGACATGCGCGCATCGGGCACCTGCTTGGCCACATCCTCGATCTCAGCGATCGACGCAACATCGAAGTGTTTCAGCCCGGCGGCTGCTACGGTTGATACAAAATAGGGATTGGTCTTGACCGCGAAAAGGGTTCGACCAGGGAAGTTATCAATAAACCAGCGAGTGGCAGTCTTTACTGCTGCAGGTCGGAGACAATATACGGGGAATTCTGGCTGCGTGGCGCACGCCATTGCGTAGGTCGAACGGAATTGTGGCATCTCATAAAACCTCCTCTACGCAGTAGTTGAACATTCAAAGCCGGCCCTGTCGGGGTCTGAAGCGCAATGAGCCAGCACATAAAGCGGCGCAGATTACTCCTAAACCGGGGCCTTGTAAAGCAACTTTTTCACCCCCTCAGAAGCGCCAGAGGGCCCGTCATTCGTGGCTTTGCGAGGCTTCCCGGCATTCTCGAACTGGTGATTTTATGCCCGTGAGGGAAGCTGGGAGAATTATCTGCAGCGTGTGAACTGAGCGGGGCCTGGCATCTCAAAATCTTCGGGGGCACCAGGCCAGTAGCCTATTGGCAAACCCGGGGAACACGGCCTGATCCGAAGAGTTTTCCTAATCGATCAGGGAGACCAGCCCCTTAAGATACTGGCTCTCAGGAAAATGCAGGGCCACCGGGTGATCTGCCGGCTGGTGCAGATAGCGAATAATGCCAGCACTGCGCCCGGCATCCAGCAGTGCATCGGCGGTGATCTTCTGGAACAGGTTGAGGTCGATTGCTCCAGAACAGGAGAAATTGACCAGTAGACCACCGGGCGTGACCAGTCGCGCCGCCTGCAGGGCAAGATCCTTGTAGGCACGGGCAGCCTTCATCACCTGGCTCTTGTTCTCAGCGAACTTGGGTGGGTCCAGAACAATCACATCAAAGCGTCGTCCCTCACGCTGGTAATTCCTGAGCACATCGAAGACATTTCCCTCAACGCTGTCATGCCGTGAGGAATCCAGGGAATTGCGGTTTACGTGCTCTGTTGCCATAGCCAGTGCTGGCGCCGAAACGTCAACGCTGGTGACCTCAGCGGCACCCGCGGCCAGGGCCGTGAGACTGAAGCCGCCGGTATAGGCGAAACAGTTCAGTACTGTTTTACCCTCGCATAGCGCGCCTACCTGTCGTTGGTTCTCTACCTGGTCCAGATACAAACCGGTCTTGTGCCCTTCTACGACATTCGCCATCAGGATCAAACCACCCTGCTCCACGTCGATCAGAGCCGGAGGTGAATCTCCCGCCAGGGACCCGCACTGGGCTTGCAAACCCTCTTTCTCCCTGACTGAAGAATCGGAGCGCTCGTACACGTTTTGGCAAGCAGTTGCGTTGATCAGGGCTTGAACCAGACTTTCCTTATGTCGCTCGACCCCGGCAAACAGGAACTGGCACACCAGGAAGTCATTGTATCGGTCTACCACAAGACCAGGTAATCCGTCCGCTTCACCATAGATTAAACGATAGGCAGAGCGCTGCCCCTGGGTAAACATGTGTTGTCGCCGGGCCACGGCTTCAGCAACCAGATGCTGCTGGTAGCGAGCATCGAAGTCGATATCTTCGAAGGCGTACATCCGGACCCGGATTTGGGAGTGAGGAGAGTATCCACCAATGCCCAGGAGCTCGCCCTTGTCACTGACAACCTGGACGCTTGCGCCAGGCTGGGGAGAGCCCTGGACCCGGGCAATGGCACCGGAAAAAATCCAGGGATGTCGTCGGTGCAACGAGGCATCGCGCCCGGATTTCAGGGTTATGGTGTCCATGGGCTTGTCCAGCCTGTAGTCGCTCGATGGTGCTTGCGCACGATCACGCTGCTGTGGGTTGGCGCGCATTATAGCGGCTATCGATGAACAAAGGGGACACTGTTAGCCTGCTAACCTGTTAACCTGGCGAAGCTTTGTGATATTCGCCATTCAGGTTTCCAGGTTATGGCTGCCCCTAGATCAAGTGCCCTCTGGTTCAGGTACCCCTAAATCAGGATCCGGGAAACATGATTCCAAACTCGGCGTCTGTCCCGGCGACAACTTCAATCTGGACGCCCTGCTATCACCATTGCTGCGGGTAGCCTGAACATTATAGCGACCAGCCGGAAGATCCAGGATCAACCAAGGACCCGCGGTCGTGGTATTTACAATCTCCCGGTCATTGCTGTCGGTGATACGAACCGCGATATTCGAAAGGTAGTTACCAGCGCTGACAAAGAACACCAGACGGGTACCCGTAGAGGGTGCCTCCGCGCGTTCTTGCTCGCTGATACCACCGGTCCAGATTACGGGATTCTGGGCCAGAAGCGGTGTCGAGATCAGGCCGGCAGCGACTATCATCAGTACTTTGCTGCGAATTGACATGCCTTCCCTCCTTTTCGACGAAAACGCCGAACATTTCGAGAATACGTTATCAGGAGAGCAAACTCCCGACTTGACCTGCGTCAAAATGGAAGGCGAAAGGGGGCTCTGATGACTGACTAACCTGGCGACGCTTTCTGGTAGTTATTACTCAAGTTACTGGCTTATCAATGTAGCCTGGTTCACTTTGCAAAAAGCTGCGCATCAATGTCGCGAAATGCCTTGAATTCGAGTGCATTACCAGATGGATCCAAGAAGAACATGGTTGCCTGCTCGCCTGGCTCACCCGCAAAACGAATATACGGTTCGATCACAAACCAGTCGACAAAACCCCTCGCTGACTGTGCCAGGGCCTCCCAGGCTTCAAAGGTGAGCACTACCCCGAAGTGGGGTACGGGAACACCATGACCATCAACGCCATTGCTTATACTCGGTACCTTACCTTCTGGCCCGAGAGCCGGGTTTAAATGAGCCACGAGTTGATGGCCGAATAGATCGAAGTCAATCCATTCCGTTGAGCTACGTCCTTCCGGGAGACCCATTTTCCCGCCATAAAAATCGCGCGCCTCATCAATGTCCCTGACCTGAATTGCGAGATGAAATGGAGTGAGTTGCATGGCATTGATCCTCTTACTGCGACTGGCTAATGGAACACTACTATACACGGGGAGGCTGATAAAAGGATCAGCGCATTGGTGGCAATCAGTCCAGGCAGCCTGATCGACATCTGCTTCTTGCCGGGCCTGAACCCCGCCGTCTGCAACGACCGCTCGTCAGCCTACAATAAAAAAGGGACAGCCCCGGAGGGACTGCCCCTCGTAAAATTGGGGACTCTCACCACTAGAGCAGCATTCATCACTTGGGATGCCAGCTACTCACGAGATGCCTGAAAGCCGCGTAAGCGGCGCAGACGTCGAGCAACGCGAGACGCCCGCAGGGTGAGGAATTTGGCTAAGCCAAATTTCGAATCACAATGACGCTCGCCAAAGGCGAGCGCTCATTGCGCATCCAATAAAAAACCCCGACCGGCGAAGCCGATCGGGGTTTGTTATTGGATGCCTGACAATGACCTACTCTCACATGGGGAGGCCCCACACTACCATCGGCGCTGAGCGGTTTCACTTCTGAGTTCGAGATGGGATCAGGTGGTTCACGCTCGCTATTGTCGTCAGGCAATTCTGTCGAAAATTGGGGTCAGGGTAATTTTACTCTGACCCCAATTTTCATGTTCTTCAATTCGATGAAAGACTATGTCTGTAACTACTCAAGATTTGGAGTACTTCTACTTCATTAAATACAAGTTCTCTGTACTGAAGTGTTATTCGTTGCTTTGCTTATTCATACAATCGGTACGTTCACGATCTTTTCAGGAGTCCAGGGGACAGAGCTAAAGATCTGTCCCCGTTCTTCTAGAGAAGAACAGAGAGTACATGATTATATGGTCAAGCCTCACGTGCAATTAGTACTGGTTAGCTCAATGCATCACTGCACTTCCACACCCAGCCTATCAACGTCGTCGTCTTCAACGGCACTTTAGTAGGATCAAGTCCTAAGGGAAATCTCGTCTCGAAGGAGGCTTCCCGCTTAGATGCTTTCAGCGGTTATCCTGTCCGAACATAGCTACCGGGC
>JAYPVK010000052.1:0-11699 GCA_038134565.1 Pseudomonadales bacterium | reverse complement strand
TGTTTGGCTCAATTTTCTGGTGGGTAGTCAAACTTGGGCAGGCGCTGGCGATTGCTGCTGGAGGCTTCCTGCTGAACGCGACGGGATTTGACGTTGCGCTCGGGAGCAATCAAAGCGAGACCGCTTTAACCGCGCTGCGGCTGTTTGATGCAGGATTTCCTGCTTTGACTTCTGCGCTGGCAATCTGGGCAATCTCTTCGTGCGGGCTTACAGAAGAAAGGTCCTATCAGATACGGAGTGAACTAGAGTCAATTCGTGGCAAGGGTTAATCCGTAATACATAGTGAATCGCCCCTGGTTCACTAGACAGATTCCAGCCTCATTTTGTACTGCTTTTCATACTCTACCGGAGACAATTGGTTATTAAAACCATGCCGTCTCCTGGCGTTGTAAAACATCTCGATATAATCGAACACATCAGTCCTGGCTTCCTCCCTGGTTGTATAGGTTTTCCGCTTTATCCGCTCTCGCTTCAGTAGTTGGAAGAAGCTCTCTGCCACCGCATTGTCATGACAGTTTCCGCGTCGGCTCATGCTCCCTTCCAAGTTGTTGTCTTTTAAGAAGGACTGCCAGTCATTGCTGGTGTACTGGCTACCCTGATCAGAATGCACCATCACCTTGGATTTGGGTTTCCTGCGCCAAACAGCCATCAGCAGGGCATTGAGTACCAGTTCCTTGGTGATCCTGGATTGCATCGACCAGCCCACTACCTTCCTGGAGAACAGATCAACTACCACAGCCAGGTACAACCAGCCTTCATGGGTACGGATATGCGTAATATCCGTTACCCAGGTATCATCCGGCGCCATGGTCGCGAACCGCCGTTGTAGGCGGTTGGGAACGACGATATGGGCTGCTCCTCCTCTATGCCGAGGCTTCCTGCAGCCTACCTGGGCTTTCAGCCCCGCCAGGCGCATAAGCCGGTGGACTTTATTCGGACCACACCGTTCACCATATTCCCGCAGATCCTCATGGATCTTCCGGTAACCGTAGACACCGCCGGACTCCAGCCAGAATTGCTTGATCAGCCCTGTGAGATAATCATCTGTCTTCTGACGTCTGGACTTGGGCTGCTGCCGCCAGGCGTAATAGCCACTAGGATGGACGTCCAGCAAGTCACACAGCCAGCGGATCGGCCATAGCCCACTGTAGTTACGGATGAAGGCGTACCTCACTCGGGGTGATTGGCGAAGTACGCCGCGGCTTTTTTTAGAATATCGCGCTCTTCAGTGACACGCTTCAGTTCCTTCTGAAGCCGTTTGATCTCAGCCTGGTCATTGCGCTTGTCTTGATGTTCTTCAGCACGAGGACCGTACTGTTTCAGCCAGGCATATAAACTGTGGGTTGTGGTTCCCAGTCTGTTGGCCACCTCAGCGACACTGTGGCCCCGTTCAGTGACCTGTTTGACTGCTTCGATCTTGAATTCTTCAGGGTAACGCTTGCTACTCATAAACACCTCTCCTCTAGTCATTTTCTATGACTGGATGGTGTCTAGCAAACTAGTGGCGATTCACTTTCTTTCTGAAAACCAGTACGAATGCATGGAAATAAACGGGCTATGGATAAGCCCAGCTCTAAAAACACCCATGCTCCAAATGAAAGTTTGGTTCAGGTTAGTATGGGATATCTTCGCATGTAAAAAGCAATACGTGCTATTGATGAGAAATTTAAACAACAAAAGCATGGCGAGATTCATGACTATGGCAAACCCGGTTGACATCTATTCAGGTGAACCATTTGTAATGGCAGGCCAAACCACTCATGAACGGATTCAAGTCAGCTATACAACACGATGGAAGTTGATCACAAATTCATACAAGTATTTTCTGGAATTATTACGTAGGAATTCCAAAGCGAATAATTTCTCCCGCCAAAGTGGAGTAGTGAAGTATTTGAAACAATCTTATCCAGACTTAGGCTAAACCCTCAAAACGAAACATTACCAAATCAGCAGATAGGCGCAGGTTTAGTAATGTTTCGGGTGCTTCTTGCCCTAGATTTTGCGGTACAAGTGCATTATCCTCACCCACCGCGATGAGCGGGCTGCATCATCTCCCATGTCAAAGACCCGGATTTTGATGTTTCGGGCCTTGACTGTACATGAGCGAGACACAATGCAATATAACTGTCCGATCCTACCCCGCCATAAGAATAGAAGTGAAATCCAAGATTTAGCAGAGTCTTTATGTCAGCAGCAAAGAGTAAGAAACCCCTAAAAAGAGCTCCCAAACCAAACAAGAAAAAACACGTATACGCCTTCGGCCGTAAGACCGACGGCAATGCCACAATGCGTGAGCTTCTTGGCGGCAAGGGCGCCAATCTGGCGGAAATGGCGTCTATCGGCCTGCCCGTTCCTCCTGGATTCACGATCAGCACTGAAGTCTGTACCTATTTCTATGATCACGAGCGGCAGTACCCGAAATCCCTGAATAAAGAGGTGCGGGATGCGATCAAGCAGATCGAGTCGCAGCTCGGCAAGCGCTTCGGCGCCCGCAACAATCCCCTGCTGGTCTCGGTGCGCTCCGGGGCCCGGGATTCCATGCCCGGCATGATGGATACCATCCTCAACCTGGGTCTCAACGATGAGACCGTGGAGGGGCTGGCCGAGGTGTCCGGTAATCCCCGCTTCGCCTGGGACTGCTATCGCCGCTTCATCCAGATGTACGGCGATGTGGTGATGGGGGTGCAGGCCCGCAGCGAAGAGGAAGATGAGCCCTTCCACCAGGTGCTGGAGCGCCTCAAAGACAGCGTGGGCGTGCAGAATGACTCGGAATTGACCGTGGGCGACCTGCGCGAGCTGGTGAAGCGCTACAAGGCCCTGATCTCCCGACGCACGAAATCCACCTTCCCACAGGATGTGATGGAGCAGCTGTGGGGTGCCGTGGGTGCCGTGTTCGGCTCCTGGAAGAACGAGCGCGCCATTCTCTATCGCCAGCAATACGGCATCCCCGCCGAATGGGGCACCGCCGTCAATATCCAGGCCATGGTATTCGGCAACGCCGGCGAGACCAGTGCCACCGGCGTGGCCTTCACCCGGGATCCAGCCAATGGCGAGAAGGTGTTCTATGGCGAGTACCTGATCAATGCCCAGGGCGAAGACGTGGTGGCGGGCGTGCGTACCCCGCACCCCATCGCCCACATGAAGAAATCCATGCCCAAGAGCTTCAAGGACCTGGAGAAGGTCCGCAACAAGCTGGAAGGCCACTTCAAGGACATGCAGGACTTCGAGTTCACCATCGAGAACGGTCGGCTCTTTATCCTGCAGACCCGCAACGGCAAACGCACGGGCCTGGCCGCGGTGCGCATCGCGGTCGAGATGCAGAAAGAGCGCCTGATGAGCCAGGAGACCGCCCTGCTGAAGATTCCGGCGGAGTCCATCGACTCGCTACTGGTGCCCGTGTTTGACCCCAAGGCCCTGAAGGCTGCCACGGTCATCGCCAAGGGCCTGCCCGCCGGACCGGGTGCCGCCACCGGGCGTATCGCCTTCACCGCCGCTGCCGCCGAAGCGGAGACCCGCAAGGGCAACAAGGTGGTGCTGTGCCGCACCGAGACTTCACCGGACGACCTCAAGGGCATGCTGCATTCCCAGGGTATCCTCACCTCCCGCGGCGGCGTCTCCTCCCATGCCGCCCTGGTGGCCAGGCAACTGGGCAAGGTCTGCGTGTGTGGCGCGGGTGATATCAACATCAACTACGAGAAGCGCACCCTCACCGCGGGCAAGGTGGTGCTGAAGGAAGGCGACTACATCTCCATCGACGGCAGCACCGGCGCCATCTACAAGGGCATGATCGAGAGTGCGGACTCGGAGGTGAAACGGGTGCTGGAAGGCAGCCTGAAGCCGAAGAGCAGCTACACCTATGAGCTATTCCAGACTGTCATGCGCTGGGCCGACAAACACCGTTCACTGAAGATCCGCACCAATGCTGATACTCCCTCCATGGCCAAGCAGGCAGTCGCCTTCGGTGCCGAGGGTATCGGCCTGTGCCGCACCGAACACATGTTCTTCGACGGCGACCGCATCGACTATATGCGGCAGATGATCCTGGCCGTGGATGAGGTCCAGCGCCGCTCGGCCCTCAAGAAACTGCTGCCCTTCCAGCGCAAGGACTTCGTCGGCCTGTTCAAGGCCATGGACGGCAGGCCGGTGACCATTCGCCTGCTGGATCCACCGCTGCATGAATTCCTGCCCCACGATGACGTGGTACGCAGACAACTGGCGGAGAAGCTGGGCGTGCCCTTCGATTTCGTCATCGAGCGCATCAAGGCCCTGCACGAGGAGAATCCCATGCTGGGTTGCCGCGGCTGCCGTCTCGGCATCCTCTACCCGGAGATTACCGAAATGCAGACCCGGGCAATCTTCGAAGCCGCCGCCCAGGTGCTGAAAGATAAACGCAAGGTGAAGGTAAATCCGGAAATCATGATTCCCCTGGTGGGCTTCCGGGAGGAACTGGCCGACCAGCTGCGCACCGTGCACCGGGTGGCCAACGAGGTCATGACGGCCAAGAAGGTGAAGATCAAGTACATCGTCGGCACCATGGTGGAAGTACCACGGGCCGCCATCACCGCGGACGAGATTGCCCGGGAAGCGGAATTCTTCAGCTTCGGCACCAACGACCTGACCCAGACCACCCTGGGCCTGAGCCGCGACGACATGGGGCTGTTCTACGAAGAGTACCAGCGCAAAGAGATCTACAACCAGAATCCCTTCGCCAGCCTTGACCAGACCGGTGTCGGCAAGCTCATGGAGTTCGCGGTCGCCAACGGCAGGCAGAGCCGACCGGACCTTAAACTGGGCATCTGTGGTGAACACGCCGGCGACCCGGCCTCGATCGGCTTCTGCCACAAGCTGGGACTGAACTACGTGAGCTGTTCGCCGCCACGGGTTCCCGTGGCCCGTCTCGCTGCGGCCCAAGCGGCCCTGCGCGACTGAACACAGGCGGCTGTGCCGCCCCTGTCAGGAAGCCAGCAAGGGCGGCATCGGGCAGTCGATGCTGGCCGACACTGCGCGCAGTAACTCCACTTCGATTGGCTGAACCTCGCCATCCGCCCGGATGGCGGCGGCACAGGCCTTCAACAGGGCAGGTTTCTGCAGGGGCCTGACCTCGGCCAACTCATCGATCGCCGCCCCCAGCCTTTCCACATTCAGCCCGGCCACGGGAATGAAATCCAGGGCTGTATCCAGGCTGGCGGCGCCTGCCTGGAACCACTGCTGCGCCTGCTCTGCATTCCGGGTTGTAGATTGGGCAATCACACTCAACAACACCGAGACAGACTGACGGCAACGCGCGAGATCCCTGCGGCCGAGTCGGGCTGGTTGGCGTTTGGAAAACACGGCATCCAGGTGATGCAGCACCAGCTTGTGCAGGGACCATTCCAGCAAGTTGATCTTGTTGTCGATCCTGATCATCTCATCGAAGTTTTGCCTGAACAGCCGGTATTGCGCCGCACTCAACTGGCGCAGACTGGCCAGACAGATTTCCACCAGGGGCAGTCGCTGTTCCGCACTGACAGACTGACCGGAAGCCAATAGCCTGCTGACCTCGGCAAATACACCGCTGTCTGCCGAGTGCTCAAGAAGATTCAATTGGCGCCTGCGCACGGGATCGGACTCCTGCAATACCAGCAGGTAGACCACCGCCCGGGCCCCCGACGGGTCTCTTGCCGCCGCAATCCATGCCGGAGGAATCCTGGCGATGATCTTCTCCGCGACACCGAGGTGGTCCAGCCCCGGATTCCCCGCCGCCCGCACCAGTTGCTCCCCCAGGATCGCACCGGCGGTGAGGGTCGCTGCGGCGCGCTGGCGGTCCCTGTCGCTGCGACTCTCGGAGCCCGCTGCATCGGCGAGCTGTTCGCCTTCAGGAATCATAGCCGTCACGTCGTATTTGCCATCCCAGTTTGGCAGGATGGCGGCGATGCGATCCTCCAGCGGCGGATGAGTGGCGTACAGGCCGCCCAGCAGGGAATGGGCCTGTGCCTCCTCAAACAGTGCGTGACTGATTTCGTTACCGCCGGGATGATTCAGGAAGGATCGCTCATGGTGGGTGGCGATCTGCATCAAGGCGCCGGCGATGCCATTGGGATTGCGGGTGTATTGCACCGCCGAGGCATCGGCGAGGTATTCCCGCTGCCTGCTCACCGCCGCCTTGATCAGGTTGCCGAAGAAGGTGCCGGCGTAGCCAACGATCAGCAGGCCCAGGCCCAGTATCACGATGCCGCCCGAATCCTTCGAGCGACGACTGTAGGAGCCACTGCGCATAAGGTGATAGCCGATAATGCCGAGGATGAGAATGCCGTGCAGCACGCCGATCAGGCGAATATTGATGCGCATGTCGCCATGCAGGATGTGGGAAAATTCGTGGGCAATGACGCCCTGCAGCTGTTCCCTGCCAAGGGTATTGATCGCTCCCCGGGTCACCCCGATGACCGCATCGGAGGGCGAGTAGCCCGCCGCGAATGCATTGATGCCCGCTTCTTCCATCACATAGACAGGCGGTACCGGCGTCCCCGAGGCGATGGCCATCTCCTCAACCACATTGAGCAGCCGTTGCTCCCTGATGTCGCCGGTTCCCGAGAGCAGCAATTTGCCGTCCATCATCTCTGCAACCCGCGCCCCGCCTCCGGACAGGGTGGCTATCTTGTACAGGCTGCCGAAGAGAATAACCGCCGAAACACCGAGTCCGACGTAGAGAAACATTTCCCATTTCATGCGTGGCGCGTTGACGGCCGCCATGCTGGTCATCTCAGTTCCAACAAAACCAAAGATGACCATGATCAGGAAGTTGGTAATCAGGATGAGCGAAATTACCGCGAGGCCAAACAGAATGATCAACCGCGACGTGTTGCGTTTGGCCTGGTCTTGAGATTTGAAAAAGTCCACGGTCGGTAGATCACCCTGCAATGCGAATCAGGTAGTTCTGCCACAGTGTACCGGTACTGCCTGCTCTGCAGTCCGCTGTGGATGGCATGGGAACAGGAGGGAATTCCATTTCCCGCTGGTCTGATCTACAAAGACACCTTTGGCGCTTCCTGGATCTGCTCGCTGTCCTCAAATTCCAGCAGGCTGGCATCCTGGCTGTGACCAAACACGCCGGCAATGGCCACTGGTGGAAAACTCTGTCGGTAGGTGTTGTAGGCCATCACCTGGTCATTGAATGCCTGGCGAGCAAAGGCAACCTTGTTCTCGGTGGAGGTCAATTCCTCACTGAGCTGCATCATATTCTGGTTGGCTTTTAAATCCGGGTAGGCCTCCATCACCACATTGAGGCGGCCCAGTGCCCCGGCAAGTGCTCCCTCCTGACCGGCAAGTTCGGCGATGGCAGCCGCGTTACCCGGATCAGCTGCCGCTGCCTTGAGCCCCGCCGCCGCCGCATTTCGCGCAGAGATTACTGCCTCCAGGGTTTCGCGTTCGTGGTCAAGATACCCTTTCGCCGTCTCCACCAGGTTGGGAATAAGGTCATAGCGCCTCTTCAGTTGCACTTCGATCTGGGCAAATGCGTTCTGGTAACGATTCTTGAGACTCACCAGTTGGTTATAGATACCAACGAGATAGAACACGAGAATCGCGATAACAACCAGTAATACGATAGTTGATATATCCATACTCTTGCCTCGGCTAGTTCAGGGAATTCCGCCAGATTGGCTTATCCTTGGCATTATCTCACTTATGGGCCAAATTTGCCTCGCCAAATCTATGCCCGCGGTTACCCGGAAATGTGCTTATCTTGCCTGCACTTATCTGCTAAGCTGGTCCGCAGTGCGGAATTCACCGTGTGAAGACCGCGCCAATTGTCGCTATGACGCTCAATGAATAGCGACAAATTGAAAACCAAAAATAACAACAAAGAACAAGAATTATGAGCATCGGTATCCTCGCCCTCCTCTCCCTGCTGCCGATCATTTCCGTAGCGGTGTTCCTGGTGTTATTGCGCTGGCCAGCCAGTCGCGCTATGCCAATCGCCTACATCGTTGCCGCCGCTTTGGCCCTCGTAGTCTGGCAAGTACCCGTGGCCAAGATTCTCGCAGCCAGCGTCAATGGCCTGATCGTGGCCGGCACGCTGATCTATATTATTTTTGGTGCCATCCTGCTTCTCAACACCCTGCAGCAGAGCGGCGCCATCCGCACTATCCGCCAGGGTTTTTCAGACATCACCCCCGATCGCCGTATCCAGGTAATCATCATTGCCTGGCTCTTCGGCTCCTTCATCGAGGGTTCTGCCGGCTTCGGGACACCGGCGGCCGTAGCGGTTCCCCTCATGGTCGGTCTGGGCTTCCCCGCCATGGCGGCGGTGGTTGCAGGCATGATCATCCAGAGCACTCCGGTGTCATTCGGTGCCATGGGCACCCCCATTCTGGTTGGTGTGAATACCGGACTCTCGGCAGATCCGGAAATGGCTGCCTATGCCCTGGAGCGGGGCTTTGCCGAATGGGATCTGTTCCTGCAGTTCATCGCCACCAAGGTGGCCTTCATACATGCCCTGGCAGGCACCTTCATACCACTGCTGGTAACCGCCATCATGACCCGCTTCTTCGGCGCGAGCCGGTCCTTCGCCGATGGATTCAGGGTCTGGAAATTCGCACTGTTCGCCGCCTTCTCCATGACCATTCCCTATTTCCTGGTAGCCGCACTACTGGGACCCGAATTTCCCTCCATGTTCGGCGGCCTGATCGGACTGGCCATCGTGATAACCGCGGCACGCAAGGGTTTCCTCATGCCCAAAGATTCACAGTTATGGGATTTTGATGCCAGGGAAAACTGGGAAGCCGAATGGACTGGCGCCTTGCAGGCAGATGGCAACGATTCTGCACCTGCCACCATGTCGCTGCTTAGGGCCTGGTCTCCCTATTTGTTCGTTGCTGGCCTGCTGGTACTGACTCGCCTCCCCTACCTGAACCTGGAGGCCATACTGCGCGCAAGCAATCCCCTGATTACCTGGAGCTCGCCGCAGATCTTTGGCAGCGATATCTCCGCGTCCTTCCAGCCGCTTTGGTCACCCGGCACCATATTCATCATCGTCTCGCTGATCACGATCTTCGTGCACGGCATCAGCGGCAATCAGTACAAGGCCGCCCTCTCTTCTTCCCTGAAAACCCTGCTGCCTGCGTCAATGGCCCTGATCTTCACCGTGCCCATGGTGCAGGTGTTTATCAACACCAGTGGTGGCGCGGCTGGCTACGAGCAGATGCCTATCGCCCTGGCGGAAGGTGTGGCCGACCTGGCCGGTTCGGCCTGGCCTTTCTTCTCTACCTTCATCGGTGGTCTCGGTGCATTCGTGGCGGGCAGCAACACCGTGAGCAATATGATGTTCTCCCTGTTCCAGTTTGGCGTGGGTGAGCGAATCCTGGCCGACCCGACCTGGATCGTCGCTCTGCAGGCCGTGGGCGGCGCCTCCGGCAACATCATCTGTGTGCATAATGTGGTGGCAGCATCCGCGGTGGCGGGACTGGTGGGCAAGGAAGGTGCGGTGATTCGCAAGACCCTGCTCCCTTTCTTCTACTACGCCCTGATGACCGGCAGCATCGGATACGGCATCGTTAACCTCAGCGCTGGTGTCTTCAACCTGGGATTCCTGGTGGCGCTGGGTATCGTCGCCGTGATGATCTACCACATCGTCAAGTTCAATCGGCAACCCTCCGTTTAGCGTGCAGCGCTGTGTTAGACTCACTGCCTTCAGCACCGTCCTGAAGCACCATGTCTGATCTCCCAAGCAACAGTTCCCGACAACTCATTATCGCCACCGCAGGGCATGTGGACCACGGCAAGACTTCCCTGGTCAGGCAGCTCACCGGTGTCGATACCGATACCCTGCAGGAAGAGAAAACCCGGGGACTGACCATCAATCTCGGCTACGCCTACCTGCATTACTCCGATCCCCACACCAGCGAGCCGCTCTGCCTTGGATTCGTAGATGTGCCCGGTCATATCGACTTTATCCAGAATATGCTGGCCGGTGTTGGCGGAGTCGAGCAGGCGCTTCTGGTGGTGGCAGCGGATGACGGCATCATGCCGCAGACTGTCGAGCACCTGGCAATTCTCGACTTGTTGGGCATTCACCAGATCACGGTTGCTCTCACGAAACTCGACCGGGTGAGCACAGAACGGGCGCAGGAAGTGCAGTCGAGTCTGCAGTCGCTGTTAACGGAGCGCAAGCTGGCAGCCAGGTTCTTCCCGGTAGACAATCTTTCTGGTGCCGGCATCGATGAATTACGCAACCACCTCAAGAACCTGCTCAGTAAACCTGCACAGCGAACCGTGGATTTGCAACAGCAGAAATGCCGATTTCTGGTGGACCGCAGTTTCTCGGTCAAAGGCATCGGAACTGTCGTCACCGGCACCGTGAAATCGGGCAGCATAGCTCTTGATGACAGACTCGTTGTTTCGCCGACAGGAGACGAAGCGCGCATTCGGGGAATGCGCCTGGATCACACAGAAGTAGCACGCGCCGAGGCGGGGCAGCGCGCTGCCCTGAATATCACGATAGCGGAAGACCAGCTCAGGCGAGGTGACTGGTTACTAGACCCCCGGTACTGGACCACCCAGCAGAGGGTAGATGTGGAACTGCTGCTAACGAACCCCGGCGCCGCACTAAAGGCGAGTGCCCAGTACCACCTGTACCTCGGTGCGTCGCACCACATCGTCAATATCCGCGCCCTGGACCCGGACAGGAATATCTATCAGATTCGCAGTGATGACAGGCTGTGCTGTGTGAACGGGGATCGATTCGTGATACGCGATCCTGCCGGTCGTCACACCCTCGGTGGCGGCCAGGTTCTCGACATCAATGTACCGCGCCGAGGTCGCAGTTCGCTACAGAGGATTGCCGCCATCGACGCCATGAAGGCGCCGGTCGACGATGCACTTCCGCTACTCATCGCCAATGCACCGTTTGGCATCGATCCCGGCGCCCTCGCCAACAACTACAACCTGCTCCCCGAATCCCTGGACTCGAGGTTGCACGGCAGCGATTGCGTGATTCTGTCGATTCCTCAACGCAAGACCCGCATCCTGCTTGGTAACGGTTTTTTCCAGGAGTACAAACAGGCAATCATCAAACAGCTCGACGCCTGTCATCAACGACAGCCGCAACTCAGAGGGCTCAGCGAACCTAAATTGACGAAACAGCTGGCGTTTGCAGGCTCACACCTGCTCTTTCACAGCCTGCTGGAAAACCTGGTGGCAGACGGCTGCATCAAGCGTTCCGGCACCCTGCTGCATCTGCCAAACCACCAGGCGGCGATGAGTCAGGAGGAGAAAGAATTTCTGGAAACGATCAGACCGATTCTCCAAGAGTCGGGCAGGGTTCCTCCGCGCACCCGGGAACTGGTGGAGATGACTGGTATCCCCTTGCGCCCCCTGGAAAGAATCCTCAAGCAAACCACGCTGTCAGGCAACCTGATCAAGGTGGCAGACAATCGCTACTTCCTGCCAGAAACTATCATGGAACTTGCCGAGTTCACGGAATCCCTCGCAGCCAGCGACAGCAACGCCGGCGGATTCTCTGTCATCCAGTTTCGGGACGCGTCCGGGATCGGCCGCAATCTTTGTATAGAAATTCTCGAATATTTCGACAGGATCGGCTTCACCCAGCGCCACGACAACGCCCGCTTCCTGCGCATCAGCAAGGACAATATCTTCAAGTAAGCACTCGCCGCGCTGCACAGAAGGGCCTGGACGCCGAGTCGTTCTGGCCATCACTGGAGCAA
>JAYPVK010000051.1:0-11911 GCA_038134565.1 Pseudomonadales bacterium | reverse complement strand
ACTCCGTTCCGCCAAATTTGACCCTTCCCAACTACCTACCCCGGCCTGGGGCTTCATTCAGCGTTGTCCGAAAAGCACGGAGAAACGCTCCGGGTCATCGACTGATTATTCGAAGCCACGAATCAGGATCATCCCCCGCCCGCGCCGGGCGTGGGGAACAAGTTCGCGAACAGTCAAAATTCCATTCCTGGAAGGAATGGAATTGTGAGCGAATTGTTCCCCACGACTGGCGAATCGAGGCCACCAAACCTCCCGCAAGAGAGAACAAATCGCCAAAGCGGTGAGCAGCACGACCTAGGCGAATTCGCCCCTCCTAAGGTATAGTAGCGCCCTCCGCGCCACCCCCAATAAAACCAAGAACGCGCCCAAAACAAGCCTCAAGTAAAACCTGAAGAAATAACGGAAATCTGATGACTGACAAGGACTTACGTAAACACTCAAAGATAATGGTTGATGGCGTTGAACAAGCCCCGAGCCGGGCCATGCTGCGCGCGGTGGGCTTCGAGGACGAAGATTTCGCGAAGCCCCAGATCGGCATCTGCTCCACCTGGTCCATGGTGACCCCCTGCAATATGCACATCAACAAGCTCGCGGACGACGTCAAGAAAGGCACCGATCCGGCCGGTGGCAAGGGCATTATCTACAACGTGTTGACGATCTCCGACGGGATTTCCATGGGGACTGAAGGGATGAAATACTCCCTGGTTTCCAGAGAGGTAATTGCCGATAGCGTGGAGACCGTCTCCGGCTGCATGGGCCATGACGCGATCATCGCCATCGGCGGCTGCGACAAGAACATGCCTGGCCTAATGATGGGCATGGCGCGGCTGAATCGCCCTTCTATCTTCATCTATGGGGGTACGATCCAGCCCGGCCCCAACCACACGAACGTGGTGTCCGTGTTCGAGGCCGTGGGCGGCCACGCGGCGGGCAAGGTCTCCGATATCGAGCTGAAGCAGATCGAGGACACGGCGATTCCCGGCCCCGGTTCCTGTGGCGGCATGTACACCGCGAACACCATGGCGTCTGCGATCGAGGCCATGGGCATGAGCCTGCCCAACAGCTCGGCCCAGGATGCCATTAGCGCCGAGAAGGAAAACGACTGCATCAGCGCTGGCGAAGCCATCATGCACCTGCTAGAGCATGACATTAAGCCCAGCGACATCATGACCCGGGCCGCCTTCGAGAACGCCATCAAGGTAACGATCGCCCTCGGCGGCTCCACCAATGCCGTGCTGCACCTGCTGGCCATGGCCCATACGATCGGCGTGGAACTGGAGCTGGACGATTTCAACAGGATCGGCGCCACCGTGCCCATGCTGGCGGACCTCAAGCCCAGCGGCAAGTACCTGATGTCGGAGCTGATCAAGATCGGTGGCATCCAGCCCCTGATGAAGACGATGCTGGACGCCGGCATGCTGGACGGCTCCTGCATGACCGTCACCGGCAAGACCCTGGCGGAGAATCTCGAGCACGTGGCGCCCTACCCCGAGGGCCAGGACATCATCCGCCCCCTGGACAAACCCATCAAGAAAGACAGCCACCTGCGCATCCTGCGCGGCAACCTCGCGCCCACCGGTGCGGTGGCCAAGATCACCGGCAAGGAAGGCCTCAGCTTTACCGGCAACGCCCGGGTGTTCGAATCGGAAGAAGACTGCCTCAAGGGCATCCTCGATGGCACGGTCGTGAAAGACGATGTGCTGGTGATTCGCTATGAGGGCCCGAAAGGTGCGCCGGGTATGCGGGAGATGCTGTCCCCCACCGCCGCCATCATGGGCAAGGGCCTGGGCGAGGACGTGGCGCTGATCACCGACGGCCGCTTCAGCGGCGGCAGCCACGGCTTCGTCGTGGGACACGTGACCCCGGAAGCGATCGAAGGTGGACCCATCGCCATCGTGCAGACCGGCGACCGCATCTCCATCGACGCCGAGGCCAACACGGTGAACCTCGAACTCAGCGACGAGGAAATCCAGGCCCGCCTGGCCAGGTGGCAGAAACCGGAACCCCGCTACACTCGCGGGGTGCTGGCGAAGTTCGCCGCCTCGGTGGCCTCGGCCTCGGAAGGCGCGGTGACGGACAAGTATCTCTGAGCAAGAGAGACACTTTCCGGCATCACAGCCGATAACAGGGTAACTACAAGAACAATACTATGCCCGACTTCTTCACAAACTTCGGAACCCTGCTGACAGATTCATTCCTGCAGCAGGGCGCCCTGTGGGCGCTGAACACCATCCCCAACTTCCCGCCCATCATCCAGACGGTGCATATCCTCGGCATCGCCGTGATCATGGGCAGCGCGGTGCTGTTGGGCCTCAGAATCCTCGGCCTGGCGATACCCTCACAACCGGTAGGCGAACTGGCCACGCGGGTCATGCCCTGGTTCTGGATCGCCCTGATCAGCAACATCATCTCCGGCGCCTTCTTCGTGTTCGGCCGCCCCCTGCGCTATTTCAACAATCCGGTGTTCGCCACCAAGATGGCCTGCCTGCTGCCGGCGCTGTTGCTACTCGCATTCTTCTTTGTCATGCACAGGCGCGATACGGGCTATTGGGAACAACAAAGCCACAAGCTCGTCGCAAAACTCACCGCCCTGCTATGGATCCTGCTGCTGCTCATGGTCGCCACCGCCGGCCGCTGGATCGCCTACCGGGAGTACCTCGATTATCCCCTGTGGACCATGGAGCCCTACATCGATGGATCGGAGTTCACGTTCTGGGTGGCTGTCGAAAACTGGGGCCTGTCCCAGATAATCGCCGCCACGAACTGGTTTCCGACGCTTGAGACCATCCACGTCATCGCTGCGGCCATGGTGGTGGGCTCCATCCTCTGGGTAGACCTGCGCCTGATCGGCGTCGCCGCAACCCGTTATCCCATCACCACCCTCAATCGCGAACTTATCCCCTGGACCTGGGGTGCGTTTGTCATCGCCACGGTAAGCGGATCAGGCATGTTCATCACCCGGGCCGCGGGGCATCTGGAGAACCCGGCGTTTCAGTCCAAACTGGTCCTATTGGTACTGGCAGGACTGAACATGGCGTATTTCCATTTCAAGGTGTACCGGCATGTACAGCAGTGGAACGAGGTAGCGGATACCCCAACACAGGTGAAAATCGCCGGCTTCCTGTCTCTGTTCCTGTGGTCAGGCGTGATGCTCGCCGGGCGCTGGGTTGGGCATATCGTCTAGCCCCGCCAGCACCCCGCTCTACCAGAGCTCCGTCCCGCCTGCATACCATTTAAAGCACCCCCGCTTCTCGCTTTGTCCAGCGTGCTAGAAAAATTCATTCGATTTTAAACACATAGTGCGAGCCTCGCAGAAATAAAGCCCTCCTATCTGATGCGCGTGCGCACCCTATTTCAAATAAAGGGGATTTCCAGCATCTCGCAATAAGAAAATAGACAGATCTAATCTAAATGTTCCAATTCAATGGATTAGTGCATACACCACGAACAAGAACCCACGAATAAAGAGAAGTCACTTTGTACAAATGTTACAGAGCAATGTGATGAATCCTGAACGCAGCACCCCTCAGGGATTCTGGCACCGTTCTTCAGAATATTTTGTGGCGGCTAGGTGCGTAGGTGTGCATCTAGCTCAAGAGCGCCCAGCACAACAACCGGCACTGAATTATTACGGGATCAGTATCGAACTAGGATTGAAAGCATTTTTACTGAAGCGTGGTAAAACACTGAGCCAGATCAGAAGTGCCGGTCATAGCCTCACAAACCTACTCAAATTAGCTAGACTTCATAAGCTTGGTAGAGAAGTGAAACTAGATAAGTATAAAGAAGCCGCTATTCGATCCCTGGAAATAACTTATGCTTCCAATAAGCTGCGGTATGTAGAAATAGGAACAACTTCTGTTCCAATGCTTCTGTATTTATCAAGGGCGGATGAAGAAATCTTCGCGGGTTTAGACAAGTTGTGCACTGGAAAGCAAGATAGCCTGAAGGATGCTCTATAACCATTTACTCAATCACGGGCGGCGCGAGCGCCACCCATTAACCAAGGCGTTATGTGCCTCGGCGAAACTCATACTGTGCTACTGGGGACACTAACAACTTAACAAGCAGAGAATTAAAGTCAATAAATTGTAAGCGTTCCCCAATATCCGAGTATATAAGTGATTAAAAACCGACCAATATGATCAACGGCTACTTGCAGCACAGGGCAGGCGCAAGATCGCGAACATGGCCACCGTCGCGGCGGCGCGCATTCTCCTGTGCTTCTCCGCTGGATGGTGTACAGACTTATTTCGGGCTTGTTTGCATCGTCTGTTGGCAGCGTATCGGTGCTGCGGCAGATGGCCTTTCAGGCTACGCCTTCGAGCCTAGTCCAGGTAAGAGCAACAGTAGTCGGTAACCTCATTCACCTTGATATCGAAGGCTGACTCCGCCGGCACCTCGAAACTCTCCCCACCCACAACAGTTTGCCATGCATCGCTACCCGGCAGCCGCACAGACACCGATCCCGCCTGGATCTCCATCAACTCTTTCTTTGCGGTATCGAATCGGTAGTCGCCTGGCATCATGATGCCCAGGGTCTTCTTCTCGCCCGACGGGAAAATCACGGTGCGACTGGTTACCTTGCCATCGAAATAGACATTGGCGAGACGTTCGATAGTGACGTTGTCAAAACTGCTCATAGATCCTGTTTTCCTGCCACCGCTCGCTTGCGCAGAGGGTGAAATGTTGTGATGGGTAAAAAATTGACGGGCTATTTTACTTAAACGGCGGGTAAGGAAAAGTCGCGGCATGCGCGATGTTGCAATCGGTGACAAAGCGCTGTCGTTTTGCACCCCCACCAGGTGAGTTCTTTTCGTACTTTCCAGTCGGAAATTGCTATATTTATGTCCTTCCAACAACTACAAAGAACGCATTAACGATGATCAAGACGGTTTACAAAGCATTACTCCCGATCACCCTGCTCGGCGCCGTTTCCCTGCCCATGGTTTCCGCCGCCCAGGACAAAACCATCCACGACGGCATCTACACCGCGGCCCAGGCCGAATCCGGCAAGGCCATCTACGACAGGACCTGTGCTGGCTGCCACAACCAGCGCTTCTACGAGCAGGCCTGGCCCGGATGGGCGACCCGCACCGTGGAGCAGTTCTGGTTCTACATTGTGAGTGATATGCCCCAGGACAACCCCGGCTCGCTGTACGACGATGAATACACCGACGTGGCGGCCTATATCTTCTCCCTGATGGGCTACCCCGCCGGCGATGAGCCCATGGAACCGACCGGTGCTCACGTCGACGTGCTGATCGGGTCACCGGAGTAGACGCGGGTCATCGAACACGGCACCGCCGCGAGAGCACACAGCAGATGAACACACCCGACCTGCAACCGGTACTGAACGGGCCACATGTCACTGTCCGTCCCATCGTCGAATCCGACTGGGACGGGCTGTATGCCGTGGCATCCGATCCCCAGATCTGGGCCCTGCATCCGGCCAAAGATCGTTACCAGGAAGCGGTGTTCCGCAAGTTTTTCGATGAGGCCATTGCCAGCGGCAGTGGCTTCAGCTTCGTGGACAAGGCCACTGGCAAGCTCATTGGCTCCAGTCGTTACAACGGCTTCAATCCCCGGACCAGCGAGATCGAAATCGGCTGGACCTTTCTCGGCAGGGATTACTGGGGCGGCGCCTACAACGGCGAGATCAAGAAGCTGATGCTGGAACATGCCTTCACCTTCGTGGACACGGTGGTGTTCTGGGTGGGCGACAGCAACTGGCGTTCCCGCAAGGCGGTGGAAAAGATCGGCGGCCAGCTGCGCGACGGCATCTTCCACCGCAATCCGGAGAAAGACGATCCACCCCACGTGATCTACGAACTCACGCGCGCCACCATGGCGCTCTGAACCTGCCGATCAGTCGCAGCAACTTCCTTCCCGGCAACAGCCTTGATCCTGGTCAAGCTGCGCCTGCGTGAACCCTCTAGAATGACCTCAAGACGTGAGGCAATCAGGGAGTTTTACCATGGCCACTATCAGCAAGATTTTCGCCGTCATAGACCCAAGCACGGATAACCAGATCGCACTCGTGCGCGCAGGCAAGATCGCGGGGCGCAACGAGAACATCGCGGTGCATGTCTACGAGGCGCTGTATTCCAACCAGGAAAATTCGGACAAGGACGCGCTGCGCCGCGTGGAGACTGCCCGCCACCAGGCCTGGCTGGAGAGTCTGGTGGCCCCGCTGCGGGAGTCCGGCATCAAGGTGGACGTGGAGATCGAATGGACCAGCACTTGGCGCGACGCCATCGCACCGGCCGCACAGCGGGCGGGTGCAGACCTGATCATCAAGGCGGCGACCGCACGCAGCGGGGCGGAACGACGCTTACTGAAAACCTCGGACTGGTCCCTGTTGCGCAATGCGCCCTGCCCCGTCTACCAGATCAAGAAAGATGCTATTTCCCAGAATATAAAAGTACTGATGGCTATCGACGTGTCGCGAACGGATGCCTTGCACAGCAAACTCAATGAACTGGTGATGGACTACGGAAAGAGCCTGCTGGTGGGTGCAGAAGGCGCGAGCCTGTTCGTGGTGAACGCCTATCCGAACTCGAAGAAATTCATCTACAAGGAAGACCTGGCGGAGAAAACCGGGGTCGACCCCGCCAACGCGTATACGGTCGAAGGCTTGCCCGAGAAAGTGATTCCCGAGGTGGCCGAACAGGTACAGGCGGACATCGTCATCGTCGGCACGGCTGCACGGGAAGGTCTCAAGGCTGCCGTCATTGGCAATACGGCTGAGAAACTGCTGGATGCCTTCAGCACCAATATCCTGACGGTGAATGCGCACTAGCAAACCGAAGGCCCTGCCCCGGATTCCTCTCATTCTGTTGGCTGTTGGAAGCTGAGAAGGTGGGGGGTCAGAGTAATCTGCGATTACTCTGACCCCATTTTTTTTCGCACTCCCTGCCAGCACTCCCGCAAACACTTACAATCTCGAACGCGGGTGATACACTAGCCGCTTTCTCGCTCTCCAGTAAAACAACAATAGAGGTGTGAGTATGCGACGAACCCACCCCCCCCGTCCCTTTAGCCGGCGTTTGCTGCGACCCGCCAGCGCCGTGGCGGCGCTAGCCTTCGCGCTGGCAACTGGCCTGATCTCCACGCCGGCGGTCATCGCCGAGGATGCCGGTAACCTGTATAACACCGACGTGGATATCCGCATGGGCCAGCGCTATTTCGAGCGCCAGTGCTCCCGCTGCCATGGTTTCGATGCCAAGGGCAACGACGAGGCCGGTGCCCCGGACCTCACCGGCAGCCTGCGTAATGCCAGCACCGATGCCAGTATCTTCAACGTGATCCGCGAGGGAGTGACAGGAACCGCCATGCTACCCGTGGCTGCCGATGTGCCCGACCCTACTGTGTGGCAGCTGGTGGCCTTCATCAATTCATTGCGCTACGACCCCAACTCCGTGACCCTGGAAGGCGATGCCGACAGTGGCCTGGCCCTGTTCAACGGCAAGGCCGAATGCAATAGTTGTCATATGGTTGATGGGCGCGGCGGTCGACTCGGTCCCGACCTCACTCGCGTCGGTGAAGACAACACACCGGAAGATTTGTTGCTGGCAATGACCAATCCCCATGAGGAAGTGGCACCCCGCTGGTGGACCCTGCGGGTCACCGGCGCCGATGGCGTCCAGCGGGAAGGATTCCGCATGGGAGAGGACAGCTTCTCTGTTCGCATCATGGACGAGGATGAGAACCTGTGGTCCTACCGCAAGAGCCAGATCGAATCCTATGAACGCATCGAAGAATCCACCATGCCCAGCTATGAGGGACAACTGAGCGACGACGAGCTCGATGACCTCGTCGCCTACCTGTTCTCCCTGCGCCGTGAGGTACAGCCACAATGATCACAATGAAAACAACACGCATCGCCCTTCTGACCTCACTCTCTGCGCTGGCGCTGAGTTCAGCATTCGCCCAGGAGGATCAGTTCTCCACGGTCATCACCCCGGCCTTCTCTCCCATCACCTGGGAACGGCTGGTGAATGCCCGCAACGAACCAGAGAACTGGCTCATGTATTCCGGCACCCTGGACAGCCAGCGTTACAGCCTGCTGGATCAGATCGACGTGGACAATGTCGACCAGCTGGAAATGAAATGGGCCTACCAGATTCCCGTGATCGACCGCGCGGAGACAGTACCGCTGGTCGTGGATGGCATCATGTTTATCACCGAAGCACCCAGTAATGTGGTTGCCGTGGACGCCCGCACCGGTCGTGAGTACTGGCGCTACGATCACGAGATGCCCGATGACCTGCGCATCTGCTGTGGTCGTAACAATCGTGGTGTGGCGATTCTCGGTGAGACCCTGTTCATGTCTACCCTCGATGCCCACCTCGTGGCCATCGATGCCCGCACCGGCAACCTGCTGTGGGACAAGGAAGTGGCGCGCCACGATGCCGGCTATTCGAAGACCGCGGCGCCGTTGATCGTGAAAGACAAGGTAGTCACCGGTATCGCCGGTGCGGAGTTCGGCATCCGCGGCTTCATCGATGCCTATGACCCCGAGACCGGTGATCGCCTGTGGCGCACCTACACCATCCCCGGCCCCGGCGAATTCGGTAATGACACCTGGTCCGGTGACTCCTGGCGCACCGGTGGCGCCTCCACCTGGATTACAGGTTCCTATGACGCGGACCTGAACCAGATCTACTGGGGTACGGGTAACCCTGGCCCGGACTGGAACGGGGATGTGCGTCTCGGTGACAACCTCTATTCCGATTCGGTGCTGGCCCTCAATGGTGATACCGGCGCTATCGAGTGGCATTTCCAATTCACGCCCCATGATGTGCACGACTATGACGCCATCCAGGTGCCGATCCTGGCTGACCTGGAGATCGGCGGCGAGGAAGTGCCCGCCATGATGTGGGCCAACCGCAACGGTTTCTACTACACCCTCAATCGCGCAACGGGCGAGTTCCTGTTCGGTAAACCCTTCGCCACAGTCACCTGGGCAGAAGGGCTGGATCCGGTAACCGGCGCCCCCATTCGCGTTCCCGGCATGGCGCCCACTTACGAAGGCATCATGGTGTCGCCGCCGATCGTGGGTGCAACGAACTGGTATTCACCCGGCTACAGCCAGGATACCGAGCTGTTTTACGTGACCTCATTCGATGGCGAACAGGAATTCTTCAAGCGGGATGAAGACTACGAGGAAGGTGAACGCTTCACCGGCGGCGGCGGTCGTTACACCCAGCCCATGGATGCCTACCATAGCTCCATTCGCGCCATCAATCCGAAGACGGCGGAGATAGAATGGGAGTTTCCCATCATGCCCCGCTCCTCGGCAGGTATCACCACCACGGCGGGTGGACTGGTGTTTACCGGTAGCGCCGATGGTTACTTCTTCGCACTGGATGCGGAATCCGGTCGTGAGCTGTGGAATATTTCACTGGGCGCCCGGATACATGCCGCACCCATGACTTTCGCCGTTGATGGCGAGCAGTTTGTGACGATTGCGTCGGGAAATGTCGTGTATACGTTTGGCCTGCGTGACTAGAATAATCAGTCAAGCGCCAGGCCAAAAGGCGTCGAACACAATGCACTGAGCAACAGGTCGGAGGAATGACAAGTCATTTCCTCCGCATCTGTTTGCTCCGCTTACGTCTTGCTTCTTACTTACTTCTTACTTCCTTCGCTTTCCTTCGAGGCGCTCAAGCGTCCGTCTTGTAGTACGGCGCCACCAGCTGTTCACTGATATCCCATATACGCGCAGCCGCCTCGTCAGTAGCAAACTCCGCCTCTCGTGCGCGACGGCAATCGAAGAAGTAAGCGCCCGCCGCATTCTTCACCTCGCCATCCTCGGAACTGGCCAGCCAGATAAAGGTCTCGGAGCCCTTCTCCACCGACCACATGAAGGGGTACATCACAATGCCCAGTATCGTGGCGACGATGCCGCCCTTGCCCCAGATGGCGGTGCGCACGGCGCCCGGGTGAAAGGAACAACAGATCAGCTTCTGCTCGCCATAACGCCTGTGCATCTCCTTCGCGGTGAGCAGGTTCATCAGCTTGCTGCGACCATAGGCCTTCAGGGTACTATAGCCCTTGATGAGATTCAGGTCTTCGAAATCGAGTGGGCTGTTCTTGTGGCCATAGGAACTGGTGAACAGCACCCGGGCGGAACCCGATTCTGCACGCCTGAGCAGGGCCGGCAGCAAATGTTTGGTGAGCAAAAAGCCACTGAGGTGGTTAGTCACAAACGTGGTTTCAAAACCTTCATCGGTCGTTGTACGGGAGCCATTGGCGCCCCCAGCGTTGTTGCACAGTACGTCGATGCTGTCGTAGCGAGCCGCAAGTTTACGGCCCAGCTCATTCACCGATTTCAGGGAAGAGAAGTCGGCAATTTCGATACGTACCGATTCGTTACCGGTGCTGTTCACAATCTTCTGCCGCGCAGCCGTTGCCTTGGCCAGGCTACGGCACACCAGCACCACTTCCGCGCCGCGGTCGGCAAAACTTTTCGCTGCCTCGAAGCCGATTCCACTGTTGCCACCGGTGACGATGAATACTTTCCCACTCAAGTCTGGCATGACTCTCCTCTTCTGACTTCCCACTTTGCGACTTGCTAATGACTGTTATTCTGAGCGATGCCACCCTATCCCACAACCCGGCACTACGTTATATTGCACCTGCACTCGCTACACACGGTGAGACAGGAATCAACAAGGACAAGAATATGGTAATCGTCATAGGGAATGT
Source organism: Pseudomonadales bacterium (assembly GCA_038134565.1). Taxonomy (GTDB): domain Bacteria; phylum Pseudomonadota; class Gammaproteobacteria; order Pseudomonadales; family Pseudohongiellaceae; genus UBA9145. The sequence goes on along the minus strand of JAYPVK010000051.1, from coordinate 1,198 downwards.
CACCGTCCGCGAAGACACCCTGGAACAGGCACTCACACTGGCTCGCGCACACGTCGAGCGTTCACGCACGGAACCCGGCTGCATCAGCCACGCAGTGCATATCGACACCGAGAACCCCAATCACCTGGTCTTCCTCGAACAATGGCAGGACATGGATGCGCTGCAGCAGCACTTCCGGGTACCGGAGTCTGCCTCCTTCGTCAGCGCCCTCGGCGAACTGGCACTGGAACCACCCACCCTCAAGCTCTACACCGCCGATGAAGTGCCCCGGCACTGATTGAACGCCCCAACCAAGCATTAGGATACGACCATGAACGACAATCCGATCAGCCTGTTCCCCACCCCGGAACTGGATGGCCTCGACGAGGATATTCGCCAACGCATTCTCACGATACAGGAGAAATCCGGATTCGTACCCAATATCTTCCTCGCCCTGGCCTACAAACCGGATGAATTCCGCGCCTTCTTTGCCTATCACGATGCCCTGATGGACCGGGACAGCGGGCTCAGCAAGGGCGAGAAGGAAATGATCGTGGTGGCCACCTCCGGTTTGAACCGCTGCATCTACTGTGTGGTGGCTCACGGCGCCATCCTGCGTATCCGGGAGAAGAATCCGCAGATCTCGGAACAGTTGGCTACCAACCACCGGAAATCCGGCATCACCCCCAAACAACGGGCCATGCTGGACTACGCGGTCAAGGTATCGCAAACCTCACACAAAGTTGACGGCAACGACCACCAGCGTTTGCTGGACGAGGGGTTCAGCCAGGATGATGTGTGGGAAATTGGCGCCATAGCCGCCTTCTTCGCCATGTCCAACCGCCTCGCAAATATGGCGAGTATTGCCCCCAATGATGAATTTTACGGACTGGGGCGGGAATTCTGATCAGAAATTGAGCAGAAACCAGTCACTATCGGCTGCAAATTGATACAAATACCAGGGAATCCGAGGCTTGCAGCGCGCCGGGAAATTATCCCGCTTTTCTGCCCACAAAACACTTCCCCTGAATGCCCCCAATGGGTAGTCTAGCCAGTAATACAGCGTCCGCCAGCGGTCGTAGAAAAAGAAAATCAATAACTACCGAGATGGCCATCAAGCACCTTGATTTCCCTGCTAGCGCCTACGTCGGCAACGCCACTTTGATACAACCGTGTCTTGGTGCCCGTTTGTATGAAGACGACTATGGCAGCATCCTGT
>JAYPVK010000050.1:0-12044 GCA_038134565.1 Pseudomonadales bacterium | reverse complement strand
TGAACTCCCGGATGCCCATGGATTTGGCCTGGGCTTCGGAGATCGACTCGCTGTAGCCAGTCATCAGCAGGATAACGGCAAGTCCGAGTATAGGTTAACTTTTTCCGGCTCGCGCAGGTAGCTGGCAATTTCCCCTGCGTGGCAATAACTGCTTATAACTGGAAATACCGGTAAACTCCCTGGTTTTAAGAATCACATCGAGGGTGGGCATGTTCGGGCGTAACGCAGTTGCCGTTTGCTGTTTTCTATGGATTATCGCGGGGGGCTCCCAGGCCCAGGTATTCGATGAGGCCATGATGACCACGGCTGAGTTGAGCAATTACGAACGGACCTCGACTTTCAGTGAAGTGGTTTCGGTCATTGATGCGCTGGCCCGGGGAACATCCCTCATGCATCGGGAAACGCTCCTGCTAAGCCGGGAAGGACGACAGGTGCCAATCGTGGTGTTGGCAAATCCGCCGCTGACCACCCCGGAGCAGGCTGCCGCCAGCGGTAAGCCGGTGATCTACATTCAGGGCAATATTCATGGCGGTGAAGTCGAGGGTAAGGAAGCCTCTCTCATTGCCATGCGGGATATTCTTTACGGTGACAAGCAACACCTGCTGGACAAGCAGATTCTGATCTTCGTGCCCATCTACAATGCCGATGGCAACGATGCCATGGCGGAGAACACGCGACCCAATCAGGAACTCAGCCCGGTGATGACTGGCATTCGTACTGCCCACGGCTACGACCTGAATCGTGATGGCATGATCGTGGAGGCGGACGAGACACGGGCGCTCTATGAAAACGTCATTCAGCGTTGGGATCCTGATCTACTGGTCGACCTTCACACAACAAATGGCACCTGGCACGGTTACTCCCTGACCTATGCGCCTTCCTACCATACCGCGGGCGATTCGGCGACATCCGACTATACCAACGAGGTCATGTTGCCTGCGATACAGGAGGCTGTGAAAAACAAGTTCGATCTCGACTTCGGCTGGTACGGTGGCTATGACTACCGGGACTGGCCGCCCACTGAACTACGCACTTTTCACCATGCGCCTCGTTATCTCACCAACAATATGGCATTGCGCAATCGCATGGCTATTCTTAGCGAGACTTTCTCCCACGACAGGTTCTACAAGCGTGTGCATGCCGCCAATGCCTTCGTCGAGGAGATTCTCGAATACACCCACCTGCACGGTGCAGAGATTCGGCGAATCAACCGCGAGGCTGATGGCCGCGTGGCCGCGAGTACGATCGGCATGGAGAAGGGAGTAAAATTTGAGATGGTTCCCAGGGATGAGCCACTCGACCTGCTCACCTACAGCTATATTCCCTACCAGAAGGCGGATGGCACACAGGACTTCGTACGCAGTTCGGAGCTGGTAACGATAGAGGATGTGGCCAATTACAATGCCTTTGCGGCCACGGCCACGGCAACTGTCCCCAGTGCCTATGTGTTCAGTTCGGCCTTTACCGGACTGGCGAGCAAGTTGCAGCAACATGGTATCTGGGTAGAATCCCTGGAGGCCGACACCAGCTTCAATGGCCAGACCTTTGTGGTCGAAGCGATTGATGCCCAGACGTTTGTGCAGAATGGCCATCGCAATACCCTGCTTTCCGGCAGCTACCGCAGCCAGACCCGGGTCTTCTCCCGTGGTGATTTCATCGTCTCCATGAATGACCGGTTGGCGAACCTGGTGTTCTATCTGCTGGAGCCGGAATCCGACGACAGTCTCGCCTACTGGAACCTGTTCGACGACTACCTGCAAGCCGGCCTGGCAGCGGATGGACGAGTCGACTACCCCGTGTTCAAGGTACTTGATCGCTAGGAGGCGCACCACCGATGTCGAAACCAGTCTGTCTCATCGTCGGCGCCGGCGACTATATCGGAGCCGCTATTGCACGACGCTTCGCCGAGGGAGGATATACGGTCTGTCTGGGTCGTCGTCATGGCGAGAAGTCGGCGGCGCTGGTTGAGGAGATCCAGGCGCAGGGCGGCTCGGCATTTGCTTGCTCACTGGACGCAAGGGAAGAGACCCAGATTCAGCAGCGCTTCGCGGCGATCGAGAATGATGTCGGCCCCCTGCAGGTGGTTATCTCCAACCCAGGTGGCAACGTGAACTTTCCCATCAGGGAGACCACGGAACGGGTGTTTCGCAAGGTGTGGATGATGGCCTGTCTCACTGGTTTTCTCACCGGCAGGGAAGCCGCCAGGTACATGGTGCCCCGCGGCCAGGGTTCGATCTTCTTCACCGGGGCCACGGCCAGTATGCGTGGCGGCACTGGCTTTGCCGCCTTCGCCAGCGCCAAATTCGCCCTGCGTGGACTGGCCCAGAGCATGGCCAGGGAACTCGGGCCTGCGGGCATACACGTGGCTCATCTGATTATTGATTCCGGAGTCGATACGGAATTTGTCCGGGAGCGCTACAGGGCGAGCGGTATCAATCCAGATGACTTGCCAGCAAACACGATGATGAAACCGGCGTCAGTAGCGGAGACCTACTGGATGCTGCATCAGCAGTCTGCCGATGCCTGGACTCACGAGCTTGACCTGCGTCCGGCCGGGGAAAAATTCTAGGCAGCTCCAGGTCGACTCCACCCGTTTCCCAATTCTTCAAGGACACATACCACGATGACCCAGACAGTCGAGTTTCATTACGATTTCGGCAGCCCCAACAGTTATTTCTGCCACCGGCTTATTCCGGCCATAGAGGAGCGCACGGGGGCCAGGTTTGACTACGTGCCAATCCTGCTGGGGGGTGTGTTTAAAGCCACCAATAACAGCTCGCCCATGGAACAGTTCTCGGGGGTCCTGAACAAGAACGAGTACCAGGCACTGGAGACCCGGCGCTTTCTGCAGAAACACGGCCTCAGGGACTACCTGCGCAATGAACATTTTCCGGTGAACACCCTGCACATCATGCGCGGGGCGGTTTACGCAACTGACAAGGCTTTCTACCCACAGTACATTGAGGCCATGTACCGGGCCATGTGGGAGCGCAACCTGGATATGTCGCAGCCCGGGCTCATTGCGCAGGTCCTCGATGAGGCAGGATTGCCTGCGCAGGAAATCATTGCCGCCACGCAGAATCCTGCAATAAAGCAGGCGCTGATCGAGCACACCAGTGCCTCGGTTGCCAGGGGAACCTTTGGGTCGCCAACCTTCTATGTGGGAGACGAGATCTACTTCGGCAAGGACCGTTTGCGGGATGTGGAGGAATTGCTGCTTGGTACTGGCTGAATGCCAAGTCGAATAAACAGGCTGACAAGATAATAAAAAAGGCCCGGTTGTTTTGGGGCAACCGGGCCTTCGGGTTTGACTACAAGATGCGCCTAGAATTCGATCTGGATGCCCAGTCGAATTTCGTACAGAGAGGCATTTTCACGCAGATCGGTAATCGTATCCGGGCGGAAGCTCTCATAGACGTAGCGATTATTCGCATCGAGTGACATGCCGACAACTTCCTGCGAGAAGAACTCGTTGTCATACTGTACGCCCCACTCGTCGTTCAACAGATTCAGAAGGTTGTAAACCTTCAGGTAGGCGCGGGCCCGAGAGCCGAAGAGTAGCGGGAGCTCCTGGTCAATGCGCAGATCCATGCGCGAAGACCAGTCGGCGAAAGATTCGTTGCGAGGTACGAAACCACCGGCGAACTGCGCATAGCCATTGTCCTGAACAAACTGAGCCCAGGCGTTGACGTCGAAGTCGGGGCCAAGAACCACATTGGGATCATTCAAGGTCGGGATGTACAGCAGGTGTCGGCCAAAGAAGCCATCACCTTCCAGATCGCCCGAATTCATCACAAAACTCTGCGGCTGGCCTTTCTTACGATAGAACAGGGCTGTGACGCGCGTTTCATGACCAGGAATGAAGTCTCGACCGTAGCTCATACGAGCCGTGAAGCGATGCGGGGCAACATAGTTCGATGTGGCAGGCTGCGGGTCAAGCAGGGTTACCAGAGCGAGGTTGTCGAAGTTGGAGCCTGCAACAGAAGATGTCATCGGGCTCACGTCAGTCTGGTCTGTATAGGCATAACCGACGGTCCAATCCAATCCCCAATCGTATCGATGCTTGGCTACCAGCGACACTGCCAGACCCTCACCTTCGGTGCTGGCATTGGTCAGCATGAAGTTATCCCGGCCACGCACGTAGTCAAAGATGGGTTGTCCAGCGGCCGTAGTGCCAACCTGGCCCTGGGATACATCTTCGTAGTAGGCAGGGTTTCGCTGCTTGGAGTAAAGGATGTCGCCATCGACTGTCATGCCGCTGTTGAATGTATAGGTGGCACCCAGGGCATACTTCATCTCTGAGGGCTGTTCGTAGTTCGGGTCGATCAGTGCCAGGAAGCTGTCGTTGGCATTGGCCGCTGTGGTTGCGGCAACCTGATCTACCAGGGATTGCGGCACGTCGTAACCCGGACGACGTGCACCACTCAGCTGTACATCGGAGAATACAGATTCGGCACCGCTGAAATTGCGATACTGCAACTGCACGTTGCTGATGCCGTCATTGCTCCAGGCATTGGTTACCCAGACATTGGGGTTGCCGCCGGAGTAGAGGCCGATACCACCGCGCACCGTCAGGTTGTAGTTCGCTTCCCAGGTGAATCCAAGGCGTGGCATCCACAGATCAACTCCGTCCAGGTTGGCATCGTTACGCAGACCGCCATTCAGGTCGGTGAAGGCCTGATTGAAATTAGGACGGTCAGACATGACCATTTGCTCATAGCGCAGGCCACCAACCAGAGTCAGGTTGTATTGTGGGATGTACCATTCGTCCTGCAGGTAAAACATATTGGTATTGACGTTGAAGCGTGCCGAGGCATCAGCGGGATCGTTGCTGCCGCCACCGCTGCCGTAATAGACACGGCTGGGCCGGCCCAGTTCGAATCTGTCGATACCAGACAGGCCGCAGTTGGGATCGTCGAAACGACCTTGGGCGGTCAAGGCATCACAGGACGCAGGGTTGCTGCCGGAGTCATCGAAATAATCCCACTCGCCGCCATTGGAATGCTGAACGAACTGGTTAAACACATCCAGTTCATCACGCTCATAACCCGCCGTGATGATGTGGTCGCCAAGCAGGTACTCGCCTGTGAATTTGTAGAAAGAGGATTCCCAGTTTAACTGGTTTGCCTGACGAGAATCGTCAGCACCCAGATAGATGGTGTTTCTTCCAACGCTGATTTGATGGTCACCAAAATCCTTGGGGCCCACAGTGACCTGAGAATCGACCATCTCGTTGGTATTGATGAAAATCTCGGTAGAGAAAGCATCCGTCCATTGGGACTGTAGCTTGGCAGTCCAGGTTTCCAGCTCAGCACCTTTCTTATAGTAGTGATTGGCGAATTCGAACTCGTTGCTGTCACTGTCGGAGGCGCGATCTTCCAGGCCGTCGTAGTAGTTATAAATAAGCGCGGCTGTATGATTTTCATTGATGTTGTAGTCCAGACGCAGGATGTAGCTCTCTGTGGTCTGGGTGCCATCGCTGGCCTGACCGCCTGGATCGTAGTTATAGAGGTTGTTGGCGATAGAGGACACGCGGTTGAAGGTGGCCTGGTCCAGCCAGTCGCGCTCTTCACCATTGCTGGAACCTGCGTAGCCCTGGGCAATGAATTCAGGCGCTTCGGTTTCTTCGTAGGCGCCGAAGATAAACAGTTTGTCCTTAATGAGCGGGCCACCGACGCTGAATCCGTAGTATTCCTCGTCGTAGCTTGGGGTCGAGAACGTGGAGACGGAGCCATCTTTCGCGGTCAGGGAGTCGCCGCGCAGGCCATCGTTGGTGCCCTCGAAGAAGGCATTGCCTGTCCATTCATTGGTGCCAGATTTGGTTACCGCGTTTACATTACAGGCGCTGAAGCCGCCATAGGTCACGTCGAATGGTGCCAGTTCTGCGGAGACCTGGCTGACGGCCGCGTAGGGGAAGGGCATGCCCGTTGCAGTCGCGTAGCCATTGCTGTTCAGACCGAAGCGGTCATTCTGGGCCACGCCATCAATGCTGATGCTGTTGAATCGGGGGTGTTTACCGATGCAGTTCACCTGGGAGTCACGGGCATCGCCGTCGATGTTGAAACGTGGGTCCAGGGAGTACACATCACGGATATCCCGGTTGTAGGCCACCATGGTGTCCAGGTCAAACTGGCCGAAAGTGGCAGCAGGGCCGGCGGCCACATCCACAAAGGTGTTGCCTTCGCCGAAGACGATAATCTCTTCGATGTTGCTCGGAGCGGACATGTCTACGGTCAGGTTGTACACATCACCCAGCTGGATGGAGTCCACGGTGACAGTCTTGTTGCCATTGATCGTGACGGTGTAGGGGCCGCCAACAGGCAGGTTGGTCGCATAGAATGTGCCGGTGTTGTTGGACTGCAGGGTACGGCTTGCGCCAGTCCGTGTGTCCTCTACAACGACAGTGGCATTTACGAGTGGGTTGCCAGAGCCGTCTACGAGACGACCGCGGATCGCGGATGATGTGTCCTGTGCTGCCAGCTCAGTGGATGTCGCTCCAAGTGCCAACAATACAGAAGTACACAGCAGTTTTTTTGCACTACGTGGTAAGCGCATGTGCTCCTCCTGATTGATAGAAAGGGATAGATTGTTGTTTAGTAACCGACCGAACGCGTATTGTTGTTATGGAGCGCGTCACTGCGCCTTTGTTCCGGCAATTCCATGAAAAAACGGCGTAATTTTATGCGGCCAGTGGTTTCATTTTCGTGACACTGAGGTTTACGGCGCACGTACTGTGCGGTTTGAAACGCAGGGGCCAAGCCGGGTTTGGGCTGATTCTTCCAGTATCCATGCAGGAGAACGCCAATCGATTGTCGCAATTTTGTCATAGTCAAAAAGCGGCACCCAAGGTTTTTTTGTTATTTTGGGAATTTGGGAGAGGCTGAGTCAGATAATGCGCAAAAATTGCGCAGCCATTGGTGAATATTTGATCAAGAGGGCGGGCACCTCAGCTGAGGCGCCCGCATGTTTGTCCGCCTACAGAAGGATGGCCCAAAGAGCCGGGCCTCTACTCAACGACGAACTGACCCATCATTCCCGCATCCTCATGCTCGAGGATGTGGCAATGATACATATAGGGTCTTTCGGGATCGGCATAATCTTCGAACTTCATCAGTACTCGCACCGTCTGGCCGGGGCCAACCTTCACGGTGTCCTTGTAGGCATGTTCGTGCGTGGGCCAAGCCCGGTTGTTGTTGCTGATGATGCGAAACTGGCCATGATGAATGTGGAAGGGGTGCATCATCATGGACTCGTTACTGATTTCCCAGATTTCGGTTGAGCCGACCGGTACACGCTCGTCAATTCTGTTCATATCCATGGCCTTGCCATTGATGGCGAACATGGAGCCCATGCCACCCATGCCGCGACCACCGCCGCCACCCCTCTACCCATGCGCCCCATTCCCATCGACATGGTCAGGGTGAACTGACGCAGGCGGTCGGCCGAATCCGGTTCGAGCGGGGGCAGGCTGGTGAGCAGGGATGGCACAGTGGGGGGACGCGGCGAGATTGGATTGTGGTCGAATGGCCATGATGTGAAAGCGTTGTTGGTTCATGGTATGCATGTTGGCCATCATGCCGATGGTGCGGAAGGGTGAGTCGGCATCGACAGGCAGGCTCATCAGGTCCACGGGGCGGCCATCGGAGAAGTCTGCCACGATCTCACAGCGTTCTCCCGGTGCCAGTTCGAGGCGGCGCATGGCGATGGGTGATTCCAGGAAACTGCCATCGCAGGCGATCTGCTGCATCTCCCGGTTGTCACTGAAGCTCAGGTTGTAGGTGCGGGCATTGGAGCCATTGAGCACCCTGAATCGGACTCTACGCGTAGTGGGGATGAAGTGAGGGTTGATCGTGCCGTTCACCATGATCGTGTTGCCGAACAGGCCCAGCATGGAATCCATGCGCGAGGCGGTATAGCGAAAACTGCCGTCGGCATTGAAATTTCGATCCTGGAGAATGACCGGGATGTCGTCGACGCCGTATTCGGCGGGTAATTCCAGGCTGCTGCTGTTCTCATCCTCGATCTGCAACATGCCGGCGAGGCCGCGGTAGACCTGTTCGCCGGTGCGACCCTCCAGGTGAGAGTGATACCAGAACGTGCCGGCATCCTGATCCACCAGGAAGTTGGCGTCCCACTGGGTGCCGGCCTCGATAACCTGGTGTGGGCCGCCATCTGCCACGGCAGGCACGTGTAATCCGTGCCAGTGCAGGGTGCTGGGTTCATTCAGGGTATTGTTAACGGACAGGGTGACTTGTTCATTTCGGCGCAATCGTAGTGTTGGGCCGAGAAAATCCCCGTTCAGACCCAGGGTCGGTGTGGTGACGCCGCTGAAGAACTCACTGTTACCCGATTGCATGGTGAGTGCGTAGCGGCGTCGTCCCCGCTCCATGGTTCCGGTGAGCAGCGGCGGTATGCGCAGCGCATTGGTGTCGGTGGAACCTGCTTGCCCCAGGGTAGTCAGGGGGATGGCGAGGCCTCCTCCCAGCACGGCGGTATTCTGCAAGAAGCGACGTCGCAGCATGGTCTGGATCCTGTTGTCGAGAGTGTAGGTGCCCAGACTAATCCGGAATCCACCTGGGCATATTGTTCTAAATTAAGAAATTTGTCAGGTCCTTCAAGCGGCCAGGGTGCTCTTGATGAATTTTCCTGTGTGCGAACCACGCTTTTTCGCCACCTGCTCGGGTGTACCCTCGGCGATAATCCTGCCGCCGCCGCTGCCGCCCTCGGGTCCGAGATCGACGATCCAGTCAGCGGTCTTGATGACGTCAAGGTTGTGCTCAATGACCACGATGGTATTGCCATGGTCCCGCAGGTGATGAAGCACTGCCAACAATTGCTTGATGTCATGGAAGTGCAGGCCGGTGGTGGGCTCATCAAGAATATAGAGCGTGTTGCCCGTATCCCGCTTGGAGAGTTCCCGGGACAGCTTCACTCGCTGGGCTTCCCCGCCAGACAGCGTGGTGGCCGACTGGCCCAGGCAGATATAGGAGAGACCGACATCCATCAGGGTTTGTAACTTGCGGGCGATGGCTGGCACGGCATCGAAGAATTCGCGGGCGTCTTCGATGGTCATCTCCAGCACCTCGTTGATATTCTTGCCCTTGTACTTCACTTCAAGGGTCTCCCGGTTGTAGCGTTTGCCCCGACAGACATCGCAGGCCACATAGACGTCAGGCAGGAAGTGCATCTCCACCTTCACCACGCCATCGCCCTGGCAGGCTTCGCAGCGACCCCCTTTGACGTTGAAGCTGAAGCGTCCTGGTTTGTAGCCGCGACTGCGGGCCTCCTGGGTGCCGGCAAACAGCTCCCGTACCGGGGTGAAAATGCCGGTATAGGTCGCGGGATTGGAACGCGGTGTGCGGCCGATCGGACTCTGGTCGATATCCACCACCTTGTCGAGGTGCTTGAGGCCTATTATCTCTTCGTAGGGTGCCGGATTGAGGGTTGTCGCCTTGTTCAGTTTGGACGCGGCGATGGGGTAGAGCGTGTTGTTGATCAGGGTGGACTTGCCCGAGCCGGACACGCCAGTCACACAGGTAAACAGGCCTATGGGAATGTTCAGGTCGACGCCCTGCAAATTGTTACCACTGGCGCCTTTTAGGCTTAATATCCTGTCTTCATCACGAGCAATGCGTTGCTTCGGTATGGCAATGGTCTCCTTGCCAGAGAGGTATTTGCCGGTCAGGGATTTTTTCGACTTTTCAATTTTTTCTACCGGTCCTTCTGCGACTATCTCGCCACCGTGAACACCGGCGCCAGGCCCGATATCGATCACATGGTCGGCACTCCGAATGGCTTCCTCGTCGTGTTCCACCACGATCACGGTGTTGCCGAGGTCGCGCAGGTGGAACAGGGTGTTCAGCAGGCGACTATTGTCCCGCTGGTGCAGACCGATAGAGGGTTCGTCCAGGATGTACATCACGCCCACCAGTCCTGCGCCTATCTGGCTGGCCAGTCGAATGCGCTGGGCCTCGCCGCCGGACAGGGTGTCGGCACTGCGGCTCAGGGTCAGGTAGTTCAGGCCCACATCCACTAGGAATTTCAGGCGATCCTGGAGTTCCTTCAATATCTTCTCGGCTATCGCGGCCCGCTTGCCGGCAAGCTTGAGGGCCGAAAAATACTCGGCCGCCTGGGCGACTGTCATCTCGGTGACGGCGGGCAGGTTCGTCCCCTTGATATAGACGTGCCGCGCATCACGGCGCAGGCGCGTGCCATGGCAATCGGGGCAGGGCTGGGATGCCAGGTATTTGGCCAGTTCTTCCCGCACCATGTTGGATTCGGTTTCCCGGTAGCGCCGCTCCATGTTGGGCAAGATGCCCTCGAAGGGGTAGGAGCGGGTGACCGTATCGCCACGGTCGTTCACATAATAGAAGTCCACCACTTCCTTGCCACTGCCGCGCAGGATGATTTCCCGGTGCTTCTTCGACAGCTTGTTGAACGGTTTGTCGATCTCGAAGCCGAAATGCTCTGCCAGGGATGTGAGCATCTGGAAGTAATAGATGTTCCGGCGATCCCAGCCTCGAATGGCGCCCTCCGCCAGTGCCAGGCTCTCATCCACGATGATGCGTTTCTGATCGAAGAACTGCTTCAGGCCCAGGCCGTCGCAACTGGCGCAGGCTCCGGCCGGGTTATTAAAGGAGAACAGCCGCGGTTCCAGTTCGGTGATGCTGTGACCACACTTCGGACAGGCGAATAGGGAGGAGAACACCATGTCTTCCCCGGACTCATCGTCCATGTTGGCCACCATGGCGAGCCCGTCTGCCAACTGGATCGCCGTCTCGAAACTCTCTGCCAGCCGTTGTTGCAGGCCATCCTTGATCTTCAGGCGGTCGATCACGACGTCGATGGAGTGTTTCTTGTTCTTCTCCAGCTCCGGCGGGTACTCGATCTCACACACGAGGCCATCGACCCGTGCCCGGATGAAGCCGCTGGTACGCAACTCATTGAATACATGCAGGTGTTCGCCCTTGCGCTCGCGGATAATGGGGGCCAGCACCATGATGCGTGTGCCCTCTGGCAGTTCCATGACCTTGTCCACCATCTGGCTGACGGTCTGGGCCTCCAGTTTGATCTTGTGGTCGGGGCAATAGGGTTCGCCTACCCTGGCGAACAGCAGGCGGAGATAGTCATAGATCTCGGTGATGGTGCCCACCGTGGAGCGCGGGTTGTGGCTGGTTGATTTTTGCTCAATTGAGATGGCCGGGCTCAGGCCCTCGATGTGATCGATGTCCGGCTTTTCCATCATGGACAGGAATTGACGGGCATAGGTGGACAGCGATTCCACGTAGCGACGCTGGCCCTCGGCGTAGAGGGTGTCGAATGCCAGGGATGACTTCCCGGAACCCGATAGCCCTGTGATTACCACCAGCTTGTCCCTGGGGATGGTCAGGTTGATGTTCTTGAGGTTGTGGGTGCGGGCACCCCGAACTACGATCTTGTCCATGAGGATCTCGGGCGAGGAAACAAACTAATCATTATCGAAGATTATGTTTACGTGAGTAAAGGTGGGTTGGATTTTGATTTGAGTCTGCTCGATGTATTTTTTCGCAGCGAGCGGTCCGGTAGTCCAGTTTAGGTCACACCGTGAACCCTTTCATCGGGGGAGCGGGCTCTGCATGGTGGTATTGCAGGGATTGCGGGAGCTATTTTGCCGCGCTGAATAGTCCGGTAGTGCAGTTCCGGACGCGCCGTGAACCCATCCCTAGGGCTCGGGCTCGGCATCCATGCCTCGTACGGTCCGGAACTGCACTACCGGACTATTCACCGCTACTCTGTGCCAGGCTGGGATTTCTGATTGTATTTATCAGGAATTGGAGTGGGATGCTGAGGCGCATGTGTCCAACTTGCCTTGCACGATCCGCAACTGGAACAGAGAGAGGGATGCCTTGGCACATGACTTTAAGAGGAGTGGGAGGGCCAGGGGTGAGTGTGACCGACTAGCTGCAGGGACAGCAGCGGGACGGGGCCAGGGATGGCCCCATGGAGGGAGCATTCACCCCTGGCCCTCCCGCTCCGGCTACTCTGACCCAGAGCGGCATCCCGGC
>JAYPVK010000049.1:0-12520 GCA_038134565.1 Pseudomonadales bacterium | reverse complement strand
CACTGAACGAGCGGCTGTGGGGCGGCAGGGTTTCCGACCCGCCAGTCAAGGCCGGCGCTGAACGCAAGAAAAAGACCGCTTTTCAGGGCTTTTTCTGGAGAGAAGGCACCCCGGAGGGGCGCCGAGCCGGCGGGGCGGGAACCCTGCCGCGCCGCAGCCGCGTTCGAAGCCACTGGTTTACACGGCAACATAAACCGCAATATTCAGCACCCCGGAAATCAGCAAAGAACTGCCAATCTGGAGTTCCCTTAAGCCGCATAAGAATCTGCTATAAAAAGAAAAACCCACAGTTGCAAAGACAGCTGCGGGTTTCTGTATCTGCGATTAAATCAGATTACCGTTTGGAGTACTTGGTGAATGCACCACCCGCCCAGCTAAGGGAGTTGGGGCCTTCCGCTGCATAGACGTTGCCATCGGCATCCACTGCCACGCCTTCACCTGCGGTACCCTGTCCGACACGATCGGGGCGTTCAAATGGCTGGATGAACCCAACGATTTTGTCCTCTTCAACCGGACCGATGCGTACACCGTTTCGCCAGCCAACGTGGTTGGTCGGGCCGGATTCGGAATCGATGGCGTAGACCATGCCATCATCGGTAATGAACAGACCGCTGATGCGGCCATAGGCATAGCGAGAATCCAGGTAGTTGCCATCCTGATCGAAAATCTCGATGCGATGATTGCCGCGGTCGGCTACCCACAGACGACCATAGGCGTCGAACTCCATGGCATGGGGTGTACGGAATTCACCATGGCGTACGCCGATCTGGCCCCATTCCTTGATAAAGGTGCCATCTGGCGCAAACTTCATGATACGGGCAGTCTGGCCACTGGTTATTCCCTCTTCCATGGCCTGATTGGAAGTCATGCCCTGGCCGTTGTGACCATCTGAGACGTAGATACTGCCGTCGGGGCCCACGATCACGTCGTTGGGTTGATTGAAATGCGCAGCGTCATTGCCCGGGGTGCCAGCGGTACCAAGGCTCATCAGCAGCTCACCATCGGCGCTGAATTTGTGCACCTGGTGCCCCTTGGTGCCATCACGATTAGCGGCGAAGTCGGTAACCCAGACCGAGCCGTCTTCAGCGGCGTGAATACCATGGGGCGTCTGCATCAGGCCGCCACCGAAGTTGGCCATGACCTCGCCGGTGTGGCGATTGAATTTGAAAATAGGATCAACCGGGTTGGTATCGCAGTTCACCGGCACCCCGCCACCGAAGCTGCTGGCACCACAGCGCTCATAGGCCCAGATATGGCCGTCATTGGGATCGATATCGATACCGGCAGTGGATCCCCAGTTGCGACCCGCGGGCAACTCACCCCAGTTGCGGGTTACCACAGGATTGGGATTAGGCACACCTTCGCCCGAGATGAACGCAGCACTCTGGGCACTGGCACCGCCCGCTGCGGCCAGGGTGAGGCACAGCGAAACAGAAGAAAAAAGGACACGGGATGACGACATTAGGGCTTCTCCTTAGTATTGTTGTTTGCCGACAAGTCTACATCAGAGCGATAGCAGCCTCACCCTTTATTGGCCCAGATCCTGGCGGCCCGGGTGAGGCAGACAATGTCCCATGTGCACTTGCGGGGCCACGGGAGACTGGAGGCGGCAGACGCGGGTACAATCCGACATCCCATGGCCACAGCGTCAAGACAGCAACAGCCATTACTGATCGAATTCACAGCCAAGCAAGGAACCTCAGCATGCTTTTTTCCCTCGGCGATGCCAGAGTCGAAATCGCAGGCGATGATTACTTCGTCGCCCACAACGCCACCGTCGTCGGCCATGTCCGATTGGAGAACAACGCCAGCGTCTGGTTCAACACCATCATTCGGGGAGACAATGAACTCATCACCGTTGGCGAGAACTCCAATATCCAGGATGGTTCGGTGCTGCATACCGACCCCGGCGTGCCGCTGGTCATAGGCAAGAACGTCACCGTGGGGCACAAGGTCATGCTGCACGGTTGTGTGATTGGCGACAATTCCCTGATCGGTATCAACTCGGTGATATTGAATGGCGCAAAGATTGGCAAGAACTGTCTCATCGGCGCTAACAGCCTGGTGACCGAGGGCAAGGAAATCCCGGATGGCTCACTGGTGATGGGATCACCCGCCAGGGTGATCAAGCAACTGACAGCGGACCAGCAACAGGGACTGCAGCGCAGCGCCGACACCTACGTGCAGAACTTCAAGCGCTTCAAGCGGGAGATGACCCCTCAACAACAGGACTAAGGTCTACCAGATAGCTGCGCTACGAACACGCGCATTAATACGGCGCCATAAAGAAATAGAGAACCTGAGAAAAAGTAAAGGAAGCACAATGAAAACAACAAGCTCATTCCTGCTAAGCCTGCTGCTGGCAGGCTGCGCCGCAAGCAGCATTGACCGCAATACGGCTGCCAATTATGCCCCCCTGCCCGGGCCATCCATCCTTACTCCCATTCATTCCGCCAATTTCGGTATCGATCAGGCGGAACTCGATGCCATCAAGCGCGAAATGCAGCGCGCGGTGGACGTGGGGCATATCAATGGCGCACTGTTGCTGGTAGGCAACAGCAAAGGCGCCGGCGTAATGGAAAGTGTCGGCACGCAAACCGCAGCCGCCACCCGCCCCATGAACAAGGACAGCCTGTTCCGGGTGTATTCCATGACCAAACCCGTGGTCAGCGTCGCCGCCATGACCCTGGTGGAGGATGGTCTGCTGTCCCTCGACGATCCGGTGAGAGACTACATCCCGACGTTCGCCAATCTGCAGGTCATCGATCCCGAGACCGGTGCCACCCGTCCGGCGCGCAACGTCATGACGGTACGGCATTTGATTACCCACCAGTCAGGCATCGTGCAGCAACCCTTTGCCATGAACACACCACTGGGGCCCCTGTACCGGGACAACTTCCCCGATGTATTGACCGGCCCGGATCCGGACGCGGTGGGCGAGGCCTTTATGGCCGAATTCAACGGCATCACTGCCCGGGAACTGGCGACTCGCATCGGCCGCCTGCCGGTGCTGTTCGAGCCCGGCACGGCCTGGCACTATGGCCATTCCACCGATGTCCTCGGCGCGGTACTGGAAGTAGCCGCCGACAAACCACTGGACGAGATACTGCAGGAGCGCATCCTGGGGCCATTGGCCATGCATGACACGCATTTCTGGGTGCCTCCCCAGAAGGCTTTTCGCGTCGCGGAACCCGTCTACGGGCCGATGACCGACAACACCAAACCCCGCGCCATGCTGGCCGCAGGTCACGGTCTCAACGCCAGCACCGCAGACTATGCTCGCTTCGCCCTCATGTTGCTCAATGGCGGATCCCTGTTTGGTGAACAGGTGTTGAATACCAGCACCCTGCAGGAGATGCTGATCCCCACCCTGGGAGAGGATGTATCGCGGCAGTATTTCTTCTATGGCGACACGGGCGACTGGGGACTGGGCTTCCACCTGCAACCCATCGCCGGCGACAGCGCGCCCTATAATTTCGGTTGGCGTGGCATCGGTGGCACCATCTTCATCGTGGATCCGGCAAATGATTTCTACCTGCTCTACATGGTGCAGAAATGGGGCGGCCCCACCGATACGCCATTCAACAATGATGTCGCTGTGCGCATGATCTACGAGGCCATGCAAAACTGACCACCATGAAGTTCGACACCATTGCCTTCGTACAGAGTCCGTTCAAACAGAAGTTTGCCATCCCGCGCCAGCCCAACCTGGTGCCTGAGGCCCGGGGCAGCCTGCGATTTGCACCGACCTACTGCGACGACGATTTGATGCGCCGTCTCGATGAGTTCTCACACCTGTGGCTGATCTTCCAATTTCATGCCACCGCCAGCCAGGGCTGGACTCCCACGGTGCAACCGCCGCGCCTCGGCGGCAAGGAGCGGGTGGGCGTGTTTGCCAGCCGCTCGCCGTTTCGCCCCAACTCATTAGGACTCTCCGTGGTGGAGAACCTCGGTAGTCGCTGGCAGGACAGGCAACTCTTCCTCGATGTCGGCGGCATCGACCTGCTGGACGGCACACCGATCCTAGACATCAAACCCTATATCCCCTATGCCGACGCCCTGCCCCAGGCCCGCGGCGGCTATGCGCAGGAACAGCCGGCCCAGGCGCACCGGGTCCAGTTCAGTGACGATGCACGAGGTTCGCTATTAGTAGAAGAAGAAAGACATCCGGGACTGGAGGCGCTGATACGCGCCGTGCTGAGCCAGGACCCGCGCCCAGCCTGGCGAATAAAGGAGGAGGATGACAAGCAATACGGCATGGCGCTGTACGACCTGAATATTAAATGGCGCATCGCTGCCGACGTCATCACCGTGACCGGGATACACAGACTGTAAACCCGGTTCATCCAGGGGAGCCGCTGGCAATCCTCAGATCACAGCGTCGGCCCTGAGTCGTGCACAGTCCGTCTCGCCATAACCCAATTCCTGCAGAATCTTCTCGGTATGCTCACCGAGGGCAGGCACCGCGGAGAGGGTGTGTTCAAATTCACTGTTGCTTGCCGGCGGCAGGAAGCCGCGCAAGGTTCCCACAGGACTGGAGAAACTGGTGAGTCTCTCCATCTCCTGCAACTGGGGATGCGCCCAGACCCTGGACAGCTCATTGACATCGGCACAGGCGATACGGGCCGCATCCAGTTTGCGCTTGATGTCCGCAACAGAACAGGCGGAAAACTTCTCCTCGATGATGGCCCTGAGCTGTGCGCGATTTGCCGAGCGCTGCGGGTTACCGCAAAAGCGCGAATCACTTGCCAATGATTCGTCCTCCAGAATCTCCCGGCAGAACACCTGCCATTCCCGTTCATTCTGCAGTCCCAGCATGAGCAGCTGTTCATCCCCGGTCGCAAACGCGCCATAGGGAAAAATGGTGGCATGGTCAGAGCCTGTGCGTGGCGGTGGCTCGGCACCCTCATAGGCGTAATACAGCGGGTAGCCCATCCACTCCACCATGGCCTCCAGCAGGCAGACACAGACCTGGCTGCCCCTACCCGTGTTACCCCGCTGAATCAGGGCCGCGAGAATCGCCGAATGCGCCTGCATACCGGCTGCGATGTCGGCGATGGAAATACCGCTCTTGGCCATATCGGTAGCTGTGCCGGTAATCGTCAACAGGCCCGCCTCTGCCTGCAGCAACAAATCATAGGCTTTCTTGCTGGCATAGGAACCGCTCGCACCGTAACCGGATATATCACAGCAGATGAGACGCGGAAATTCTGCCTGCAGACTCTGGTAAGCCAGCCCCATGCGTTCCACCGCACCGGGGGCCAGGTTCTGCACCAGCACATCGGTACTCGCGAGCAATCGCCTGACAATCTGCAGGGCTTCCGGCTGCTTGAGATCGAGGGTGAGACTCTGTTTACTGCGATTGGTCCACACGAAATGGGAAGAAAGCCCCTTGACCCGGTCATCGTAGTGGCGCGCAAAGTCTCCGGTTCCCGGCCGCTCTATCTTGATCACCCGGGCACCCAACTCCGCCAGTTGTCGCGTACACAGCGGTGCCGCGATCGCCTGCTCGATGGCGAGTACGGTGATGCCGGTCAGTGGAGCCGCGTTTTTCATGTTGTAGCAAGAGCCTCTTCAATGGAAGGCGACAAGTTTAACAGCGATACCAGATCTGAGCTAAGCCAGTGAGTAGCCGGTATTGATTTCCCGGTGACAGTTTGCACATCACCGCCGGCCGCTTTTGTGGCACAATGAGCCCGTCAAGACAAACACGCTCGGCAAGCAACATCCAGATAGCAGAGCAGCCATCTCCCGAATGGAATAATAAAAATGACCCTCCAAAAAATTGTACGCAAGAGACTACTCCCCTTCCTGCTGGTCGCCGCTGGTTCCTCGGCGCTTGCCCAGAGCAACGGCAATGAAGAGTTGGCAACAAGCGTTGAAGATGGCTTCACCATCGCCGTGGTAGGCGACCTGATCGTCGCCTATCCCCTCGATCATATGATGGCCGATCCGGGGTTTCGCGATGTGGTTGAGTTGATCCAGGGTGCGGATGCTGCCACGGGCAACCTCGAAGGCAACATCATCGACGGCAGAAATTTCCGTGGCTCCGCCGGTGGTGGCTTCGGCGGCGAACCGGGTGTAGCGGAATGGCTCAAGGAGATGGGTTTCGATATCGTGTCCCGCCCCAACAACCATGCCGATGATTTCGGGCCCGAAGGGCTGGTGGAAACCAGTGCCCACCTCGATCGCGCCGGACTGCAATACGCCGGCTACGGTGACAACTACTGGGCCGCGAAGTCTGCCCGCTACTACAGCAGCCCCCGCGGCCGGGTCGGCATGGTGGCCGTGTCGGATCACGAGCCCAGGGCGCAGCCAGCGCGCGGTGAATGGCCAGGAACCGGGGGACTGAGTCCGTTGCGGGTGACGCGTTTCTTCATGGTGCCAGAGCAGTCCTGGGATGAGTTGCAAACCATGCGCGACCACTTCCCCAATGGCACAGGCTTCTATGCCCGGGGCGCCAACTCGGACTCAGCCATCGATTTCCTTGGTAACCGCTTCCGCAAGGCGACACCGGGGGTTAGCGAGCCGTACTATCACTACGAAATCAATCAACAGGATCTGACAGACACCCTGTCCGCCATCCGCACCGGCAAGATTCGCTCCGACTTCATCACGGTGGCCATTCATGCCCATCACTTCCTCGATGCCCAGGGTGGTTATCGCGGTGAAGGGATTGCCGAGGGCGAGCACCTGGACACCAATCCTTCTATCGCCGACTATCTGCCTGTGTTCGCCCATGCCGCCATCGACAATGGCGCGGATGTCTTCCAGGGCACTGGCGTGCATGCCCTGCGTGGCATCGAGATCTACAATGGCCGAGCAATCTTCTATGGCCTCGGCGAGTTCATTCGGCAGATGGATGTGATTGGCTTGCAGGGTCGAGGTGACCCCCAGCGCAGCGTGGGCCCCGAGGGATACGAATTCCCGGTGAAATTTGAAAGCATCATCGCGATCAATGAATTCGAAGACGGTGAATTGAAAGAAGTACGCATTCACCCCGTGGAAGCGCGCTATGACGCGGACAAACTGGCACTGCGCGGCATTCCACGACTCGCGCCGCCCGACATCGCACAGCGCATCCTGCGCCGCCTGCAGGAACTGTCGGCACCACTGGGTACCGAGATACAGATTCGCGGCAATATGGGAATTATCAGGCACTGATTGCTTACAGATAAACTATGGGAAAGCCAATAAAGTAAAAGATAAAAGTCCACGGTGGAGTCTGCAATAGACTTGCGTTGCCATTCCTTCTATATTTTCGGACTGGCTCGGCGATAAGGCCGTGCATTCAGTCTCAACCAATCGACTATCAGAGAGCGTTCGTTCCACTATGCAATGGCCTGGAAAGTCGCAGATCTTGCTGCTGTCTACCTTAACCCCTCTCCTGTTTAGCTGTGTCCTGGGCACTTCCCCGGCGGCCGCGCAGAGCCAGTACAGCGAACGCCTGCCCAGATCCATTCTCGACGTGAATCCCCCTTCCTCCAGGGTAAGCGGAAATCCCGGCGCCATGACTTACCTAGGAGGCAGTTGCCTGTCACAGGCCCCGGAAGGCGTCAGGAAGCGAATCGTCGATATCGCCATCCAGGAATGGGCGTATTTCGGCTATGAGGTGTTGGATCTCACCGACAGCCGGGATTCCAATCCGGACTATGTACGCCAACCCTGGCGCCGCACCCTGATCAATCCCGATGAGGCGATTCGCGCCGCCAGTTCAATTGCAGGTTACTGGTCGGCCACTCCGTCCAGCGCCTGGATACTGGAGCGCCAGAACCAATCCTGGGAAGCCCGCGGTGCGGGATCGCGCTGGCGCAATCCCTGGTCCGCAGCGTTCATTTCCTGGGTTATGTGCGAGAGTGGCCTCGGCGAGCCACAGGTCTTTCAGCGGGCGATTGCTCACCATAGCTACATCGATCAGGCCATAACAGCAATCGACGAATATGAATCCCTTGCCGCCTACACCGCAGTCGATCCCGGCTCGGAGGAAATAGTGCCGGGTGACCTTCTTTGCCGGGGCAGCCGACCCGCCTACCGCAGCATCGAGGATCGGCGTCAGCAGCTCGGCGAGGGAGCACGCAGTCACTGTGACATCGTGGTGAAGCTGGATCCCGCCAATGAGCGCATCATGTTGATTGGGGGCAACGTCAGGAGCTGGGTGCGCCTGAAGATGCTGCCGGCTGAAATCAATGATGCGGGTTTACTGTCCCCAGTACCCTATGACGGCCGCAGGATATTTGCCCACCTGAAACTCCGCACAGACGCGGTATCCGCGACCAGTCTGGAACAGTCCCCAACACTGCGCGCACTGAGCTGTGAAGACTTGCATAGCAAGATTCCCTCACTCTTGCCCAGCCTCGACACCAACTGTTCCTGACCCAGCAAGACCTGGCCCCTGTCAAAGAACTGGCATCAAACCCCTGAGAGATTCGCATGAATAATAACAATACCCCAAGCTCCGCACTCTCCCGTTTTCCAGGCAGACTGACCGGTACCTGCCAAACGGCAATGCACATGGCCCTGGGCCTATTGCTTCTGCTGCCCGCAACCAGTCATGCCCAGGAGCCCTGGTTCGGTATCGACCTGCCCCCCGCGGTAGTGCCCCACACAACGCCCGTGGCTATTGGTGAACGCGGGCCTGCACCGGCGGTGGTTCCGGCGGGCGAAGAGGAATTTCTGCAGCTACGCGGAGAGAGAATTTTCGAGGACGTTGAGCATATCGTGTCCTTCTCCTACCGGTCGCTGGCGGAGCGGGAACTCGGAGGAGATCAACTCTGGGGACGGGTGAGCGGCTTCCCCTCGAGTGACCGCACCATACGCTGGGCAGCCGAGGAACTCGAGCGGGCCGGCCTCGCCGATGTGCGCCTGCAGAGCCTGCAACAGGAGGCCGATACCAGCCTGTGGATTCCCCAGCAATGGGAGGTTCGCTTGCTGGGCAATAACGCCTTCGGATCAAATTCCCGGGATGTGGTGCTGGAAACCGCCATGGCGCTGGCCGGTTCAGACATTCCCAACGGTGAAATGACTGCGCCGATTGTCTATGTTGGCAAGGCCAGTGCCGCCGAACTCATGCACATCGACGTGGCCGGCAAGATCGCAATCCAGCACGTGACGCCACAGGCCCACCTGGTGTTTGAGCGAGGCAGCGCCGTGCCCGCGGCGCGCGCCCTGTTCGAGCGCGGCGCGCTGGCCGTCATCTCACTGGTGGATCAGCCCGGTAATGAACGGGTACGGGATTTCAACAATTGTGGAGGCCCCTGCTTCAACCTGGGTGGACAGGACAGCTGGTTCCTGACCCAGGTGATGAATGCAGCCGCGGACGCCGGCAGTTTTGATGCGCTGCGCATGCGCCTGCAACTCAGCAGTGAAGATTACAGCAACCTGGAAGCAATCAACGCCATCGGCGTATTGCCCGGGCGTAGCAGCGAGACGGTAGTGATCAACGCCCACGCCGACGCCTGGTTCGACGGTGCCGGGGACAACGCCGACGGCCTGGCCGTCATGCTGGCCCTCGCCCGCCACTTCGCCGACAGGGGTCAGCCGCCAGCCCGCACGCTGGTCTTCGTGGCGTCTGCGGGGCATCACACCACGGGATTGAATGGTCCACGCAACGCCGTGCGCATGAATCCCGATCTGTTCGAGCCAGCCGCACTCATCATCAATCTGGAACACGTGGCACAACGCAATATCGCCCCGGCACGTTTCCTGTTCGACGATGGCTATCGCCAGTACTCAGCCGACTCCGGCGAGGCACCCATCGTCGCCGGCATCTCCAATGAATCGGCCTACCTGCAATCCCTGTTTGATCGCGGTGTTGCCCGCTATGGCACCAATTTCATGTCCACCAACTCCACCATGGCCAGCGGTGAAGGGGGTGGCTACCGCAGTGCCAATGTACCCATCGTCACCACCATGCAGGCACCGCCCCTGTACCATACCAGTGGCGAGGTGAGTGAAGTGATCTCCATTCCCGGGCTGGAAAAGATAGCCAGATTCATGGCCTTCTTCATCGCGGAAGCCGCGGCGGCAGAACTGAACCTGATCACAGAGTAGGTCAATGGCAAAACTCTACTTCTACTACTCCTCCATGAATGCCGGTAAGTCGACTTCCCTGTTGCAGTCGAGCTACAACTATCGCGAACGCGGAATGAATACGGTCATTCTTTCGCCGGAGATGGACAATCGCTATGGCGAGGGCAAGGTCACTTCCCGTATCGGGCTGCAGGCTGAGTCTATCGATTTCAAGGAAAGTGATGACCTGCTGGACCTGGTCACACGGCTGAATGCCGAGCAGGAGCTTCATTGCGTGCTGGTGGATGAGGCCCAGTTTCTCACCCGCCAACAGGTGTACGAGCTGGGCGAGATCGCCGATGGCATGGATATTCCGGTGTTGGCCTACGGGCTAAGGACAGACTTCAAGGGCGAGCCCTTCGAGGGCAGTCAATACCTGTTGGCCTGGGCGGACAACCTGAAGGAACTGAAGGCCATCTGCCACTGCGGTGCGAAGGCCACCATGGTAATCAGGCTCGATGAACAGGGTAATGCAATCCGGGAAGGTTCTCAGGTAGAGATCGGGGGCAATGATCGCTACCTGTCCATGTGCAGGCGACACTTCAAGGAATCACTCGAGGCCTAAGCCGGGCAGTCGCAGCCTAGACTGCACATTCCAGCATGGTCTGATCCATCAACAGCACATGCAAAGTGGACAGTAACTCGATCAGGCGGAAGGGCTTCTCGACGAGGCAAACCACGCCCAGTTCATTGAGCGGATGGCCCACCGCTTCGCGCACCTCGGCTGGATAGCCGGTCATCAACACAATCTTGGCTTCCGGCGTTGCAGCCTGAATTTTCTTGACCAGGCTGATGCCATCGAGTTCGGGCATGATCACATCAGAGATCACCAGATCCGGCCGGTGCTTCTGAAACTTCTTGAGTGCTTCCCAACCGTCGTTGGCGGTGATGACCCGATAACCGCTATCGGTCAGGCACTCGACGAGCAAATTGACAACATCGGACTCGTCGTCCACCACCAATATGGTGTGGCTGATTGTTGGGTACATGAGTACAGGCCCCCACTGAATCAAAGAGTGTGCAGCATTCCTGGCCGCAGCAGAGCCTCATCCTGGAGTGAACTGGTCACTGGCCCTTCCTACAGCCTAGTACAAAATTCCTGCATTTCCAGCCAAATTGATCAATTTTTGCACAATTGCCAACGCCAAGGGTGTTGCGGCGGCAGAGACCGCCGGTCAAGCGGGCATGAGAGTGCTCTGATTCAGGCCGAGCGACCGCTAACTTCACAGTAAGATTTTTCCTACATTTCCGGCACTTACGGCCGCATCGCGGAACCGGGGTCAGGCCCGGGAAATTAGCCGCTGTCCGGAGAACTGCGAACCCCATCACCTTCCGGCCCGAGAATCTGGGCCAATGCGATCCAGGTCGAATTAAAACTGTGATCCCCGTAACTCATTAAAACCCCCGATTCCCTAGATTAGAGCCTGACCAATGAGTTATTCCTGACACAGTAAATGGGGATTTGGTAATGCGCATTAGCACTGAGTTTGACAGAGAAGTCAGCGATTCACAGGAAATAGGCGAGCTGTTGCAGATGGCATTTCTGCATGGCTGGAACTTCAGCTGCATGCAGCTGGTACGCTATCATCTCACCTCCGATGCCGTGACGGTGCTGGATGTCAACGTGTTCGATCGCGAGTTCATCGTCGATAGCGATGTGCTGGTAGCCAGTTCTGAGAAGACCCGGGTAGTGGCGTTTCGCGCCCAGAGCGGCGGGCTGTCGCTGATCTTCAAGGCCACGCTCGAAGGTAGGAGCAAAGACCCGTCAGCCTGCGAGTGCAAGTTCAGATTTCCGCAATTCCTGCGCTTCTCGCAGCTGCACAAGGCGGTCCGCATCAATATGCTGGATCAGCCCGCCATCCCTGTCACCCTGTATGCCGACCGGGGCGAGCAATTCCAGGGCCGGGTCATCGATCTCTCGGCGACCGGGGCCAAGATCCAATTACTGGGAGACGTATCCAGCAAACTCGAACCGATGCAGGTGATCGAAGACTGCCAGCTCATACTGCCCAACAACCGTACCGTGGATCTCAAGGCCCAGGTTCGCGGTAATTTCTTCGACACATCCTGCGGCGTGAGCTTCATTCGCTGCGAGTTCGTGGAAATGGGCGAAACCGACGAAAGTGAGTTACAGAAACTTATCTCCGCCGCCCACCGGCAGAACCGGGCAGAGGGTATCGGTCCGAACGGCCAGGAGGCCTGCGCCTGACTGCAGGGTATCCTGAGAAAGACTCCATCGGGCTCACCGGCTGCGACAGGCTGTCCGGGACCCGCTTACCCCTGCGACCATCTGAATTCAACAGGTCTTGAGATTAAAGGAATCTCGCCTGATCAGACCGGCTCAAGCTGCGTATCGCGGCTGTGATACACTGCGCACTCCTCGCGGCCTCCTGCACCCTGATCATCCCGTTAAGCGGCACAGCATTATGTCCAAGCATTTAGTACGCAATAC
>JAYPVK010000048.1:2281-13690 GCA_038134565.1 Pseudomonadales bacterium | reverse complement strand
AGGCCCATGCTGAAGCCTTCGCTGAACTGGTAGTCGGTGACCAGCTTGAACTGGTCTTCGGGTATACCGGGGATGTTGTCACCGCTGTTGACCCTGATCTCGCCCTCGTCATCGGCGAAGGCATGGTTGGGGCTTAGTACGTCGAAGTCGTCCTCGAAGGTGGCCGCGATGTGGCTGTAGGCCAGGAACCAGTCGAGTTTGTGTACCTGACCGGAGAGGCTGGCTTCGAAGCCGGCTCTTTGCGTTTCATCCACGTTGGCGAACAGTCCGGTGGAACGGCCCGTGGTCTGGAACAGGATGTCATCTTCGTTTGTGGTGCGGAACACGCCGGCTGAATAGGCGATGTCGCCAAGCAGGCCATCGTCGCCGAGGAAACCACGGGCGCCCAGCTCGAAACTGCGGGCCACTACGTCTTCCAGCGGCGGATCGGCAAGAAACGCATTGGGCAGCCGACATTCGAACTCCACATCGTTCGGGTCTTCGCCCTCGGCTATGGCGAACTGTACCGCAAGGTCGAAAACGCCTTCATTACAGGCCAGCTCGATGGGCGTGGGTGCGCGGTTGGACTCGCTGTAGGAAGCGAACAGGTTATGGTTCTCTGTCGCCTGCCAGGTCACGCCGATGGCGGGATTAAGCCGGGAAAACTTGTGGCTGCCGTTGAGCTCCGGTCGCTCGCCCGAGAGATCGCGCAGGTCCACCGAGGTGTCATTGCCGCGCGCGGAAAGCGTCAGGGCGACGCTGTCTGATAAATCCAGTGTAGCAGTCAGGTAGCCACTGAGTGATTCGGTTTCGGTGTTGATGGACGTGGCCGCCTCATCGACGAAAGTGCCGGTACCCAGACCACTTGTGATGCGGGTCAGAGGATCGATGTTCGATAACTCCAGCACGGAGTTGAAGTCCGATTCGCCGTGAAAGTAGGCGCCCCCGAGGACGAGCTGCCCCGCATAGCCGAGGAAGCGACCATTGAATGTCCACTGAAAATCGGCGCCTGCGCTCTGCTGCACCCGGTTGCTGATGTTGTTGATGGCGTCATCGGAAAGGATGCCGGTACCCGACAACTCATCGTCTTCGAAACCCTCGATATGAAATTCTTCGTCTTCACCCAGGGCCATGGCCGTGGCGTTCAGAAATTCTTCCAGCGCATCGGCGTCGGCAAATTGGCCCGCACAGAGCGCATCGTCATCGAGACCGAGCTCTTCCAGGTCGTCGTCTTCCACACCCTCGATCAGGCCTTCGCCGCCGGTGAATTCACAGACAGCGAACTCGGAGCCATCGCCGTTAAAGGAGTCGGTATCGTTCTCGCGCCAGAACAGGTTGCCACTGAAGCTGACACCCGGCGTGACAGTATGGGCGAAGTCCAGGCTCACCATGGTCATGTTGTTCTCCGTGATGTCGGGCCCGGTAAAGATGGCTTCACGGCTAATGGCCAGTAGTTCGACAGGGGAGGCGCCGTTTCCGATCAGGTCAGAACTGCCGTGTTGAAGATTGAGATTGACCGCGGAGGTTTCGGAGCGAAAGCCGAGGCTGCCATAGATATTGAGGGCTTCGGAGCTGGACTGATCGCGCCAGCCATCCTCATTGAAGTGCTCGATGTTCAGGTAGTAACCCAGCTGGCCATCATTGCCCCCGGTTTCCAGGCTGGTGATACGGCGCCCGAAGGAGCCGGCGCTAATTTCGGCACTCGTACCCTGGTAATTGAAACCGTTCTTCATGTCGATGACCAGGGAGCCACCCAGGCTGTTCAGGCCATACAGGGGATTCGCGCCGCCACCCAGCCTCACTTCATTGATGGCGGACTGGGGAAGCAGATCCCAGTTCACGGCGTCGCCCAGGGGCTCATTGATGCGCACGCCATTCTGGTATACCGCCATGCCCTGGGCCAGGCCCAGCAGGGGGGAGGCGGTGAAGCCTCGGTACTGCAGGTCTGCCTGCAGGGGGTTATTCTGGGCATCGTTCCAGGACACGCTGGCGAAGCCCTGTTTCAGGAAGTCGGCGAGGGACAGGCCTTGCAGGTTCTCGATATCGTCGGCGGAACCGGTCTGTATGGGGTAGGGGATCTTGTCCCGGTCGAGGCCGGATCCGGCGGGGACCACACCCACCACCACGATCTCTTCCGGATCCTGGGCCATGGCGTTCTGGGTCAGCGCGCAGGCGATGAGTAAACTGATCAAATTCTTCTGCCCGGGCAATCCCATCTTCTCTCCCCAACCGGTTTCTGTAACGCGAAAGCGTGGGGCAGTATAGCAGAACCGCAGCAGGCGCTATTTTCCGGGCGCGGGCCTTTGACCCGGCCCGGCAGTGTGTGTAGATTACCCGCTCTTCAATGTCCCCCCCGGCGGCGTTTTTCCAAGGAGTTGACCATGGCCACAGTTCTCATCACCGGTACCAATCGAGGAATAGGCCTGGAATTCGTCAAGCAGTATCTGGACAGGGGCCACCGGGTGCTGGCGACCTGCCGTAAGCCCGGCGAAAAGGGTGATCTGGCGGACCTGGCGGCAGCCAATCACGCGCTTGGCCTGATGGAACTGGACGTTGCCAGTGAGGAATCACGCGCCAGCTTCGCGGCGGCGTTGGCCGATACCCCGATCGATATCTTTATCAACAATGCCGGCGTCTATGGCCCCCGGGATGCGTCCTTCGGCCATGTGGGCGCGCAGGAATGGGAGCAGGTACTGCACGTGAACGCGATAGCTCCCTTGCTGTTCACCCAGGAAATCATTGGCAGTCTGCGCAAGGGCAGCGACAAGAAGCTGGTCTATATCACCTCCAAGATGGGCTCCATCGATGACAACAGCGGTGGCGGCAGCTACATCTACAGAAGTTCCAAGACAGCGCTCAACTCCGTGGTGCGCAGCCTGTCGGTGGACCTGCGCGACGAGGGCTTCAAGGTTACCGTTCTGCATCCGGGATGGGTGCAGACGGACATGGGGGGGCCTAATGCCCTGATCGATACCCTGACCAGTGTCAGCGGCATGATCGGCGTGATCGACAAGCTGAGCCTGGCCAACACCGGGCAGTTCTTTAACTATGATGGCCAGCCTATCGCCTGGTAAACAAATCCGCCCCCTGCACACTCTACGTATTCAATTCATGATCAATCCTGTTCTTAAGTCCAGCGCGTCATGCCTGGCACTATGGCTGTTACTGCTGTCTTCCCAGGCAAACGCCCACGGCGGTGTTGCCTTCGAGGATGACCTCTGTGTCATCAATATCGATTTTATGCAGGCGCACTTCACGGTGTTCCAGCCAGACACCCGGGAGACAGAGGAGTTCTGTGAGGACATTCCCGACGTGACCCGCTCGGTGTTTGTGATGGAATACCTGCATGACCTGCTGACCGACATGAGCATCGATTTTCGTATCATACGGGATGTGAACAAGCTGGGCCGCTTCGCAGACTGGGATGACATTCAGGCCATGGGTGACCTGGAAGACGTCACCGTATTCTATGAGCAAGCCCGCATAGAAGAGAGTGGCTTCTACAGTGCCAGCTATGAGTTCACCGAGAAGGGTACTTACATAGGCGTGGTTACCGCCGAGCTGCCCGAGGAAAATCGCTACTACAATGCCGTATTCTATTTCCGGGTAGGGGGCAGGGACTGGGGTACGATCCCGCTCTTCATTGCCCTGGCACTGGTCCTGCAGCTGGGCTACTGGGTGAGCACCGGCGGCTACCAGCGCTGGCAGGAACGCCAGACCCGCATAAGCTGAGTAGGATTAATGACAGTTTGGTCACAAATACTCTGGTCGTGTGTCGAACCTGTAGCAAGCTGCTCACCTAACGGCTTTTCTTGGGCCGAGAAAGCGTTTTTCTCCGCTGGCATATTTAGCCAGGTCAATTCAGGCCGATAAAAATATCGGGAGTTGTGCCCATGGCTTCTCGCCAGCAGGCAGCTTTGTCAGACGAAGTGACGTGCAAGCGCACTTGCTGACGTGTAAACTCTTTCCGAGCAAGCAGTCGAACCAGGTGATTGAGCGTGAACGCCAAGATTCTGCGATTGAACAAAGCCGGTATTCCTGTTAGTTGGCTAACTCGGGAAGAGACAGCAACACTCCTCGTAAAAGACCTTGTCATCTGGAGCATGGGTGACACCGTGATGGAGATTCGCGGCGGTTATAACCGGGAAGGAGTGCAGTCAGTCCTCAAGCTGCCCAGCATCGTGGCCTGCGATGGCAAGGTGCACAAGGACAGCTTCGATCCTCCATTGGAAAACAAGTTCCTGTTCCGCCGTGACAAGAACATCTGCCTCTATTGCGGACACGATTTTGCTGTCAGCGAACTCTCCCGGGATCACGTGATACCGATCTCCCGTGGCGGTGCCGACATCTGGACCAACGTGGTGACCTCCTGTCGCCGCTGCAATAACCGCAAGGCAGACCGCCTGCCCGAGGAAGCCAGCATGGAGCTGTTGGCGATTCCCTTCGTGCCCAACCAGTACGAATTTCTGTATCTGTCGAATCACGCGGTGCTGGCGGACCAGATGGAATTTCTCAGCGCCCGTTTCTCGCGGCATATCAAGTTAAGCTGATATAGTTTCATCCCCGCTTCCTGCCCTTGTATCAACTTGTTTAAGTCGCGTGCGGTGAACGGTTTCGTGGTAGCATGCGACCTCCTGACAGTAGCCTCCTCGATTCGTCTGTTCACACTGGTTCAATGGCAGGCGATTAGCTAGCCCGTAACGCCCATGAGTCATTCCCATCAAAATCCTGTCGCAGGGTTTTTCCTTTCCCTCGTTGCCGCCGCCATGTGGGGGGTGTTGCCAATCGCCCTGAAAGAGTTGCTGACGGGTATGGAGGCGAGCACCGTGGTCTGGTATCGCTTCCTGGTAGCGGGGGTTGCCCTGTTTGGCTGGCTGGCGTGGCGCGGCAAGTTGCCACCCTTGTTCAGCACCTCGAACAGGCTGCGCGCGCTATTGCTGATCGCCTCACTGGGCCTGTGCGGCAATTACTATTACTTCTCCCTCAGCCTCAACTATGTCAACGCGGAAACCAGTGAGGCAGTTATTCAGCTCACCACACTGTTCCTGATCCTGGGGGGCGTGTTCTTTTACAAGGAGCCCTTTACCCGTATCCAGAAACTGGGAACGGGTCTTATCGCGCTGGGCCTGCTTCTGTTCTTCAACGACAGGCTGGGTGAATTCACGTCACTGAACAACGGTGAAACCGTGGGCGTTGTCATCGTTGTAGTGGCCGCGATTACCTGGACGATCTACGCCTTGCTGCAGAAGCAATTACTGAAAGACTTCTCTTCGGTACAGATACTGTTTGTCATCTATGCTGTTTCCATCGTTGTGTTGTTGCCGATCATCTCACCGGAACAGATCTGGCAACTGACCATCCTGCAATACGCGCTGCTCGCCTTCTGCTGCCTCAATACCATCGTGGCCTATGGCTGTTTCGCCGAGGCACTGAACCTGTGGGATGCCTCCAAGGTCAGCGCCATGCTGGCGCTGGCGCCACTGTTCACCATTGGCACCCTGAAACTCATCGTGTTCCTGAACCCCGACTATGCCTTTTCCGATCGGCTGTCCTGGCTCTCCATCCTGGGGGCGCTATTCCTGATTGCGGGCTCCGCCCTCACCGCATTGATGCCGGTGCTCTACAAGCGCCGGATCCGACAGGATGAATCGGCGCGGGTCAACGCCAACTAGTAAGAGCCGTTGACACATCGGCAGGTATCGGGAACACTCGAAGCCGTGCGTTCCTGGCCTGCAGCAGCACCACGAAACCCTTTCAGAACAACAAAAATCCCAGGGGGAACACCCATGATTCCGCATTCCGTGCGCCAGACCCTGTCCGCGTCACTCTGTATTGCCTTCCTCGGCCTGGTGCCCGCACAGGTGCTGGCTGACGTCACCCGCATCGAAGTCATCCGGGAGGACACAGCCACCCGGACAGAGGACCCCTTCAGTTACCAGCGCTACCTCGGTGTCGTGAATCTCACCCTGGATCCGCGATCCTCGGCCAATGCAAGGATCACCGATATCGAACATGCTCCCCTCAATGCCAATGGGCTGATCGAGTACGCAACGGACTTCAAGCTGCTGGTGCCTTCGCAGAACATTGCCAATGGCGTGCTCGCCTATGCGGTCAATAACCGGGGTGGTATGAATACCCCGCCCGAGCAGCGCCAGATGCCCATCGCCGAGCAGGGCTTTACCTATCTGGTGACCGGCTGGATCAACGAGTTGGCGCCGGGTGGCAATCGCATCCGCTTGCACGCGCCTGTGGTCACCGATGGTGATGCAGCCATCACCGGTGATGTGCGTTACGAAGTCAGTGTCAGCAGTTCAACAGATCGAGTGGAGATCGCCGGTAGTAATCATCTGGCTTACAGTCCGACGGACGCAGGCCTGGAGAACGCGACCCTGACGCGTCGCCAGTACCAGAGCGATGCACGGATTCCCATCGAGCGTTCCAGTTTTGAGCTGAGCCTGGAAACCGTTGCGGGCAGTAATCAGCCGAGAGTCTGGCTGGAATTGGACGGTGGCTTCGAACCCGGTGTGCTCTATGAGCTTATCTATGAGGCACAGGATCCAGTGCTGTCCGGTGCCGGCATGGCGGCGATCCGGGATCTCGTGTCCCTGATTCGCTATGGCGGTGCCGGCAGTGAACAGTTGGCACAATTTGAGCTGCCGCCAATCGATCATGCCATTGCCTATGGCTTCTCCCAGAGTGGTCGCCTGCTGCGCCAGTATGTGTACGATGGCTTCAATGCGGACAAGGCCGGGCGCATCGTCTTCGATGGCGTGGTGCCCTTTATCGCGGGGGGCGGCTACGGCATGTTTAACCTGCGCTTCGCCATGCCCACCCGCACCAACGGCCATCACTCGAACTATTTGTATCCCAACGACCTGTTCCCCTTTACCTACGGCGAGAGCACCGATCCCTACACGGGCAAGACTGACAGCCTGCTCGCAAGGGCGCGGGCAACGAATACGGTACCGAAGGTAATGCATATCCAGACCAGCAACGAATACTGGTTGCGGGCTGGTTCACTGCCCCATACCAATCCCGAGGGGACCGAAGACGCGGTGATCCCGGAGGCGGTGCGCTTCTATACCATCGGTGGGTCCCAGCATGGGTCGGGTAACGGGCGTATTCCCGACGAGGCCACGTCGGGCCAATTACCGCGTAATCCCAATATGTGGAATCCCATTGGCATGTCCTTGGTGGTGGCCATGTCTGACTGGGTGACTGACGGTGTGGAGCCACCGGCATCGGTGTATCCGAAGATTGCCGACGGTACTCTCGTGGTGTCCCACAACGATGGTCGTATCAATCGCGATGCATGGAATCCGGTGAATGGCTACAAGCACCCGGGCAGTATGTATCTGCCGGCCCATGCCAGCTACGGTAATCGCTGGGAAAGCGATCGCATCATCGACAGCCACCCCACGCACTCTGACCATTTCTACCGGGCGCTGGTGCCCGCGGTGGATAACAACAATAACGATCTGGCCTCGGCTACCATCCTGCCTCCACTGACCAAGGTACCCCTTGCCACTTTTGTATCCTGGAACCTGCGCAACCCGGCTACGGGTGCCGAGCGCTCGTTGGCGCGACTGTCTGGTGGCTACCTGCCACTGGCGAAGAATACCTTCGACGCACTGGCCAACCGGGACCAGCGGGACTCTATTGAAGGCTTGTATCGTGGACCGGAGGATTACTTGCAGAAGTATGAGGCCGCCACCGATCAACTCATTGGCGATGGCTTCCTGCTTCCGGGATTTAAAACAGACTACATGGAAATCGCACGAGAGAACCTGGCCGTCTTCGAATGAACTACCCTGCAGCGGCAACTATGGGCATCAATCGTTGCCGGGGCTTTGCAGGGACACCGCTTCCAGGCGGGGCAGGGTGCAGGCATGGGGCGTGGTATCGAAGGAGACATCCGCCAGCTCGCCGGTGCCGTTCAGGTTCATGAAGGTCTGCCGGGGATTTTCACCCAGGCAAATCAGCTTTTCGCGGCTGCCGCCTTCCCTGACTAGGCCGCCCCACACGATACTCGGTGAGTTCTCGCCGGTCTGTGCATGCCACTTCGCCAGCAGGGCGTGGGCAGGCCTGGTGCCACCACGGATGTAGTCGTTGTCGTGGATGTAGATCTGTTCGGGGTAGGGGTCGTATTCGGGATCGTCGATTACCCGGCCACCGAGCACGAAGCTGTAGACCATGATGTGCACGCTCTCGTTGTCGGCGAACTCATTGCCGAATACCTCGATGTTGTCGTTGGCCAGTACCAGCAAGCCGGTGCCCGGTGGCACGTTGCCCACGATGGCGCCTTCCGGCGCAAAGTTCTCTGTGTTGTTTTTCAGTATACGGTTGTTGAAGACCCGCGTGGCCTGTCCGCCCTGTACCTCGAGATTGGGCAGGTCAAACACCAGTATGCCGCCAGTGTTGTTGATGGCCACGTTATCGTAGACATCGGCAAACGTGGAGTTTTCGATCTCGATGCCCGCCACGTTATATTCGGCATGGGAGTCACGCACGATGATCTGGCTGGACTGTCCCACATAGATGCCCGCATCGGCCGCACCGATGGCCACGGAGCCCTCGATCAGGATGTTACGGGACTGTACGGGGTAGATGCCATAGGCTCCGTTGTCCGAACTGGGTCCGTTGGTCCACTCGGTGCGTACACGGCGGATAGAGACGTTGTTGCTTTCGTTTACTTTCAGGGCATCGCCCACGGTGTCTTCGATGCCAAGGTCTTCGATGGTGAAATCATTGGCGCTGACGAGCAGACCCTCAGCGCCCTGTACCTGGTTGGCGAAGGAGAGCACGGATTCATTCATGCCAGCGCCGCGGATTGTGACACCCGGCACGGTAAGGGAGAGGCTGCGGCTGATGGCATGGGTGCCTGCAGGAATCTCGATCACATCACCGGGTTGGGCCTGGATCAGTTGCAGCTGCAAGCGCTCTTCGAAACTTAGTTCGGGCTCTTCCGCTGGCGCAGGCGACCCGGATTCACCGCAAGTGGTGAGCAAGGCACCGCAGCTCAGGATGAAGCCGGCCTGGATTAGTGTTCCTGTTCTTTTCTTGAGAGCTGGCATGTTGGGATACTCCTGACCGGATAGGGCCTGAAACACCTGAATAGTGCTACCTATAATGACACGAATCGTCCCTGCTCTACATCCTTCACTACCTTGTCGTAGTCGAAGACTTGTCCGTTCATGGTGATATACACGCCCGGAGCCAGAATCTGTACGGCGGTGATGGCGGCACCGATATTGAACATGGCATCGGAGGTCTTGAAGCGCGCGGGTTCCAGGGCACCAGTGAGCACGATGGTCTTGCCTTGCGCCAGGGCGAGTTCACCCAGCTGCTCGGCGGTCTGCACCATGGTGTCGGTGCCATGGGTGATGATGATGCGCCTGTCGTCGGTATCGCTGACTGCCTCCTTTACCCGGGCGCGGTCCAGATCATCCATGTCCAGGCTATCCTTCTGCATCAGCGGTGTCACTTCGAAGCGGGGGTTGAGTTTCAGCCCGCCGAGGATTTCGCCGATGTTGGGCGGTCCCACTTCATAGCTGCTCTTGGCGTCGAAGTAGATCTTGTCGATGGTGCCACCGACCGTGAAGATTCGGATAATTTCTGATGTGTCGTTCAATTCTGGATCTCTCCTGGCTATCAGGTTTAACCGTCGATGTATTACTGCATTGACCCGGCCGCTTGACTGCTAGCCCTGGCGATACCGGTACTCGTCGAGGTACTGCCTCACCTTCTGAAAGTCCTGCGTCTGCCTGGCGATGGAGGCGGCCGGAAACCGGGCAGCGAACTCTGCAAACAAAGGAGCCGCAGAGGCTATGGCCTTGTCCCACATGCGCCGCCCCTGTGCGGTTATGGTAACCCGTTTCTGGCGGCCGCTGCTGCCGTCCGGTTCAACCTTGATGAGGCCCTTGCTCTCGAGTTTTTTCAGGGTATTGGTCATGGCGCCGGCGGTGACCTGGAACGCGGTGGCGAGTCGACCGGGGCTCGCCTCGTCATCGACCCGCATGAACCAGTTCAGTACGCTGAACTGGGAACTGGTCAGGCCTTCCGGCAGCTTGCGCTCGAACAGGTTTCCGGCCAGTTGCGAGATGATGCCGATCTCATTGAAGTAGTCGAACAGGGCGGTATTGGCATCTGCGGTTTTCTTGCTCTGAGTCATGGTGTCTTCACGCGATTGATAATGCGCTATTGTATTCGCAAATAATTTAAAGTTAAACTGTTTAACGTTAAAGTATTAATCGAATGACAGAGTCGGCGATCGGTCGCGTATCCGGACTGGAGGGGCAAGCTATGAAATACGTACGCTGGGGAGTGAGTATCCTGACAATTCTCATGATCGTGTTGCTGGGTGTTCAATACTATGCATCAGAGAGAGTCGAAGTGGTTGAGCTGCATACCGAGGATGAATCGGGTGAGACGGTTACCACCCGCCTGTTGATTGTTGATGATGAAGGCTATCAGTATCTGCGGGTAGGCGTGGATGGCAGTGGCTGGTTCCAGCGCCTCGAAGCCAACGCGCATTTCGAGCTCACCCGCGATGGCGAATCCCGCAGCTATACTGCGGAATTGCGCCGTGACAAGAGTGACTGGATCAATGCCCTGATGCCGGACAAATACACCTGGGGAGATACCTTCATCGGTATCTTGATTGGGAGTCGTGACAACTCGGTGCCAATAGAGCTGCACCCGCTATAGCGAACACCCGTGGGAGACCAGGGTTCGCCTTGTAGAGGGTGCGGTCGATAGCCTAGATTCCGATCTTGCTCAGGATGTTAATGAGTTCCCGGATGGTCTTCTCTGCGACCGGGTGGCTCGCCGCGAAACGCGCTTCGAGGGCAATGGCATCATCCAGCATGGAGGCGCTGTCACTTTCCACGTCGGGGTCGGTGAGCTCCTCGATGTCCACATCGAGCTTCTTGGCCAGCTCCAGGGTATCTGGGTCCACGCCATCGGTGTCTTGCAGCTCGGCTATCAATGCCGACATCAGTTGCTTGAGTCGTTGCTCGCTCATATTGCTCTCCGTGATATTGCCTGTTTGATTCATTTTGCAGTGGCAGGTGAATCGTTCGCTAGTGCCTCGGTCGCTACGCTGACCCTCCTGACTACGCTGTAAATGGCCAAGAGGTCCGCATCCTGATTACAGGCTCTGCGCCTGTTTAATACTGCCCTGTTTACTGCAAACGATTCAAGGCTGCGAACTGGAAAATCACGCTGCCTTTGCCTGTCTTTTTGACGATGTTAACGCCAGGCGGGCACCGTCTTCTTTAATAAGGCTTACGCCACCAGGCCGGTGATGGCGCGGATACGATGGCTCTCACTATCAGTAATATAGACCACGCCGCGATGCACGCACACGCCATGGGGGCGATTAAGACTGCAGCCCAGCGGATCGCCATCGGGGCCATCGCCCCGTTCCCC
>JAYPVK010000048.1:0-2181 GCA_038134565.1 Pseudomonadales bacterium | reverse complement strand
ACGGCATTGCCTTCCCGCAGCACCAGGTAGGCATTGCCATCGGGATCGGTGTCGATGGAGCGAGGCCCCAGCAGCGGCGTGCCTGCGAGCGGCCCCTCATCAGGGGTCGCGCTAGCCTCACCGGTTCCTGACAGGGTGGAAATAAGGCCGGATTCCCGGTCGACTATGCGCAGACGCTGGTTGCCAATATCACAGATCAGCAGGTTGCCGCGGGCATCAAAGGCGATGCTGTGGGGCCGACTCAACTGTGAGAGCACGGCGGGTCGGCCATCGCCGGCGAAACCGGCTTCACCATTGCCGGCCAGGGTAGTCACCAGGCCGGTCTGGCCGTTGATCCTGCGTACCGTGTGATTGTCGCGTTCCACGATGTAGAGATTCCTGTCATCCCAGCGAATCTCATGGGGTGCGGAGAAGGGTGTCTCCATGGGTAGCCGGGATTCGGGTCGATAGCCCTGCTCGCCATTCCCGGCGATGGTGCTTAGGTGCAGGTTGCTCAGGTTAAGGCGGCGAATGTAGCCGGTGTCGACTTCACAAAAGTACAGGGCGCCATCGGGGCCGGGCACCACGCCATAGGGATTATCGACAGCCGTCTCCAGAGCCAGCACTCCCCCGCGGTGTTCGGTCTCATGCCCCCGCTCGCCGTTGCCGGCCACCGTGGCAACCTGCACAACCTGGCCCAGGGCAATGCGAGGGAAGCCGGTGGCGACGGCAGATGTTGCACAGGCTTTGACGAACTCGCGTCGATTGATTGCCCTCATGTCTTGTCCCCGCTTTTTGTTCTGCTTCTACAGGTGGCTGCTTGCTGTGCGCACGCTGGATAGTTCTCCAGTGTGCTCAGCACTTCGACAAGCTTTGCCTTTAATGCGCCATTAGTCAATTGGCCGCTGTCCCTGTCGAAGTTCTCATTGAAGGAAGGGATATACAGGGGGCCGCTAATATCCGCACCGGTCACCATGGAGGTGGCTTAGCGGGCTGGTCAGTTCCAGGTAGTGGTTGCTGGATGGAAATAAGCGGCAAAGGGAGTTGAGTTTTACCGGCGATCTACATACTCTCATGATCCGGTTTACGGAATAAGAGCAACGAGCTGTAAGCGAGGACCCAACGATGTGTGATCTAGATACCCAGAAAGACGTAGAAGAATACCTGAAGGATCACCCGGACATGAGCCGGCGTGACTTCACCAAGCTGGCCGCCGGTGTTGGTGCAGGCATGATGCTGCCCACCATGGCCAATGCCCAATCCATATCCGAGCGCAATATCGACATTAGAACCCCGGACGGCGTGGCCGACTGCCATTTCGCCTATCCCTCGTCCGGCTCCCATGCCGCCGTGCTGGTGTGGCCTGATATCCTGGCCTTGCGCCCGGCCTTCCGTGAGATGGGTCGCCGCCTGGCGCGTGCGGGCTATGCAGTGCTGACCGTGAACCCGTTCTACCGCGACGCCCGCTCACCGGTGGTTAAATACGGTGCCAGTTTCGGTGATCCGGACGTGCGCAATCATGTGCTGCCCATGGCGCGTAACCTCAATGAAGATACCCATTTCACTGATGCCCGCGCCTTCCAGGCCTGGCTGGATGAGCAACCGGAAGTCGATACCAGCAAGGGCATCGGTACCACCGGTTACTGCATGGGCGGCCCCATGGTGATGCGTACGGTGGCCGCGGTGCCCGATCGCTTCGCCGCCGGAGCGACTTTCCACGGTGGAGGTCTGACGACGGCACAGCCCAACAGCCCGCACCTGCTAATTCCGGAGACCAAAGCGGCGATGCTGCACTGTGTTGCTGGCAATGACGACGAGAATGATCCCCAGGCGAAAGTGACTCTGCGGGAAGCCTATGCGGCTGCCGGTATCCCGGCCGAAATCGAAGTCTACGAAGAAACCCTGCATGGCTGGTGTGCCATCGATTCCCAGGTATATCACCAGGCTGAAGCCGAACGCGCATGGGGAAGATTGCTGAACTTGTTCGCGACTAATCTGGCTTAGTACTCTACACGCCAGACTCAAAAAAGGGGCGCCCGGTTTTTAGATCGGGCGCCCTTTTTTGTTCTTTGCGGGTTTCCTGTTTAAGTGCACTGGTTTGGTTTTGTGTTTCATTTTTTTTTGGCGGCCTCGAGCGCGACTGCGGGGCGGCAGGGTTCCCGCCCCGCCGGCTCGGCGCCCCTCCGGGGTGCCTTCTCTCCA
>JAYPVK010000047.1:2035-14918 GCA_038134565.1 Pseudomonadales bacterium | reverse complement strand
ATCCACAATGGGTTCCTGTGCGCCTGCGCCAACCCCCGCTCGCCGCTCCAGCAATTGTTCTACGTCTTCTTGCGAGACTCCCTGCAGCTGTTCTAGCTGCTGCGGCGTTGGGGTGAAGTCTTGAGCGGACGCCAGATTGATGAGTGAGAGGAGGCTGAGAGGCAGGAGCCATTGCACCAACTTGGTGCCAAAACTGAGCTGATTCATAGGTGTAATTCGCGTACTACCGACTAGGGTCGGTTATTCTTTATCTGCGCATACCATTGAGGGCAACCGCAACTTCTGTTTTGCCCGGCGCACTTTTAGCCATGAACTGCTGCGCCACCGTGATTTCAGGCCGAGCATTGTATAGGTACAAGCCCACCCTAGTCGAGGGGGCATCCTAGAGAGACCCATAATCTGCAAATTACTTACCCCTTTTTGCTTTTGCTTATCATTTGCTCAACGGCAGTCCCTCGCGCTCGCAGAGCTAAGTAGGCCTGACAGATTTGATGATCGAACAAAGCCGTTTTTCGGGGCTCAACTTAGCATGATTTCAATACCCCTTTAAAAACCCTATCATGCGCAAAACCACGATAAGAAGTCTCAACAACCGTCAGATGCTATGGTTCTTCCAGTACACCACACACACCACACATGAGATACCTGATTGCCCTGCCCCTGATTAGCGCACTCGCGGTCGCGGCGCCGGCCCTGGCTGATGTACCCTTTGGCTGGATTGGCAACCACCACGTAAATGCGTATTCGCTGGGAGCGGGGGACTTTGCGCTAAGCGGCAATTTCGCGGCGGTCAACGATACGATCGACTTTTTGAATCTACGAGACAGACTACTAGCAGGCTCCCAGAGACTCGTCGGCAATAGTGGCGATCTCTCGAGCACTGGCGGCGAATTGCGGGTCGGCGTGTGGCCATCCATAGAGTTGTTCTATAGAGAGAACAACCAGAGCCTCACTCTGAACTTGGGAACAATCAGTAGTGCCGACGTTGAAAATTTAGACAATCAGCTTCGCACCCACACTCAAGCCTATGGTGCCAAGTGGGTGTTTTACGATGCGATCAATCAGGATAGGAGCTACCCTTGGACAAGCGCAGCCCTGGAATTGACTAGCAATCGAAGCCACAGCGATGACTTTGGCGGCTATCTGGCGGGACTACGGACAAGCGCGACGGGCGGCGTGTTCTTCGATCCTCCCGGGCGTTTTGCCCTGGACCGGCTGCAGGATGACGCGTGGCAGGCCCGATTACTCCTCAGCAGTGCTCTCGGCAATACCACTACGGCCACTTTCTGGGCCGGATATGGTGAGGCCAATGCCTCCTCAGGTACTAGCTGGGATATCGACATAGCCTTTCTTCGCGACGCATTCCTGCAAACTTTCGATACCGAGGAGACGCAATATTCGCTGGGCATGAGCTTAAACTGGCAGTATTTACCGAGACTGCCCGTGCAAATTGGCTACGAATATATCAACATCGCCGATCGGCAGGTGAACATCACCCAAGGAAGCGGACGATTTAGCAATTACCTGCCCAGCTTTCTGCGCGGAGATCAACTTTCCGAGAGCGAGACTCGTAATCACACGCTCTACGGATCCGTTAGTTGGTGGGTAACGCCAGAGATCTTTATTGGCGCAGGGGGCAAGCTTTTCAGCAGCCAATTAACAGGCATCATCCCCCACTACACCAACCCACTCAGTGGGAGCTTCTCCGATACCAATTACGGGTATTTAGAACTCAAAATGGGCATGCGATTTTCGCTGAATTGGCGCTAATTTGTAACAATTTGTAACTCGGCGCATTTGCCTCTTTGGATGCTCTGCCGCTTAATATACTGTACAATTAACCTTTTTTCTTAGGCGATGAGGGTTTTGCGCTCGGCCTAAAACTGAAAACATAACGCACGTTTAAATTACCCCCCCCCCCCCCGAGAGGAAAACTCGATGATCTTTTCGCTGCCAAATAAAAAATTGCTCAGCAAAGCAATCGCCGCAACATTGCTGACAGGTGTTGCATCATCGGCTGCGGCTAATGACTTCTCACTCACTGACAATAGTTTCGTGATAAAAAACAAGGGGGAAGTGGTAGTCACCGCAACCTTAGGTAGTGACGGTGTACTAAGTGTTGGGGGCACCACACTGCCGTCCATCGACGTTGATACCGACGCGCTGACTAATGGCCTCCCATCATTCGAATTTGAGATCGAGACTGCAGACCTGACAGCGGATAGCTCTAACAGCTTCCAAATTGGCCTTTCAATCGAGGATGACTCAAGCCCCACCACTCGCAGGTTCGAAGCCTATATAGGCACGCTCACTCTGGCCGTGGATGACAGCGGTAACGTAACAGGAACAATCCCTAGCCAGGATATGTACGTCAGGGCAAAAAAAGGCACAGCCACATTCTATCAAGCCATCAACAACCCCTCTGATAACGGCCCATTTACAATCTCAGGCGGCACCCTTAGCTTTGACGGAAACCGCGCAGTCACACTCCTGAAGGCACAAGGTAACGATATTTTAGATGCTGTTCTGGAAGACTTTAGCCTGAACGGCGTTTTCACCTTCCGAGTGGTGATTGAAGAAAATGATCCCGGCGCCACAGCTGCACGGGTCGGTGTCAAGTCAGGAGGCGACTTTACTGCTGTTCCGCGTATTTCGACATCTTGTACATTGGATAGCTCCTCTACGGTAGGCAATGTTTTCCAATTGTTCGATGACACCGGCTTCGTCAATCCCTATGTGGTACAAGGCAGATTCGCTACTGGCACAGGTGATACCACTCTGTCC
This sequence comes from Pseudomonadales bacterium, assembly GCA_038134565.1. Lineage (GTDB taxonomy): Bacteria > Pseudomonadota > Gammaproteobacteria > Pseudomonadales > Pseudohongiellaceae > UBA9145. Next base: position 12,134 of record JAYPVK010000047.1, on the reverse strand, counting down.
TACCCCACTGCTTTTACAGAGACCTGCGAAGCAAGCACTGGCGGCGGTGGCGGCAGTAGTAGCAGCGGAAGCTCAGCAGAGGTTGTAGAGCTTGAATCAACAGTTGACTCTTTGAATGACGTCCTGGACGACATTGATACCACTGCCGCTGTTGATGAAACCGTTTTGGCGCAGATCGATACTCTGAACGATGCCCTCGGTTCTCTTGCGGATGAGCTTGATACTCAGATCGAAGAAGAACTCGCCTCGAGCACCGTCAGCGAAGCCACAGTAACTAGCAGCAGCAATTTGGCGACTCAGTCAGTGGCGTCAACCAATGCTATTGTGGCTTCTATTTCAACAGGGTCGAATGTAAGTTCTACCAACATCCTGGGCGCTCTGACTGCTGGTTCCAAAACATCAGCCTCAGCAGCCAAGGTGGCCGCTGCCGTGACCGACACAACCGCTAAAGCTGCACTTGTTGAAAGCAACAAGACCATCGTCCGCAATAGCGCTGCTCTGCTATCAGCATTGGCAGCAAGCAGTACACCCAACATCTTGACTTCTGATGAAAGTACCGCAATCCGTGAAGCTGCCAGCAACATCGTCAACACTTCTAAGTCACTTGGAGCAGCGATTAGCACTGCCGAAGAACTCTTGGAAATCGCGACCAAAACAAATGAGGTGTTGGAGGCACAAGCGAATTTGGGCGTAGCTGCGGATGACACACTTATCGAGACGATCAGCAGTGCCAGCGAATCCATTGCCACCAATTTAATACTTCAGGAACTGAATTTAGGCTCGGGCGTGGATGTTACGGTTATTGAAGAGCAACTTACGGAAGCGGTTCAGAGTGACCAAAATCTGTTTGAGGCCGTGCTGGATATCGGATTACGAATCCCACCAGCTGTGGTCGTTACCCCTGAGGAAACGACTGCGGCCGTGGTAGCCGCCTACACGGCAATCCAACCTACAACTGCTGCGCGCGTAGCGACAGTTACGAAGCGTATTGTAAACCCTACCACCATCAGACTGCGATCAAGTAAGACGCTGCTGCAAACGATGAGCGACTATCTGAACAGTACTCTCAGCGCAATTTCGCTGCCGCCAAGCCTACAGGGTGCAATTGCTCTATCCGGGGAAGCCACTATTTCCGTGGATTCAGCGACCGGCGCAACGACCTTTAGCTTGCCAGGCGAAACCTACGCGGGCGTAATATCAGGTGTGCGCACAGTGCCTTCGACAGTGCCTAATGGCATCCGGTTCAGGACCGATGGCCGAGCCACTCTGGTGACGGACGGAACAGCGATCGATATTGCTCCCACCGCGTATAATCTAGTCAACTTCATTGATGCAGTCGAAGTCGCAGGTTTCACCTACACCCAAAATTCGAATGCTACATTCACTTTAGATCTTGGTGACGGTAGCACCTTTGTCGGCGCATTCGGCTATGACAACTTGACTGGCGCAGACCTTACAAGTGCCTGTGGTAGCGTGAGCGTGACAGAACCATCCGGAGCATTTAATGCACCTGGCTACTCGTTTGGCATCGTATGTGCTAACGGCATCACACAGACAGTTGTGCCATTCCTTGCCAATGCAAATTATTTGACCAGCATCAAGGCCTCCGGACTAACTGCGACTACCAACCGAAACACAGGTGTCATCACCGTAAGCGGTGGCGTAGGCGAGTTGAAGCCGAGCTTCTTCACAGCAGCACCAACTGCGGCAGAACTCCAATACCATACCGCCGCAAAAGATAGTTTGGGTATCGCTACTCAGGCAACCGACATAAACGGTGACGGCGTAATGGACTACAAAGTCATTACAGCTGACAGCGTGCAAGTACTGTATGGAGTTGGCTCCTAATCTTAGTTAGCCATTCATGCGGCACAATGCTCATGCATTGCGCCGCATGACTCTCATCAATAGAGGTCTGAAGTAGCTGTGACTCCCATCTTGCCGCTAGGGACGTTCCTGATCACATCTTCCATATTGCTCTGCCTTATCCCGATGGCAGGTAAACTTGGATTGATTGATCAACCAGGCGGGCACAAAACACATCATACTGTTACACCGGTAATCGGTGGATTCGGCATCTACATTGGGCTGATTATTACCTATATCCTGTCACCGGTAATGATGGCTCACTTCCAGAATTTACTCGTACTATCTGGCGTAATTCTGCTAACTGGCCTTATTGATGATGTTCGAGGGCTAACAGCCAGTACGCGACTTGTAGCGCATGGCTGCATCGCTTTCGCGATGATTCAGCTGTCGGGTGTGAAGCTAGAATCTTTTGGCGATATATTATTCCTTGGCCCCGTTGAGCTGGGCATTTTCTCAACACCTCTCACCATTTTTGCTACCGTTGGCGTTATCAACGCAGTTAATATGAGCGACGGCTTAGATGGCCTATCGAGTGGTCTAGTTATCATCGCTTTATCTTTTCTATCGATCACGGCATTAAGCGCGGGAGCTGGGTCGCTACTGGATTTTACTTCAGCCCTCTTCATGACTGTTCTGGCATTCCTAATGCTAAATTTTCGCTTGCTATGGAATAAAACAGCGCTCATATTTTTAGGTGACAGCGGGAGTTATTTATTAGGATTTATCCTAGCCTGGATTCTAATTGAATCAACAAATGGACCCATCCATGTTATGGATCCTGTTTATGCCCTATGGTTCTTCGCACTACCACTGATGGATACCGTTAGCCTGCTAATTAAGCGTCCTTTATCCGGAAAATCACCATTCAAACCTGGCCACGATCATCTCCACCACCGGCTCCTGAATCAAGGCTTTAGTACCAAACAAGTCGTTCTGATCATGTATACGACCGCCATCTTATTGGCCACAATAGGTTTGGTAGGTTACTTTGCTAGGGTCCAAGAAGGAGTAATGTTCCTTACATTTATTCTGCTCTTTGCTTGCTTCTTATTAATCTCAAAAAAAATACCGTTGGACCAGGAGTGCAACCAATTTGAACTCCCATAATGCTCATGAAGAGCTGAAATTAGAAGCATTGAATGAAAGACCTAGACATATTGCTGTAATCATGGATGGGAACAGTCGCTGGGCTAAGCGACACAATTTGCGCACTAAGGATGGTCATAGAAAAGGCGCTGAGGCGTGCAGAGAACTCATATTTAACTGTATACAGCGACAGATTCCCTATCTAACACTATTTGCGTTCAGTAGTGAGAATTGGTTCAGATCTAAGAACGAAGTTCGTTCTCTAATGGCTCTGTTTCGAACGATTATTTCGCGGAACGAAATTGCTGACTTACATGCGGCTGGCACTCGTATTCAGTTTATCGGTAATAGATCGAATTTTTCTCGCATCCTACGAGATGGCATGACAGAAATTGAAAATAGAACCTGTAACAACAAAGCCATCACTGTAACGGTAGCATTAGACTACGGAGGAAAGTGGGATATCGCTCAGGCTGTTAAGAAATACATAGAAAAGCATCATCTGGCCGCTGTCGAGAATACAAACACCACTGACATAATCGATGCATTATCTAATCACTTAAGTACTAGCCACTTGCCTGAACTAGATTTATGCATTAGAACCGCGGGTGAGCGCCGCTTGAGCAATTTCTTACTTTGGCAATGTGCTTATTCTGAGCTCTATTTTTCAGATACCTTCTGGCCTGACTTCAACTCAACAGACTTAGACCTTGCTGTCGTCAGCTTTAACGATCGTGTGAGAAAGTTTGGTAGATAACATATTCAAACGCCCCGGATGGTTGAGTAACTAGTAAAACTATTCCTAATATTTTGGATTTTACGCTTCAATAATTTAGTTACCGAACCTCACTGGAAACACTTATTTCCGGTATTTTTCCAACCTTTGCTCACTCAAGACCATAACTAATTCTCGTAAACTATTAATACTATGCCCGGCGATAAATCTGTCCACAAATGGCAGCATTGAAATAATACCCTTGGCCTTGGGCTCAAATCCCTCATAGCGTAATAGCGGGTTCAGCCAGATTACTTGCATAGAGGATTTATGCAGGCGATCCATTTGCTGCCGCAGGCCCTCACCTCCATCCCTGTCCAATCCGTCTGACATGATCAGGGTGATTGCCCCCTGCCCCAATACACGCCGCGACCAGAAGCAGTTAAATTCCTTTAGGCAGGCACCAATGCGCGTGCCGCCCGACCAATCCTGCACCGCATCGGCTGTGGCGGCCAGGGCCTGATCCACATCGCGATAACGCAGGTGCCGGGAGATGTTGGTGAGCCTGGTACCGAACACAAAACTGTGGACCCGGTCCCGATCATTGGACACGGCATACATGAAATGCAGGAACATCCTGGAATACTGGCTCATGGATCCGGAGATATCACACAGCACGACCAGGGCTGGCGGGCGTCGGCGCTGCCGCTTGAAGCGTAAAGGTATTATGGCGCGATTTCGCAGCGATGCCCGTAGCGTTTGTCGCATATCCAGTCGCGAGCCACGTTGATCGCAGGCAAAACGCCGGGTCGGGATATCGAGCACCGGCAATCTGAGGAGGGCGATTTCCTGCCTGGCCTCGGCCAGTTCCGCGGTCGACATCTGCTCAAAGTCTTTCTCCTGCAGTAGTTCGCGATCGGAGTAGGTCAGGCTGGCATCGAACTCAATGTTCTTTTCCCGGGGCTGGGGATCTGGCGCATCGGCATGTCCTGCCAGCGCCTCTCCGAGGCGTCGCATGAGCGCATCAGACTCCTGCTCTGGCACTTCGACAGTCGGCAGCATGGCCGACAGTAGTCGTTCGCGAAAGCCAGGATTCTTCCAGAATATATGAAACGCCTGATCGAACACCTCGCGCTGTTCAAATCGGTTTACAAACGCGGCAAACAGGCACTGGTAGAAGTCCTCCCGCGACTGCAAGCCGAGAACCGACACGGCTCGCTGGGCATCCAGCACACTGCCAGGTCCGACAGGAAGCCCCGCGGCTCGCAGCAAGCGAGCGAATACGAGGATGTTTTCCGGCAGTCTGCTGGTGCTGACTGCGGCCTCAGGCACTGACGGCCTTGTTGGTGCCGAGTTCCAGCTGCACTTCTTCCAGCAATCGGGCCGCCTCAGCGCCACGAATGCGCGCGATATCGTCCTGGTATTTCAATAGTGCGCCAAGTGTATTATCTACTGCCTCGGTATCCAGTGACACCTGGTCCAGTTGTACCAGCGCGTCGGCCCAGTCCAGGGTTTCGGCGATACCAGGCAACTTGAACAGGTCTTGCTGGCGCAGCTTCTGCACGAAGGCAACCAGTTGCGCCTGCAGCGCCTGTTCGATGCCAGGAAGTTTCTGCCTGACGATTGCCAGCTCTCTCTGGGCGTCAGGAAAATCCACCCAGTGATACAGGCAGCGACGCTTCAGTGCATCGTGTATCTCGCGAGTACGATTCGAGGTGATTATGACCAGGGGCGGTTGTTTTGCAGCGATGGTGCCGATTTCCGGGATACTGATCTGGAAATCGGACAGGATTTCCAGCAAAAATGCCTCGAAGGGTTCATCGGTACGATCCAGTTCATCGATCAGCAACACCGGCGGACCACGCTGGTCGTCGCGCAGGGATTCCAGTAAAGGCCGTTCGATCAGAAATTCCTCACTGAACAGGTTGCCCGCCAATTTTTCCTTCTCGACTGTCCCGGCAGCCTCGGCGAGGCGAATCTCGATCATCTGCCTGGAATAGTTCCACTCGTACACTGCGGAGGACACATCCAGTCCTTCATAGCACTGCAGCCGGATCAGCTTGCGATCCAGACCGGCGGCCAACACCTTGGCGATCTCGGTCTTTCCTACCCCGGCCTCGCCTTCGAGAAAGAGCGGCCGCCCCATCTTTAGCGAGAGAAACAGGGTAGTGGCCAGCGCGCGGTCGGCCACGTAGTTACCCCCGGCGAGTAAGGCTTCCGTCTCTTCGATGGACTGGGGAACGGCTATCATGGACTACTTTACCCGATCGGTTGGCAATCGCTACGCGGCACAGGCATCAACAGCGCGCTTCGCCATCACCTTCACCAGGTGGGCGCGGTACTCGGCGCTGGCATGGATATCGCTGTTCATCTTGTCCACAGGTAGCGCCACGCTGTCCAGTGCGGCGGAATCCAGTTTCCCCGCCAGCGCTTCTTCCAGACGCAGGCCACGATGGGCACAGGGAGTCGCGCCGGTAACCCCGACGCGAACACTCTCGCCGGTATCCGCCACGAAGACTCCCACGATGGCATAGCGTGAAGCCGGATTCTCAAACTTCATATAGGCTGCGACCCTGGGTACCGGAAACGATACGGAGACGATGATCTCGTCTTCTTCCAGTGCCGTCTCGAACATGCCGGTGAAAAACTCATCGCCTGCGATCTCCCGGCGATCGGTCTTCACAGTCGCCCCCAACGCTATAACTGCAGCGGGGTAATCGGCCGCCGGATCATTATTGGCGATGGACCCGCCAATAGTGCCCCGGTTGCGCACAGCCGGATCGCCGATATTGCCCGCGAGGCTCGCCAGCGCCGGAATAGCCTTCCGCACCTCCGCCGCGGCCGCCACTTCACCATGGGTAGTCATGGCACCAATCGTCACAATATCAGCTCTCACTTGTATACCTCTCAGCTCCGCAATACCGGACAGGTCGATTACATCCGAGGGGCTGGCAAGCCTGTGTTTCATGGTGGGCAGCATGGTCTGCCCACCCGCCAGGATCTTGCCATCATCGGCCTTCTTCAACGCCTCAACGGCGGCAGAGACGCTGTCGACTTTCTGATAATTGAATTCGTACATCACTTATTCTCCTGTTCCGTCTCTACCGTCTCACGCCTGCGCCGCCTGAGCGGCTCGCCAGACATTCTCCGGGGTCGCGGGCATGTCCAGGTGTTTGATATCGAGCGCATTCACAATGGCGTTGATCACCGCTGGCGGCGCACCGATGGCACCGGCCTCACCACAGCCCTTCACGCCGAGGGGATTGTCTGGTGGATGAGTGGGGGCATAGCCTACATCGAAACTGGGCAGGTTGTCGGCACGGGGCATGGCGTAATCCATGAAGGAAGCCGTCAGCAACTGACCATCTCCCTCATAGCGGCAGACTTCCAGCAGCGCCTGCCCGACGCCGTGGGCAATACCTCCATGCACCTGCCCTTCCACGATCATGGGATTGATGAGGCGGCCGAAGTCATCCACGGCAGAATACTTCACGATCTCCACTACACCGGTATCGGGATCCACTTCCACCTCGCAGATATGGGTGCCCGCCGGGAAAGAGAAGTTGATGGGGTCGAAGAAGGCATTCTCATCGAAGCCCGGTTCCACACCTTCCGGATAGGAGTGGGGGACATAGGCATTAAACGCCACTTCCCCTATGCTCATCGCCTTATCGGTTCCCGCTACCGAAAAGCTGCCATCGGCGAACTCGATATCACCTTCATCAGCCTCCAGCGCATGGGCCGCGATTTTCTTGCCCTTGGCTATGAGTTTGTCACAGGCCCTGGCGATCGCCACCCCACCAACAGCGAGCGAACGCGAACCGTAGGTTCCCATACCGAACTGGGTCCTGGCAGTGTCACCGTGAATGACCTCTATATTCTCTATGGGCACACCCAGTTGATCACACACCAGTTGCGCAAAGGTTGTCTCATGACCCTGACCGTGGGAATGGGTGCCGGTAAATACCTGTACATTGCCTGTGGGATTAAAACGCACCTGGGCACTCTCCCACAGGCCCACCCCGCCGCCGAGTTGACCTACCGCCGCAGACGGCGCGATACCGCAGGCTTCCACGTAGGAAGAAATACCAATACCGCGGCGCTTGCCACGCGCTTTCGCCTCTTCGGCCCGCGCGTCAAAGCCGGCATAGTCTGCCAGTTCCAGTGCCTGCTCCAGCGCCGCATTGTAATCGCCACTGTCGTAGCACTGCACCACGGGAGTCTGGTACGGGAAGGCGTCAACGGGAATGAAGTTGCGGCGCCTGATCTCGGCGGGATCCAGCTGCATATCCTGTGCACAGACATCCACCAACCGCTCTACCAGATAGGTCGCCTCTGGACGCCCCGCTCCCCTGCTGGCATCGACGGGTGCTGTGTTGGTAAACACCGCCTTCACTTCGGAATAAATGAGCGGGGTTGCATACTGCCCTGCCAACAGGAATGCGTAGAGATAGCTGGGCACCATGGTGCCGAAGGTAGACAGGTAGGCACCGAGGTTGGCTTTCGTTTGCACGCGCATGGCGAGGAATTTGCCGTTCTCGTCCATGGCCATCTCTGCCGTGGAGACATGATCGCGTCCGTGAGCATCGGCAAGGAAAGCCTCTGTGCGATCCGCCGTCCACTTCACCGGTCGGTTAACCTTGCGGCAGGCCCAGCCCACCACCAGTTCTTCCGCATAGACGAATATCTTGGCTCCGAATCCGCCACCCACATCCGGGCCGACGACACGTAATTTGTGTTCTGGCGCCAGTTGATTGAACGCCGACAACACGAGGCGATGCACATGGGGATTCTGGGTGGTCAGATGCAGGGTGATCTCGTCGGTACCGGCATTGAATTCACCCAGTGCAGCGCGGGGTTCCATGGGGTTGGTCACCATACGGTTGTTTACCAGGTCCAGGCGCGACACCTTGTGCGCCGAGGCAAACACATCCTCGACCGCAGCTTTGTCGCCGAAGGGCCAGTTGAAACACACATTGTCGGGCGCCACCTCGTGAATCTGCTGTTGGCCTGCATCGGCGGCTGACGCTGTACTGGTTACGGCGGGCAGGACCTCATAGTCTACTTCGATCAACTCGGCAGCATCCCGGGCCTGCTCCACGGTGTCGGCGATCACCACGGCCACGTGATCACCCACGTAGTTCACCTTGCCCTGGGCCAGTGCCGGATGCGCCGGTGCGCGATGGGGCTGGCCGTCATCGCTGGTGACGGTGACGCCACAGATAAGAGGCCCGATGCCATCTGCCGCCAGATCTTCGCCGGTAAAAACCGCGATCACACCGGGTGCGGCCAGCGCGGCACTGCTATCGATATGCCTGATGACGGCATGGGCATGGGGTGAGCGCAAAAACACCGCATGGGTCAGGCCGGCGACATCGATGTCGTCGGTATAACGGCCCTTGCCGAGAAGAAAGCGCCGATCTTCTTTACGGCGGACGCTGGCGCCGATACCTGTTGCTTTCATCTCAGGACCCTCCGCCCATGGCCTTGGCACCGGCCTGCACCGCCTTCACGATGTTGTGATAGCCGGTGCAGCGGCAGATGTTGCCTTCCAGCTCCTTGCGCACCGTGGTCTCGTCCAGGTCATTGCCATTACGATTGACGATGTCCAGGGCACTCATGATCATGCCCGGTGTGCAGAAACCGCACTGCAGTCCGTGGTTGTCCATGAATGCCTGCTGCATGGGATGCAGTTCACTGCCACTGGCGAGCCCTTCAATGGTGGTCAGTTCAGCGCCATCTGCCTGTACGGCGAGCATGGTGCAGGACTTCACGGATTTGCCGTTCACATGCACGACGCAGGCGCCGCACTGGCTGGTATCGCAACCTACATGGGTGCCGGTGAGGCGCAGGTTCTCGCGCAGGAAATGCACCAGCAGGGTTCGGCTCTCCACCTCGCCACTGACTGGCTTGCCGTTGACGGTCATGTTGAAGGTTTGTTTTTCAGCTGCCATGAAATGATCTCCCCCGATGCTGGCATTCTTGTTGTTCCCGGTACGGGTGCTGTGCCCCGGTACGGGCAGCATGGCCGCCGCGTGGGGACGTCTGTTCTACCGCCAATATACCCAGAGGAGACGGCTGTTGGAAAGGCTAACTTCGCGAACCTGTATTATAAACCGCTCTAGTTCGCTGCGTGAGGAAGGCACCACTGCGCTATCACAACAGACGGTGTAGACTCTGTAGCCAGTTAATTGGCCGACACAGGAACCCCACAATTGAATAATAACGACCCTGGCTCACCGCCCCAGGAGACCCTGGAAATAGAACAAGCCCTGGCGGCGGCCATGCAGCACCAGAACTCGGGCCAATACGCGCAAGCCGAGCAACTTTACCGTCGCGTACTCGAGGTAGTTCCCAATCACCCCATCGCCCTGCAACTTCTGGGTGTGCTAGCCCATATGGCCGGGCAGAGTGAAACCGCTCTGGAAC
>JAYPVK010000047.1:0-2025 GCA_038134565.1 Pseudomonadales bacterium | reverse complement strand
CTCTGGAACTGATCCGGGCCGCCGTTACGGTCGCGCCAGACTATGTCGCTGCATACAATAACCTGGGCAATGTGCTACGTGAAATGGGACAACTAACCGAGGCCGCCGAGGCTTATCGCCGCGCTCTGGAACTGAAACCGGATTATGCCGAGGCGCTTGGAAATCTGGGACTGACCCAACAGGGACTCGGAGACCTATCCGCCGCGATTAGAAACTACCGTGATGCTCTGGCGCTAAAACCACAGCTGGTGGATACCCTGAACAACCTCGGCAATGCCCTGTGCCAGGTCGGAGACATGCAAGCCGCAATCGACAGTTTCGAACAGGCACTGACTATAAAACCAGACCACGCTCAGTTACTACTCAATCTGGGTATCGCCCTCAAGCAGCAAGGCAGGATAGACGACGCTATCGCCAGCTTTACCCGGGCCACCCAGCTGCAACCCAACTATGCTGTAGCCCACAACAGCCTCGGGCTGGCCTTGCAGCGATGTGGCAGGCTGGATGAGGCCGCCCTGAGCTACCAGCAGGCTCTCAGGATCGAGCAAGGCCAAGCCGACTACCACTACAATCTAGCCAATGTGCTGGAATTACGGGGCCAATTGAGGTCAGCGCTAGCCGGTTATCGAAAGGCCCTTGAGTTGAACCCGCGATTCAAGGAAGCTGCCGGCTCCATCGGTTCGGTGTTGCTGGCCCTGGGCGAAGCCGAGGAAGGACTGGCCATGGAGCGAGAGGGCTTTGGCGTAATCAGCTTCGACCTCGTAAAAGGCCTCAGCATCGACTGAGGTTAAAATCAGCAACCCTGCTACACAAGAAACTCGCGTACCTGCATAGAGGAAGAAAGAACAGTCATGCCGGACTCCAGTATTATCGAAATTCAGAGGGAAGTCATTGAGACAAGCTCCAACCTGCCGCACTTTATTGGCAGCTGGTCAATCGAGCCTCTCACCCTGTGTGACGACCTGATCGAGTTCTTTGAGACGCACCCGAACAACCAGGCCCAGGGCAAAACCGCCGGAGGGCTGAATCTGGAATCCAAAAATTCCGTCGACCTGACCATCCGCCCCCGCGAGCTGAGGCAGAACGATCATCTTGCGGTACGGCGCTATCTCGAAGCACTCTTCGCCTGCCACAAGGATTACCTGGCTCAGTGGCCATTCTTGCAGGATGTATTACCACGGGCCGAGGTCAGCTCCTTCAATATTCAGCGTTACGAGCCAGGTGGGCACTTCCAGAAGCTGCATTCCGAGCGCACCACTCTGGCAACCTCTCACCGGGTCCTCGCCTGGATGACCTATTTAAATTCTGTGGAAGACGGCGGTACGACTCAGTTCGTACACCAAAACCTGGAACTGCAACCGTGTAAGGGATTGACCCTGATCTGGCCCGCGGAGTGGACTCATGCGCACAGGGCCAATATTCTGAATTCAGGGATTAAATATATTATCACCGGATGGTTTCATTTCCCTTCTCGTTCCAGCGAATAATCAGTCTTTTTACTCAGCGATAGCAGTGCCAAATTCTGGACAAGATTGTAAACAATCAATCTTGGCACTGTGCTTTGTCCATCTTTTTAATTAAGCAATTAGAGTAAATAACCAATCTAATTTGAGCGAGATACAGTCTAGTTTGGTGACAAAATTTGCCAAAATATTTATTTGCACTTTAAAATATTTTTTTTACAGAATGTCGTATTAAGTTGCCTTTTTTTCAATATTTCTGATTTTAAATTAATATTATTCTTCTATATCAGTTATTTATAATTGTCCCTAGTACTTAGTAATCGATTATTTTTTTATTAGATATGTAAGGTAATTTTACTTGAGTTACATGTTGTAACAGATTAGTCTAAGAGATGGGAAGAAACTTGCGTTAAAAAATCCAGACGGAAGAATAGGGTTAAGTGCTTGTTTTTTCTCGAAAAGAAGCTTCTAAAAAATAATAAAGTATGGAGAGATTGTATGCAGTTTAAAATCCCACATAAGCGTAATTTGCTTTGTACGGCGATTTCCATGTCCTTACTCC
>JAYPVK010000046.1:0-15231 GCA_038134565.1 Pseudomonadales bacterium | reverse complement strand
CCGATTTCGACGGTGTTACTGTCCAGGCTCGGATTCAGCGGCGTGCGATACACCAGCGCATTACCCAGATTGACCTCCGACCTGTCGGTCACTATGTGCCTGGCCGCGGTTGCCTGTAATGTCAGCGCCTCATTCGCTCCGCGCATCGCCGCAGCAAAATCGATGTCTTTCGCGCGATAACCAGGCGTGCTGACATTGGCGATATTCTCTGAGATGAGCTCAAGCCGCTGATTGCGCACCTGCAGTGCAGAATCATGTTGTGAGAAGTAAGAACCAAGAATTTTCATCCGTAGTACCTGACATCAGTAAAGCAAGGTTTCCAGTAAGCCAGCACAACCAGCCGGCCGTGCAGTACTTCATCCGGCGTATATCCGGAACACTCAGTGGATTTACAGGAGCAGGATTGGTGCCAAGTTTTTAATGCGAGATGAAAAACAGGAAAAAACCACGCTCATTCAACGTCTTAGGAATATTCAAAACCATAAACGCGCTCACTAAGCGCCACTTGACTTTCATTAGCCATGCCACTTCTCAGCAAAGTGGCAACAAAGTGGCAATGCGTTCTCATAGGCGCTTGCCACTTTTAAAGCCACGTTGCGTGATGACAAATAATGGGTTAAAAAGCCGTCATCATGATCTACCAGACCCTACGAAATTTTGCTGTTTTATTTTTCACTGCCGGTTTTTGCGGAGCATTGCTCGCGCAACCGGCGGTGCAGGCAATGTCGATTGCCAAACAGAGAATGGTTGAAGCAGTACAAGATTGGGTGAGTGAGGCTGATCAGATTGGCGCCGCTTCAGTGACCGTGCATGCCAACGATCGACGGCTACGAGTACCCGATTGTGCTGAGGGCTTCGCCATCTCACGGCCCTACACCGATGCAGAAACGCTCAAAGTTGAATGCCCGGCAATAAACTGGCAGATCACCCTGTCCATCGATATCGATCAGGCCGATCCAGCCTGGTTATTTTCCAGCGCCTTGCCCCGGGGCCATCAAGTCAGTGCCGCCGACCTGACGCTGCTCACTGACACCAGCGCAGAAGGAGATACTTCTGCTGGGATGCCCCCTGATAACTATCCTGACATAGTAGGCAAGATTCTCAGGGCCCCCGTCAGGCAGGGGCAGCGGGTTAACGCAGAGGCTCTGGACGAAAGCCTGCTGGTCTACCGCCTGCTGCGCGACGTTCCAGCGGGTCAGTTACTCACGGCGAGTGATATTCGAGAGGAATACGTCGCCGCCAATACACTTCCACCGACTGCCAGACTCACTCTGGCTGAAATCAATGCGGCGCGTTCCAGACGCGATTTACCCACCGGCTGGCTGTTGCGCCGCCATGATCTGGATTTCCGGCAAACCGTCTTAACAGCGACCCAACTGATTGAACGCGGCGCCGCCCTGACAGCACAAAATACCCGCCGCGCGGATACCTGGTCATCGGTTCCTGGTGATGCATTTCCCTTCCAGGGCGAATTACCCAGGGTAGTGGCGACGGGACGCATCTCACCGGGCCAGACTATCCGCCATAGCCAGGTCAGACTGCTCCCGGAAATAGTGGCTGGCGAGTCGGTTGCCACCCAGGTCGTGAAGGGTAATCTGGCAATCTCTGTGCAGCTGGAGGCGGTAGAGGATGGTAGAACCGGGCAACAGATAAGGTTACGCAACCCGCAGTCAGGCCGTGTTATTTCAGCCATTGTGGCGGGCGATCGACGGGCAAAAATTCGATGAGACTCAGGCTAAAGATTGCAAGTCCAACTGTCGATGGGCATGATATTGGAGCCTTGAATGATCACAGAGGATCTTGAACTACCATGAACCCGATAAATCCCAGTTCTGGTAAAGCCGCAGAAATGCTGGCCCTACAGGACAAATTACGCACCGAAAACCGGCCGACAGAAGGCGCCGAGCCCGGCAGTGTCGCGGAAACACAGACCGAGCAGGTGCCTGCCAAGTCACTGGAGCTGTCTGCAAGTGTCGAGACCGCGCTGAAGGAGGCTGACTTCGACCAGAACAAGGTCGCAGCCATGAAGGAGGCCATTCAATCCGGAAATTATCCCCTGGATGCCAGGAAAGTTGCCGAAAATTTCCTCCCTCTGGAACGGCTTCTCTAGGGCCGGAGCACTACTCATGGACAACTCAGCCAATGGCCCTGTGCCAGATTTGAATGCCTTGCAACAGGATCTAGGCAAGCTGGAATCTCTGCTGACGGCGGAATTCGATGCACTCAAGACCCAGAATCTGAATCGGCTGGAAAATCTGCTGGCAGAGAAAGAAGCCATGATCGGTGCTCTGGGCGAGCAATCGCTGGATTCTGTGCTCGCCGATCTGGCCAGCCAGCCTGACAAAGGTGTCGAACTGGAAATGCGTTGGCAACAGCTGACCGGACTCGCGCGTCGGTGCCGGGACCTGCAGAAACGTAATGAGATTCTGGTTGAGCGCAAGCTCAGCGTAGTGCGCTCCGCACTTTCCAGCCTGGTCGCGCCGGAGGCAGGACTTGCCATCGAAACTTACAACAGGCAAGGCAAACTCAGTTCTGCCAATAGAGGACCAGGTTCAGTCCGTTGAGCGACAAGCCTCGCGTCCAATCCCTTCTTCACATACTGTCGGGACGTCTGCCTGTTAGCCAGTAAGCCCATGACAGGACAACCGCAACCGCAACATAGAGCGATTCCGGAATCTCCTCGTTCAGCGGTAATTGCATCAACGCCTCCAGAAGCGCTTCATCACTCATGAGTGGCGTGCCACTCTGACGTGCCGCCTCCTTCATCAGTTCAGCAAGCTCGCCTTCGGCCTGAGCGATAACCTGTGGGGCTTTGAGCGCGCCATATTCAAGCGCTGCTGCGCGGACAATCTTCTTGTTCATTCTACTGCTGCTTCTGGCCAGCCGTGTCGCTGGCGGTTGATGACAGCAGTGATAGCGCCGGCATCTCTGGGCGCGGCCCCTCGATAACCTGTAGTGAGCCTAATTGCAGCCCAAAACTGGCGAGATTGCTGGTCAACTCTGGCCTACCCTGTTGCATCCTCAAGGCCAGTTGTGTATCGGTGGTCCAGGCCGTGGCCCTGACCTCCCAGTCCTGACTGAACAGGCAGTTCAACCACAACCTGTCCTCGCCAGAGAGCTGCATCTCAAGATCCAGCTGCCAGCCCTCGCCACCCGCATACCGGGATTTGCCGTGTCCGGCAATACTGACTTCTACGGGTGGCGCATCGGCAAAAAAGAGGGGAAAGCGAGCCAGGAGACGGCCCTGCTCCTGCTGCAGCAAGGATTCCACACGCGCACTTTCCAGATAGTCCTGTACGAATTTGAGCGCCTCCTCAAGATGTTGGCCGGAAGATGAATTATCTCCGGAACGTCTGCTCAACAGGGCGAGCCAGAGGGTTCTCAGTATTGACGGTGCCATGACTCCGGAGATTCCTGCAGACAACCCGGCGAGCGCGGAACGAATGGTTTCAATGTCCAGGTCCCGAGCGCGTGGCAAACCACCTGCCAACTTGCGGTATTCCTCCTGAACGAGCGCCAGGCCTTCATTCGAGGACGTTTGCTCTGGATTCAATGCCGACCACATTGTTGAGAGCGAAGGACGATTCAGTAAAGTCAGCAGCAGACGCCTTACTGCAGCCGTCGAATCATCGTGTACCTGCTCCTGGCCTGAGGCAGGCTGACTGGCGGATTGTGAGACAGGTTTAGGTGGGAGTGGACGCAGAATGAGTCCGTAGGCTGACTGCACAGCTCGGAACCAGATTACTGTAAGATTGTAGGCTGATTGCTGGTAGGCGAGCGTTAGCGCTCCTGTGTCTGTCGTCAGGCGGACGGTGCCAGACTCTCTATCCACCACGCCCTTTACGACTTGCCCATCAGCCAGGCCCAGCTGCCGGGCCGCTTCATGGGTAACTCGCAGTGCTGCCCCTTCGCTGGGCTCTGCCCCCGCCCGAAACAGGGGGTTGGCAGAATTGGTATCGCCGACGAACACCGCTCTAACAACCCCAATGACGGTTCACGTTCAGCCTGCCGGTCTCAGGGATAACGTATCCAGTGGCGCTGGGACGCCGCACTGTCAATCTGTGCTGGATCCTCAAACACAACATTCAACAAATCCTGTTGTGTGGGAATCCGCAGGGTAACACCCGCCAATAGCCAGTTGGGATTACCATTTCTAAAGGCCCGGGGATTGGCAGTGATGAAAGCTTGTCGCAGGAAATCGCGCCGAATGCCCGAGCCGGCGAAGGCTCGATGAATCAGGCTGTCCAGGGTGTCCCCTGGCCTCACTTCATATTCTCCGGACTCAATCTCCTCACCCCGGCGCAGCGTGAGATAGGCCGAGACTTCGGCGCTCTCCAACAGTTTCTGTAACGCGGCCTCAACTTCCGCATCGGCGGCCAGTGTCGTCTGAGAAACAAGCACAGCGAGGCTGCCCAGTAAT
Source organism: Pseudomonadales bacterium (assembly GCA_038134565.1). GTDB lineage: Bacteria > Pseudomonadota > Gammaproteobacteria > Pseudomonadales > Pseudohongiellaceae > UBA9145. The sequence continues at coordinate 10,811 of JAYPVK010000046.1, read as the reverse complement.
ACCGGAAGTAACCGGTCTCGATTAATTAAGCCAGACATGGACTCTCCACTACCAACAAGATTTCTGTAATTAGTCATTTCTAGAACGGGATAGCGTACTGCAGCAGACCCGGCTCGACATTACCGGCAACCACCCGAACGCGGGCACTGGTTTCATCCACTTCAACCACCTCTCCGATAGCAAGATCGGCCAGCCAATCCGAGGCAAACACATCTGGTGTATTGCTCAGGTCCTGGCTGGACATCAATAGCTGTACGCCGGGTTTGATACCGTGCACTCGACCCCGGTCGAGATGCCGAAATCGCTGCGAGTCAAAGGCATCATCAGACAGATGTAGCCCCGTCACACTGCAGTCGCTGAGACTATCGACCAGATTAGCCATCTCGCCCAGGTCAGCCAGTACCTGCGAGGGGAACTCACCGAGCCCCGGCGGATGTTGGAGTGAGGCCGGCTGCCCCGGTATACGATAGCTGCGCCTCGTCTGGAGTAGTTGCTTGCCTGCGTTGCGGTCAGTAACGGTCATCTCAAGCATGATCATGAACGGCTCATAGCGGACTGGCTTGCCCGCTGTATCCTGCAGATTCAGACTAGCTGAAGCTTTCTGTAATCGTAGCAACCCTCGCTGGGCCATATGCAGGACATCTTTGGAGTTCAGACTCACAGGCGCCGCCACTACGTTCAATTGCGCATCAAGCTCGAAATCGGCCCGCGGACTCTTGATACCAGTCATGAATCGCTCATAATTGGTCAGCTGTTGTGCCGCTGGCGTCACTGCAATTGGCACCCAGTACTGTGCGTCTTGCAGGCTGCTCATTAGTCCGCTCTGGATCGATTGCGCAAGCGCCTGCCGATCGCGTATGCCCGCGGGCAGCATGCCGGAAATACCCACAGGATTTACAACAATTGAATTGGCGTACTGCAGCGAACACTCTCGATCCGGGCGCAGCATGGCTGGCAGTACTGACGGGTCGTTGACGACAGGGCCTGTCATTTCATCCACATAGGAAGCGATGCGTACACCACGCGCTTGCGTGCCTGTTTGAAAATACGCTGACTCCACCAGGCGGCCACTGCTGTCAATATAGCCATGGCTGCGCACTGAAACTCCCTCATCCATTGCCTGCGTCAGAAGCGTCTGACGCACTTTTTCCAATAGCTCGAGAGAAGGGTCTGCCTGAGTAGCCTGCCCGCAGGCAAGATTCGAGGAGACAAGGAATAGCAATGGCAACAAGCTGTGTTTCATGTCAGAGATTCCTCTAGTACATGCCCGATTCAGGCTGTGCCCTCTGCCATATACTCCAGATACAGGAGGCGCAGGTCATTCACAACATCCTGGCCGAGGCTCAGCGTCACTTCATAACTGTCCTGACCAACGGGTTTTATGCTTTCCAGCCTGGCACCGTAGATCACACCCTCAACCCGGGCTCGAAAACTGTCACTCACGATTACCAGATCAGCGACCGTGGTGGTGGCATCCAGATATTGGCCATAGACCTGTTCAGCCAGCGTTCTGTAGGCGTCCAGCTTGGAAGCCCTGATCGCCAATAGGCGGCGCTGTGCTGGCACATCACTGTTCTGGATATCAATCACGGCATAGCCTGTGGCAGTAATGCGCTGGCTTTCCTGAACCAGATTGATCAACGAGCCTCCCGATGGCATCTGTTCCGGGCTGCTAACCACTGTGCAATTTGTCAGCAACAAAGCCAGCAAGGCGATGGCCAAACCGTGAATTCTGCTCAAAATCATCGTATTTCCCTCTCAATGGCGCTGCCATTCCACTCACTTGCGAAGCCTCGGCCGCAAGTCTTGCCTGTCCCAAACCAGAAGCCGGTCAATCCGGCACATATCCAGCCCTACCCTGTTCCGATCGACAGATTGTGCACGATTCTTTATGGCCAGCAGGCGTCGCCACCGACTGCGGATGCAGGTGTCATTTTTTTACTGGCACGGAAATTGCCAATATAACCAGGGTGTTCGTCAGGAAAGCGCCTGACACACCATCTGAAATAATTTATGTCTTTGTATATAAAGGGTTTTTTGTGAGCTCACTGGTTCTGTCAAATTTGCGACAATGGTTACCCGGCCTGGATCTCGGCGGCCTCGGTGTGCCCGTGATGATACTCACCATCCTGTCCATGCTGGTTATACCCATGCCAGCCCTGCTGCTGGACACCCTATTCACTGTCAACATCGTGTTTGGGCTGATCATCATTATGATCGCCATCAATGTCTCTAAGCCCCTGGAATTTTCTTCGTTCCCCTCAATCCTGTTGTTGGCGACCATGTTGCGACTGAGTCTGAATGTTGCCTCCACACGCATCGTATTGATCAAGGGTCATGAGGGACCCGCCGCTGCCGGCCGGGTCATTGAAGCCTTTGGTGACTTCGTCATTGCCGGCAACTACATCGTAGGCTTCATCATTTTTGCCATTCTGATGATCATCAACTTCATAGTTGTTACAAAAGGTGCCGGCAGGGTTTCAGAGGTCATCGCGCGCTTCACCCTGGATGCCATGCCAGGTAAGCAGATGGCGATCGATGCCGACCTCAATGCAGGACTCATTGATCAGGCTACTGCACGTGAGCGGCGCGAGGAAATTTCCCAGGAGTCGGATTTTTTTGGCTCTATGGATGGTGCCTCCAAATTTGTACGCGGCGATGCGGTTGCCGGCTTTCTGATTCTCATCATCAACATTGTGGGTGGCCTCTCCATCGGGATGACCCAGCATGACCTGAACTTCACCGAGGCCGGCGAGATCTATGTCTTGCTGACCATTGGTGATGGCCTGGTCGCGCAGATTCCTGCCCTGCTACTGTCACTGTCAACCGCAATTATCGTGACGCGGGTAACAACTTCAGAACCGATTTCTCGTCAGGCAGGATTGCAACTCTCCAGCCCGGAAGCCTTTCTGATTTCCGCGCTGATTCTGCTCATCCTCGGCATCATCCCTGGCATGCCTCATGCGATTTTCCTGTTCTTTGGTCTGCTTTCGGCAAGCGTGGGCATTCTCCTGCTTAGAAGAAGGAATAACGAAAAGCAGAACACTTCAGCGTCAGATCAGGCGCCCGCAGAGGAAGAGGAAGGCGATGAAGATGCGTTGAACTGGGAGGAGATCGAGCAGGTAGACCCGGTATCTCTTGAAATAGGCTATGGACTGATACCGCTGGTCACGAAAGAAAATGGCGGCATCCTGTTGTCACGCATCAAAGGTGTACGCAAGAAGCTGTCGGCAGAATTAGGGTTTCTTTTGCAACCCATCCGGGTCCGAGACAACCTCAACATCGTAGCAGATTCCTATCAGATCCTTTTACGAGGGACTGTGCGGGGCAAAGGTGAAATTCATCTGGGTCGAGAGCTTGCGATCAACCCCGGAAACACACAGGTAAATCTTGAAGGCATCAAGACACGAGAACCCGCCTTTGGACTCGAGGCTTACTGGATCCTGCCTGAACAACGTGACTACGCCCGCACCATGGGCTATACGGTTGTCGATGCCGCGACCGCGATCGCTACCCATCTTAATACAGCATTGAAGGACAATGCGGCGGAACTTCTGGGTCATGAGGAGAGCCGTCAACTACTGGACAACGTGGCAAAGAAATCTCCCAAACTAATCGAAGACCTGGTGCCCGACAGACTCCCCGTCTCCACAGTCGCTCAGGTATTAAGAAATCTGGTTGCCGAATCCGTTTCGCTACGCGATATCCGCACGATCGTGGAAGGTCTGATCAGCGAGAGCAGCAAGACCAAGGATGCAGATGAACTCACAGCGCTGGTCCGACCGAAGATCGCGCGGGTTATCGTCCAGGGATTGATTGAGGTGGGGCAGGATCTCCCGGTAATAACCCTGGAGCCCGAGTTGGAGCAAATGCTTACAGACACGTTGAACAAGAGTCGGCAGTCGGGCGAGCTGATAATCGACCCGCAGATGGCTGAGAATCTGTTCAAGGCTATCGCTCAGGAGAAGAGGAATGCCGAAGAGGCAGGCAATCCAGCGGTTATGGTTGTGTCACCGGGTGTACGCACCTGGCTTGCCAAGACATTACGCCAACGCGCGCCGGGACTAACTGTGCTGGCCTACACGGAACTTCCAGATGATCAGAATGTGCGAGTCATCGCAAGAATTGGGCTTGGCCAGGAACAAGCAGGAAACTAAACGATGAAACTAAAGCGAATCTATGCCCCAAATACCAAAACCGGAATCGACCGCATAACCGCCCAGTGCGGTGATAATGTCATGATTCTGTCGAACCGCAGAGAGGATGATCAGAATGTCATTCTGGTTGCCTTTGACGATTGCACTACCGCGAGCAAACCCGAGCAGGACAAGCTCGCTACAAATTTTGCAAGCATACTCGACGCCAGAAATTCGCGTCTGCAAGACAGACTTAAAAAGGGCAAAGCGCAGACTAGCGCACAACATGTACCTATGAAAGCGGCACCCAAGGCCCAAACGAATGCACAAGCCATGCCAGAAAGCAGGGCCTATGACGAAGGCAGGGTCATGCAGTCTTTGGCTTCCCAGATTCGCGAAGAACTGATGTCTCTCAAGCAGGAGATCGTGTCTCTAAAAAGGCACAGGAATAGTGAACCATTAAGCCAGCTGGAACATCAACTGCTGGTCAATTTGCGTGAAACCGGCGCTGCGGATCACGTGATCGAAGAATGCAGGCAACTGCTTGACTCTGCCAGCGACTCACAGACTATCGATTCACTACTTGCTGAACACCTGCGACAGATTGGTATCACTGGCAAGTCCCTGCAGCCCGGTATTCATGCATTATTGGGCAGCCATGGGAGTGGTAAAACGACAATGGCAATAAAGCTTGCTCAACGATTGCAAACACTGGATAGGCCCGCGATTGTCATTTCCTATAAGGATAACAAGGAAGGTGCATGGAGCGTATTGCGTCTGCTTGGTTCTCGTGCGGGAATCACTACCTATCAGGCGCAGAACGCGGAATGCCTCAAGGCAATCGTTGAGGAGTACGCAGACCGGGCCAGCATAGTCATCGATACCTCCTCGGCTACACTTGATACAACGCCAGCGGAGATCAAAGGTGCTGTCGAACAGGTAAAATTTCATGCGGTCCTGCCAGTAGACACCTATCTGGGATCAATGCTGTCTATCAGCGGACTGGAGTCCACCAGGTTTGAATCGGCACTTCTCACCCGACTGGATCAAAAAATAGTACCCTGGCCGATAATCAAGCTATTGCACCGCAGCCAGACAAAAACTTCACTTGGCTGTATGAGCTCAGACCCAGCAGAAGAACTGACCCAAATCACTGCCCAAACGCTCTCAGACAAGTTGCGATCAGACGATCAAGAGCGACTCCCGATACCTGTGCAGAATGAATCTTATGACAATGAATTCGCTTTCCAGATTTGCTAGCTATAATGGTGCCCGGGCTGAGCACTCACACAGCCTGTATCATTTGGTATCATCACTTTTTTCAATATAGTTCGGCGAGTATGATTAAGACGTTATCACGATCAGTAGCCATTGCCAGTGGTAAAGGCGGTGTAGGCAAGACCACTTTCTCGATTAATCTGGCGATTGCTCTAGCGCAGGCCGGCAATCGAGTCCTCTATTTTGATGGAGACCTTGGCCTCGCCAACGCGCAGATCGGCTTCAATTGCCAAGCCGACAAGAACTTCAGTAGCGTCCTCTCTGGAGAAGCAAGCATTGAAGACATTCTTGTCGATACAGGCTATGGGGTAACACTTGTACCGGGTGCCAGTGGTGAGGGTGAGCTTGCCGCACTGGATTACTTTCGCTCATCAGTCGTTGTCCAGGCTTTTAGTCAGCTGGAAGAACAATTCGATTTCCTGCTAGTGGACTGCGCAGCAGGAATATCGCCTACAGTAATGGCCTTCTTAAAGGGCTGTCAGCAAAGAATCATTGTTGGCACACAGGATATGACTTCTGTTGCCGATGCATATGCCACAATCAAAGTCATGGTAAAAGAGCAGCAACTACAGAATATTTACTTCGTCCCCAACTGCGTCAAGGACGAACGGTCCGGGCTAACCCTTTTCGATAGCCTCAATTCGATTGTGAAAAAGTTTCTGTTTACTGAGCTTGGCTATCTGGGAACTGTCACTATGGATCCGGCTATCAATACATCTTGGCAGCGGGGAACCCCGATAGTTGAGCTGGCTCCAAACTCACTCATCGCCAGCAATTATCGCAGCATTGCCAGCAACTTGCTCTCAGCGCAACCCAATCTAGAATTGGATGGCGCGGCTTCCCGTTTCTTCTCCAATTGGGGATAAGAAGGCTCGCATTATGAAGGTCGAAGTGTATGAATCGATCCAGCAAGGGGGCAATGCAATCGCGGACATTTCCAGCTATCTCGGCCTGGTACGAAAAATCGCCATCTACCTGCGACCACGCGTTCCAAACTACATCGAAACAGATGACATGATTCAGCTGGGCACGCTTGGCTTGATAGAAGCCGAGAAAAAGTTCGACGCGAGTCAGGGTGTAGGTTTTGAAGACTTCGCGAAAACCCGTATAAAAGGCGCTATTCTGGATGAAGTGAGGCGCCTGAGCTATCAATCACGGCTGGCAGTCAAAAATCTTCAGCGCCACAACAAGGCCAGAGGTGAGCTAGCCAACAAATTCGGGAGAGACCCCAACAACAGAGAAATTGCCGATCATCTGGATATCGATATAGCGGAACTGGAGAGGCAACGAACTCATGCTAACAGCTTCGACATGTTAGCAATCGACGGCATGACGGAAGACAGTACGCTGGAGCTACCTGACGAAGACAGCTCTGTTATCGATAAAGTTAACGATGAAGAGATCAAAGAGCTGCTTACATCGGCCATAAGTCAGCTGGACGAGCGCAGGCAGCTCATTCTCTCACTTTATTATGTTGAAGAAATGAACCTCAAGGAGATTGGCGCCACCATTGGTGTCAATGAATCGAGAGTCAGCCAGTTACTCAGCTCCTGCGTAAAGAAACTGCGGGAAATAATGCAGCATCAGCAGAAGGACTTTTTACAACCATGATCTGGTCTCTGAGTCGAAAAAGCAGCTCGGAAAAACTGCAAGAACAGGCGAAATCCGACTACGAACTCGCCACAGACCTTGATAGATCCAACCGATCTTTCCGGGTCAAGATCGCCCTGCGCTGTCGCGCCAATATCGATCGCGCATTCATCAGCAGCGCAAAATCGGCCGAATCGACGTCACAGGACTCAGAAAAAAATACCGAGCTCGAGGCAAGCCCATACCAGCTCGTTAGATCCGGCGAGGGTTATATCTACACTTATATTCGGGAAGAGCATGCCGAAACTATTTTTCAGCTGGGCAGGGACTATCAGGAAGGCCTGATCGACACCTACGGCGCCATAAACAAGGCGCAGGCCGTTGCAGATCAGATCTGCCAGGAGCTGGACCTGCCCGACAGTTTTCAAACCCTGTCCTTTCTGTTGGACGATGAGGAAGCAGTGGCGTCGGGCGAACAAGATAATGACTGAGCCTGCCACCACTTTCAGACGCAATGTTTAATCTACTGATCCTGTTAACTTTACTCGCCATCTCCGCCAGCATCGTAGTGTTGGTGCTTTATGCCATCGATCGCATAAAACGCGTGGAAGCTGTCGCCGAATCGCTGGCCCGGGAAAGCGACGAGGTCACGAGTGAAAAGCCCAAGGTCAAGGGCCCATTCGGCGGCTATAAAGGCAAAGAACTGTGGGACATCATGACCGGTAAACTAACCGACAAACTCAGCGGAGAGGAAATCGAGGAGGAACGCCAGCGCTTCGGGGCCGTGTTGGAGAAGGCCGTCAGACTGGCCTTCGAAGATGGCCTCAGCGACGGTGCTGCCGGCAATCCCAGGCAGAACCCGCGGAACGAACGCATGGTAAAGACCCTGCGCGGCTCCGTCATGTCATGGCTGCCCTCGCGAGAGGTCTCTACGATCTATACATCCGCTTATGAGACGGCCCGCGCAACACCCGAGGACCGTGAGCGACTTCAGGCCAATCTGGCGGAGTCCATTAACGGGATATTCCGTCAGGCCGACATCGATGTGCCACTAGCGCTGATGCGGATGATTCACCAAGAGGAAGGCGATACATCGAGCCTCGCGGGAGATCCTGCCCCGACCAATTCAGGCAGCTCGATAGCGATTGATGGTTCCGCTAACTGAGTTACCGGCAACAACACCGAAACTGTAGCCTATCTAGCTCTATAGCCTCTCCCGGAGAGAAAGCGCTATCGGAAGAGTCCATCACTCTTTCGAATCAGAAGATAGGCAAGCGAAGCGATCACCAGCGGCCTGGCCAGGAAAAAGAAACCAACGAAGATGTTCTCCGTTTTTCGTATAAACTCCCCATACATGACGTACATATCGATGGAGTAGTACGTAGTCATGACTAGCGCAAACAGTATGGCAAGTTGGAATCCTGCGCAGAAAAAATAGGCAATATTGATCAATATGACGGCTATCAACGCGACCAGCGTGCGAGCTCGCAGCAACTGCTCGAAATCATCCTTGAGTATTGCCAGATCACCGCTGTAGAAAACCAGATCGGGGAATAGCGTGCTTGTCGCGATGAATAGGACAACGTAAGTATTCAGGAATATGAAGGCTAACCTGAACAATCGGCCTTCCCGGGAAAATGATTCTATCCCCCGACGCAATCTATCCCTGATCTTCCTGATCTCGTCAAGCTCCTCGGGGCTTAGCCTGGATACAGTCACTCAGCCACCTCTGTTTTCCTGTAGTGTAATTCAGCCATGACCCACGATACCGCAAATAGCAAAATTGGTCTTGATTGAATCAGCGCCTCACCAATCAGCATTTGAGGCTGGATGAAGCGCCAATAGCCGGAGAGCTTGTCATCGATGGTGACGACCCACACCCAACAACACAGAATCGTGGACACAGCCAACAGGGACTTTTCCCGCAGCATGCCAAAGATGAGCAGCGCCAGCCCTCCGATCAATGCGGACAACCTCATCGCCAGCAGGCTGTTCGCCATCCTGAATTCCAGGGCACTGTCGGCCACAATCAACTCAGACCAGTCAATTATGAGCAGTATCGCTATACCGGTGACGAAGTAGCTCAGGATACTGATCAAGGCCGCTCGAAAAGCCAAGGAATAGCGGGAAGGTCTTATCATTGGTCTGAATATATACGAACGATATTTATTGATCGGTGCCAACTGGCTGATGTTCGCCACAGCCAATTGGAAGACCTACGTGGCAGTTGGGTAAGGTAAAAATTATGGGAGAATACGCAAACATGTTGGCATTCTCAAAGCCTTGGCTGACTGGGCTTCTTGCCAACACGCGAATGGAAAAGAATCAACTTTATCATTAATTATCAGCGACTTAGAAACACAAAGACAAAGCATATCAAGCGCTTCGAGGGCCAACACCAGGTCCCGAAATGAAGCAAATTGATACGCATTGATACACCGAATCGAGGGACACAGACAAAGATTCGCTGTAATTTGTGGCCATTGTGTTTTTTATGGCGATAAATTCATTATGCGAACAAGTACTATTATCGAAGACGATCCAGTCCAGGCAGAACTGTTAAAGGCATTGCTTGAGCAACATAACATCAGCGCCGATGTGGTGCATGACTTTGACGGCGCCTGCAAGGCGATCAAAGAGGGCCTGACGTCCGACCTGGTCATACTGGATTACGACCTCGGGGCCTCAAACGGGGACGGCGTGGACCTGTGCAAGCGCATTGAATCGACCACCGACATTCCTGTGCTGGTCCTGACCGGTGCCAAAAACAAGGAAATTGCCGTCGAGTTCATGAACGCCGGAGCCAGGCAATTCGTCTCCAAACCCTATAATGTCAAAGAGCTTCTCGCCCGGATCAACAAACTAATTAGCCGCAAGCCCGTTCTTTTCGACGGCTCTGACACCGATGTCGATAGCCCACCCTTGCTGGATTTCAACCTCATGAAGGCTAGTTACCGAGGTGTCACTATTGCGATGTCCGCGAAGCAACTGGAGTTGTTTGAGATTCTCTTGTCAAATGAAGGCGAAACTGTATTCAGAGACGATATCAACTTCCTGCTGAACCAGAATGCGGAGAACTCGCGCTATGCGGACACTCTGATCACAAAGCTTCGTCGTCGCCTTGCAAAATTCCCCGGCGAGATTCGAATTCGCTCCATCAGAGGAGTTGGCTACCAGCTGATTCGGAGCGTTTAGATGAGCAACTATCAATACTTCAGCGTGGAGGCATTGTCCCAGTCGGTCGGCGGTACCAACACCGAGCTGGGAGCCAGAATTCTGCGTATTTTTATTGAGTATCTGGACGATCTCCAGACGGCCATCGATACCCCCCGGACTCTCGCCAGTGACTGGCAGCCCCTGGCGGACAGCGCTCATCGTTACAAAACATCGGCGAGGTCGATTGGGTCGGATATTATTGCCTCGAAGCTTGATGAGCTGGAATACGCGATAGATAACTCACAACTTGTCCATGCCATTGAGATAGCCAAAGAATTGCCTCACATAATCGCGAAAACCAAGAGCGAGATTAACCATTTTCTAGGTAATCAGGAGGGCGCAGAGTGACTATCGCAGCCGAAGGTTCACATAGCAGTAGAAGAAATCTGCTTCTGGTTGACGACGATTTCCTCATGCCAGCGTTGCTGTCCAAAGCGACCAACGACTCTGGCTACTCGATGGAGAGCACTACCAATCCGTCGAAGCTCAGTACCATGGATCTTGAAAAGTTTGACGTCGTGATTCTTGATCTGATGATGCCGAAGATCGATGGCATCGACGTTATTGCCCAACTTGCCGCCTCCAACTATC
>JAYPVK010000045.1:0-16192 GCA_038134565.1 Pseudomonadales bacterium | reverse complement strand
CTGGTGACAACATCAAGATGACTGTTGAGTTGATCGCCCCGATTGCGATGGACGAAGGTCTGCGCTTCGCGATTCGTGAAGGTGGCCGTACAGTTGGAGCTGGCGTAGTAGCCAAGATCATCGAATAAGCCAAGACTTGATCGATTAAAGAGCCGAAACCCCCTGGTTTGGGAGTTTCGGCTCAGTCGTCTCTACAGAAAGTGGGTGATTGACGGCGTTTTGCAGGATAAGTTTTAGGGATCAGTGCAGGTTTTTTCTGGCTTCGGCCAGGGCCGATCCCTCGAAAGAATACTAAGTTGTTGAGCGAGGCTCGGGCTTCGGATGGCAGAAACATCAGACTTGTTCTGGTCCTCTGCCGAACCAGTGAAGGGCGCCGGAGACTTGCACTGCATCGTAGGCCAGTAGCTCAATTGGCAGAGCAGCGGTCTCCAAAACCGCAGGTTGGGGGTTCGATTCCCTCCTGGCCTGCCATTTATGAGCAGGCGTTTTTGAGTAAACGTAGTATTAGAGCAGTACGATAGAAATGGCAGAGAAGATAGTAAGCGAAGCTGGCAAGCAGGACTGGATCAAGTGGCTGATAGTGGTCGTGATTGTGGGCGCTGCTGTGTATGCCAATTCCTATTTTGCGGCAGAGTCGGTGTTGTTGAGAGTGATTGGCCTGTTGGCTGCCGCTGGTGTCGCTGGCTGGATTGCTGCTCAGACAGTTAAGGGCAGGGCGTTTGTAAACCTGTGCCTGGATGCCCGTGTTGAAATTCGAAAAGTCGTTTGGCCCAGCAGGCAGGAAACGACACAGACAACGATTGTTGTCTTGATAGTGATCTTTATCGTTGCGTTGATTCTGTGGCTGCTGGATTCGGCCCTGAACGGCGTAATTTCGTCTTTGATCACATAAAGGACTGAGATGGCTAAACGCTGGTATGTAGTTCACGCTTATTCGGGCTACGAGAAAAAAGTTATGCATGCACTGAAGGAGCGTATCGCTCTTTCTGGCATGGAAGATTATTTCGACGAAGTTCTGGTGCCCACCGAAGAAGTGCTGGAAATGCGCGCGGGTCAGAAGCGGAAGAGTGAGAGGAAATTCTTCCCTGGCTATGTCCTCGTGCACATGGATCTGAACGACGATACCTGGCACCTGGTGAAAGAGACTCCCAGGGTCATGGGATTCATTGGTGGTACAGCCGAGAAGCCAGCGCCGATTACCGACAAGGAGGCGAACAAGATCCTCCAGCGCATGGAGGCCAGTGAAGACACGCCTACGCACAAGATCGTTTACGAGCCCGGTGAGATGGTTCGAGTCATCGACGGGCCATTCAACGATTTCACTGGCACTGTAGAAGAAGTGAATTACGAGAAGAGCAGGCTGCGTGTTGCCGTCTTGATCTTCGGTAGATCTACACCGGTCGAGCTTGAATTCGGCCAGGTGGAGAAGAGCTAGGAAGTCTTCGGGCTTCACAAAATTGGGGTCAGAGTAAAATTTTCTTTCGCAGTCCGTGCAGACTGGCAGATCTTTAAGAAAATTTTACTCTGACCCCTGAATTCGATCCTCGAACATCTAGCCGTGTTTGAGGTGGTTAGGGGAGCTGACCTTGTCAGCGCCATCACCCAAGGAGAAATGCAATGGCTAAGAAGGTATTAGCTTATATCAAGCTACAGGTTGGTGCAGGTTCTGCCAATCCAAGTCCACCAGTTGGTCCGGCTCTGGGTCAGCATGGTGTCAACATCATGGAATTCTGTAAGGCGTTCAATGCTCAAACCCAGGGCGTTGAGCCAGGCCTGCCCATTCCGGTTGTAATCACAGTCTACGCCGATCGTAGCTTCACGTTTATCACCAAGACACCCCCTGCCGCTGTACTGCTGCGTAAAGCAGCCGGTATCAAGAAGGGAAGTGGTCGTCCCAATACTGAAAAAGTGGGCAAGGTAAATCGTGCACAACTGGAAGAAATCGCCACCCAGAAAATGCCAGACCTGACTGCGGCCGATATGGACGCGGCAGTTCGCACATTGGCAGGTAGCGCACGCAGCGCTGGTCTGGAAGTCGAGGGGGTAGAATAAGATGGCCAAACTATCCAAAAAGAAGAAATTACTGAACGAGAAGCTGGAAGCAGGTAAAGCCTATTCAATCGATGAGGCGGTATCCCTGCTGAGCGAATTCGCTTCAGCCAAGTTCAAAGAGTCGATTGATGTGTCGGTCAACCTGGGTGTTGATCCTCGTAAATCTGACCAGGTTGTTCGTGGCAGCACTACTCTGCCTGCCGGTACCGGTAAAGATGTTCGTGTTGCAGTATTCGCCCAGGGCGAAAATGCCGAGAAGGCAAAGGCTGCTGGTGCCGAGCTGGTCGGTATGGACGATCTCGCCGAATCCATCCAGGGCGGCAACATGGACTTTGATGTGGTCATCGCTTCACCTGACGCCATGCGTGTTGTCGGCAAGCTGGGCACGGTTCTTGGTCCGCGTGGGCTCATGCCAAACCCCAAGGTTGGTACCGTAACACCAGACGTCGAGACTGCAGTGAAGAATGCCAAGGCAGGTCAGGTTCGTTACCGAACTGACAAGAACGGCATCATTCACGGCGGTATTGGCAAGATTGGCTTCGAGGGTTCCGCCATCAAGTCCAATCTGGAAGCCCTGTTGGCTGACCTCAAGAAGGCCAAGCCAGCGTCGTCCAAGGGAGTGTATATCAAGAAGATTGTGCTCTCCTCGACCATGGGCCCCGGCGTTCTGATCGACCAGTCTTCACTGACAATGTAATCAAGAATTATTGCAGGCTCCCCTTTACTGGGGAGGCTGTGTCGCCTTTGTGGCCGCGATGCTCATACGGATTGAGGTGCCGGGAAATACTGGCACTGAACCCGAAGAATCAGGGTGTCGAGGTTCAAAACGCCTTTGTGGCTCCGCAGGTACGTATTGCGGAACCATCAAAGACCGTAGGTGAGCAGGCCTGGCTGTTGTCAGGCTCTCTTAATGTCCTACGCAGATGGTGAAAAGCCAATCCGATTCACTGGAGCCGGATTCTTATCACCGAATAAACAGGCAGTAGCAATATTGCCTCAACCGTTGGGCAGGACTCGCTGGTACTCAGCTTGTACTGATTGTATTGGCAGATTCTGTCCAAACTGAAGGAGTTAAAAAGTGGCTATTCGACTTAAAGACAAGCAACAAATAGTCTCGGAAGTCAATCAGGCTGCTAGTAGAGCTTTGTCTGCGGTGCTCGCCGATTATCGTGGCGTTACCGTAGAGGAGATGACCGCGCTTCGCAAGAATGCTCGTGACAACAAGGTTTATCTGCGCGTAGTACGTAACACGCTTCTCAAGCGTGCCGTGGCAGAAACCGAGTTTGAATGCATTCAGGAAGTGTTGGTTGGACCAACCATTCTCGCACTCTCCCAGGAAGATCCCGGTGCTGCCGCGCGCGTGCTGAAGGATTTCGCCAAAGAGAATGACGATTTTGAAATCAAAGCGCTTTCCATTGGTGGCAAGCTAATGGATGCGAGCCAAATCGACGTGCTGGCGAAACTGCCAACACTGGATCAGGCTCGTTCCATACTGATGAGTGTCATGTTGGCACCAGTCACCAAACTTGCTCGTACGATGAACGAAGTGCCCTCGAAAGTTACTCGAGCGGTTGCGGCGGTTCGCGACCAGAAGCAGGAAGCAGCCTAATTCCTTTGATTTTTCGATTAAATATTTACTTTGCCAAGTAGGAGATAAGACTCATGTCTCTATCAACAGAAGAAGTTTTGAATGCAATTGCTGAAATGTCAGTAATGGACGTAGTCCAGCTGGTTGAAGCAATGGAAGAAAAGTTTGGCGTTTCTGCCGCTGCTGCCGTTGCCGCTGCTCCTGTAGCTGCTGCCGGTGGTGATGCTGCCGCTGCTGAAGAGAAGGACGAGTTCGACATCGTTCTGGCCTCTGCTGGCGATAAGAAAGTAAACGTCATTAAAGCAGTTCGCTCCATCACAGGCCTGGGCCTGAAAGAAGCCAAGGAACTGGTTGACGGCGCACCTTCCACTGTTAAGGAAGCTGCTCCCAAAGCTGAAGCCGAAGAAGCCAAGAAGGCTCTGGAAGAAGCTGGCGCGACTGTTGAGCTTAAGTAATAAGCGAACGCAGGAACTCACAGACGCATCGAATCCGGTGATCCCGGGTTCGATGTGTTGCTGTGTTTAAGATTTATTGCTTTGGCGCCAGAGCAAGCAGGCGCTGATTAGCAACAAGAAGCAGGCAAGACGTCGTCACCGTCCTGAAAACAGGGCAAAGACGCCGCAAGAAACCAGAAGACAGTATTTATTGCTAGGAACAAACTCATGGCCTATTCCTATACAGAGAAAAAGCGCATTCGCAAGAATTTTGGCAAACTGCCAAGCGCTATGGACATCCCTTACCTGTTGTCCATTCAGATCGATTCCTATCGACAATTCACTCAGCAGGGCACTCCTGCTGGGGAGCTTGTGGATCAGGGCCTGCACGCCGCATTCAAATCTGTATTTCCCATCGTCAGCTATTCGGGTAAAGCGGTACTCGAGTATGTAAGCTACGAGTTGGGCAAGCCTGCATTCGATGTTAAGGAATGTCAGTTAAGAGGTTCAACCTATTCTGTTTCACTGCGGGTGAAGGTTCGCCTGATTCTTTATGATAAGGAATCTACCACGCAGACTATCAAGGACATCAAGGAGCAGGAAGTCTACATGGGTGAAATCCCATTGATGACCGATTCTGGCACCTTCGTGATCAACGGCACAGAACGCGTCGTTGTTTCCCAGCTTCACCGTTCGCCTGGTGTGTTCTTCGATCACGATCGTGGCAAGACTCACAGCTCCGGTAAGTTGTTGTATTCAGCCCGGGTGATTCCTTACCGTGGTTCCTGGCTGGATTTCGAATTTGATCCCAAGGATCTGGTGTACGTGCGTATCGACCGTCGCAGGAAGCTGCCTGCCACGGTACTGCTGCGCGCCCTGGGCTTTAATTCCCAGGAAATTCTCGAGATGTTCTACGAGAACAACACCTTCAATATCAAGCATGGCAATGAGCCAGTTGTGGAACTGGAACTGGTTCCTGCGCGTCTGCGCGGTGATGTACTCAATTTCCCCGTCAATGACAAGAAGGGCAAGGTAATCGTCGAAGAAGGTCGTCGTATTACTTCTCGCCATATCCGTCAGATGGAGCAAGCCAAGCTGAGCACCCTGGAAGTAAGCCATGACTTCCTGGTCGGTAACTCGCTGGCTGCCGATGTGATCGATAAAGAAACCGGTGAAGTGCTCTACCCCTGTAACGCAGAAATCACCGAGGATATGCTGGCCGGTTTCTACGAGAAGGGAATCGAGAGTTTCCAGACCATTTACACGAACGATCTGGATTGTGGTCCTTTCGTTTCCGACACTCTGCGCATCGACAACACCACTTCCCAACTGGAAGCCATGGTTGAGATCTATCGCATGATGCGTCCGGGCGAGCCGCCCACGAAGGAGTCTGCAGAGAATCTGTTCTCCAACCTGTTCTTCTCCCCAGAGCGTTATGACCTGTCTGCGGTTGGGCGCATGAAGTTCAACCGTCGCTTGGGTCGTCCCGAGTCCGAGGGTAATCCTGTACTGGATACCTCCGACATCATCGATGTGCTCAAGACTCTGGTCGGTATTCGTAACGGTTTTGGTTCCGTGGATGACATCGATCACCTGGGTAACCGTCGCATCCGTTCCGTGGGTGAAATGGCGGAAAACCAGTTCCGTGTTGGCCTGGTGCGTGTAGAGCGCGCGGTCAAGGAACGCCTGAGCATGGCCGATTCCGAAGGCCTGATGCCTCAGGACATGATCAATGCCAAGCCGGTCGCCGCTGCCATCAAGGAATTCTTTGGTTCCAGCCAGCTGTCCCAGTTCATGGACCAGAATAACCCGCTGTCCGAGGTAACTCACAAACGTCGTGTTTCTGCTCTTGGACCAGGTGGTCTGACCCGCGAGCGCGCGGGCTTCGAGGTACGTGACGTACACCCGACTCACTACGGCCGGGTATGTCCGATTGAAACGCCGGAAGGGCCAAACATTGGTTTGATCAACTCCCTGGCAACCTATGCACGCACCAACGATTTCGGCTTCCTGGAAAGTCCCTATCGCAAGGTCGTGAACAACAAGGTAACCGACGAGATCGATTTCCTGTCGGCGATCGACGAGAGCGATTTCGTGATCGCCCAGGCTTCTGCGCCGCTCGACAAGAAGGGCGCGTTCGTGGATGACCTGGTCACGGTTCGCTACAAGGGTGAGACAACTCTCAAGCCTAAAGATGAGATCGACTACATGGACGTGGCTCCTCAACAGATGGTGTCTGTTGCAGCGGCCTTGATTCCATTCCTGGAGCACGACGATGCCAACCGCGCATTGATGGGTTCCAACATGCAACGCCAGGCTGTGCCTACCCTCAAGACTGAGAAGCCCCTTGTCGGTACCGGTATGGAGCGTAACGTGGCGCGCGATTCTGGCGTGTGTGTCGTCGCGTTCCGGGGTGGTGTGATCGAGAGCGTGGATGCGGGTCGAATCATCGTCAAGGTTAACGACGAAGAGACAGATGCCGGAGAAGCAGGTGTGGATATCTACAACCTCACCAAGTACACCCGTTCCAACCAGAACACCTGTATCAGCCAGAAGCCTCTGGTCAAGGGTGGTGACGTGGTTCAGCGTGGTGACATCCTTGCCGACGGACCGTCCATCGATATGGGCGAGCTGGCACTGGGCCAGAATATGCGCATCGCGTTCATGCCCTGGAATGGTTACAACTTCGAGGACTCCATCCTCATCTCTGAGCGTGTGGTGAAGGAAGACCGATTCACCAGTATTCACATCCAGGAGCTGACCTGTGTCGCCCGTGACACCAAGCTGGGTTCTGAAGAGATCACCGCCGACATCCCCAACGTGGGTGAAGGCGCGCTGAGCAAGCTGGACGAGTCCGGCATCGTGTATATCGGTGCTGAGGTCGGCGCCGGCGATATCCTGGTTGGCAAGGTGACACCGAAGGGTGAGACCCAGCTGACTCCGGAAGAGAAACTACTGCGAGCGATCTTTGGCGAGAAGGCGTCCGACGTGAAGGATACTTCCTTGCGCGTACCGACCAGTGTGAAAGGCACCGTCATCGACGTACAGGTCTTCACCCGCGATGGACTGGAGAAAGACCAGCGCGCCATTGAAATCGAAGAGATGCAACTGGCGCAGGTTCGCAAGGACATCAATGATGAATATCGAATCGTTGAGGATGCCACCTACGAGCGTCTGGAAAAGGCGCTGGTGGGCAAGGTTGTAGCCGGTGGGCCGAAGCTGAAGAAAGGCCAGAAGGTAACTAAGGACTACCTGAGTGCACTGCCACGCGAAGAATGGTTCAAGCTGCGTATGTCTAACGAAGCCATGAACAACCAGCTCGAGCGTGCCGAGGAACAACTCAAGGAACGCCGTGTTGTGCTGGATGAGCGCTTCGAAGACAAGAAGAAGAAGCTTACCCAGGGCGACGACCTGGCTCCTGGTGTGCTGAAAATCGTCAAGGTTTACCTGGCGATCAAGCGCACCATCCAGCCTGGTGACAAGATGGCGGGACGCCATGGAAACAAGGGTGTTATCTCTGTAGTAATGCCAGAAGAAGATATGCCTTACGACGAGCAGGGTGTACCGGTTGATATCGTATTGAATCCGCTGGGTGTGCCTTCGCGAATGAACGTGGGTCAGATTCTGGAAACGCACCTGGGTGCGGCAGCGAAGGGGCTCGGTGAAAAGATCGGCAGGGCGATTGATGCCCAGGTCAAGGTCACCGAGATGCGTAAGCTGATCACCGATGTCTACAACTCAATCGGTGAGCGCACGGAAGACATCAAGTCCTTCTCGGAAGAAGAGTTGTACGAGCTGGCAGGCAACCTGCGCGGCGGCGTACCAATGGCCACGCCGGTGTTCGACGGTGCCGCAGAAACTGAAATCAAGCAGATGCTGGAACTGGCTGACATGGACGAAAGCGGCCAGGTCACCCTTTTTGATGGACGTACCGGTGACGCATTCGACCAGAAGGTCACAGTGGGCATCATGTATATGCTCAAGCTGAACCACCTGGTTGATGACAAGATGCACGCTCGTTCAACAGGTTCTTACAGCCTTGTTACCCAGCAACCGCTCGGTGGTAAGGCGCAATTTGGTGGTCAACGATTCGGTGAGATGGAAGTGTGGGCGCTGGAAGCTTATGGCGCGGCGTACACTCTACAGGAAATGCTCACTGTGAAGTCCGATGACGTGGCTGGACGCACCAAGATGTACAAGAACATCGTTGATGGTGATCACCGAATGGAGCCGGCCATGCCGGAATCATTCAATGTGCTGGTTAAGGAAATCCGATCTCTCGGGATTGATATGGAACTGGATGTCAGCGAATAAGCTGGCAATCCAGTCATCAGTACAATAACACCAGATTAAAACGAAATTTGATTATCGAAGCCTGATTGCCCAGGGGCGATCAGCGGAGGAAATAGAATGAAAGACCTACTAGGTTTATTGAAATCTCAGTCACAGTCAGACGAGTTCGATTCTATTCGTATCGGTCTGGCATCGCCCGAAATGATCAGGGCGTGGTCTTTTGGTGAGGTGAAGAAGCCTGAAACCATTAACTACAGAACGTTCAAGCCCGAGAGAGACGGGTTGTTCTGTGCCAAGATCTTTGGTCCGGTAAAAGACTACGAGTGTCTGTGCGGCAAGTACAAGCGCCTCAAGCATCGCGGTGTGATCTGCGAGAAGTGTGGCGTGGAAGTGGCTCTGTCCAAGGTTCGACGTGAGCGCATGGGCCATATCGAGCTGGCCAGCCCGGTTGCCCACATCTGGTTCCTGAAGTCACTGCCTTCCCGAATCGGTCTGCTGCTGGATATGACCCTGCGTGATATCGAGCGCATCCTGTATTTCGAGTCTTTCGTGGTAACCGATCCGGGTATGACTACCCTGGAGCGCGGTCAACTTCTCACAGATGAGCAGTACTACGAAGCCATGGAAGAGTTCAGCGATGAATTCGAAGCCAAGATGGGCGCGGAAGCCGTTCAGGAACTGATGAACGACATGGATGTGGAGGCGGAAGCCACACGCCTGCGTGAAGAGATTCCCCAGACCAATTCCGAGACCAAGCTGAAGAAGCTTTCCAAGCGCCTGAAGCTGCTGGAAGCTTTCGTCGAATCCGGCAACAAGCCCGAGTGGATGGTGATGAATGTGTTGCCAGTCCTGCCACCGGATCTGCGTCCACTGGTGCCTCTCGACGGCGGCCGTTTCGCGACTTCTGACCTGAACGATCTCTATCGCCGGGTTATCAACCGTAACAACCGTCTGAAGCGACTGCTGGACCTGAACGCGCCCGACATCATCGTGCGCAATGAAAAGCGCATGCTGCAGGAGGCGGTCGATGCACTGCTGGACAACGGCCGTCGCGGTCGTGCCATCACCGGCTCCAACAAGCGTCCCCTGAAGTCCCTGGCTGACATGATCAAGGGCAAGCAGGGTCGTTTCCGTCAGAACCTGCTGGGTAAGCGTGTGGACTACTCCGGTCGTTCCGTGATCGTGGTAGGTCCTACCCTGAAACTGCACCAGTGTGGACTGCCCAAGAAGATGGCCCTGGAATTGTTCAAGCCATTCATCTTCGGCAAGCTTGAGCGTCGTGGCCTGGCTACTACCATCAAGGCTGCCAAGAAGATGGTGGAGCGGGAAACCGCCGAGGTCTGGGATATCCTGGCCGAGGTGATCCGTGAGCACCCGGTACTGCTGAACCGTGCACCAACGCTGCACCGTCTCGGCATCCAGGCATTCGAGCCAGTGCTGATTGAAGGTAAGGCGATCCAGCTGCATCCGCTGGTGTGTGCCGCCTACAACGCTGACTTCGACGGTGACCAGATGGCGGTACACGTACCCCTGACCCTGGAAGCCCAGCTGGAAGCCCGTACCCTGATGATGTCCACCAACAACATCCTGGCACCGGCCAACGGTGAACCCATCATCGTACCTTCCCAGGACGTGGTACTGGGCCTGTACTACATGACTCGCGAGCGCGTTAACGCCAAGGGCGAGGGCATGATATTCGCCAATGCGAAGGAAGTGCTGCGCGCCTATGAGTCCGGCAATGTCCACCTGCAGGCACGCATCAAGGTTCGTATTACCGATTGCGCGCTCAACGAAGCGGGCGAAAAGGAATACAGCACGGGCATCGTGGATACCACGGTGGGTCGAGTACTGCTGTTCGATATCGTTCCGGAAGGTCTGCCATTCTCCATGGTCAACCAGAAGATGTCGAAGAAGCCAATCTCCGCCATTCTCAATGCCTGTTATCGCAACGTGGGCCTGAAAGAGACGGTGATCTTCGCCGACCAGCTGATGTACACCGGTTACAAGTATTCCACACGTTCCGGTTCCTCCATCGGCGTAAACGACTTCGCAATTCCGGAAGAGAAGGCCAAGATCATCGATCAGGCTAATTCCGAAGTGGCAGAGATCGAATCCCAGTTTGCTTCCGGTCTGGTAACCCAGGGCGAGAAGTACAACAAGGTGATCGATATCTGGTCCCGTGCCAACGACATCGTGGCCAAGTCCATGATGGAAGGGCTCTCTACAGAACCTGTTATCAACAAGGACGGAGAGGAAGAGCTGCAGGAATCATTCAACTCGGTGTACGTGTACGCCGACTCCGGTGCCCGAGGCTCCCCCGCGCAGATTCGTCAGCTTGCCGGTATGCGTGGCCTGATGGCGCGTCCTGATGGCTCTATCATCGAGACGCCGATCACTGCGAACTTCCGTGAGGGTCTGAACGTATCCCAATACTTCACTTCCACGCACGGTGCGCGGAAGGGTCTTGCCGATACCGCCCTGAAGACCGCTAACTCCGGTTACCTGACCCGTCGACTGGTCGATATTTCCCAGGACCTGGTAATCACTGAAGACGACTGCGGCACGAAGGAAGGCCTGCACATGTCTCCGATCATCGAGGGTGGTGACATCATTGCACCGCTGGGTGATCGTGTACTGGGTCGTGTACTGGCAGCGGATGTGCTGCACGATGAAACCGGCGAATTGATTGCCGAAGCCGGCACGCTGATTAACGAGCGTATGGTTGAGAAGCTGGAAACCCAGGGTGTCGACCAGGTTTATGTGCGCTCTCCAATCACCTGTGAAACCCGTTTCGGTATCTGCAGCCAGTGCTACGGCCGTGACCTCGCCCGCGGCCATCTGGCCAATGTCGGTGAGGCCGTGGGCGTTATTGCAGCGCAGTCAATCGGTGAGCCAGGTACACAGCTGACCATGCGTACCTTCCACATCGGTGGTGCGGCATCCCGAGCGACAGCCTCTGACAGTGTGCAGGTCAAGAACACCGGTACCATTCACCTGAACAACATGAAGACTGTTGAGAACGTGAAGGGCGAGCTGGTTGTAGTGTCCCGTTCCGGCGAACTGATCGTGAACGACACCAATGGCCGTGAGAAGGAACTGTACAAGCTGCCCTATGGTGCAACGATTGTTGTTGGATCCAAGAAGGAAGTTGAAGCCGGTCAGCTGGTTGCAACCTGGGATCCACACACTCACCCGATCGTATCTGAAGTGGCCGGTAAGGTTGCCTTCGAGGCGATGGAAGAGGGCATTACCGTACGTGAGCAGACTGACGAGATCACTGGTCTCACCACCTGGTCTGTTATCGATCCTGCTGAACGTTCCTCTGCAGCGAAAGAATTGCGTCCCGCTATCCGGGTACTGGATGGCAAGGGCAAGGATGTATGTCTGCCGGGTACTACCGTACCTGCTCACTACTTCCTTCCAGCGAACGCGATCATCAGCTTGAAGGACGGAGCCGACCTTAACATCGGTGACGTAATCGCGCGTATTCCGCAGGAAGGTTCGAAGACTCGTGACATCACCGGTGGTCTGCCGCGTGTTGCCGACCTGTTCGAAGCCCGTAAGCCGAAAGAGCCTGCGATTCTGGCTGAAATCTCCGGTACCGTCAGCTTCGGTAAGGAAACAAAAGGCAAGCGCCGTCTGGTTATTACACCGAAAGATGGTGTGAACCCGATCGATGGTTCCGACCATTACGAAACCTTGATTCCGAAGTGGCGAACCATGACCGTATTCGAGGGTGAGCATATCGAGAAGGGAGAGGTGGTTTCTGAAGGACCTCCCGCACCTCACGATATCCTGCGCCTGAAGGGTGTGGAGGCGCTGGCCCAGTACATCGTGAACGAGGTTCAGGATGTATACCGATTACAGGGTGTGCGTATCAACGACAAGCACATCGAAGTGATCGTTCGCCAGATGCTGCGCAAGGTTGAGATTACCGATCCGGGTGATTCCAACCTGATCAAGGGCGAACAACTGACTTATACCCAGATTCTGGAAATCAACGACGAGTTGGAGAAGGAAGATAAGCAGCTCGCACGTTTCGACCGCATGCTGCTGGGTATCACCAAGGCTTCCCTGGCGACCGAGTCCTTCATTTCGGCAGCGTCGTTCCAGGAGACCACTCGTGTTCTCACGGAAGCGGCGGTTACCGGCAAGCGTGACTTCCTGCGCGGGCTGAAGGAAAACGTGGTTGTGGGACGCCTGATTCCTGCCGGAACAGGCCTGGCCTACCACGAAAATCGCAAGAAAATGGCTGCCGAGGAATCCGACGGTGAGGGAATCAGTGCCAGCGACGTGGAAGCGGCGCTGAGTGAAGCCCTGGCCGAGACGGTGGAAGCCAGCGAAAATTCGGCTGAACAGACCGAAGAGTAAGGCTGAAAACGCCTGAAATGCCCGGATTTCGGGCATTTCAGGCCCTAAATTGAGATTTGAGAAGGTTGACTCCGGAGGTGGAGATCATTAAACTCTCGCCTCCTTGATTGACCTGCCCGATGTGGCATTCGATTAAAGACAAAATAGAAGGGTTCTTTTACCAAAATGGCAACAATCAACCAGCTAGTCCGCAAGCCCCGCAAGAGCAAGGTCGTCAAGAGCGACGTGCCTGCCCTGCAGCGCTCGCCCCAGAAGCGCGGCGTTTGTACTCGAGTGTATACCACCACACCAAAGAAGCCGAACTCTGCTCTGCGCAAGGTATGTCGTGTGCGCCTGGTTAATGGCTACGAAGTAACCTCCTACATTGGTGGTGAAGGCCACAACCTGCAGGAGCACTCCGTGGTCCTGATCCGCGGTGGCCGTGTGAAGGATTTGCCGGGTGTGCGCTATCACACCGTTCGCGGCAGCCTCGATACCTCAGGCGTTGCCGATCGCAAGCAGCGTCGTTCCAAATACGGCGCCAAGCGTCCTAAGTAACAACTCACCTGATTCAGATTCTCGGGTGTTGGCAAGCAGCACCCGGTGCTGACTGGCTGAAAGCTTTACATGAGCCAACTACAAGCGTAAGGATTGCGCGACTCGACACGGCTCTTAAAACAATGTGTCGGGATTTGAGTAAGGCCGGGTACACAGTCTCAACGCAGACTCGCCGCGGATCCCGGAAAAACCTGAATTAACATAGAGGTCTCCTATGCCTAGAAGAAGAGTTGTGGCAAAGCGTGAAGTTTTGCCTGATCCAAAATTCGGTTCCAAAATCCTCGCGAAGTTCATGAACCACGTCATGGTCGACGGCAAGAAGTCTGTTGCCGAAAAGATCGTGTACGGTGCCCTGGACATCGTAGCCGAGAAGAGTAGTTCCGATCCCCTCGAAACTTTTGAGAAAGCCCTGGAAGCCATCGCGCCCATGGTCGAGGTTAAATCTCGCCGTGTGGGTGGTGCTACTTATCAGGTTCCCGTGGAAGTGCGCGCCGAGCGTCGCAATGCCCTGGCAATGCGCTGGCTGGTAGAGCATTCCCGCGCCCGTGGTGAGAAATCCATGGTTCTGCGTCTCGCAGGCGAAATCGTAGATGCTGCAGAAGGTCGTGGTAGCGCCGTAAGAAAACGTGAAGATGTGCACCGTATGGCTGAAGCCAACCGCGCCTTCTCACACTATCGTTTCTAAATCGAATCTAACTGAATTTAATTATTGAGGGTAAAGCTGTGGCTAGAAAACACCCCCTGAGCCGTTATCGCAATATCGGTATTGCCGCGCACGTGGATGCGGGCAAGACCACCACTACTGAGCGTGTACTGTTCTATACCGGTATTTCTCACAAGATCGGTGAGGTACATGACGGTGCGGCTGTTATGGACTGGATGGAGCAGGAGCAGGAGCGCGGAATCACCATTACTTCTGCGGCGACTACCTGTTTCTGGAATGGCATGGATAACCAGTACGATGAGCACCGCATCAATATCATCGATACTCCGGGACACGTTGACTTCACTATTGAGGTGGAGCGTTCGCTGCGTGTGCTCGACGGTGCCGTGGTAGTTCTTTGTGCTTCATCCGGCGTGCAGCCACAGACTGAGACTGTATGGCGTCAGGCCAATCGCTACGAAGTACCTCGCATGGTATTTGTGAACAAGATGGACCGGGCTGGAGCAGACTTCCTGAAAGTTGTGCAACAGATGAAAGATCGTCTGGGTGCAAAGGCTGTTCCCCTGCAGCTGGCTATCGGTGCAGAGGATGAATTCAAAGGTGTAATCGACCTGGTGAAGATGAAGTCAATCATCTGGAACGAAGAAGACCAGGGTACGACTTTTGAGTATCAAGACATCCCTGCTGACTTGCAGGCAGAGTGTGAAAAGTGGCACGAAGAGATGGTGGAAAGTGCTGCCGAGGCCAATGAAGAGTTGATGGAGAAGTACCTGGAAGAGGGCGAGCTCTCGGAAAAGGACATCATGAAAGGCATTCGCATCCGTACCCTGGCCAATGAGATTGTACCGGTACTGTGTGGCTCTGCATTCAAGAATAAAGGTGTGCAAGCTGTGTTGGATGCGGTAGTTGACTACATGCCATCCCCAACTGAAGTGAAGGCGATCGAAGGTGTTAACGAAGCAGGCGAGCCGATTACCTGCGAAGTGAAAGACGATGCGCCCTTTGCATCCCTGGCTTTCAAGATTGCTACTGATCCCTATGTGGGAACCCTGACTTTCTTCCGCGTGTATTCCGGTACCTTGAATTCGGGCGATTCGGTCTACAACCCGCTGAAGCACAAGAAAGAACGTGTGGGTCGTATGGTGCAGATGCACGCCAACTCCCGCGAAGAGATCAAGGAAGTATTGGCCGGCGACATCGCTGCTGCGATCGGTCTGAAGGACGTAACCACAGGAGAAACCCTGTGTAGTCCCGATCATATTGTTACGCTGGAGAAGATGGACTTCCCGGATCCGGTAATCTCGGTTGCTGTTGAGCCTAAATCCAAGGCTGACCAGGAAAAAATGGGTATTGCGTTGGGCAAACTGGCCCAGGAAGACCCTTCTTTCCGTGTTGCTACCGATGAAGAGTCTGGCCAGACCATTATCTCTGGTATGGGTGAGCTTCACCTGGATGTACTGGTCGATCGTATGCGCCGTGAATTCTCGGTCGAGGCCAACATCGGTAAGCCACAGGTTGCCTACCGCGAAACTATTCGCAAGGCCGTTGAGGTCGAAGGCAAGCATGTTAAACAGTCTGGTGGTCGTGGTCAGTATGGTCACGTGTGGCTGCGTCTAGAACCGGTTGATCCAGATGAAGAGTACCAATTCGAAAATGCAATCGTAGGTGGTGTGGTTCCTAAGGAATACATCCCTGCGGTGGACAAGGGCGTCCAAGAGCAGATGCAGAATGGCTGTCTGGCGGGTTACCCGCTGCTGGCCATGAAGGTCACTCTGTACGATGGATCTTTCCACGATGTGGACTCCAGTGAAATGGCGTTCAAGATCGCGGGATCTCTGGCGCTCAAGAAGGGTGCTCTGCTGGCAGATCCGGCCTTGCTTGAGCCTGTGATGGCCGTTGAGGTCGTTACTCCGGAAGACTACATGGGTGACGTGATGGGAGATCTCAACCGTCGTCGCGGCATGGTTGGCGGTATGGAAGACTCTGCCAGTGGCAAGGTTATTACCGCTGAAGTGCCCCTGTCCGAAATGTTTGGTTACGCCACTGATTTGCGTTCAGCAACCCAGGGCCGTGCAACTTACACAATGGAATTCAAGAAGTATGCGGAAGTGCCTGCGAATATCGCCGAGGGCATCATCAACAGCAATGCTTGATAGTTCTGAGATTTTCTAAAGATTAAGGTAAGAGGAGAAATATTGTGGCGAAGGAAAAATTCGAAAGAAAAAAGGTACACGTCAACGTAGGCACGATTGG
>JAYPVK010000044.1:0-17714 GCA_038134565.1 Pseudomonadales bacterium | reverse complement strand
TGGGAGCCTAACAGCCGATTCTATGGCCCGAAACGGCAAAGGCCAGGTGGCGGCCAGACCTTCGTCTTCCTCATCGTCGTCGCCCTCCTCCATCTCGACGCCACCGTCGTCGTCCATGTTGGAGAAGATGTCATCGAATCCTTCTTCGTAGTCGCCGCCATCATTACCCCGCAGGAACTGGATGATGTGCTCGGGCAATCCGACCCGGAATGCATAATTGCGAGCATTAACAACGCCCTGGATTTCCATGATGCGCTGGTAGTCGAGGGATCATCGATGAGGATGACCGCCTCTTCCTTGTTGCCCGCCACCGGTAGCCAGAGGTTGCTGCGCAGGTAGCTGACCCCGATGTTCTCCAGCAGGTCGGTGGGCAGCTCATGGTTGGCATCGTACTTCATGTACGGCACCCGGTAGTAGTATTCCAGGGACTTGCCGATCATGTCGGCTTCGATGTCATACTCTTCCATCAACACGCGGCTGACAGACCCACCTTAGAGTGAGGCCTTGTTGGAGACATCTTCCAGTTCCACGCTGGATATCTTGCCCTTCTGCACCAGGTAATCATAAGGACCCTGGGTACTCTGCAGGGAGGAACGAAACTGCTTGGCCAGCATCTGGCTGACCATGAGCGCGTGCTTCAGGTCTTCCTTGGTGAACTCACGATCACCCTCGAAATTAATCAACTGCATGACACCCAGCAGGATCTCGTCCTTGATGGGCACCACAATCTGGGACTTCACAGCCCAGCCCTTGGCGTCACTGAATTTACTGTCGAATTGCAGGCGCGGATGAATGTCGGTCAGTTCTTCACTGTTCTTCACATTCTTGATGACCAGTGCCCGCTGACTGAGGGCGACATAGCCTGCCAGTGATGTGGTACTGAATGGCACCCGGATCTGGACGAAATCATCGTCGTCGGGATCACCACCCTTGAAGGTAGCCAGGATTTCCTTGCCGTTGTCCACGGACTGGAAAATGGTAAACAGCCGCACACCGAGAAGATCGAGCAGGTCCTGCTCCACCTCCTTCATCGCCACTTTCAGCTTCTTGCTGTACTTGAGCTTCTGGTAGATTTTCGAGAGCTTGCCAACGAAGGGGTCCTTCTCCGCTTTTGCGGTGGCCCTTTCCGCCTCACTCGGCGGCAGCTCCTCGACTTCTACTTCTGTGGTTGCGGTTTCTGCCATGGTGAATCTTGCTTTGCGTTATTATCTCGATTGGGATGGATATCCGGATCATCTCCGATCAATGGGACGAGTGCATTGCAGATCTCACCCGCATCTGCCGACTACTCCCATTGATAGCGCAGAAGAACGACGGCCTAGCGTACACGGCCTCACCAACACTTGGCGCTGATTGCTGTCACCGGACGACAGATGCCCTGATACCAGTTGATGCAATTGTAGTTCAATCAAAAATGCCAGTAAATTCAATTAGATTCAATAAAATTTTGGGGGTTTTGGGACTCTGTGCCGGAATTTGTCCCGGCTCTTTCGGAGCCATCCCTCAACTCCCCGCCGAGCACTACGACTGGCTGGCAGACAGAATCTTTGCCAATGAGTGCAATCGCGATCTGCACTGCCTCAGCCACTGGAATGCCGGGGAGGATTTTCCCTCACTGGGTATAGGCCACTTCATCTGGTACCGCGAAGGTCAACAGGAGCGCTTTGAGGAGACTTTTCCCGCGCTCCTGCTGCACCTGCAACGGTCCGGCATTGCGCTGCCCGGGTGGTTGAACCCGCCCCTCGACGCGGACAATCCCTGGCCCGATCGGGACAGTTTCATGGCAGCCCAGAACTCCCAGAGACTGGTCGCACTGCGCGCCCTGCTGGCTGACACCATGGGCCTGCAGGCCCACTTCATTGCCAGCAGACTCGACCTGACCATCGATGAAATCATCGGCAGTTTTCCTGCCGCGAGACAGCAGGAAGTCGCGCAGATTTTCGCCTCACTGGCCAGCCAGGAGTCGCCACTGGGGCTCTATGCCCTCATCGATTACCTGCACTTCAAGGGCAGCGGCCTCAAGAGCAGCGAACGCTATGCGGGCCAGGGGTGGGGGTTGCGACAGGTCATCGAGCGAATGCATAGCGATGATACCAGCCTGCAGGCTTTCGTTGCCGCTGCCACGGCAGTGCTGCAGAACCGGGTGGACAATGCACCACCCGAGCGTAATGAAGGGCGCTGGTTACAGGGTTGGGTCAATCGACTGCACAGCTATCTGCCGTAACCAGCGCGCAGGATGCACTACTGAAGATTTGCTCCCGGCCAGTATTGCCTTTACTCTTCAGTCCTCCATTCCCGGGTACACTGCCACGGCAGAGGCCCCAGCAAGACTGTAAAGCCGATTATGACATTCGAACGCCCAAATATTGCCAGGATGCAGGGTTACAAACCCGGTGAGCAACTCGATGGTGGCAACATCATCAAACTCAACACCAATGAGAACCCCTACCCGCCGGCGCCTGCCGTAACCGAGACGCTGCAGAGCATCGATACCGCCGCCCTGCGCCGCTACCCGCCCCCTACTGCGACCCTGTTCAGGCAAGCGGTAGCGGAGCTGCATGGCATTCAGCCCGATAACATAATCGCCACCAATGGCGGCGATGAGCTGCTGCGACTGGCCCTGACCACCTTTGTCAGTCCCGGCGCTACCATCGTCACCACCCAGCCAAGCTATTCCCTGTACCCGGTGTTAGCGGACATCCAGGGCTGCGACTACCAGGAAATTGCGCTCAACGACGACTGGAGTATGCCCGCAGACTTCCTGGTGCGACTCGAACAGAGCAATGCCAGCATGTGCCTGTTGGTCAATCCCCATGCGCCGACCGGGCGATTGCTCAGCGCAGACTACCTGGAATCCATCAGCCAGGGTTTCTCCGGTGTCTTGCTGGTGGATGAGGCTTATGTCGATTTTGTCGACGAGGACCAGGCCTATAGCGCCATCGAACTGGCCACCCGCCGCGACAACGTCCTGCTGCTGCGTACCCTTTCCAAGGGCTATTCCCTCGCTGGCCTGCGTTTCGGCTATGGCATCGGCAACCGCAGCCTGATCGAACCCATGCAGTTCAAGACCAGGGACAGCTACAACACCGACCTCATCGCGCAACAACTTGCCACCGCCGCCATCCAGTCCCAGGACTATGCGAGGGACACCTGGCACAGAGTGCGCCTCGAGCGCGAACGCCTGCAATCCGAGTTGACCCGCTTAGGTTTCACGGTGCCCCCCAGCCAGACCAATTTCCTGCTCGCCACCGCTCCGGCCGGCAGCGATGCTGAAGCGCTGTACCAGGGCCTCAAGCAGCGACAGATCCTGGTGCGCCATTTCCAGCAACCCCGACTCGAAGACAAACTGCGCATTAGCATTGGTACGCCCGAGGAAAGCAGCCAGCTACTGGCCGCCCTCGCAGACTTACTCTGACCGGGTCCGCCTGCCCCTGTTCTCACAGCGCTTAACCCGCGCCCAGCGCGAGCCCGGGCAGGCATTTCGACACAGCACAGGAAAATCTCCCAATCGGGTCTAGACTTTAGGCTGAGTACGGCAAAACCCGGCAGCCAGGATCCATGGAAGAACTTCGCCAATGCAAACGTCACCAGGTACCCCTGGAGGTGGAATACAGCCACCCTGCCACCGGTACCCTGCGCGCCAGGGCCCGGGATATGTCGGATGGTGGACTGTTCCTGATGGTGGATGAGAGCTTCCAGCTCAAGGTTGGGACGGAGATTAGTGTTCGCAGCCTGGGCCTGGGAGCCGATGGTTACGAACGCGGTCCTGACATAGCCATGAAAGTTGTTCGCCGCAATCGGCAAGGCATGGGTCTTGCAATAGCAAAGGGTCAGGACTCACAGAAAAGCCCGACCGCGGAATCACCTTCCGAAAACCAGATAACGACTTCCAGACCCCTGCTGCAACGCCTGCTCATCCTTGATGACAGGGAGCGGGTATTGTTGTGGCACAGGGGTGACCACTGGCATTTGCCCTGCCGTGAATTACAGGCAAATGAAGGCTGGGAAGAAGGTATCAATACCTGTATCACCGAGCTGAAACGTGCAGGCGCGATGGCCTCCGGCAGTGCAGTGCACTGCACACCTCGCCCCAGTGCATCCCTGCCAGCTGTGACGGCAGCAGCTGCATCGAATTTCTCGTGCCCTGCCGCTATCCTGAGCCCGAGACCAGTTGCGTGGACGACTACTCTGGCACCATCCAATGGGTGGAAGCAGGCAGACTGGCGGAACTGGGCTGCTGCCTCGAACAGGCGGTGTTCGATAGTCTTGGCATCCGGGCTTAAAAACCTGTTACCCTGTAAGACGCGCTGCGGCGCTCACAACTGATTCCTATCTCAATTCTCCTGCCCCATGACAGAAGCCGACGACAAGGCTGCCGCTTCACGCAACTACCCTTGCCCAGACTGCAAGAAGCCGCTGCGCAGAATCGAAGGCAAGATGGGACCCTTCTGGGGCTGCACCGGGTTTCCTGAATGCCGCCGCACTCTGAACGACGTGGATGGCAAACCCAGTGAGAAAGTGGATGCGCATTATCGCTGCCCCATCTGCACGCGACGCATGGTGCGCGCCGCGCCGGAGAAAGGCGATTACTGGTTTTGCAGCGGCTTCTCCCGCGGCTGCAAGATTACCCTGAAAGACCACAATGGCCGGCCGGAACGCGCCTTCCGTTGCCCCGATTGCGGGAAGCTGCTGGCGAAGCGCAAGGGAAAGAAGGGTGAATTCTGGGGCTGTACTGGTTATCCTGACTGTACCAGCAGTTTCAATGATCTCGATGGTGAGCCCGACCTGTAATGTTTTCCCTGCTTAGAGTGCGCAAGAAGACCTCCGCCGTAATTGCATCCGTATGTATCGGAGCACTCTGTCTGTGGGGCATTGCCAGTTGGCAGGATATTTCCCGCGCGGAAATGCTGACCATCCTGTTGGGCACCGTATTGATGCTGGCGGCGATCATGCTGGCTGCCTTTATCCTGATCGCGAGCATCAAGTTGGTATTCAAGGCCATTGCGGGTAACCGGGAAGCGAGCGAGGCTAGTGAGTTGTCCAGCGAACCGTCAAACCGCAGCGGCGATTAACACCATCAGGGCAAGGGCAGCGAGCGGGACATGATCAGCGCATCCTCGCGACCGGACAGCCCGGGATAATAATTCTTTCTCTCACCGATCTGGGTGAATCCCAGGGATCTGTAGAGCGCTATCGCTGGCGCATTCGATGCTCTCACTTCCAGGAAGCAAACCTCCGCACCCAGTTTATACGCCCGATCCAGCAATAGATTAAACAGTTTGCGCCCGTAACCCATGCGTTGATGGTCCGGGTTCACACACAGTGTCAGCAAATGGCTTTCGCCAATCGCCACCGACATCACCCCGTGCGCCACGATCTGATGCTTGTTGGCCAGTACCCAGCATTGATAGCCGGCCCGCAGGCAATCGAGGAAGATGCGCTTGCTCCAGGGGTGTTCATAGGCTGCATTCTCGTTCTGCACGACCAGGTCCAGATCGCTATGGCGCATGGTACGGGCAAAGAAACGGGTGGCCAGGTTTGAATGGTTTTCCATCACGATACTCTGTGAGATCTTACTGCGGGGCTTGCAGTCGTCCGTGCAGCGCCTGCAAATGGGCCCAGACTTCCCGCTTCAGTTGCGGGTGGGCGATCATCGCCGACAGGCTATGGCTGATACAAAGCTGGTAGCCGGCTGCCACGGCACCGTGGTCGCCGTAGTGCTCATCTCTCT
Organism: Pseudomonadales bacterium; assembly: GCA_038134565.1. Lineage (GTDB taxonomy): Bacteria > Pseudomonadota > Gammaproteobacteria > Pseudomonadales > Pseudohongiellaceae > UBA9145. The sequence goes on along the minus strand of JAYPVK010000044.1, from coordinate 11,983 downwards.
TGTCATGGCCGGGACCCAGCAGGTCGGCCAGTTGCGCAGTAAACACCAGCAGGTTCTGGAAACGATCCTGTTCCTGGCGCTGGCTGATAAACCCTTGCAGGGCCAGGCCGGCCGCACGACGCCCATCCCCCACCACCTCCAGCCCTTCGGCCAGGGGCCAGTTGAACTGCTCTGCCTGCAAGCCGTGTTCGGGCGCGCTGACTGACAACGCTCTCAATATGGCCAGCAGCAAGTCCTGCACTTCCTTGCCTTGCCTGCCGGCAAGCTGGTGCGGCGACTCGTTGATGACCGCGAGGGACTCATTAATGGGGAAGTACTGCAGGTTGAAGCGCAGGACCTCGGCTGCATCCTGGGTCCGCGAGGCCGCCGCAGCGCCTGTTCCGGAGGAGGTTCGCGCTGCAGGCTTCCTTGCTGTGCCTGCCTCTTCTGTCGCTGGCTTTTCTGCTACCGGCTTCACTGCTTGCTGCCTTGTTGCAACCGGCCTGGTTAACTCCCGGGCAGTGGCGGCGCCATCGACAGAGGACGCCGGGGCAGTCCGCGCCTTGCGTTCGATTGCCGCAGCGGTTTCCACGTCCGGCACGGCCGCATCAGGCAGCTCGTAATGGGGAGAAGGCCTGGCACCGGGAAGGATGAAACGGGGGTAGTAAACCTGGCAACCCATACTGCGGAGATAGGCCACCCTTTCTTGTTCGTTCATGCAGGGATCACGTCGCGAATAGGGTGAGCCACTATACTGCTTTGCATCGCGCACAACAACACGCCGCCACCCCTGGCTTGAGGTTTGAAGTCCCATGTCAAACATGATTGAATCGCGCTTCCTCAATCCAGTGGTGATGACATGAAAGCGGTGCTGTGCAAGTCCTACGGGCCTCCTGAAAACCTGGTTATGGAAGAAGTGCCAGACCTCGAACCCGGTGACAAGGAAGCCGTGGTTGAGGTGTATGCCGCATCGCTGAACTTCCCCGACGGATTGCAGATTCAGGGCAAGTATCAATTCCAGCCACCCATGCCGTTTACCCCGGGCTCAGAAGTGGGAGGCATCATTCGCAAGATCGGACCCGGCTTCGAGGGCTTCGCAGTGGGTGACCGGGTGATGGCGATTCCCGGCATCGGCGGCCTCGCCGAACAGGTACAGGTCAAGGCCGATAGCGTCCACAGGATTCCGGACAATATGGACTTCAAGACCGCGGCCGGTTTCGCCATGGTCTACACCACCTCCTACCATGCACTGAAGCAGCGCGCCCGCCTGCAGCCCGGGGAAACCCTGCTGGTGCTGGGCGCCAGCGGCGGCGTGGGCATCACCGCCGTCGAACTGGGCAAGGTCATGGGCGCGAAGGTAATCGCTTCTGCCAGCACCGACGAGAAACTGGCTTTCATCGACGAACACTGCAAGCCCGACCACCTGCTCAACTACGGCGACGGCGAACTGAAGGACAAGGTGAAGGCTCTCACCAACGATCGCGGAGCCGACGTCATCTATGACCCGGTGGGGGGCGACCTGTTCGACCAGAGCTGTCGTTGCATCAACTGGAATGGCCGTCTCCTGGTAGTGGGTTTCACCAGTGGGCGCATACCCGAGTACAAGGCTAACCTGGCGCTGTTGAAAGGCGCATCCATGGTGGGTGTATTCCTCGGTCGGTTCCGCAAGGAAGAGCCCGCCGAGTACGAAAAGAACTTCACTGAATTACTGTCCCTGTATGAAGCGGGCAAGCTGCATCCGGTCGTCACCCAGACCTACCCCAGCGAGCAGTTTGTTGAGGCCTTCAATGTGTTTACCCAACGTCGGGCCATGGGCAAGGTCACCGTTGAGTTCAAGTCAGAGTAGCCATTCAACATGCTGAGCGATGAAGAGATTCGCCAGGACCTGGCGCAGTTAAAAGAGATCGTTGACGCGCACAAGGCTGCGGATGCCGAACTAGCCGTACATACCGAAGTTATCGACGGTATTGAACTGCCGGTTTTCAGCAATGTCCCCGCCAACCTGGGCAAACTGTATGCACTGGGATTGCAGGAGCCAGACCTCCCCTTCCTCGTTTACATGAATGAGCGCTTCAGTTTCGGCGAAACCATCGATCTGTCTCGCCGCCTGGGACGCGCTCTTATTGAACGCTACGGCATCGACCGGGGCGACCGCGTGGCCATCTGTGCGCGCAACTCCACCGAATGGTGTATCAGCTACATGGCGGTTACCCAGATTGGCGCCATCGTGGTGCCGATGAATTCCTGGTGGAAAGGCCCGGAGCTGAATTATGGATTGAGCGACAGCGGCAGTCGTCTGGTCATCGCAGACCTCACGCGCTTCCATGCCATCAAACCCTATATTGCCGAGCTGGGTGTCGAGTTGATCCTGATCAAGCCCGGCACCGGTGAAGATGCCAGGCTCTTTCCAGAGTTTTTCAAACTCCTGCGCTCTGTGGAACCGCTGAGCCAGGCCGAGATCGATGCCTTCGACGTACAGCCGGACCAGGCAGCTTCTATCATGTACACCTCGGGTTCAACCGGAGAACCGAAGGGCGTGCTGTCCAGTCACCGCGCCGTCATCAGCGCCCTGTACACCTGGAAATTCGTTAAAGAGATCAACGAAATATTGCGACCGGAATTGGTGGAGAAGAATCCCCCCTGGCAACCCGCCCTGTTGGCCAATGTGCCCCTCTTCCACGTCACCGGCAGCCATGCCCAGTTCCTCAACAGCTTCGTCTACCTGCGCAAATTCGTCATGATGTACAAGTGGGATGCGGAGGAAGCGCTGTCCCTGATCGAGAAGGAGCGCATCTCCATCCTGCATGGCGTCCCCACCATGACCTGGGAGGTCATGCACTCGAAACAGTTCGACAGCACCGACCTGAGCAGCCTGCGTTCGGTACAGAGCGGAGGCGCACCGCGTCCTCCGGAACACCTGTCGATGATGACCAGGAAGTTCCCGAAGAAGGCCCTGCCCGGCCTCGGCTATGGCCTGACGGAAACCAATGCCATCGGCGCGATCATCTCCGGCAAGTTCTACCTGTCCAGGCCTAACAGTACCGGTCGCCCCAGCCCCCCGCTCACCGAAATCAAGATCGTGGACGAGGCCGGGAATACCCTGGCCAATGAAGAGATCGGAGAAATTTGTATCAAGGGCCCGACCATAATGAAGGGCTACTGGAACAAGCCGGAGGCCACCGAGGAGGTCATCGAGAATGGCTGGTTCCACACGGGCGACATCGGCAAACTGGATGAGCTGGGCTTCCTCATCATCCTCGACCGTGCCAAGGACATCGTGATCCGCGGTGGTGAGAACATCGGCTGCGCCGAGGTGGAGTACGCTATCCACGAACATCCGGCGGTGAGCGAGGCCTCCGTGTATGGCATTCCGGACGAGCGCCTGGGCGAGATTCCCTGTGCCACCGTGATGCTGAAACCGGATCGCTCGCTGGATGAATCCGAGCTCAAGCGCTTCCTTGAATCCCGGCTCGCCGCCTTCAAGATCCCCGCCTATATCTTCTTCCAGCACGAGCAGCTGCCCCGTATCGCCTCCGGCAAGATCGCCAAGAAGTCGCTGCGCCAGCAGACCATCGCCATGCTCCGGGAGGACGACCCGGATGACGATCTGGATGACGAATAGGCCGCCCTGCCCCGCCACTTTCCCGAAGTGTTCCAGATCACATTCACCTAAAAATGTTTTGCCAGATCGGAATTTTTTATTGAAGATTCGCGTCGCTGGACACGATAACTCCAGCAAGGGCTTCTTGCCGGCAAGAGTGCCACTTTGATCCTGAGAGGTGTTCTATGAAAGAGCAAAAATGGGATGATTCCGTAGAAGAAAGCAACCCGGAAATCTTCGAGTTGGCTGCCACAGCAGTCGATGAGGATGAACCAGCGGCGGAGACACGTGCGTCATCCCGCTCCCATATCACGGAGCTGCGCAGGCGTATCGAAGAGCGGCTGGACAGCAAGCGCATTGCGCTCGAGTACGAGTACGATGACCTGGATGAACTTGACGACCTGGGCGACCTGACAGAGAGCCTGCAGTAAGTCCGCAGCCCAGGCGACGCACTCGCGTCCCACACTCACCGGGGTGGCCACTGCCACTCCGGATTCTTCTCGCAAGCCTCACGACAATCAGCCAACCCCGGCCCGGCTGCCATTACCAAGCCCTTGCAGCTCCCTTAGCCGGGATGGATCAATCCATGTACGAAGCGCAGGGGATCGAAGCCCACGCCTTCGCCGAAGTTCAAACAACAAGTATTCTCGAAAAAAGACTCTGACCACAACTGCACTGGAAGTTTTTCACAGGACCCGGCCCCCACAAACAGACTGGCTGCCTGTCGAATGGAGACTCTACTTGTTGGGCAGGAACCAGGTATCGGCGATCTTGAAATGGACCTGGGCAATTTCCAGTTGCACGGCATCCAGATGGCGCAGCAATCCGCGGCGCAGCAATCGGTCCACATCGGCCTCCCTGACCATCTTGCGCACCTTGCCCACCTGCCACTTTACCTTGGAGTGATTCGGCAGTTTGCTCAACACCTTGGTGATAGTGGTGAGGTTGTGGGCAGTGGACCTGGGAAACTGTTCATCCTGCAACAGGAACTTGACGACTTCCTGCGCCTTGATGCGCTGTCGCACGTGCTGGCGATACATCTGGAAGGCACTCTGTGAGCGCAGCACATTCATCCACAGGACGTTCTCGTAGGGTTCACGGGCATTGGGGTTGGCGCCCTTGTCATCGATGTCGGACAGCAAGTTGCTGGAACCCACGTCCACGATACGGGTCGTCATATCCGCACGCTCGATACTGCGCCCCAGGCGAATGAAGCTGTAGGCATCGTCGCGACTCATGGTGCCAGCCAACAGCCCCCAGATCTGCTGGCAATCGGCGACGATCCCTTCCAGCAACTCATGCCGTTCGCCCCGGTCGACTCCCTGCACCGCGCGATCCCTGGCCATGTAATACAATTCGTTGATCAGCTCGAAGGCTTCGGTGGGCATGATTTCACGGGTCGTGCGCGCGTTCTCGCGGGTCTGCGCCAGCATGTCGACGACGGATACGCCACTGCGATCTGACAACAGATAGCGCATGACATTGCGTTCCTGCGCCTGCTTGAATCGCTGACCGAAGTCTTTTTCATTCCCGGTGATCTGGATAAGCGTATCCCAGCCCACCTTGGTACCACGTGGCAAATCCATCAGCAGCGCCGAGAACACGCTCAACAGGCGCGCGGTATTCTCCGCTCGCTCCAGGTAGCGGGCCTGCCAGTAAACGCGTTCTGCAACTCGTGAAAGCAACATGGTCTGAGTTAAAAGTCCTCAACAATCCAGGTATCTTTACTGCCGCCACCCTGGGAAGAATTCACCACATAGGAACCTTTCACCATGGCCACCCGACTTAGGCCGCCCGGGGTCACATAGGATTTAGCACCCTGCAGGATAAACGGTCGCAAATCCACGTGCCGGGGTTCCACCGAACGCTCGCCGAGGATTGGCACCGTGGACAGGGAGATGAGAGGTTGCGCCATGTAATTGCGCGGATTGGCCTTGATGCGTCGGGCAAATTCGGCCCGCTCTGCGTTGCTGGCCTGTGGACCTATGAGCATACCGTAGCCGCCGGATTCATTGGCCGGCTTCACCACCAGCTTGTCCAGGTTCTTCAGCACATGATCCCGCTGCGCCTTGTCCACGCACATATAGCTTGGCACATTGGGCAGAATGGGATCTTCATCGAGGTAGTATTTGATGATCTTGGGCACATAGGTGTAGATGATCTTGTCATCGGCCACACCGGCACCCGGTGCGTTGGCCAGCGCCACATTGCCCTTGTGCCAGGCATTGAACAGCCCACGTACACCCAGCACAGAATCCTTGTTGAAGGCATCGGGATCGAGGAACAGGTCATCGATGCGACGATAGATCACATCCACCTGCTCCAGGCCATCGATGGTGCGCATGTAAACTTTCTCGTTCTCCACCACCAGGTCGCCACCCTCCACCAGTTCTGCCCCCATGCGCTGGGCAAGGAATGAATGTTCAAAATAGGCGGAGTTATAGATGCCCGGAGTAAGCACCACAACCGAGGGATACTTGACCTGCCGAGGAGACAGCGACGACAGCATATCCAACAGTTCGGCAGGATAGTCGGTTACGGGGCGGATATTGTAATTGCTGTCGAACAGCTCCGGAAAAACCCGCTTGGTGACGCGCCTGTTCTCCAGCATGTAGGACACACCGGATGGCACACGCAGATTGTCCTCCAGCACATGGAATTGCCCGCGCTCATCCTTGATCAGGTCGGTACCACAGATATGAGCCCACACATTGTAGCGCGGCTTGATACCGACACATTGCTTGCGGAAATTTCCTGAATTGTAGATCAGATCCGCGGACAACAACTTGTCCTTGAGAACTTTCTGGTCGTTGTAAATATCGTGGATGAAACAGTTGAGGGCCCGCAGGCGCTGCTCAAGCCCCTTACTGGTCTGATCCCATTCCGAGGCTGCAATCAGGCGCGGAATGATATCCATTGGCCATTCGCGATCGATGTTTCCGGCATCACTGTAGACCGTGAAGGAAATGCCCATGGTCTTGATGGCGAGTTCCGCTGCAGTTTTTTTGCGGAGCAGATCTTCATGATTGAGGGAACGGAGGTAACTGGCGAGACGCCTGGCAGGCTTTCGCGCATAGCCCGGGCTACTGATCAGTTCATCGTAGAACTTGCCCGGATTGTAGGATTTCCAATTTACTCGCATGGGAGCATCGAAGCTGACATCTCGACGAAAAGACAGTGGCCTTGCGTTGTGTAGCTCGAGGTATCAGGTATCTTCTTTAAGGCTTTCTGGTATCGTGTTCTGGTTAATGAATCGCGCTTCGCTATTCTTTATTCTTTATTCTTTATTCTTTATTCTTTATTCTTTGCTCTTTACTCTTCTGTGCCGGATTCCCCGTACTGACCTGCAATCGGGCACACCGCACAGCCACGCCACTCGCTTTCAATTTCCTTTCAACTCGCTTTCAACGTGCTTTCAAAGCGCTTGACCGCAGACTGCACTCACAGCGGCCAGGCTAGTAATAACATGGGAATGGCAACGATGACAATAATCACCTCCAGTGGCAGGCCCATTCGCCAGTAATCACCGAATTTATACCCGCCGGGACCCATGATCAATGCATTATTTTGGTGCCCGATAGGTGTCAGGAAGGCGCAGGATGCCCCGACTGCCACGGCCATGAGAAATGCTTCCGGATTGTGACCGAGGGAAGTAGCGATATTGTAGGCGATGGGCGCCATGAGAATTGCCGTGGCCGCATTGTTCAGCACATCGGACACGGTCATGGTAATCACCAGCAAAACCACCAGTATGAATACCGGCGACGTATCCCCCACCACGGCCAGGATGCCACTCACCAGCAGGTCTGTCGTGCCCGTTTCCTGCAGCGCAGATCCCAGGGGAATCATGGCGCCGAGCAGGACCACAACCGGCCAGTCCACGCCATCATAGAATTCCCGGATCGGCACCACCTTGGTAACCGCCATGGCTACCGTGGCGATGCCCAGGGCCAGCTGAATCGGTATCAGGCCCAGCGCAGTGGCGCCGATTGCCAGCAGAAAGGTAATCAGCGCCGGTTTCGCCTTGGAGGAATCCCTGAGATCGAATTTGCGCTCAGCCAGGGGATAACATTGCAATCGCCCTATGGCCGCATCGATGAGGTCATGGTCGCCATGCAGCAACAGCACATCACCCGCCTGCATCTGGAAGTGACGCAGGCAACTCTGGTGTGGCGTGCCCGCCCGGGAGACTGCCAGCAGGTTTACCTGGTAGCGCAGATTGAATCGGGTATCGGCAGGTGTTCTGCCGACGAGTGGAGAGTTGGCGGTGACAACCACCTCCTCAACCTTGGTATCAATGGAATGACTGAACTCGGTCTTCTGATTGGTGGCGGTGTGCAGCGAGAGTTTGTGTTCGCTGGCCATGGCCTGCACGTCATCATGGGCACCCTGGATCATCAGGTAGTCCCCTTTCTTGATCTTGTAACGACCGTCGGGGGGAGCGAACCGATGTCACCACTGATGCGCGCCAGCAGATCCATCTTGTTGTCGCGTAACATGGTCTGGAATTTTGAGGTGGACATCGCTACCACGGGCGAGTCTTCGGTTACCCGTGTTTCAAACAGGTAGCCATCGATATCAAACAGATTCGCGCCGAGATCCGTGCTACGCACCTTCACCAGGCGCCAGCCCATGAACAACATGAAGATGATCCTCGCCAGGGCGATAACACCACCGACCGGCGTGAAGTCGAACATGGTGAAGGACTCGCCGGTCACTTCCTGCCGGTAACTGGCGATCAGTATATTGGGCGGCGTTCCAATGAGGGTGACCAGACCACCCAGAATCGAAGCAAATGACAACGGCATCAACACCGTTGCCGGCGAGCGATCTGCCTTGATGGCAGACTGAATGGCAACCGGCATCAAAAGCGCCAGGGCACCCACATTATTCATGAACATGGAGAGAAAGGCTGCAACGAAGCTCAACACCATGATATGGAGACGGGGATGACCGGCGAACGGATCAATCAGGCGATTGATATATTCAACGGCGCCGGACTTGGTGAGGCCGTGACTGACGCTAAGCACCAGCACCACGGTGATCGTCGCCGGGCTGCCGAAACCGCTGAAGATGTCACCCTGGGGAACCAGGCCGAACAGACTGGCCGCGAACAGTGCCGCCAGTGCCACGATGTCATAGCGCCAGCGACCCCACACGAGGAACACCAACAGGGCGAGCAGCAATAACAGCAGAATGCCCTGGTCTGTGCTCATGGTGTCTCCCTGGTCTGGTATCAGCCAATAGCCGGAAGCAGGCTGAATTCAATCTCGCCCACCTCGTCGATGCCCGCCTTGATGCGGTCTCCAGCTACCACGGCCGATACTCCGGATGGCGTGCCGGTAAAGATCAGGTCGCCCGCTCGCAACTCAAAGAGCCGCGAGAGTTCTGCGATAATCTCGGGTACAGACCATATCATGTCTGAGAGGTCTGCATCCTGCCTGATTTCATCATTCACGGCCAACCAGATCCTGCCCGAAACGGGATGAGAACTGCCGACCCTGCTGATGGCAGACAGGGGTGCCGATTGATCGAAGCCCTTCGCCGCATCCCAGGGCTTGCCCCCCGCCTTGGCCGCCGCCTGCAGGTCACGGCGAGTGAAATCGATGCCGACAGCGTAGCCGAAGATACACTCGCTCGCCGCTTCCACCGGGATACATGAACCACCGCTTCCCAGGGCAACCACCAGCTCCGCCTCGTAGTGCAGATCCGAGGTGCCGGAGGGATAGTTTACATCCCGGTTTTCAGTGACGATGGCGTTCGCTGGTTTACTGAAGAACACAGGCGAACTCTTCTTCGGGTCGCCTCCCATCTCGCGCACATGGTCGCCGTAGTTCTGGCCCACGCAATAGATGCGGCGCACGGGAAAGTATTGCTCGCTGCCGGCGACCGGTACGGCGGCCTGCGGCTCGGCTTCAAAAACAAGGTTCATGACTGTTCTCTTTCAGGATTGGCAGTTTAACAACTCGACTAGCTGTGCATTGTCAGCCGCGTCCAGCGCAGGCAACAGAGCGAGACCACTCTCGGATTCGATCTGCTCGAGGCTGCTGCGGTAGGCACAGTAGTCGGCATGTACCGGGGCGCTCACCGGGAAGCGAAACGCCGCGATGCGTTCACCGTCGGTGATCAACTTGTAGAAATGGGATGGTTCCAGGTCTGACCGCAGACCGGTTCCCGCATAGAGTGGACCGGACACAACATACAGGCTGCCCGTACTCGCCACCAGTTCGTTCAGTGCCTGGTCCAGCCTCGACCAACTGCCCACCCTCAGGCCCTGGGGAATGGGTGCCATGTTGCTGAGATAATTCAATTCATCCCAATACGGCGTGCCGGCGAAACTGGTCATGGGTGCCAGGCGCCCACGGTCTTCCGAGGTCAACCTGATCTCGTTGAGTCGGTAATCCCGGTCCTGGGCGTTACTGAGGTCGGGCTGCACGAAATCCACGCCGCTGTCGCTGTAGACGAGACCATTGGGTGTTTGCAGCAATTCATCCTGCTGCCACCACCGCTCCAGCAGGGACGCGACACCCACAGAACCCGGTATCACGCGGTAGGCCACCCACTCCGCCAGCCCCGAATTCTGCATGATGGACGCCGCGTAGAGGTGGCGTACGACCACCTCGTTGCGCGCATCGGATACCTGGGGACAGGCGCGCAGGCAATGACTGATGTGCACACTCTGCGCCAATGCAGCATTGGCACAGATCAGCAGCACGCTAACCCATAGCGTAGGGATAGTCTTCATGAACCTTGTCACACTCTCGCATCACTTCATCGTCCAGAACCACATCGAGCGCCGCCAGCGACTCACCCAACTGATCGGCAGACCGCGCACCGATTATTGTCGAGGCCACAAAGTCATGCTGCATGCTCCATGCCGTTGCCAGGGTGACCGGCGACAGACCGGCCTGCTCGGCAATGGTGAGATACCTGGCCGTGCTGGCCAGGGTCGCCTCGTTGACGAAGCGATCGGCCATGGCCCGCTGTCTCGCCTCCCCGGCGCTCTGGTAATCGGCAAAGCGGGAATTGGCAGGAATCTCGCCACCGTTGTACTTGCCGCTCAATACCCCACCCCCGATGGGTGAGTAGGGCAGCAGAGAGACATTCTCCTGGCGGCAGACATTGGCCAGTTCATCGAAGAAGCGTCGATTCAGCAGGGAAAAGTTATTCTGGATGGATTCGAAGCGCGCCAGGCCCTCGTAGTCTGCAATGGTGTTAGCCTTGGTGAGTCCGTAGGCGTTTTCGTTGGACGTGCCAAGGTAGCGCACCTTGCCCGCCTCCACCAGGCGGTTCAGTGCCTCCATTGACTCATCGATAGGCACCACCGTATCCGGCCAGTGCACCTGGTACAGATCGATGTAGTCGATACCCATGCGCCGCAGGCTGCCTTCTACCGCACGCTCGACATGGTGCCTGTCGATAGCGGTCAGTCCCTGGCGGATCGGTGGCACAAACCAGCCCGAGGCCGCACCTGCCACCTTGGTGGCGATGATCAGGGCATCCCGCGGACGGGTCTTTATCCACTGACCAAATATTTCCTCGGTCAATCCTGCCAGTTCTGCTGTCGGCGGAACCGGGTAAACCTCGGCCGTATCGTAGAAATTGATGCCACGTTCGTAGGCAGTATCGAGAATGCGAAATGCTTCACTCTTGTCGCTCCAGGTACCGAAGCTCATGGTGCCCATACAGATGGGTGACACCCTGAGCCCACTGGATCCAATATATCGATATTCCATGACGTTCCTTTTAGTTGATGCTCCGTTTATGAATCAGTTTTGGCCTATGCCAAAGGGGGACAACTGTCACCCAGGTAACCGGTACCACCACAGTAACCGGGATCCTGCAATTGAATGCGGATGCCATCGGGGTCCGAGAAATACACTTCAGGGGTACCCCCCTCTGCGCCGCCGCGATTGGGCATACGCATGCTGACCCAGTGCTGCAGCGGACTGTTGTCGGATTGATCCTCCCGCGCACTGAGGCCATAGTCGGTGAGCTGCGCCAGGATGCGATCCACGCTGAAGTTATTCATGGTGAAACAGGTATGGTGAATCTCGGCAGCCTCCGTGGGTGGTTCGGCCGAGTTGCCGCCGGTGTACATGAGAAACTGGATGCCGTCACCCACACCGATCACCGGCGAGGTCGGCCCCTGATAGGCCTGGTAGGTCTTGCCGAAGGCCGTAGTGTAGAAATTATTGGCGCGATCACGACCACCGACAAAATTGGTGAAGTGGCTGTAATCCACGAGTTGGAACAGTCCCGGCCCGGGTGCCGCCTCGACCGACTGGCATTGATCGCCCAGCCTGCCGCCGCCGCCACAGTAGGTTTCACTGGTGAGCTGATAGATCAGGCCTTCCGCATCGGCAAAATACAATTCCTGGGTAACTCCCCGGGTTACTACCC
>JAYPVK010000043.1:0-18001 GCA_038134565.1 Pseudomonadales bacterium | reverse complement strand
AGGGGCTTGTCGCCAACGCTCGGCGCCCCTCCGGGGTCCCTTCTCTCCGAAAAAAGCCCTGAAAAGCGGTCTTTTTTCTGCGTTCAGCGCTGTCGCTTGACTGTTGGCGACAAGCCCCTCCTGCCCGACACTCTGAGCGCTGGTGAGCGTTACGTTGTTTGTTGGCTTGGTTTCCTTTCGATCTGAAGCGTGTGGGTTGTGGGAGTGCGGGAGTGTGGCAGTGTGAAGAGCACCTCGGTATCTCGGCTGTCTCTGACCAAGCGGCTGTGGGGCGGCAGGGTTTCCGACCCGCCAGTCAAGGCCGGCGCCGAACGCAAGAAAAAGACCGCAGGGCTTTTTCTGGAGGGAGGGAACCCCGGAGGGGCGCCGAGCCGGCGGGGCGGGAACCCTGCCGCCGCGCAGTCGCGCTCGAGGGCACTGCGGCAAACAAACCTGTATTCCCAATAATCAGGTCTCGACGAAACAACAAAAAAAAGCCGGTGACTCGCGAGTCACCGGCCCTTGGATCAGTTTGGATACTGCGATTAGTTACAGCGCTGGGACTGAATGCGTCGAGGAAGTTCCAGGGGGTTCGCCTGAACCAGGCCTTCACTGGCGAGTTGGTCGTAGGCCGCCTGTTGCAGCATGCCCACCTGCTCCCGCGACATGCCCAGCTCATAACCGGAGCACTCGTTCTCACCCAGTGAACGCGGATCGCGGCCGGTGACATTGCCGAATACCACGAGCGCCTCGAGATAGTAACCATAGGCGCTGGCGTGATAGTGGTCATAGGTCCACAGGTCGACCTTTTCGAAGTCGATGCCGTCATAGGGATTGGGGTCGGCCAGGCCCAGGGCCATGGCCCGACTCCAGGCTTCACCCACAGCATTTACCTTTGTGCCGGTTGCTTCAGCGGCGAGGTCGTAGCCGGCGCGGATATCCAGCGCCATCTGTTCGATGGGTTGGCCAGTCCAGGGGCGATCCGGCAGGTAGGTTTGATCGGCGCGCGACCAGGTGGCCGTCAGGTACACGTCGACATCGGGGTTCTTGCTGCGCAGGAAGTCGGTCATGGCGGTAGCTGTTTCAACCAGGGTATCTGGATTGCCCGGAGCATTGGCATCCAGCGTGCTGTAGCCGTGCATGACCACATTGTCCCAGGGGCGGCGGCCAATGATGGCCAGCTTGTTCTCAAGGTGGTAATCGATGCCCACTCCCGGTCGGGTTTCCAGATAGACGTCATAGTCGAGTCCGGCCTGGTCAGCGAATGACTTGAATAGGGCGGGCACACCGCCAATCCCCTCGCTATTGAGATCGGTCACGGTGTCCGGGCGATAGTGGCGTACCGGGGAACCCCAACCGAAGGTAAAGCTGTTACCAATGAACAGGATATCTTCCGCGATGGCTTGGGAGGTGCCGAGTAAGAGCCCGAGGCTGATGATGAACTTGTTGCATGTTTGCATGATGCGATTCCGTTTTCTTGTTTGAGTGTTTTGATACTTTCGCCTTTGCCTGAATTATTCCAGGCCGAAGACAAACAGGGTCTGGCCGCCAATGATGGCTATCCGTTGCTTGCCATCCACAGCAAAGCCCATGGGGTTGGTTCGGATATGGGCGCCGGTGTTAAAGAACCATAGCGGATCACCATCTTCGGCATCCAGGGCGAAAAAATTGCCTTCGTTACTGGAGCCGAACACGAGGCCGCCAGCCGTTGCCATAACTCCGGACCACAGTGGCGTCTGCAGTTCGAATTCCCATTGCTGCTCACCGGTCATGACGTCGAGGGCGAGAATCGCACCGGACGCATCATCGCCATCCAGTGGCTGTTCGCCACCGCCGAGGAAGGGCATACCGGGCTCGTAGTCCACATCGGCCTTGAAATAGATTGCACCCATGCGGCGGTTTGGTATGAAGAGTTGTTCGGTGTCAGGATTGTAGGACGGTGAGAACCAGTTGGTGGCACCCTGCAGGCTCGGCCACACGAGATTTCCCTCGCGAGTCGGTTCCGTGTTGGGAATGACGATGGGCCGACCGTTGTCATCGATGCCTTCGGCCCAAGTCTGGTAAGAATACTCCTCGCCTAACAGGAATTCTCCGGTTTCCCGATCCAGCAAATAATAGAAGGCATTGCGATTGGCCAACGCCAACAGTTTGCGCTCTTGGCCCTCGAATTCACCATCCACCAGGACCGGAATCTGGTTCGCGTCCCAGTCGTGTGTGTCATGGGGTGTGAACTGGAAATGCCATTGCATCGCGCCGGTGTCCGGGTCGAGGGCCAGTACGGCGCAGGTAAACAGGTTGGCGCCGGGGCGCAGGTCACCGTTCCAGTCGGGTGCCGGGTTGCCCGTGGTCCAGTACAGCAGATCCAGCTCCGGATCGTAGGAGCCGGTGAGCCAGGTTGAGCCGCCGCCGGTCTCCCAGTCGTTGCCCTGCCAGGTCTCGCTGCCGGGCTCACCGGGAGCGGGGACGGTGTAGGTCCGCCATACACGGTCACCGGTTTCCGCATCATAGGCATCGACGAAGGCGCGCACACCGGCCTCGGCACCACTTACCCCCACGATGATCTTGTCTTCCAGTGCCAGTGGCGCCAGGGTTAAGGAAAAGCCCAGCGCATTGTCGGCGACCTGTGTTTCCCAGCGTACGGCGCCGGTTCCCGCATCCAGTGCGAACAGTCGCCCATCGAGCGTGGCCACGTAGACCTTGTCGTTCAACAGTGCCGCACCGCGATTGATGCGCGGAAAGCCAATATTCAATACCTCGTTGTTAATATCCGGCACGAAGTGCCATAGCAGTCGTCCACTGGCGGCATCGATGGCGCTCACGCTACTGGGGGATTCGGTGAGGTACATGACGCCGTTGTGTACCAGCGGTGTGGATTCCTGCAGCGCTGCACCACTGATACCGGTGGGTTGCATCTGGTAGGCCCAGATGACCTTCAACTGGTCGACGTTGTTGGTGTTGATCTGGGTCAGTGGTGAAAACCGCTCCGACCTGTAGCCGCCTGAGTAGGAGAGCCAGTCATTGCCGTTGGCCTCGTCATTGAGCAGAGCAGAGTAAGGTACGTCTGCAATAGACTGAACCGAAAGCAGGCAGAGTGCCAGCAGTGCTGCGATGTGATCTTTATTCATGTGGCTCCTCACTTCAGGCTCATCAAATAGGAAACCACATCATCGATCTGCTGTGGAGAGAAAACAGAGTCATAGCCGGGCATGAAGGAGTGGCCCAAGGCCTTGTCGTAGCTGATCAGGTCCTGCTTGACGAAAGAGTAGTATTCCCCCGTCAGGTCGCGCATCTGTACGGTGAACGCATCTTCGTTTACCCGCATGCCTTCGTAGGTCCCGTATTCGGACACGATGCGTACGGTCAGGAATGCGTTCAATGAACCACGGAACCGATCCACGATCCTGGGTTGTTCGGCACCGGGATTGATGAGGGAACGCCGCAGGTAGTCGAGATTGCGCCGTTGGCCCACCCGGCTGAGTTCCGGACCGATACCAGTGCCGACGCCCTTGATGATGTGGCAGCTGGCGCAGTTGCCATTATTATAGGCCAGCTCGCCGGCGGCCGGGTCGCCGGGCATTTCCTCAGGCGGTAACTGGCCGAGGCTGCGTACGTAGGCGGCGACGTCTGGTCCGTCATCCCCGCGCAGCTGGCGTGAGCCGGGCATGCCGGTGCCCGGAATGCCGCCAAGAATGATGGACACCAGGGTGTCGTCATCCGGGGCATGGATCAGGGTGGGCCGTTTCAGGCTGGGGCCTTCGCCGCCTTCACCCAGCATGCCATGGCAGCGGGCACAGAGGGTACGGTAGAGGGTCTCGCCATTCTCCAGATCCTGGCCCTGGACCAGCGAACTCGCCAGCAGGCACAGTCCCAACAGGAGGTAGGAGAATCGATACTTGGGGTAGGCCATGGTCGCTTCCCGCTAATTATTATTGGATTCAAAGGCTTCCGGGAGTGAAAGTCTCGCAGAACTCGCCGTGAATATACAGCAAATGCGGCCAGAAACAGGGCTGAAGCGGTGCAGTATCCACACCGTGGAGGATCCGGAGTTCATGCCGCGCAGCGCGTCAGGCAGTTTCTGTTCTCAAGTGAGTCCAATAGGTTTACCCTCAGGAGCCAGTCCAATTCCGAGGGAGAGATGCCATGTCAGAAAAAGAGTCGCAGGAGACTGCGCAAAAACAGAGACGTACCGTTCCCGTCGAAGCTGTAGAAATCTATAACCAGTACATCCACGGCGAGATCAGTCGGCGAAAATTCTTCAGCGGCGTGAAGAAGTTTGCCGTTGCCGGCCTGAGTGCGACGGCGATAGTGGAAGCCTTGATGCCTGACTACGCCCTGGGTCAGCAGATCCGGCGTGATGACGAGCGCATCACGGCCAGCTACGAAACCATTCCCTCGCCCGACGGCCATGGTTACGTGCGCGGTTATCTTGTTCGACCCTACAGCGCCGACAGTCGTAGTGAAACGCCATCGCAATTGCCGGGCATTATTGTCGTGCATGAGAATCGCGGCCTGAATCCGCACACCGAAGACGTGGCCCGCCGCTTTGCCCTGGAAAACTTCATGGCTTTCGCGCCCGATGTGCTGACGTCAGTAGGTGGGTATCCGGGGGACGACTATCGAGGCGGTCAACTGTTCCGGAAACTCGATGGCGACAGGCGCTTTGAAGATATCGTGGCCAGTGCCCTGTGGCTGAAGAACAGGCCAGACTGCACCGGCAAGATCGGCATCACGGGTTTCTGCTACGGTGGCAGTGTGTCCAATCAGATGGCTGTGCGCCTTGGTGACCAGTTGGCGGCTGCAGTGCCATTCTACGGTGGCGGCGCAGCAGCCAGTGAAGTGCCCTATATCAGCGCTGCGATCATGGTGCAGCACGGTGAGCTGGATACACGCCTGGTGGACGCATGGCCGGAGTACGAGGCAGCCCTGCGAGCCAACAACGTGACCTATGAGGGCCACATCTATCCCGGTTCCATGCACGGTTTCTTCAATGATGCGACGCCGGAACGTTACAACGAGGAAGCCGCCACCCTGGCATGGCGGCGCACTATCGATTGGTTTAATCGCTACGTGAGAAACTAGAGGAGTCTGGGCAGTACGACAGTACTGCCCTGGCTATCCTGTGAGGCGAGCGATTCACTACTCACTTCTCTCACTTCACCCACTTCAGACACCTTGAAAGTGGCCGGTTCGCTCGTTTGTCTGTGATGTGTTGCCAGTACACTTTGATCAAGATACTCTTCCGACATGATTATTGATATCCATACCCACGCCTACACACGTCGCTGGCTTGAAATCCTGAAAGAGCAGGGTGGCGACTATCATTTAAAGACCCGCCCCGATGGCCACGAGGAAATTTACCGTGGTGAAACACCGGTAGCCTTTCCACAGCCTGGTCACTTCGATTATGCCTTGCGCATCAAGATGATGGATGAGGCTGGTATCGACATGTCGGTCGTGTCCCTCACCTGTCCCAATGTCTATTGGGGGACAGAAGAGGTCAGCTGCATGGCGGCCAGGGAATCCAATGACACCATGGCTGAAGCACAGGCCACCTATCCTGACCGTATACGCTGGTTCACGTCCTTGCCCTGGCAATATCCAGACAAGGCGGTAGAGGAACTGGAACGCAGCTGCGCCAACGGCGCCGCAGGGGTCATGGTATTGGCCAATATCGATGGCATGAGCCTGAATGATGAATTCTTTGCGCCAATCTGGCAGGCCATTGATGACAGGGGCTTGCCGGTGCTGTTGCATCCAACGGACCCCCCCGGTGCCAAGATGATGGATATGGGCGAGTTCGACCTCAGTTGGTCAGTGGGCTTCATGTTCGACACGACACTGGCTGTCACCCGTATGATCTTCGATGGATTCTTCGATAAGTACCCGAACCTCAAGCTCATCGCTTCCCATGGCGGCGCAGCCCTGTCGTTCCTGGTGGGTCGGTTTGAGAAAGGTGATGAAGTAGAACTACCGCAGCGGCGCAAGATGCAGAGAAAGCCCACCGACTACCTGCGCCATATCTACTATGATTGCATCACCTATGATCCGCGTGCCCTCAACTACCTGATCTCCATCGTCGGCAGTGATCGGGTCATGTTCGGTACGGATTGGCCGCACCAGGTATATGACATAAAGGGCGCGAAGGCCAATACTGAAGCCTTGCCAAATAAAGATTGTGAGGCAATCAGGCATCTCAATGCCAAACGAGTATTCGGCTTCTAGAATCGGCACTCGTCTGTATCCGGGAAGAGAGAGACTAATCCCGGATAGCGCAATCCAATAAGAATAATAAGCAGGAGTAAGGCACTTGGCTGAATTCGGAGTGAAGTTTGCTTCCCGTTGGGGGTTTATTCTCGCCGCAATGGGCAGCGCGGTAGGCCTGGGGAATATCTGGCGATTCACGTTCATGGCCGGCGAGAACGGTGGCGGCGCCTTCATCTTCTTCTATTTTCTGTTCATCGTTTTTCTCGGCATACCCTGTGTTATGGCCATGATTACCATCGGTCGTCGTGGGGGGCGTAGTCCTGCAGGCAGCACTCACGCACTTGCCGTCGCCGAGGGCCGCAGTGAGAACTGGAAATACCTGGGCTGGATTGCCATCACCATCGCCTTCCTGGCGCTCACCTTTTTCAGTGTTGTCGCTGGTTGGGTGCTTGCCTATTTGCCCAAGGCGTTGTCGGGTGCCTTTGCCGGCATCAGTGCAGAAGAATCGATACAGATGTTTAATGAGGTACAGGCGTCTGTATTCGGCATGACATTCTGGCATGGAGTCTTCATGGTGTTGACCATGTGGGTCGTCATGCGAGGCGTGCAGAACGGGTTGGAGAAGACTGTAAAGGTCATGATGCCCGCCCTGTTTCTTATCCTGTTACTGCTGGTTATCTATGCCGCGTTCACGGGTGATTTCGGTGCCGCGCTTGGCTTCATGTTTGTTCCGGATTTTAGTCGGGTCGACAATGATGTGGTGTTGCTCGCTCTCGGCCAGGCATTCTTCTCACTTAGTGTAGGTGGAGGCGGCATTATCAATTACGGCAGCTACCTCGATAAGGAGGCTTCAATTACCCGCTCGGCCTTCTCCATTGCTGGCGCCAATGTCTCCGTCGACATGCTGGCAGGACTGGCCATCTTCCCTATCGTATTTGCCTTCGCACTGGAACCGGCGGCGGGGCCGGGCCTCCTGTTCGTAACCTTGCCGGTTGCCCTGGGCCAGATGCCGGGTGGTTCCCTGGTTGGTGCGCTATTCCTGTTGTTGGTGCTCTTCGCCGCTTTGAGTACTTCAATATCGATGCTGGAATCCACGGTATCACGCCTGGTTGAAAGGCCTGGTGCCACCCGCGTGAGAATGACATTACTGGCGGGTGGGCTGGCGTGGTTTATTGGCCTGGGATCGGTGTTCTCTCACAACATCTGGTCTGATTTCATGCCCTTGAATTTCATTCCCATGTTCGAAGGTTCCACGATCTTCCGCATCATCGATTTCTTTGTGGTGAATAACCTGATCCTGGTGAGTGCTTTCTTTATTACAGTCTTCGTTGGCTGGGTGATGTCGACGGATGCAACGCGGGAAGAGCTGGGATTGGGTGATACGCTCGGCTACCGTTGCTGGCTTTTTGTCATGCGCTTCCTGGCGCCAGTGGCAATTGTCCTCGTGGCTGCGGTGACGATTCTGAGTTACTAAGTCTATTCTTCAGGCTCCGCGAGGAGGAGTCAGGGGTCTTCCAGCCGTCGACCCTGACAGGCGGAGCCATTGAGCGCCGTTACCCGCAGCAGGTTTACCTCCAGCGAGCCAAAGGCATCCACGTCGCTGCAGCGCACATGGGTGAAGCGCAGGTCCAGTTCATCGCCGCGACCGATACCGGAATTAAGCAGCAGGGGACGCACATCATACAGTGACCCGTTGTGGGCGAGACTGAGTTCCCGCAGATTGATCAGGCCAGCGAGGGCGCTTATGTCGCTGATCTGGTTGTTCTCCAGCCGCAGAACCTCGATAGCATGCAGGCGGCGCAGGGGAGAGATATCGTCGATCTGGTTGTTGCTGATATCCAGGTACTGCAGTTCCAGCATGCCGTTCAGTGGACCGATATTTTGTATAGCGTTGTCGTTGAGACTCAGCTGTTGCATGCCGGGCATGGCGGCCAGGGCGCTGATGTCTTCGATGCAATTGCCGTGGGCCCACAGCAGAATCATGTCGCGCATATTCGCCAGGGGCGCTAGATCTTCGATCTGGTTGTCATAGATGCGCAGGTGGGTGAGTTTGGTCATGCCTGCCAGGGGGCTGATGTCCTCGATGCTGTTCAGGTGAATGCGCAGCAGGCGCATCTCAGTAAGTCCGGCTAGTGGGCTCAGGTCGGTAATGCCATTGAAGACCACGTTCGGGTCGCGACCATCGTTGTAGTTCAGGTAGTGTTGTAGCTGATAGGGATAGAGCCCGTGCACCTGCAATCTGCGCAGCCTGGTCAGGCCTGCGAGCGGCTCAAGGTCCGAGATCGGGTTCTCGCTGACGATAAGCTCCTCAAGATTGTTCAACTCGCGCAGCGGCCCAAGATCGCTGAACCAGTTCGTATGCAGGTTCAAGTTGCGCAGCCTGGTCAGGCTGCGAAGCGGACCGATATCGGTAATGAGGCGATTGATCAGGTGCAGGCTGGTAAGCCCGGTAAGATTTTGAATGCCGTCCAGGCTTTCGAAAGGCTTCTGCGGCGAGGGCCGCAGGGTGCCACCGTAAACCACGCGCTCGATGCGGGTGCCGACGATGAGTTGCTCCAGAGATGCCGCCTGGCCACAACTCAAGGCGTCTTGTGGGCCTATTCCGATGGCTTCATGTACGACCTCTGCCAGATCGGGGTCGGCGAAGCTGACGATGGCGTCCGCCGAAAAATCACGGCAATGCTCGGTGGGTGACAGAACGGCTTGTGCCGGGGCCAGTGGGCTCAGTGTCGATGCCAGTAGGGCAACCATCAGGATGGGCAGGCGCCGTTTAAGCCCGGGCTTTGTCGAAGGTTTCATGAGCGCTTTCACGGGCACTTTCATTACAAATTGCATGACAAAATGCATGAGTCGATCCTTCTTTTTTGGTCGCGGATTTTTCCTCAGTCGGAAAACTGTAACTCGGCAATGGCGAGCCCACTTTCTCCCGCGTAAGAGTACAGCAAGTAGGTCTTCCCTCCTTCCTGATAGATGGCTGGATCCCGTAACTGGTTTACCCGCTCATCGATGTGCCCGCGGCGGGACGGTTCGACCGGTAAGCCGGCACCCTCCCATGCCATTTCAGGACGCAGTATCTCTACCGGTTCCGATGCGCGCCATTGCTGCCAGTCGCCACTCAACTCGATGGTGCTGAGGAAGATCCGTTCCGGAGCATGGCCAGCCTGGGTATAGAACACATACAGTTGATTGTCGCGGATCATCAGGGCGGAATGGCGCATGTTGTCATTAAATAACTGCGGGCCTTCCTCGAAATCGCCCAGGCCATCCTGTGAGCGATAGAGATAACCCGGCATCGCCATGGCGAAGTAAGCGTTATCGTGTTTGATGACGCGGAAGTAGGGGCGACCCAATTCTTCTTCCCGACCCTCGAAGTGAATACCGTCAGTGGAAACAGCATGGCGGGTGAACTGCCGGCCTTCGCCGCGACCGTGCAGATACATCACGATCTGTTGCAGATCTTCCCGCACGTGGACATCGGGCGAGGCGATATGCGCGTACAGCGCCGCCGACTGTCCAGGTGCCAGGGAACAGGGTGGGCAGGTGGTGGGAAAGTGAGATTGCTCGAGTGTCAGGGTGCCGGGGGTATGTACGGTCCATGGCCCGGTTACCGAATCGGCATAGGCCATGCGGATGTATTCGCCACGGTGATCGGCGAAGTAGAGGTAGTACTGGCCTAGAGGATTCTCAACCCACTGGGGGACCTTGATCAGGGAAGGCCCCTGAATATTGCCGCCCATGCGGGTATCCAGCTCCGGCGTGATAATGGGGCCGCCGGCGAGCCGGGTAACGGAGACTGTGGGCGGCTCTGCTGCCTGCGAAGCCGCACTGAGCAGCACGAGGAATGCGCCAAGAATCGGGAGTATTTTCAATGTTTTCATGGTGTTGTGCCGGGTCTTCCGGGATGGATTGTTAGTGTTATTCTGTTGGCATTGTAGTGGGACTCCCCGGTCCTGTCTGCCCCTCACGCCGTGCTGCATTGCCAAACACCAGTGATCAAATTACCCTGAGCCCATCGAAGCAAGAGAATCCGGGAGTACAAGGCAATCATGGCTGAACAAAAAACAACAGACGCAAACACCGCAGAGCAAACGAACAGCGGGCGCCGCCGGGTCCTGACGGGACTGGGTGCTGGCCTGGGTATCGCCGCAGCCGCCGGATTTATGCCGGGACGATTGTCAGCCCAGAGCAATGTGCGCGAGGCGGAGGTGCTGATAATCGGCGGGGGTATCGCCGGAGCATCCACTGCATTCCATTTGGCAGAGCAGGGCGTGGACGTGCTGCTACTCGAGCGTGGCGAGATCGCCTCGGAAGCATCCGGCGTCAACATGGGTGGCCTTGGCGGCAGCGGTTGGGGTAATAATCCCGATCTGCTGTCCTACCTCACAGCCGGCAGTGTGGAGATCTTTAAGCGCATGCAGATCGACCTCGGCTACGACATCGAGTTTCGCCTGTCTGGAACGCTCACGGCTATTCACACGGCGGCACAATATGAATACAGCCAGGATCAGGTAATCAATCTGCGCGCCCGGGGTTACGAGGAAGAATTGTTGTCGGCACGGGAGGCGCTGGCGCTGGAACCGGAAGCGAATAGTGCGCTGCCGGGGTATGTTTACCGGCCGCAACGGGGACAAGCCGATCCGGTCAAGACTACTCGCGCTTTTGCCCACGCAGCGGAGGTCGCCGGAGCCACGATTCGCACCGGCGAAAACGTGGTTGGCATTACGCCGCGGAGCCAGGGTGGCTACGCCGTTCGTACCGAGTCTGGTGAATTTCGCTGTCAGACCCTTGTGCTGGCCACCGGAGCCTGGTGCGATCCCGTCGGCAGTATGCTTGGACTTAAGATACCTGTCGTTCCAGTAAGGGGCATGATGTGGGCCACCGCCAGTGTGTCACCCAGCGTATTCCAGACCATCGGTTCTGCGGAATCCAGTTACGCCTGGAGCATCGATAACGGCAGCGACGCGATGACACCACCCAATCTCACGCACAAGAACGGGCGTCGCACCATTCGTCATCTTTACGGACGCCAGCGCAGGAATGGCGAGATCATCTTCGGTGGTGACCGCGAGAGCCTCTCCTACGACAAGTCGATCAATCAGTCGGGCATCGAGGTGAACCGCGGCCATGCCGCCGAGGTTATCCCCCTGGTTGCCAGCCTGCCTATCGCCCGCACCTGGTCCGGGCTGATGCCTTTCTCGCTGGACGGTGCGCCGATCATCGGCAAGATACCGCTGCGCGACAACCTGTTCATCGTGAGTGGCTTGTCGTCATCCGGGTTCGGGCGTGGACCCATGGCGGGGAAGCTGACGGCAGACTTTATCCGTACCGGACAGATGACGACAGTATTGCAGGAATCCGATCCGGGGCGTTGCGTGGTGGAGGCCTGATAAAAACGGGTAAGGGCTAGTACCTCTACCGTCTCATGGCTGGTCTGGGATTGGCGTCTGTTAATGCCAAGTTTGCCCGCCGGTCATTGGCCCTGATTTCTACAGGAAAAAGGCCTGGAACGGGTTATCATTCCAGGCCTTGCACTTTAAATGCCTTGTGAGACGAAGCTTATTGCAGGCTCTCGTAAATGATATCCCGTGCTGTCTCATTGAAGTTTGAGGCGCCGGGGCGACGCGGCCCCTGGGCCTGAATCATGTTGAGCCAGAACATATTGTTCACGGGATCAACCCAGAACGAGGTGCCAGCAGCACCGGCCCAGTTATAGACGCCAGGTGCGGCAGGCGAACCGGCGGCCTCAGGGTCATAGGTCACAGCGAAATCCACACCGAAGCCTACGCCGGGATTGCCAACACCTCCCAGCGCGCGGCTCATGTCTTCCTTGCCACTCAGGCTGTCGGTGCGCATGATCCGGATTGATTCCGGTGTCAGTATGCGAGCACCTTCCAGCTCGCCCTCGTTGACCAGCATCTGGGCGAAACGTGCGTAGTCGTGAGTGGAGGACACGAGCCCACCACCACCGGACTCCAGTCGGGTCGGGTCGAGGTAGCTCGGGCGATCACTGCGATGGGGCTGCTGCGCCAGGCGCTGCCGTTCCCGATCCCAATAGTGCACCTCGGCAAAACGCTCGCGATCCTCTGCCGCGACATAGAAACGGGTATCCATCATGTTCAGGGGCTCGAATATCTCCGTGCGGAGATACTCGCCGAAAGGCATGCCAGAAATCTTCTGCACGATATAGCCTTGTATGTCTACCGCGATGGAGTAGTACCAGTATTCACCAGGCTGGCTCATAAGTGGGATACCTGCCACTTTTTCGACCAGTTCGTCGAGGTTGCGCGAGGCCAGTACACCCTGATCCCGGAATGCGGTGTTGACCGGGTCGCTGCCGCCAAGTCCATACCCGAAACCGGCGGTGTGGTTCAGCAGCTCGCGCATGGTGGGCTGGCGGTGCAGCGGCTCCAGCTCGACATTGCCATCATCATCGTAGTCCACCATCACTTGCAGGTAGGCGAACTCCGGAATGAACTTGCTGATGGGATCATCGAATTCCCAGTGGCCTTCCTCCCAGAGTTTCATCAGGGCGACACCGGTGACCGGCTTGCTCATGGAGTAGATGCGGAACAGGGAGTCCTCGGTCATTGCCGCCTGGTCGTCGAGGCGGGCAATGCCGGCATGCTTGAAGGTGGCGACCTTACCGTCTTTGGCCAGCAGCCAGACCATACCAGCCACATCCTGGTTTGCCACGGCTTCCTGCATGGCTGCATCCAGCTGCTCGATGCCGGCCTGACTGAAACCGGCGGCACTGGCGCCATCTTCCCGCTGCGGCCAGGACTCTGCGGCAAAGGCGCTGACACTGAGCAGCGCCGCCAGCAGGAAAGAGAGAGTATTCAGTAGTGGAACCGGGCTTCGGGTTTTCCGGGTTGTAGGGATCATGAGGGCAATTCCTGAGTTGTTGATC
Organism: Pseudomonadales bacterium; assembly: GCA_038134565.1. Lineage (GTDB taxonomy): Bacteria > Pseudomonadota > Gammaproteobacteria > Pseudomonadales > Pseudohongiellaceae > UBA9145. Next base: position 4,911 of record JAYPVK010000043.1, on the reverse strand, counting down.
TTGTTAGCTGTTTTCTTTTTAAGAGGGCCAAACACCCTATATCAACTCTGGGACAGCAGTCTACACCAAAATATTTACGGGCGGTTGTCACTGCCGGGTTAGCGTAGGAGAATCCCGGGAAGGGAGATCAATGACTATCAAATTCAAGAGGTAAGCCATGTGGGCTGTGAACGAATCAAACCGGGTGAACCCGGGAACCAACAGGGCGAGCCGCGCGATCGCAGTCTGCCTGGCACTGTTTTTGTGCATACCATCCATGGCGCAGCAACTGCCGGCAATCGCGGACCTTGTCGCCGATGCCACGGCGATGGACGGCTATTTCCCTCTTTACTGGGATGACAATTCGGGCAAGTTGTTCTGGGAGATCGACAAGCTCGATACCGAATTCCTGTACCAGGTTTCCATGGGTTCCGGGCTCGGTTCCAATCCGATCGGTATAGACCGCGGTCAGCTGCGAGGCACCTATGTGTTGTCCGCTCAGCGTGTGGGGCCAAGAGTCCTGTTGATTGAGCCCAACTACCGCTATCGCGCCAGCAGTGACAACGAGCTGGAGCGGCAGGCAGTAGAAGATGCTTTCGCGCCCTCGGTGATCTGGGGTTTCGACATCGTGGCCGTGGAGGATGCCAGTGTGTTGGTGGACGCCACGGATTTCTTTCTGAGGGATGCCCGCGACGTCATCGGCACCCTGGCGAACAGCAACCAGGGCAATTTTTCTCTCGATAAATCCCGCAGCGCCCTCTACCTGGAAAACACACGGGCATTCCCCGAGAACGTGGAAGTCGAGGCCATGCTCACCTTCACCAGCAACAGGCCGGGTAGCCTGGTTAATGGGGTGGCAGCCACCGGTAATGCAGTGACCCTGCGCCAACATCACTCTATCGTGAAACTGCCGGATGACAACTACAAGCCGCGACTTGCCGATCCGCGCATCGGCACCATCGGTCCCACGATCCAGGATTATGGCACCGATATCGACCAGGGCATGGCTATTCACCTTGTCGGGCGCCATCGTCTGGAGAAGAGAAATCCGGACCTGGCCCGCTCGGAAGCCATCGAACCTATTGTCTACTACGTGGATTCCGGTACACCGGAACCCATCAAGAGCGCCCTGATCGAAGGCGCGTCATGGTGGAACCAGGCCTTCGAGGCGGCTGGCTTCATCGATGCCTTCCAGGTGCGCGAGTTACCCGCCGGTGCCGATCCACAAGACGTGCGTTATAACATGATCCACTGGACCCACCGACGCACCCGGGGTTATTCCTACGGCGGCTCGGTCATGGACCCGCGTACCGGGGAGATAATCAAGGGCAATGTGAACCTGGGCAGTTTGAGACTGCGCCAGGATTACCTGCATGGGCAGGGGCTGCTGCCAGCCTTCGATTACCTGTCGGAAGTAACCCTGGGTTCAAGCGCCTCAATCAACATGGCCCTGGACAGGGTGCGTCAACTGTCCGCGCATGAGGTAGGCCACACCATAGGCTTCCCGCATAACTACCTGGCCAGTGCCTACGGCCGCGAGAGTGTCATGGACTACCCCGCGCCGCTGGTGGAAATCACGGAGGACGGCGAACTCGATCTCTCCAACGCCTACATACAGCGCATCGGTGAGTACGACAAGCTGGCAGTACGCTACGCCTATGAGCAGTTTCCTGAAGCGGCGGATGAAGCAGAGGAGTTGGCACGCATCGTCCAGGAAAGCCTGGATAGTGGACTGCTCTTCATGGCCCATAACAATAATAACTTTGTTGGGGCGGGTCACCAGTTTGCCAGCGTGTGGGACAACGGTTCGAATCTCGTCGACCACCTCAAGCATGAAATAGAAGTACGTCGCATCGGGCTGGAAACCTTCGGCGAAGCCGTGATTCGCAATGGCGAGCCCCTGTCTGACCTCGAGAGTGTCTTGCTTCCTTTATACATGCATCACCGTTTTCAACTGAACTCGGCGGCACAGAGCATTGGTGGTGCCGATTACCGCTATGCGCTACGCGGTGATGGACAGGTTCCTTTTAGCATCATCGAGGGAGAAGAGCAGAGAGATGCCCTGGAGACGGTGCTCTCTACATTGACCGTGGATTTTCTGGCGCTACCCGGCAGCATTCTGCAGAAGCTGCCTCCCGCCGTCTACCGGCATACCCAGCACGAGCCCTTCCCCGGTCGTACCGGCTTGTTGTTCGATCCGCTGGGTGCGGCAGAAGGCTCTGCGAGCCTGACAGTACAGCAGATACTGCATCCGGCCCGCATGGCACGCCTGGTCGCCTACGGCGCCCTGGGCGACTACCCGGACCTGGAGGAAGTGATCGATCGCCTGCTGGAAGTGAGTTGGCAGGGCGATGCGCCCGATAGCGAGTACGGTACCCAGTTGCTGCGGGTGATTCAGCGAGTCACCGTCGATGAGATGATGCGACAGGCGGTAAACGAAGACAGTTCGGGTGAGGTGCGCGCCGTGCTCAGCGATCGCCTGGCAGGCCTGGCGACCCGTTTGGAAGGACAAAGGAATGCCAGCGCCCATGAGACTACAGTCGCGGCAGATATTCGCCGTTGGCAACAGAACCCGGCAGACTTCACGCCGGCGCCTGCCCTGCGCTTGCCCCCAGGCGACCCGATCTAGGGCCGGCCCGGACAAACAGGCCGAAGGCCTGTTTGTCTCGCCTGCCCAACCGGACGCATTACCCCGTAGTCCAGGTTGGATCGACTGTCATGCGGAGGTCAGCCATCCGCTGACCGTACTAGTAATAATCCCCAAGATAATCGATCTTGCGATTGATCAGGCGCTCAATGCTCTTAAGCTGCTTGCTCTCATCCTGGCTCACCAGCGAGATTGCTTGACCTGCGGCGCCAGCTCGGCCGGTGCGTCCAATGCGATGCACATAGTCCTCGGGCACATGGGGAAGATCGAAATTGATCACCATGGCCAGCAAGTGGATATCAATGCCGCGGGCGGCAATATCGGTTGCCACGAGCACCTGGATCTTGTCTGACTTGAAGTCAGCCAGGGCCTTGGTGCGTTGTGCCTGGCTACGGTTGCCATGAATGGCTGCCGCGTTGATCTTGTCTTTCGCGAGACGCTTCACCAGTTTGTTAGCCCCGTGTTTGGTACGGGAAAACACCAGTACCTGTTCGGTGGTTTCCTGTATCAGCTCTACCAGCAGATCGGCCTTGAAATGCTTTTCAACTTTCCATAATCCCTGGGCAATCGCCTCGACGGTGGAGTTCCTGGGTGCCACGTCAATCTCTGTGGGATTGTTGCAAATAGAGTTTGCGAGCTTTCGGATCTCCTGGGAGAAGGTCGCCGAAAACATGAGGTTCTGTCGCTTCGATGGAATCAGCGCGATGATCTTGCGGATATCACGAATGAAGCCCATGTCCAGCATGCGGTCAGCCTCGTCGAGCACCAGGAGTTCGATATCCTTGAAGTTGACAGCTCCCTGCTGGTGTAGATCCAGAAGGCGACCGGGTGTGGCGACCAGCAGGTCAACACCTTGCTTCAAGGCGCCTATTTGCGGATTGATGTTTACCCCGCCAAACACCACGGCCGATTTGAGGTTTTCATACTTGCCGTAGGTGGTGATGCTGTCATGGACCTGTGCCGCCAGCTCGCGGGTAGGAGTGAGGATGAGTGCGCGTACGCTACCCGGACGCTTGCGCGTTTGTGGGCCGAGTCGTTGCAAGGTTGGTAACACAAAGCCGGCGGTCTTGCCGGTGCCGGTTTGTGCGGCCGCCATCACATCGCCTCCACTGAGGATTGCGGGTATGGCCTGGGCCTGGATAGGTGTCGGGATGGTGTAACCAGTTTGTTCTAACGCACGCAGCAGCGTGTCGGAAAGTCCGAGTGTTGCAAAAGTCATAAAGTTCTCAACTCGCCATAGAGGCGAAAAAATGCTCATTAGCCTGAGCGCCGGTTAGCGCGGCTGGAGCTTTTAAAAAAGTACCGCAAGGCACCCCCAAATCAGCAGTTGCTGTTGGGTGCAGCCTGGGAATTCGTGTGAATCCGGGTGTCGCATGGACAGCCGGTTGCACCGGTGTGCAGTCAGAAGGCAGGTTCGGGACTAGTGGGACTAGAGGAAAGTCTAATCAGACCATTGGGTCTGGTAGAAGATCGATCAGATCAAAAGGACCAAAGGAGCATAAGTCGTGCACGCTTGATGCCTGTTACAGGTATCAAGAAGCGCTAATGTAGCACAGGCAGCGATGTTATGCGCAGCTATTTTGTAGCGCCATGGCATTGGCGGATTCCGGGCCAGTCGCCGAATCCAGCCCAGGGCCGGTGCGGTATGAAACATCACATTGGGAAGAACAAAGGATTGCAGATAGGAGAGTCCACTAAATTTGAATTCTTTCTCTCCCGCCTTGAGCACGATTTCCTTATCCTCGTTTCCGTCTGCCTGTTCTGGCAAAACGGCTTCCAGAAACTGCAGTGTATTGGTGATGCGTTTCTGCAGTTCGTCAAAGCTGGATTCAGTGTCCTCAAACACGGGTGCTTCAATACCGCAGAGTCTGGCGGCACATCCCTTGCTTACGTCACTGGTGATCTGAATCTGGCGTGCCAGCGGGAACATGTCTGGTGCGAGCCTGGCACTTATGAAAACGGATTGGTCAATCCCTTTCGCCGCCGCATGATCGGCGCCTTTCTGCAGGATGGCCGCTAGGTTGCTCAGGTTGCGAATCAGGGGCGGTATTGAACATGTGTACATCGATAAAGACATTACTTACCTCGTGTATTGCAGTGGTCATTCTCACTTGCAATGGGCTGGATGGGTGAATGAAAAAAGCACAAATCGAGTAGAGTATCTGCAGACAGTTGTCTCTCTGCTCGCGGCTTGGTGGCGAGCATCGCTGTCAGGCCCGAGCGCTAGCGACTAGTTGCTGATGCTGCCAATGACCTGGGCGCCTGCTATGGACACCTCTTCATCC
>JAYPVK010000042.1:241-23393 GCA_038134565.1 Pseudomonadales bacterium | reverse complement strand
GCCCGAATCAGCAAAGAAAAACAGGGCTAAAGCCCCGTAATTCCTGCACTTCTTCGCTTCCAATAGCGGGGCAATTGACATAGAATGCTGGCCTTTTTATCCGGGCCTCCGGCGCCGATTTTTGATTGGCGCGTAAGTCCTTGGATTTTCGAAAGTTTTTAATCAGGAAAATATTATGGTCACGATTCGATTGTCTCGTGGTGGTGCCAAGAAGAAGCCTTTCTATCACATAACCGTGGCTGACAGCCGCGAAGCCCGTGATGGCCGTTTTATTGAGCGTATCGGATTTTTTAATCCTTCTGCTCGCGGCCAGGAAGAGCGTCTGCGCCTTGATCTGGACAGAATTGCCTACTGGAAATCCCAGGGTGCACAGCTGAGCCCCCGCGTGTCCTGTCTTGCAAAAGACGCGGCCGCTGCCGGCGCACAGGCCTGATCTCCCGCCCTTCTGCTGCGGCTTGGCCATAAATGGGCGGCGATCGGAGCAGTAAATTGGGGCATGGGGACGACAGCAAGAAAGTAGTACTGGGGAAGATAGGCAAGGTTCATGGCATCAAGGGGTGGTTGCGACTCAACTCGTTCACCGCGCCGCCGGAAAACATCCTGGATTATCCCCAACTCAGTGCCACCATCGGCCAGAACGTGCAAGTTCTGGAAGTAGATGACAGTAAACAGCAGCCTAATGGTCTGCTCGTGCACTTCACCGGTTACGATGTGCCGGAGACAGCCCGGGTTTTGACCGGACTGGAAGTGTGGGTGGACAGCTCGGCATTGCCGGCGTTGGAAGCCGACACCTATTACTGGCACGAATTGATGGGCATGGCAGTGAGCAATGAGCAGGGCCAACTGCTTGGCGAGGTCAGCGATATGCTGGAAACCGGCGCCAACGATGTCATGGTAGTCTCTGCTACTGAACGCAGTATTGATGACCGGGAACGTCTGATTCCGTACTTGAAAGATGCGGTGATCAAATCGGTCGACAGGGAATCGAAGGCGATTCTGGTCGATTGGGATGCCAGTTATCTGGAGTGAGCTGTTAGCTGAATACACAGGAAGGAGCAGGTGAGCGGGATGCACATCGCAGTCGTCACACTGTTTCCTGAAATGTTTGCAGCCATAAGCGAGCAGGGCATTAGCAGCAGGGCCCTGCAGAGCGGCCTGGTGAAGCTGGATTGTATCAATCCGCGGGACTTCACCACGGACCGGCACCGCACCGTGGATGACAAGCCGTTTGGCGGCGGTCCCGGCATGCTGATGAAGTCCGCACCCCTGAAGGCGGCCATTGCGGCAGGCAGGGAGCGGCTGGCCGGTGAGGGCAGGCCCCATACGGTGTATCTGTCACCACAGGGAAAACCGCTGAACCAGGGCAAGGTCCTGGAGCTGGCAAGTCGAGACAGGCTTGTTCTTGTGTGCGGTCGCTACCAGGGAGTGGATGCCCGCTTGCTGGAAACCGAGATAGACGAGGAAGTGTCACTCGGCGATTTTGTGTTAAGCGGTGGAGAACTTGCCGCCATGGTGTTGATAGACGCCATGATCAGGTTTCAGCCCGGAGCCCTCGGTGATGAAGGCTCGGCCCGGGAAGACAGCTTTGCCAATGGCTTGCTGCATTGCCCGGAATATACCCGGCCGCAGGAGATTGATGGCCTGGCAGTACCGGAAGTTTTGTTGAGCGGTGACCACGAAGCCATTCGTAAATGGCGACTCAAACAGAGTCTCGGGGTTACCTGGTTAAAGAGGTCTGATTTGCTCGAGAGTCTGGAGCTTGATCAGGAACAAGAGAGTTTATTGAAGCAATTTATTGACGAGTACCAGGCGTAACGAGCACAGCACGGGGCTCGCCTGCTATTCAGGAGTGAAGACAATGTCGAAAAACAAAATTATCCAGCAGATCGAAGACGAACAGATGGGCAAAGAAATGCCCGAGTTCGGACCCGGTGACACGGTTGTGGTGCAGGTGAAGATCAAGGAAGGCGATCGTGAGCGTCTGCAGGCATTCGAAGGCGTTGTCATTGGTAAGCGCAATCGTGGCCTGAACAGTTCATTCACTGTGCGCAAGATTTCTCATGGCGTGGGTGTGGAGCGTACTTTCCAGACCTTCAGCCCACTGGTAGACAGCGTGACCCTGAAGCGTCGTGGTGACGTTCGCCAGGCCAAACTGTATTACCTGCGTGAACTGACCGGTCGTGCTGCGCGCATCACCGAGAAGCTCGACAAGAAAGCTGCCGACTAGGCAGTTTCCCTTCAGGGTGCCCCGGTCTCGGGGTGTTGCAAATGAGAAGATCTGCCAGCAGGTCTTCTCATTTTTGTTTCTGCCGACATAAAAACGTAAACTCAGTCTTGCCGCGGCGGAGTCTGGAGGCTTTGGCTGACGGCGCCGGGCTGTGATACGCGGAAAGCAATTGCCGTAATTCCGGTCTTTTATCGGGTAGACCCGGCGAGTTCACAGAGCTTTAAAATATTTAAAATCAACAGCTTGAGACAGTAAGTTAAAGCTGGAAGATTGTACTTTAAGTTACCTAGAGAGAGGCGATAGCGATACCATGACCAGCGCATATTCAATCCGCAGAATTCTCACCGTTATCGCACTCTGTCTTGTGAGCAGCCTCAGTCTTGCCCAGGGCGACCAGTCATTGCGTGGGAAGCTGCGTCAGGCTATCGAAGAGGCGTCCGGAAACCAGCTGCAGATCGTGGGCCTCAATCCAACGGCGCTGTCCACGATCTATGAGGTGGAGCTTAATACCGGCGAAATCCTCTACAGCGATATCTCCGGGGATTACCTGTTCGCCGGCGATATGTACGCCACGACCCCCACCGGGCTGATGAACCTGTCATCCAGTACCCGCCAGAAGCGGGCACTGGACAAGATCGCGGCCATTTCCGAAGACGAAATGATCATCTTCGAGCCGGAGTCGGAAGTGAAAGCCACGATCACGGTGTTTACCGATGTGGATTGTACCTACTGCCGGGCGCTGCATAACGACATGCCCAAGCTGCTGGCGAAGGGTATCAAGGTGCGCTATCTCGCGTACCCCAGAGGGGGTGAGGCGGCTGGATCCTACAACAAGATGATCTCGGTCTGGTGCTCGGCCGATCGTAAAGAGACTCTCACCCTGGCCAAGAACGATGAGCCGCTGAACCAGATTCAGTGCGATACCCCGATCCTGGCCCATTACCAGCTCGGCAATGAGCTTGGCATCAGCGGTACACCGGCGCTCGTGTTCGAAGATGGCCGGATAATTCCAGGCTATATGGACAGCGATCGCCTCGCCGCCATGCTGGGCATCAATTAGGGCGCTCCCGCTCCAGTACTTTCCCCCAATCAGCTAGCAGCCCTGCTGGCGCTTGTTGGCGTTTCGGTCATGGCCAGGCGTCTCGCGAGTCCGAATGACAACGCAGTTAATCGGCGGATCGCTAGGCTTATGCGGTAGTTCCAGTATAATTCGCGACTTAATTTTGAAGTGAGCTTGCGCAGGCGAGCTGGCTTCAGCCCCCCGTGTGAACTGGCAGAAAGGAATCGAAATCTTGAGTAACGACGCTTCCCCTGATTTCAAGATCGGTATTTGTGGGCTCGGCACCGTCGGTGGTGGCACCCTGAACCTGCTCAGGGAGAATGCCGATGAGATCGGCATGCGACTGGGCCGAAAGATCACGGTAAGCCATGTCGCTACCCGCACGCCGAAGCCGGAGCTTACCGCCGGCGTGGGCAATACCGGGAACGATCCCTTCGCCGTGGCAGCTGACCCCGAAGTGCAGCTGGTAGTAGAGACCATGGGAGGCTATGAGCCCGCTTTCGACGTGATCAGGCAATCCTTGGCCAATGGCAAGCATGTGGTTACCGCCAATAAAGCCCTCATCGCGGAGCGTGGCAATGAGCTGTTCGAAGTGGCCCAGGCCAACAATGTTTGCCTGGCCTATGAAAGCAGTGTGGCCGGCGGCATTCCCATTATCAAGGCACTGCGGGAAGGTCTGGCAGCCAACAAGATCAACTGGTTGGCAGGCATCATCAATGGCACGGGCAACTTCATCCTGACAGAGATGACCCAGAAGGCTCGTCAGTTCGATGAGGTTTTGAAGCAGGCCCAGGAATTGGGTTATGCGGAAGCCGATCCGACCTTCGATGTGGAAGGGATCGATGCCGCCCACAAGCTCACGATCATGGGTTCCATCGCCTTCGGTATTCCACTGCAGTTTGACAAGACCTACACCGAGGGCATCAGCCACATTACCCCGGAAGACATCGACTACGCCGATGAATTGGGGTATCGCATCAAACATCTTGGTATCGCCAGATTGAGTGAGAAGGGGGTTGAAATGCGCGTGCATCCCACGTTACTCAGCAAGTCGCGCTTGCTCGCCCGCGTAAACGGCGTCGGCAATGCCATTCTCGTACACGGCAATGCAGTGGGGTCCACACTCTACAGCGGTCCCGGCGCCGGGGCTGGGCCGACCGCCTCCTCCGTGGTGGCGGATATCATCGATATCGCAAGGCAAGCCGAGTCTGGTGCACAGCGGCCGGTCTATCCTGGTCTGGGGTATTTACAGACCCACGAAGGGCTGGAGGTTCTGCCGATCAGTGAAATCGAAACCGAGTATTACCTGCGCATACCGGCCGTGGACAAGGTGGGCGTGATGGCCAAGATATCCAATGTACTGACGGCCAAGGACATCAGTATCGACGCGGTTATTCAGAAAGAACCTACCAGTGAAAGCGTGCCAATTGTCATTCTTACCCACGATGTAGTTGAGCGAAAACTCAATGAGGCCATCGCCGCCCTGGAAGCGCTGGATGAAGTAACCGGCAAGATCACCCGCATCAGGGTCGAGCCTTTCCACGGTGTCCGGAATTGATAGAGCAGGTGTTCCAAACAGAGCGCAAGGAATCGGAAATTAACTCGTGAAATATATCAGCACTCGCGGCGGCGTCGCGCCCCAGACTTTCGAACAGGTATTGCTGACCGGCTTGGCGCCGGATGGTGGATTGTTTGTCCCGGAATCGCTTCCCCGATTTTCCACGGAAGAGATTGCGAGCTGGCGAGCGCTTTCCTATCCCGAATTGGCGTTGAAGATAGTCAGTCCCTTCGTGGCTGGAGAAATCCCCGCCGAAGATCTGAAGCGGATGATTTTTGACAGCTATGCCACCTTTGCCGATCCCGAAGTAGCGCCGCTTCGTCAATTGGAGGAAGGGGAATATATTCTTGAGCTGTTTCATGGGCCGACTCTGGCCTTCAAGGATTTTGCGCTGCAAGTTCTGGGTCGGCTGCTGGATTATGTCCTGAAAAAGAAAGACCAGCGCGTGGTCATCCTCGGTGCAACATCGGGCGATACCGGCTCAGCGGCTCTGGAAGGTTGCCGACACTCCGAGCACGTGGAAATCTTCATCCTGCACCCCCATCAGCGGGTGTCCGATGTGCAACGCAAGCAGATGACCACCGTGCCTGGAGACAATGTCTTCAACCTGGCAGTAGAGGGCAATTTCGATGATTGCCAGCGCATCGTGAAGTCCGCCTTCGCGGACCAGTCATTCCTGCCGGACGGTCGCCAGCTGGTGGCGGTGAATTCCATCAACTGGGCCCGTATTGTCATGCAGATCGTGTATTACTTTTCGGCGGCCCTGCGCCTGGGAGGGCCTGAGCAGAAGGTCTCCTTCTCTGTGCCCACCGGCAACTTCGGCGACATCTATGCCGGCTACCTGGCCAAGCACATGGGGCTGCCGGTGGACAGGCTCGTAGTGGCGACCAATACCAACGATATCCTGCACAGGTTTATTGCCAACAACGATTACTCGATAAGCGCCCTGAGCAAGACTTTTTCCCCGTCCATGGACATTCTTGTATCCAGTAACTTCGAGCGTTACCTGTTCGACCTGTTTGACAGGGATGCCGCGAAGCTTAATGAGTTCATGGACAAGTTCGGTAAGGAGACTCTGCAGGTATCCGCGGAACAATGGCAGCGAGTCAGGGACGAGTTCGACAGTGCAACTGTCAATGATGAGCAGACCTGTGCCGTCATCGCCGAGGTCTACGGCACTCACGGCGTCTTGCTCGACCCGCATACGGCGGTCGGTCTAAGGTGTGCGCGGCAGTGCTGGTCTGACAAGAGCGTGCCGATGGTGACCCTGTCCACGGCGCATCCCGCAAAGTTTGGCGAAGCGATCAAGCAGGCAGGACTGGAATCGCCTTCCTTGCCGTCGCATCTTGCGGACCTGTTCGAGCGCGAAGAGCGCTACACCGTGGTGGCCAATGATCTCAATGCGGTAACTGACTTTATCAAGAGCAGTATCTAGTTATTTATGGGGAAGTTGCTGCGCCGCACAGCCAACGACGCACTCGAGCTGTCAGACTCCATACATCCACTGCTGCAGCGCATCTATCGGCAAAGAAAGATATCTGACCCGACTGAGATTAATCTGGGTCTTGCCAATCTGCTGGCGCCAGACTCGCTCAAGGGTATGTCCGCAGCTATAGAGTTGCTTGTACAGGCGCTCCGTGAACAATCCCGAATTTTGATAGTCGCAGATTTTGACGCCGATGGCGCAACCAGTTGCGCCGTCGCGCTGCGGGCATTGCAGGCTTTCGGTGCTGTTCACGTCGACTATATCGTGCCCAACCGATTCGAGTACGGATACGGTCTGACCCCGGAAATCGTTGAGCTGGGGAAGACCAGGAATCCCGATCTGATCATCACCGTGGACAATGGTATCTCCAGTGTTGAAGGTGTAAATGCGGCTCAGGAAGCGGGCATCAGGGTGCTTGTGACAGATCATCATCTGTCGCCGGATCAACTTCCCAGCGCGGATGCCATCGTCAATCCCAATCAGCCCGGATGCGAGTTCGCCAGCAAGAGTATCGCCGGGGTGGGAGTAATCTTCTATGTCATGTCAGCCTTGCGTAGTCGCTTGCGGGAGGAGTCCTGGTTTTCTGATCGGGAATTGCCGGTGCCCAATATGGCGGAATTCCTGGACCTCGTTGCGCTGGGTACTGTGGCGGATGTTGTGCCACTGGATCGCAATAACCGAATTCTGGTTGACGAGGGCCTGCGTCGGATCAGGGCAGGGCATGCCCGTCCTGGTATCGCCGCGCTGCTGAAGATAGCGCGCCGCGATTGTACGGCCCTGATGTCTACCGATCTGGGTTTTGCCGTTGGTCCACGACTCAACGCGGCAGGACGGCTCGAGGACATGTCCACGGGCATCGAATGCCTGTTGGCGACCGATGAGTCAGTGGCCTATGCGTTGGCGCAGCGTCTGGACGGCATGAACGAGGATCGCAAGCAGATCGAGTCGGAAATGCGGGAGCAGGCGTTTGCAGCCCTGGATGAACTGCACCTCGATCCCTCTTCTGTCCCCGCAGCGATCAGCCTGTATGACGAGCGCTGGCATCAGGGCGTTGTGGGCATCCTGGCTTCCCGGGTCAAGGAGCGGTTTCATCGGCCCACGATTGCCTTCGCCCGGGTCGATGCCGATGGGGATGCGGATACCGCCGAATTAAAGGGTTCAGCTCGCTCCATTAAAGGTTTTCATATTCGGGATGCGCTGGACGCCATTGCCACTCGTAATCCCGGACTCATTTCCAGGTTTGGCGGACATGCCATGGCGGCAGGTCTCAGTTTGCCACTGACGAAATTCGAAGCATTCAGCAGGGCATTCAGGGAGGAGGCGGAGCGTGTGATCGATCCAGGCCTGTTGCAGGCAACCATCGAGAGCGATGGCTCGGTAGAGGCTGAATACCTCAACCTGGAGACGGCTCAATTGCTGAATTTCAGTGGGCCTTGGGGGCAGGAATTCCCGGAACCCCTGTTCGACGACGAGTTCCTGCTAAGGCAACAGAGGCGGGTAGGTGAGCGTCATCTCAAGATGACGTTGAGCCCGCTTTCGGCCCCGGGGCAGTTTGTCGATGCCATCGCCTTCAATGTGGACGATGCCGACTGGCCGCCAGAGACAGCCTCAAGAATTACCCTGGCTTATCGGTTGGCAGTGAATGAATTCAGGGGACTCCGCAGCCTGCAGCTCATGGTGGATAGTATTGTCGCGTTTGGCCAGGGCGAGGCTTCCTAGGCGAGGATGTCGATGAGCTGTCCGCGCCTGGGCGGTTTCGCGCTTTCTTCTTCCTGCTCCCTGAGTCGCATGGGCGAGGCGGCGGGTAACTTCAGTTTGGCCAGCAGGGTGCTGCCGTCAGCCATGGTGCTGGGCCGGTGCAGACCCGGATTCTGGAGGCTGGCACGCTTAAACCGATTTGTCCTATAAGGCGTTATTGATAGAGTGCGATGTGCTAAGCCTTGCTGGCGCGGCTTTTCATAATGCACCGGGAATGCGCGATTTCCCTCGCAATCGGGTCTATTTGGATAGTGTGTCCCGTCGGCTGGAAATCCAGCCGTAACAGGCGGGCCGGGTCCTCCGGCGCGCTGAAGAGAAGCTAGGATCAGCCGATTGTGTCATGACAGAAAAGGGGCATTTTGTTACCTTTTGGCACACTGAGTCTGCCCCTGAAGCGTTACACTGTTGATACCGATATTCAGGATCGAAACAATGCCAAGACTACTTGCCAAGTCATTGATATCAATGGTCTTTATGGTCGTTTCCAGTGCCAGCTGGGGACAGGTCCACAAGACTGACCAGATTGAGGTTGAGCTCATTTCCGAAACCACGCATGTGGTACCGGGTGAGACGAGCTGGCTCGCGATCCGGCTGGACCCCATTGAACACTGGCATACTTACTGGAAGTTCGGCGGCGACAGCGGCGAAGCGACCCGGGCGTTCGATTGGCAGTTGCCCGCGGGAGCCAGGGTTGGGGAGATCGAGTGGCCCATTCCGGAATGGACTCCTTTCCTCGGCAGCGACCTGGTGACTTTCACCTATGAACATGAAGTCTTCCTGCCCATGCCGCTCCAGGTTCCGGCAGACTTCGGTGGCGATCGCTTTGATTTCAGCACCACCATCGAATGGCAGGTATGTGACGAGATCTGCATTCCGGGTGAGGCGCAATTCAGCCTCTCGCTCCCGGTCGGTGAAACCCTCGAAACCGATCCCCAATGGCAGACGGCCTTCGCCGAGACCCGGGCACTATTGCCGGTACCGCTCGCCGAACACGATCTGAATGCTCGCTTCAATGACCATGACGGCAAGATCAACGTCATGGTTCAAGGCACGGAAGATTTGTTCAGCAATGTGGATAAGGCCTGGTTCTTCCCGACCCAGCGTCGAATCATGCGCTATGCGCCATACCGTGAAGTCATGCTGGATGGTGACCGGGTTCAGCTTAGCACCGAACAGCATCGCCGCTATGACGGCAGCCTGGCTGAAATGGCTGGATTGCTGGCATTCATCGACGAGGACGGCAGTCGCCACGCCTATGACATCAACGCGAGGCGCAGCACTATCGCCTGGGATCACAGCATCGAGGTTGAGTTGCTGGCAGAGACCACCACGATCGTGCCCGGCGAAACCACCTGGCTGGGATTGCGACTCGATCCGGCGGAGCATTGGCATACCTACTGGAAAATGGGTGGTGACAGCGGTGAGCCTACCAGCCTGAATGAATGGTCAGCACCGGAAGGCAGCCAGATCGGTGAAATCCAATGGCCAGCCCCGCACTGGTTGCCGTTCTATGACACCGATCTTGTGAACTTCGGCTATGAAGAGGAAGTTCTCCTGCCGGTCGCGGTTACTATCCCGGCCGATTATGTCGGCGAATCGGTGGAACTGAGTACCCTGGCTTACTGGAATGTGTGTGACCAGATCTGTATTCCGGGTGAGCAGCGCCTTAGCATCACCCTGCCGGTTGCGGAAGTTGCCGAATTCGATGCGCTCACGCAGCCCTTGTTTGCAGCAACCCGCGAAACGCTGCCAATAACGGATCACAACATCAAATCACTGATTGCGGTGGCTGGCGAAAGGGTAAGTCTCGGATTTGAGGCACCTGACCCGGTCTTTGCTGACTACACCGAAGCCTGGTTTTTCCCCGAACAGCGCCGTGTTATCAAGCCCGGACCCCTGCGTGATGTAAGCATCCAGGGCAATCTGCTACAGATCACGCATCAGCAACCTCGGCGCATGCTCGATGATCTATCGGAAGTCTACGGCGTGTTGGTGTTACAGAATGAGCAGGGTGACAGGCTTGCCTACGATTTCATTAATCCGGCCGCCGATGCCAATTCCACGACAATCGCCCCCTTGGCCGCGCTCAGCCAGGAGCAGGGAAGCGGCAGCAGTGGAAGCGGAGCTGGCAGTCTGTTGGTGTTCATGGGGCTGGCCTTCCTCGGTGGCATGATCCTGAACCTGATGCCCTGTGTATTTCCGGTGCTCTCCATCAAGGCGCTGAGTTTCACCAAGGGAATCGGCGAATCGAAAGAAAAGCAGCGCAATGACGGCCTCGCCTACACACTGGGTGTGGTGCTTGCCTTCGTCGCCCTGGCCTCTGTACTGATTGCGATGCGCGCCGCGGGAGAGGCGGTGGGCTGGGCATTCCAGTTCCAGCAGCCCTGGTTCCTGGCCTTCATCGTGTATCTCTTCTTCCTGATGGGTTTGAGTCTGTCTGGCGTCTTCGAGATTGGTACCGGTCTGATGGGGGCAGGTGGCAGCCTCACTGCGCAGAGTGGCTACAAGGGCTCATTCTTCACAGGTGTGCTGGCGACTACGGTTGCCACTCCCTGCACGGCGCCGTTCATGGGGCCTGCTATCGGCTTCGCCCTGACCCAGTCTTGGGTGGTGGCCATGGCGGTGTTCGTTGCCCTGGGACTCGGTATGGCCATGCCTATCCTCGTATTGAGTTTCATCCCGGCGTTGTTCAGATACCTGCCGAAGCCCGGTCCATGGATGGAAACCTTCAAGCAGTTCATGGCCTTCCCGCTATATGCCTCGGCCCTGTTCTTCCTGTGGGTACTGGGTAACCAGGTTGGCATCATGGGCATGTCGCTGGTGCTTGGTAGTTGCATTGTGTTTGCCTTCGCAGCCTGGCTCTACCAGAGGCGCTTTAGCATGGGACCGATCATGCGTACCTTCAACTACGCCGTCGGCATCGGCAGCTTCGTGCTCGCCGTCTATCTGATCCAGTCACCCTTCATGCAAACGCTTCCGTCTGCCTCTGCAGCGGCCGCTGAAACCGCGGACGGGGAGGCTGCCAACCTGGCAGCCAACTACGAGGTATTCAGCAGTGCCCGGGTCGATGAACTGCGGGCGGCGGGACGACCGGTGTTTGTGAATATGACGGCGGCCTGGTGTATTACCTGTCTGGCCAACGAGCAGACCACGCTCAGCACTGAGCGTGTGCAACAGGTGATGGCAGAGAATGATATTACCTACCTGAAGGGCGACTGGACGAACGAGGATCCCGAGATCACCGCCGTGCTGGAAGCGTTTAACCGCCCATCGGTACCGCTCTACGTGCTGTATCCGGGTGATCCCTCAGCCGAACCAGTGATCCTGCCGCAGATTCTCACACCGGGCATCGTTACCGACGCCTTCGAGGCTATCTAGTTACTGGCTACTCGCTGCGTTCAGGCTGCATGGTGGTGCGCCAGCGGCCCGCAGACGCTCAGTCCAGGGGTTATTGATAAGGTAGCGGGGCTGCTTGCCGCGTAATCGCAGCAAGCCGTGGGGGAGGATCAAATCGCCAGGAAATATTCGATCTTGAGCCGGTTGATCTCGATGACATCATGATTCTCCAGCTTGCGGGCACCGGCGCCAATGTCTTCCCCGTTGACCCGGGGCGCTGTTTTGCCGCTGGCGCGATCCAGGCAGACGATAAAATGTCCGTCAGGGCGTTTATTGATCTGAACAACTTCTGAACCCGCCTTTCCCAACTTCACGGATGCCTTTCTCAGGGGTAGTTCCTTGCCGGCACCGCTGCCATTGAGGATTTGCAGCTTTGCCGATTCGAGCGGATTGTGTTCCGCCTTGACTGGCTCGTATTCCACTTCGTGGCTGGCGATTGCGACCGGTTTCGGATAAGTGGGGGCCTGTGCGGCAACCTTCGGTCGGATCAATACGGTCTTCTCACCGTCGTCTTCCATGGCCGCGGAGTTTGCGTTGATATAACGCAGTTCATGCTTGCCGATGGTAATCACATCGCCGCTGCGCAGTGGATGTTTCTTGATGGGCTGTCCATTGACGAACGTACCATTGGTGCTGTCCAGGTCTTCGAGGAAGGAATCATCGAAGATGGTAAGCAGCTTCGCATGGTGACCGCTCACCGCGAGATTCTCGATGCGAATATCGTTGTCTTCCTTGCGACCAATGGTCATGACTTCTTTGTCGAGCGCAAATTCTCCAATCTTATTGGAGTTAAAGCTGAACTCTAATTTGCCTGTCATCTCAATTACTCGCTCTTCAAGTCGCGCGTGGTATTAGTTGTATTGCTGTCTATTACACCGCCATCTGCATCAGGATCACGGAAATATTGTCTTTGCCGCCATGCGAATTCGCTACCCTGACCAGCGTCTGTGCAGCATCGTCGAGGTCGTGCATTCGCTCTCGCAGAGTCTCCTGAATCTTCCAGTCCGCAACCATGTCCGATAGGCCATCGGAACAGAGCAGGTAGATGTCGCCATCCCTGAGCTCATGCTGCACGGTATCGACTTCGACCTGTTCCTTGGTGCCCAGGGCCCGGGTGACGATGTGTCCGACACTGGCCTCGCGTGCCTCCTCTTCAGTGTAGAAGCCCCTGTCTACCAGGTCCTGTACCAGGCTGTGATCCTTCGTTATGCGCTCGAGGCTGCTATCGCGGAACACATACAGTCTTGAATCTCCGACGTGTCCGGCGTAGATGAAACCATCGCGTACCAGCGCGGCGACCAGGGTCGTACCCATGCCTTTGTGCTGTTCCAGCGCTTCGGAGGCCTGGAAAATCATGCTATTGCTGTAGGAAATAGTATTACTTACGTACTCCAGTAACTGCGATCCAGTTATCGCTCTTGATGATTCGGGGTCGGCCATGGATTGCAGGTGTTCCATCACGGATTCGACGGCCATGTGTGAGGCGATCTCGCCAGATTGGTGGCCGCCCATGCCATCCGCCAGCACGGCGATGCCCAATTCCTGGTTGAAATCGATATGGTCCTCGTTGATCTGGCGTCGCAAACCAGTGTCAGTAAACCCGGCTATTCTCACTTTGAAAATTTCCTCTGACATCGGTATTACCTAACAATCCCTGAAATTCATCAACCACAGCCGAGTAGAAGGTCGGCATGCTCTGGTTAATCTTCTCTTGTCCATCGAATAAAAACAGATACTGTGCGTAGACCAGGCAGAGCAGGGCGAAAAGGATATGAATCCGTGAATTTGGCCTGGTATTGTTGTCTGCCGCCACTATCACGGATACCGGGGCGACTTCTACATCGGGTTCCCTTGGTTTGAGAACCCTGGTTTTCTTGATGTCGCCTTTTCGGCGATCAGATGAGCGTTTTTTATCACGTACCGGCTTTTCAGTAAACGCCCTCAGCTGCTTGCGATTCATGTGGTTATCCAACAACTCTACCGCCCGATGCAGGCTCTCCGGATTCCTGTTTTCCGGGATGGTGGAAAGCATATTGGTGATCAGTTCCTGAATGTCATTAGGGAGCTTGGTAAAGCATTTGCGCATGACAAATCCGGTTTCGTTACGGCGTCTGGGCAGGCAGCCGGTAAATAGCTGATACAGAATGACGCCGACGGAGTAGATATCGCCAGCCATGGAGCGTTCTTCGCCCTCTAGGAAATAATAATGTGCGGTTTCAACCCGCTCGATGTCGTCCAGCAGCGAGTAGTCGGTGACCTTCACGTAGCCGTCGGTGCTGAACAGGATGTTGGTAGGTCGCAGATGGCCGTGCACGATACGGTTGTTGTGGGCGAAGATAATAGCCTCACAGATCTGGCTGGCGATGGTCAGGGTTTGTTGCCAGTTCAGCTGGAAGGCGAGTTTGTCCTGCAGGGTGCCGCCACTCATGTATTCCTGGACGAGAATAAAATACTCCTCATTGCGGAATGAGCCGAGAGTGTTGACGATGTTCGAATGGCTCAGGGACGCCAGCATGCTCATGGCTTCGTAGCCCGTGCTGCTGCGCAGCTTCTTCTTGATGATCAGCAAGGTACCTTTCTGCTTCTGCTGATACAGGTAGACGCCTCCGTAGCGATCTTCCCGCAGCACATCCAGCAGCATGAAACGCGACTTGAAGCGGGTAAAGCCTTCCTCGACGCGCGCCTTCTGTGCCTCGTCGATGTGGGCGCCCTGGGCGATGGCGAGCAGGGCGGTTTTAAGCTGTTCTGCAGAGGCCGGACGCTTGTTCGGGTCCTGTTCCAGGCACTGCAGTATCAGATCATTGAGAGCGGGCGGGATGTCCTTGTCGAGTTCGGAAGGCGGCGGGAATAGCCCGGTTGGAAGCTTGCCTGTGAAAAGGTAGTACATCACGACCCCTACCGAATAGAGGTCGCTCTGCGCCGTGATGTTGTCGGATGATTCTTTCTGTTCCGGGGACATATAGTTGAATGTCCCCATCACCATGCCGATGCAGGTGCGATCCAGCGGCAGGTTTTTATCGTCGTAAAACTGGGCGATACCGAAATCCAGGATCTTGATATGGCCATCGTCGTCCAGAAGAATATTGTCCGGCTTTATATCCCGATGAATAACATTGTTTCTATGGGCATAGGCGAGCGCCTTGAGAATCTGGACAACGATATCGATTTTTTCGTGATAGCTGATCTGCCTGGCTTTCAGTGCGGTTCCGAGGTCGATGCCCTCGATGAATTCCATGACGAAATAGGGAATATCATTCTGGGTGATACCCCGGTCTATTACGTGGATGATATTGGCGTGGTTTAGCCTCGCGATGATGTAGGATTCACGCTCAAACCTGGAACGTGCTTCCTCTTCGGCGCTTAGCTCGTTGATCAGTAATTTAATGGCAACAGGGCGCTGCAGGGAATCCTGAATTCCCTTGTAGACGTGGGCCATACCGCCCTCGCCGATTTTGATCAGGTTTGAATAGCCCTTGAGCTTCATGCTTCCATCCCTGATGCTACTGCAGAGTTAGACTTCACTGTTGAGGTTCCTCAGGATTAGCCTAATGAGGGATGCCCAAAGAAAATGTGATATTCTTCGCAAATCGCGGTAATCGCTGAAAAAACTATCAGAAACCCAGTCACTTATAAGGGTTTCAGCTTTGGCGGCCGTCAGTCAATCGGTACTGGCTCACACCCATTTCACGTAGGAATATTGCCAGAATGAAGGTCTTGAATTTCACTGCCGCTGCGTTTCTGGTCGTACTGATTTTCTATTTGCTGATCGTGGGAGAGGCGCTGTTGCTGCCCTTCGTCATTGCGGTCACCCTCTGGTATCTCATCAATACCCTGGCCCAGGGCTTCAACCGACTCGAAATCGGCAGCTTCCGGTTTCCCATGCCGCTGTGCCTGTTTGCGTCTTTTGCCACTTTCCTGCTGCTGACCTGGCTGTTGATCAATTTTCTTAGTTCGACAGCGGGCGATGTAATGGATGTGGCCCCGGTATACCAGGACAATCTGACCCGCCGCATGCAAACCCTGCCTTTCATTGATTTCGCCGCCTTCCAGGGCAGAAGTTTTAACGACCTCATGGCAGAGTGGATAGATATACCGGCCTATGCCACCTCCATCGCATCCTCTCTCGCCAGTATTCTGGCCTCTGGTGGGTTGATACTGATCTATGTCGGATTCCTGTTCCTCGAGCAGGGGTACTTCGGCAACAAGATTGCGGCCCTGGTGGATGACAAGGAAAAGGAGAAAGCCGCCAGAAAAATCATCAATCGCATCCGGGACGATATTCAGAAGTACATCGGTATCAAGGTTTTCACCAGCACGCTGACCGGTCTGTTGAGCTATGCCTATCTGATGATTGTGGGAGTCGATTTCGCGGGGGTCTGGGGCCTGTTGATCTTCCTCCTGAACTTCATACCCACAGTGGGCTCAATCATTGCCACTATTTTTCCTGCCCTGATTGCGCTGGCCCAGTCTGATGGCTATACCCTGTTTTTCCTGGTGCTGATAGGCATTGGCGCGTTCCAGGTGGGCATCGGAAACGTCCTGGAGCCACGGCTAATGGGCAGTTCATTCAACCTGAGTCCTATCATTATCCTGCTGAATCTGGCGCTGTGGGGCTCAATCTGGGGTATTCCGGGCATGTTCCTCTGCGTGCCTTTCCTGATAATCGTGGCGATTATCCTCAGCCACTTCCCCCAGACCCGGCCTATTGCCATCTTCCTGTCCAGCGATGGCAACCTGCGGGTGCCTGAGGACAGGATCATCCAGGCCTTCGATCTGGGCAGCAGCTCTGGCCTGCTGGGGCAGTCGAAGCAAGACGACTCTGGCAATTAGCGGTCGCCGGGCGGCTGCCAGAGATCGCCGGATGCCAGTTTGGTGGCAGTCGATCGTGAAAAAAGCCTGCAAACTCAAGATATTAAACGCTATAATCCTGTGCTTTTTTGAACCCCGACCCCGATTCTGTGGGGGCAGGGCCTGCCATGGCCTCCGGGGCTGAACCGGGTCATAACACACAGCTAAACCACCTCAGAAGGAAATGATCGAGAAGGGCATGAAGAGCGCAGAGATACGTCAGAAGTTCCTTGATTTTTTTGCCGCGCGGGGTCACGAGATCGTGCCCAGCAGTCCGCTTGTGCCTGGCAACGATCCCACCCTGTTGTTCACCAATGCCGGCATGGTGCAATTCAAGGATGTGTTCCTGGGGGCGGAGAAACGGGACAATCCCCGGGCCACATCGTCGCAGCGTTGTGTGCGTGCCGGTGGCAAGCATAACGACCTGGAAAACGTCGGTTACACCGCGCGCCACCATACCTTCTTCGAGATGCTGGGCAATTTCTCTTTCGGCGATTACTTCAAGCGCGAAGCGATTCAATTCGCCTGGGAATTCCTGACCAGGGACCTGGGGCTGCCTCCGGAGAAACTCTGGGTCACGGTATTCAGGGAAGATGACGAGGCGGCTTCTATCTGGCTCGACGAGATGAAGGTCGATCCAGAGCGCTTCTCGCGAATGGGAGAGAAGGATAATTTCTGGGCCATGGGCGATACCGGTCCTTGCGGCCCCTGTTCCGAGATATTTTTCGATCACGGTCCCGAAGTAGCGGGTGGCCCTCCTGGTAGCCCGGATGAAGATGGTGATCGCTATATAGAAATCTGGAACCTGGTTTTCATGCAGTTCGAGCGCAAGGCCGATGGTTCCATGACTCCTCTGCCCAAGCCCTCCGTGGATACCGGTGCCGGCCTCGAGCGACTGGCGGCGGTTATGCAGCACGTTCACAGCAACTACGAGATCGATCTGTTTGCGACCCTGATCAAGGACATCGCGGCGCTCACCGGTACAGAAGGCCTCGGCAACAATTCCCTGAAGGTGATAGCCGATCATATTCGCTCCTGTGCCTTCCTGGTGGCCGATGGCGTCACGCCTTCCAACGAGGGTAGGGGCTATGTGCTACGACGCATCGTGAGGCGAGCCGTGCGCCACGGCTACCAGCTTGGAGTCGAGGATGTCTTCTTCTACAAGATTGTTGCCTCCCTGGTGAAGGTCATGGGTGAGGCCTATCCGGAATTGCTTACCCAGCAGGCATTCGTGGAAAAAGTGCTCAAGGAAGAGGAAGAGCAATTTGCGCGCACCCTGGACAATGGCATGACCATCCTGAAGAAGGCCATCGCGGATCTGGAAGGCTCAGAGATTCCGGGTGACACGGTGTTCAAGCTCTATGATACCTACGGCTTCCCGGTGGATCTGACCGCAGATATCGCGCGGGAACATGAGTTGAGCCTGGATATGCCCGGTTTCGAAAGAGCAATGGAAGTACAACGGGATCAGGCCCGGGCTGCCAGTAGTTTCAGCGCGGTTGAGAAACTCGACCTGGATCCATCCTGGAAAACAAATTTCACTGGCTACGATAGATTGCAGGATGAAGGCACGGTCGAAGCCATATACAGTCTCAGTAATGAGAAGCTTGAATCGGTGCCGGCGGATACCGAGGTGCTGCTTGTGCTGGATACAACACCTTTTTACGCAGAGTCCGGTGGTCAGGTGGGCGACCAGGGTGTACTGGAGAGCGAGGCTGCGCGTTTCGCGGTAACCGATACCCAGAAACAGGGGAATGTCTATCTGCATCGCGGCAAGCTGGAGAGCGGGCAGCTTTCTGTCGGTGACCAGGTGCGCGCCCTGGTGGCGGGCAACGATCGTGCCGCCATTACTCTCAATCACTCTGCCACCCACCTGATGAACTCTGCCTTGCGCAGTGTCCTCGGCAACCATGTCCTGCAGAAGGGATCGCTGGTGGATGCTGGCAGATTGCGTTTCGACTTCTCTCACCCATCACCGCTTACCCGAGAAGAACTCCGGGCCATCGAAGAATTGGTAAATAACCAGGTGTTGGGGAATTCGTCGGTATCCAAGGAAGTCATGCCCATTGAGGATGCCCGTAAAAAGGGTGCCCTGGCACTATTTGGTGAGAAGTACGGTGACGAGGTGCGCGTTGTATCCATGGGCGGTGATTTCTCCATCGAATTCTGTGGCGGCTGTCATGTACAGCGTACCGGTGACATTGGTCTGTTCAAGATTATCAGCGAGACAGGTATCTCGGCTGGTGTGCGCCGTATTGAGGCCGTTACGGGTCGCGGGGCATTGGCCTTGATTGAGAGAGAAGAAAATACTCTGCGCGAGGCCAGTGCCGTGCTGAAGACCAATCCCGATGAATTATTGGGTAAAGTGGAAGCTCTGGCGAAGCAAAATCGCGAATTGGAACGGCAGCTGGAACAGCTCAAGGCCAGGATGGCCTCCAGTGCCGGGGACGACTTGAGTAACCAGGCGATCGAGATCAATGGCAAGAAGGTACTGATTGCCTCTCTCGAAGGCTTCAATCCCAAGACTCTCCGGGATACAGTGGATCAATTGAAAAACAAGCTGGGCAGTGGCGTTGTAGTATTGGCCAACAGCAGCGAGGGCAAGATAAACCTCATCGCTGGGGTCAGCAAGGATCTCACGGCCTCGGTGAAAGCAGGCGACCTGGTAAACATGGTGGCTCTGCAGGTTGGTGGCAAGGGTGGTGGTCGTCCCGATATGGCGATGGCTGGTGGTAGTGATCTCGAGGCTTTACCGGCAGCGCTCGCGAGCGTGCAGCCGTGGCTGGAAGAAAGGCTATAGAAGAGAGACTGGAAGACGGACAAGGGAATGGCACTAATTGTTCAAAAATACGGCGGCACCTCGGTAGGAAGTGTCGAGCGCATAGAAGCCGTTGCAGACAAGATTGCTGGCTTCCGCGACAAGGGTGATGACATCGTTGTTGTGGTGTCAGCCATGAGCGGCGAAACCAATCGCCTGGTGGCGCTGGCGAAAGAAATCATGGATCAACCGACGCCGCGGGAGATGGATGTGCTTCTCTCCACGGGGGAGCAGGTGACCATCGCGCTGCTGTGTATGGCCCTGGAGAAGCGAGGCTATGGCGCGCATTCCTTTACCGGTGGTCAGGTGCGTATCCTGACCGATGATGCGCACACCAAGGCTCGAATCAAGGAGATCGACAGCTCCCGAATCCACGCGCAACTCGAGCAACAGAACGTTGTGGTCGTAGCCGGATTCCAGGGTGTTGATGAAGTCGGCAATATAACGACCCTCGGTCGCGGTGGATCCGACACCACGGCGGTGGCCCTCGCGGCGGCGCTCGATGCCGATGAGTGCCAAATTTATACAGACGTTAAAGGTGTCTATACGACCGATCCTCGAGTCGTTGAAGATGCTCGTCTGCTATCGACTATAACCTTCGAAGAAATGCTGGAACTGGCGAGTCTTGGTGCAAAAGTCTTGCAGATTCGCTCGGTAGAGTTCGCTGGAAAGTACCGCGTACCACTACGCGTATTGTCCAGCTTCGAAGATGATACAGGTACCCTGATTACACTAGAGGAAGATTCAGAGATGGAAGATCCAAGCATTGCGGGCATTGCGTTCGAACGAGATGAAGCGAAGCTGACAGTGACCGGAGTGCCCGACGTGCCAGGTATTGCCTACAAAGTCATCGGCCCTGTAAGTGAAGCGGGCATCGAAGTCGATGTAATCGTGCAGAACGCGGCGGCAGACGGTACCAATGACATCACCTTCACCGTAAAGCGAAATGACAGCGAGAAGGCAAAGAAAATCCTGACGGATGTTTGCACCTCTCTTCAGGCCCGCGAAGTTGTGCTCGATACGCGTATCTGCAAGGTATCGCTGGTGGGCGTAGGAATGCGCTCCCACGCGGGTATCGCTGCAAAAATGTTCAAGGCCCTGGCCGATGAAAGCATCAATATTCAGATCATCACCACCTCCGAGATCAAAATCTCCGTTGTGATTGAGGAGAAATACCTGGAGTTGGCTGTTCGTGCCCTGCACAGCGCCTTCAATCTGGGTGATCCAGGCTCCCCCCACAGCAGTAAATAAGGGTATGAAAGGTTGCCTTCCTTATGCAGTTTGCCCGGAAATCCTTGGCAAGTCGTGTGGATAGGCAGATACTATAGTCTGCTGTCGCCATTCTCGGGCCCGAAGAGGCCCGCGGAATACAGTACAAACCCCCGCGAATGCGCGAGTTTAGTGCATTACGGCGGTCTGGGTGATGGCATCACCCCAGACCCTGTATCAGGTCCTGTATCTCGGCACTCTAGGCACCAGAGCAGGAAAGAAGCGCCAGCACGGCACTGCATGCAGGGGACAGACAGGAAGCAGCTCAGGAAGCAAAAGGGAGCTCGCAAAGGAATGGTAAATGGAGAAAGGCAATGTTGATACTGACACGCCGAATCGGCGAGACATTAATGGTTGGGGATGATGTCACTGTTACGGTACTCGGGGTAAAAGGTAATCAAGTGAGAATTGGGGTGAATGCGCCGAAAGAGGTTGCGGTTCACCGGGAAGAAATTTACCAGCGGATCCAAAAAGAGAAGTCTGATGGTGAAGCAAGCGCTGAGGGAGATTGAGGTTAGCCTGGCTCAATTATAATCGAGCTAGTTGTTTGCTAGGCCAAGACACGCCCCCCCCCCCTAAGTTAAAAGCAACAGTTGATGAAGTTGCTCTAATAGTCTTTTCGTAAATTTCCATCCTTCCGGCTTATGTTTCGATATGCGACCACTCCTTAAAACTAAGTCTACGACACTGCTGCCCACTATATTGTACTCGTGAAAATTCTGATTTTGTGTAGGTATAAACATCTTGATTATGCTGAAGATTTACGTCGAGCAAGTTTGCACAGGGCCTGACGGATGGTTAGGAGCAGGGATTAAATCTATCGATATAAGCTTGGCCGTCGACGTGATGAGCCAGTAATTAAGAAGTTCCAGCAAGCGGTTGAGAGATGCTCAGTCGTTATTGGCATCAGTCCCATCGAGCTAGTGTTGGTTGTTGAAGCTCATCACGTCACACCAAAATGGTGCAGGTTTGATGGAGGATTCAACGCATGGGTTATTTTAATCTGCAGATGCTGGTCTGACTAAAGTTGGGGTGCGAATGAGCGCAGATTTTCATATCGCTTCCATAAATTAAATAAATAAAATAAAAACAGTAACTTAGGAGATAATACTAAGAATTTGCTAGATCTTATATTAATACTTAATCACCTGTCTCCCTCTTGATTAGCCTTTCTCTATAACGTAGTTTACTCAATCAACTGCCTAAACAATATAAGAATAAGGAAGTTTGCCTTGGACATTCAGATTGCTCTTCACAAAATTGCGATTTTAGCGGCGGGGCGATCTGCTTCCCCTAGCGAATTAGTTGCTCTGCAGGCGCTTGCCGACGCGGATAGCTATTGGTCTTCGTCAATCGCGGCTCTAGTAAACGACTACATGGGAGCGGTTAGTCAGAGTCAAGGTGCGGTTAATACGCTTAAAACAATTGCGGAGTATGGTTTTGGGCTAGAGCTAAGTGATTCTGATGCTAACTACTATGCGACTCTGATAGAGGGGGGAGAGCTTTCTTGGGCAGAGCTATTTCTACTTTGTGTCGAAAACACAGATCCTTTTAGTCTGACACTGACAAATCGTGCTGAGGCTGCTACGGATTTCTTGGCTACTCTAAGTGGCGAAGGAAAGGCTGAATATTTTACTGGTAAAACCGTAAATGCGGCTGTAAAAAATATCATTCAAGCAATCGGATCCACTTCTACTAGCCTTGCAAACGGCATAGATGGGCTCGACGCGCTTGCGAGTAAAATGTCGATAAACGGCATAGAAAGTGTTGTTGTTGATGGCTATGTCAGTGGCGCAACAGTGTTTGTTGACACCAATGGTGATGGGCTTCCAAGTTTTGGTGAGTTTGTTACTACTACCGATTCTCAGGGTAATTACGTTTTACCTTCGGAGGCTGGTCAGGGGCAAATTGTTGCATTTGGTGGCATAGACATCATGACTGGCAAAGCCTTCGAGGGGGTGTTGACCGCTCCAGAAGGTTCAACCGTAGTCAACCCCATCACAACTATCGTGGCGGCTGTGATCTCGAGCGGAGGGTCTACGGCGGAGGCTCAGGACACAGTACAAAAGGCGCTGGGATTACCCGAAAACATAAATACTCTTACATATGATCCTCTGTCAGTGCTCAGTAGCGCTTCAGCCTCACAGGAGGCTAAAGACGCCGCGCTTTTAGTTCAGGCTAAGGCTCTTCAAGTCGCAAATCTGATCGCTCAATCAGCTGTAGTTATCAAGGCGAGTGATTCAAACGGATCTGTTCTGTCAGCAGGTAAGTCGATAATTAGCAACCTAGCAAATTCCATCGAATCTGCAGCAGTGGGCGGTAGCGTTATTGCGCTTGATGATGCTTCAGTAATACAAAGTATCGTAACGAATAGCGTGACCTCATCAGGGGCAAATGTATCAGTTGAAGTCATTACCGCTCTATCAGCAGTTTCCTCGGCTGCGAATAAAGCTGCTATCGAAGCCGAAAGCATTGAAGCGCTTGCTAGGGTTGCTGTCGTTTCACAGGGGTCTTCCGTTGCAGCGCTAGCATCAGCGGTTGTTGCTGGTGGTTCGTTGACGACGGTCGTTGATAGTTTTACTGGTGACGCACTGTCTTCAGCTGTTGCTAGCTCTGATGTAGGTGTTATTTATCAAGATGATAACGATACTTCTGGTGGAGGCACTGGTGGTGGAGACACTGGTGGTGGAGACACTGGTGGTGGAGACACTGGTGGTGGAGACACTGGTGGT
>JAYPVK010000042.1:0-141 GCA_038134565.1 Pseudomonadales bacterium | reverse complement strand
GGAGACACTGGGGGAGGAGACGCGAGCGGAGGTAGTGGGGGAGAAGAGCAAGACACCACCGCTCCTACCTTTAGTGGTCAGACTGTCAATGCGGGTAGTAAGACAATCACGTTGACGACGAGCGAGGCTGTGACTGGCGCC
>JAYPVK010000041.1:0-23997 GCA_038134565.1 Pseudomonadales bacterium | reverse complement strand
GTCTTTTTCTTGCGTTCAGCGCCGGCCTTGACTGGCGGGTCGGAAACCCTGCCGCACCACAACTGCTCGTGCAGTGGCTGCCGAAATAGCGAAGTTCTCTGCATACTCTCCCATACCCATATACCCGCGCAGACGGGCGCGACAAACAGGTCTGCAAGCGGCGCCACAACACCATTCACGACATATTACGATGGTCAAAAAAAGGCGGCCAATTGGCCGCCTTTTCTATCGTGTACAACTGCCTTAGTGAGCAGCGCCACCCGTGTCCTGGGCGGCTGGCAGTGCCAGGGCGGTCAACTTGGAACCGGTCTGCAGCATGATGTACTGATGTCCATCGTGGACCCAGCTGCTCATGCCGTAGTTGGAACGGGCAGGCGCCTCGATCTCGGCAAGAATCTCGCCGCTATCCTTATCCAGCGCCCACAGCATGGGTGTGCCATCGGAGGCCTGGTCGGAGTAGACCAGCATGGTGGGTGTTACCACCATGGGCACCAGCGCACCGGTACCGGTGTTGCCGTAAGTGCTTTCCGGCACACCTGCTCGCTCGAAGGCATCCTTGTAGCGCTGGGGAGTTTCACCGGTGGGGATGGTGAACTTCTTCTCACCCGTATCCATGTCGTAGCCGACGATGGTGCTATAGGGTGGCTTCCAGATTGGCAGACCGCTTGGGTGACGGGGCGGCCTGGCAGTGGCACCGGGTACACCGTTTGCGTACTGCGCTGTGGTTACCCCGGTGGAATTCGGGAACAACAGGTCAGCTTCTTCACCCGGTATCAGGCGCAGGGTGAAACAGGCCGTATGCTCAGAAACGTAGAACGTGTTGGTCACGGGGTCAGCCACCGGAGGTGAAGTAATATTCACACCGCCGGCACCGCCCGGACAGTTCATGGCCGCGTACTTGCCCATGGGGTTATCGGCATGAATGGGCGGATTGAACAGACCGCCCATCACATAGTCTTCCATGGCGGCCAGGGATTGCTCTTTCAATTCCGGCGTGAAGTCCAGCAGATCATCTTCACTGATACCCTGCAGGGAATAGGCTTCCGGCCAGGTCACGTGCGGCTGGGTAGGAGACAACACCTCGCCCGGCACGATTGAAGGTGGCACGGGACGATCTTCGATCGGCCACACAGGCTCACCGGTCAGGCGGTTGAAGGTATACAGCCAACCTTGCTTGGTCGCCTGCACAACAGCCGGGATCTCGCGGCCATCCACGGTCAGGTCCATCAAAACGGGAGCCGTGGGGGTATCGAAGTTCCAGATTTCATGCTTCACGAACTGGAAATGCCACTCCCGCTCCCCGGTCGATGCGTTCAGCGCGATGATGCTGGCGCCATAGAGATTGTCGCCGGGACGGAAACCACCGTAGTAGTCGATGGTGGCACTGTTGGTCGGAATATAGACGAGATCATTTTCCGGGTCGGCTGACAGAGGTGCCCAGGAAGACACATCACCTGTCCATTCCCAGGCATCGTTCTCCCAGGTCTCGTGGCCGTATTCACCCGGCTTGGGGATGACATTGAACTTCCACTTGAACTCGCCAGTACGCAGGTCATAACCAAGAATGTCACCTGGCACGTTTTCGATGCGTGCCTGGTGGTAGCCCTGCTCCGCAGAGTTACCCACCACGATGGTGTCATTCACGACAATGGGCGGTGAAGATGAAGTGATGTAACCCACTTCCAGGGGAATGCCTTCATATGGATCATAGGGATGACCGAGATCCTTCAGCATGTCCACCACGCCACTCCTCGGAAAACCTTCGATGGGTACAGGTGTACCCCAGTCTTCCAGCGGCACGCCAGTCTTGGCGTCGAGAGCAGTCAGGAAGAAACCAGGTGATACGATGATCACCACACCGCGGCCATCGATGTAGCCGAAGGCCACGCCCTTGCCGTAGTCGGCACGCATGGAGTACTTGGCTCGTGGCGTCTTGGGCTCGCGGTAGGACCAGACCGTTTCACCGGTCTTCGGGTCGATGGCGATCACATGGCGGTTATAGCCCGCAACGGTGTACAGCAGCCCATCGATATAGGATGGCGTGGAACGGCCGCTGACCGCACCAAAACTGGCGCCGTCCCATTCCCAGGCCACTTCCAGTTCCCCGAAATTCTCCGGGCTGAGTTCATCAGCCGGGGTATACCGGGTGTGCGCGTAGTCATTGCCCAGGGTAAACCATTCGACGCTGTCCTGGGCGCTAGCCGCAAGCGGGCTAACCAGGCACAGGAGGCCAAGCAAAAGCCTCCTAAACTCAATAACTTGCATGGATTTCTCCTTGGATTTGCAGAATTGCCCGTCGTCACGGGCGGGTGCTAGTGAACGGATCTCCATTGCAGCATCAGAGACGATTCAGGAAGCCAAATTATCCAGCTTTTAGCTGGATTTAATAGGTTTACAACTCTATGAAAAGTAACAAAGTTTGTCTTATTCGGCGGGGATTTCTGCGCTGGCGACCCGATAGCTGTCCAGAAATTCCGGGGGCATGCGTACCGGTTTGCCGTTCTCGAGATTGGTGCAGACGAAGTCGCACCGCCCCCGTGTGAGAGTCTTGCCACTGTTCTGGTTGATGACCTGGAATTCCCGACTCAGCCGCAATCGGCCATCTGAAGCCACTATCCAGGTGGCCACCTGCAAGTGCTCACCTTCGTAGGCCGCTCCCTGCAATTTTACCTGCAGGTTCACCGCCGCCATACCACGTCCCAGTTCCACGCAGCGCGCTTCGGATAGCCCGAGTTCCGTCGAATGCGCGAAGGCACAGTCGATCATCCACTGCACGTAGTTGTGGGTAGAGACATGGCCATAACCATCGATATTGGATTGATTGACTTTTATAGCGATTATAAAGGGATTGCTGCGATCCCAGCTCAGTTCAGGCAAGCGATCTTTCCTCACTCTACAGCGGTTGCTTATCAAGCCATCTGTCGGGATTGCCGGACCTGCTCAGCGCCGATAATGACGACTGAAGCTAATCAGTCGAATCCAACGACCTATTTCCAGTCATACGCGATTTCGATCGATCGAGTTTTGATGTTGGCATATTGGCTGGCACAGTCCGGTGGCCCCAGGCTTGCCAGATAGGCGTCTATTGGCCCTTTCACAGCCGGGGTGGTATCCCGCGCTTCCCACCAGGCACGCCCGGCGGGCATGGAGAAGATGAAGCTGAAGCGGGATTCCAGCAGGTTCGGCTGCCAGGCATCCACCGGGTAGAGACCATTCTCCAGCAGGCGCATGCGGCTGATGGATTCCATGGTTTCATTGAAAATGAAATTCAGGACGATATGGTCTTCTGTGCTCAACTCTTCCGTGCCTTCACAGGCCTTGGCCAGGATCACCGAGGGATTCTCACCCGCGAACGACACGGTGGTGGCACGATTGGCAATCGTGCCTTCGCTGAACATTTCCAGCATGACGAGTTCGCGGTTCTGCTGCAGCTCCCACAGGACGAATCCCACACCTGCCACCACCGCCACGGTGGTGAGCAGATGCATCAAGGTATTGACCTGTGTGTCGTTCAAGCGCATGAGAAAACCCGGCAATACTCTCTAATAGTTCAACTTAATCCTTCAGTGCAAAATTGAAGAGGCTGTTGCCCGAAATGATGGAAACGTACTGCACGCCATCCACCATGTAAGTCACCGGGGCCATCACGATCTGTCCTCCCAGGTTCTTGTGATACAGCAGTTCACCGCTGCGGGCGTCCAGCACGTGGAAGTACCCTTCCCTGCCGCCGGTGATGAGCAAGTCACTGGCGGTGGTGAGCATACCACTATCACTCACATCGTATTGCTCGAACTCCCACACTTCCTCGCCGGTGTTTGGATCCATGGCTTTCAGCGAGGCATGGCCCACTTCGTTAGTCCAGTTATTCACCGGGTTAGTACGTCCGATTCCGATGGTTGGAGCACCCTGGGTCGGTGCCAGGACACTGAAGCCGCCACCGAGGAAGGCACGGCCAGGCGTGTACTCCTGATCTTCCGAGTAGTAGATGGTGGCGTAATCTTCCCAGGCACTGAAGTAGAACAGCCCGGTGCGAGGACTGTAGGACGGCGGATACCAGTTGGTGCCACCCTGGTTACCCGGGTACGTGGGCATGCCATCCGGCTGCGGTGTCGGGATGGGGCGACAGTTCTCATCCAGCCCGCTGCTCCAGTTCACTCGCACGTAGGGCTCGCCCACCAGGCACTCACCCGTTGTGCGATCCAGTACGTAGAAGTAACCGTTGCGATTGGCCCACATCATGGCTTTCTTCGGCGTGCCATTCCAGTTGATATCAGCCAGCAGCGGCACCTGCACAGAGTCATAGTCGTAGGCGTCATTCGGGGTAAACTGGAAATACCACGCCAGTTCACCGGTGTCGGCGTCCAGCGCGATCACAGAGTCCGAGTACAGGTTGTCGCCCGGCCGCTGTTCGGCATTCCAGTCTGGCCCGGGATTACCCACCCCCCAGAAAGTCAGGTTCTGTTCCGGATCGAAGGACCCGGTAATCCAGACCGGCGCACCGCCGTACATCCAGTCGTCACCCTGCCAGGTGTCGTGGCCGGGTTCGCCGGGTCCGGGAATGGTATAGGTCTTCCACACCTGGGCGCCGGTCTCGGCATCGAAGGCCGCCACGTAGCCGCGAATACCAAACTCACCGCCGCCGACACCGACGATGATCTTGTCCTTCACCGCCAGCGGAGCCATGGTGACCGAATAGGCCAGCCCCACATCGCCCACTTCTGCATTCCACAGCAATTCACCATTGATGCGGTCGAGCGCTACCAGGCGCGCATCCAGGGTACCCATGTACACCTTGTCATCGAGTACCGCCACACCACGATTGTTTGCACCACAGCAGACACGGGAACGCTCGTCAGGGGTATGCACGTACTTCCAGAACACACGACCGGTGATCGCATCCACCGCCATCACGCTGTTCGGACGCTCGGTAACATACATGATGCCGTCTACCACGATGGGATTGGATTGCCAGGCACCGAATACCTGGTTTTGCAACACCCACTTCAGTTCCAGATCTCCCACATTATCACGGGTGATCTGGTCCAGTTGGCTGTAACGCTGACTCATATAGCTGCCGTTATAGGTCAGCCAGTTATGGGGCTCCTGCTCAGCGTTGAGAATTCGTTCATAGGGAACCTGGGCGAAGCTGGCTGAACTTGCCAGACAAATACCGAGGATTGCTGCCACACGACTAATCATTTTCATTGTTCCGCTCCTTGCCCATCCAGGGTAAGCAAATAGGCCACTACATCGGCCACTTCATCTGCACTGAGATTCGTCGGCTGCTTGCTGGGCAGGTCACTTATTTCGTAAGTCACCAATTCTTCTTTTATCAGGGAACGCAGGCGCTCCCGGGAATCGATGAGTTGCACGGTGTAGGTATCCTCGTTGAGACGCCGGCCGATGATGGTTTCCTCGTTGCGGGTCACTATACGAACGGGCCTGTTGATCGGCAGGATGGCCGCCGCCGGATCCAGCAGATTCAGTTGCAGGTTGGCCGGGGTCCGCAGGACACCGATTGAACTGAGATCTGGCGCAGTGCGTGGACCGACACCATTCACCCGATGACACTGGGAGCACTCGCCCTTGCCATTGAACAGGGCCTCGCCGCGCTGGGGGTTGCCGATGCGCACCGCCACGCCGTCGGGATCGAAGCCCGCCCGAATGTAGGCGATAACACCACTCAGTTCCTCTTCCCGCAGGTTGAAGGCCGGCATCTGCCCCTGGGCCCGCCCCTCGGTAATGACACTACGCAGGTCATCATCGGACTGGGCTGTGCGAAACTGGCCTCGGCGCAGGTTAATGCCGCTCACCAGGTCTCCCTGGGGACCGTGGCAGAGGGCACATTCCCGGGAATAGACCCGCAGCCCCGCCTGAATGGCCTCGGTGGTGTACTGGTGATCTCCCAGTTCCTGTGCCGTTGATTGATTGACTGAGAACAGGCCCAGCAGCAATACCAGGGCGCAGTAGCGTGCCCTGCGGTGTTGAAAAAGATGACTCATGGCTTTGTGTCAATCCTGTCTGTGCGGTTGAATGGGTCGAGTGAGAGAGGGAGCATATAGCGCCACACCCGCAGGCGCAACGTGCGCCCCCGCAATGGCTGAATCCCTCGATTTTCAGCCCTCTCAGACTGGTTTGCCTGCCCCCGACACTTTGCTATATTGGAGGCGCAACCGGGAACAGCCATGCGACCCGAATTGCCCGAATCAAGCCTTGTAATAAGAAGAATCAATAAATCAGAGGACACGATCATGACCCTGTCTAGAGAACGCGTTTTATGGACATCTGGCCTGTTGGCCGCCCTGGTGATTAGCCTGCTGCTATTCCCGGGAATCACCCAAGCGCAGGACAACAGCGAGGGCCGTTATCGCCCGGAAGGCCGGATGATTGGCCTAGCGGCCGGGCGGGAATTCGACGAACGCCTCTACGAGGTTCGAACCTATGATGCGACGCCCAGCAGCGATGCCTTCGCCAGCGCCATGGTCTTCTATCCCCTGACCCTGAGCTTCGATATCCCCAACGGCGCGATTGCCTTTGTGCCCGGCTACCAGGGAACGCCCGCCAACTATGAGTGGTGGGGACCCGCCCTGGCATCGCTTGGCTATACCGTGTTTATCCTCGAAACCAACACCACGACTGACAGCCTCGCGGCGCGCGCCGATGCACTCATTGCCGCCGTAGACTTCATCAAGTCGGAAAATGCCAACGCCAACTCCCCGGTGAGCAACAAGATGGATCTGGAGAAGATCGCCATCATGGGTCATTCGCTGGGTGGCGGCGCCACACTGGCCGCCGCGGCGAGCCTGGGCGACGACATCGCTGCCGCCATTCCACTGGCACTGTACTGCTGCGAACTGGGCCAGTCTTTCAGTGGTGACTACAGCGGAATTACCGCAGCAACCCTGGTCGTCGCCGCCGCCCAGGACGAAATCGCGCCAGTGGCACAACATGCCAAACTGGTCTTTGACAGCATCGGCAGCGACAAGATCTACATGGAATTGGCCGAGGGCGACCACATGCTGGTCACCAATGCCGGTGCCGACAAGGAAACCCTGGGACGTTACGTGCTGGCCTTCCTCAAGGCCAAGCTGGATGACAATGACTACCTGGCAGAATTCATCGCCGAACCGGATGCCGATGATGCCGGCAAATTCTCCCGTTACCTGGTTGAATGATCCGGAATTAAAGATACCAACAAAAAAGGGCAGTCCGGGCTGCCCTTTTTTTATGTCTGTTTTTTTGCGCTGTCTGCAGATACCGGAAGCGACCGGGAAACCACTTCAGTGCTTCTTCCTGCCCTTGTTCATCTCGTACAACTTCGCGTACTTCATGAACGTGTAGAACGCGGCGTTCATACTGGTGAGCAGGCCATCCACACCATCGAGAATATGGCCCTTGAAGAAATACACCTGGATAAAGGTGAAGGGAAAGATCAATACCAGGGTGATAACCGAAACCCGATTACCCTTCTCATGCTTGTCTTCAGCCTTGGCCTGGCTGTACTTGTTGGCCTTGTCGACCCGCTGGGAATAGGTGAGGTTTTCATAGTGCTCGATGGTGGCATCGGTCGTACCAATATTACCGGTGATGGAAATACTTTCATGCACCCGGCGGGGTTCATAATGACCGGCACTCTTCCTGAACAATCGCACCAGGCGATCGTCCCGGCCGAAATGCCGGGGACGAACGCCCCAGCGATACAGGGTGCGGTTTGATTCCAACGCGACCACCTTGTCTTCGGCTATGGTCTGCTTCATCGCCTCGATATAAGCGTCGGTGATGACCTCGTCAGCGTCAACGTTCAGTACCCACTCGTTGCTGCACAGGCTCAGCGCATGGGCTTTCTGCGCGCTGAAACCGGGCCAGGCATTGAATGAGGTCTTTACATTGTCATAGTGTTGGGCAATCTCCACGGTGCCATCGGTGCTACCGCTGTCCACCAGGATCACCTCATCGAATTCCACTAGGCGGTCGAGACAGCGACCGATGTTCTCAGCCTCGTTGAGGGTAATGATGTAGGCGCTGACGGGTATCTTTTCATACATGGGAGAATCGCTTCCGGAGTTCAGGGTGCCAGTTTCTGCACGGCATCTATGATTGCCGAGGGCCGCAGTGACTGCAAGCATCGATAGCCATATTCGCAATCGAAGGCGTCACAGCGGCTACCACAGGGCTCGGTACCGCGCAGCAGGGTGCTGTTCTCACCCAGCGGTGCCCAGATGGCCTCCTTGCTGGGACCGAACAAGGCGAACACCGGCAGGCCTGTCGACGCCGCAAGATGCATGGGACCGCTGTCACTGCCGATGAAAAACCGGCATTGCCGGTACAGGGCAATCAGTTCTACAAAGCTCAACTGATTACACAGGTTGATGGCCTGGCTCTCTAACTTCCCCTCTATGGCTTCGATGATACTTAGATCCATCTCACCGGCCCCTACCCAGACCACCTGCAATCCTCTCGAATCCAGCCCACTCACCAGTTCGACAAAATAGTCCTGGGGCCAGAGCTTGTAAGGGACGCTGGCGCCAGGATGAATGGCCACCAGCGGTTTATGCGCCCCCGCTGCATCCAGTTTGCGGGAGACGAGGGCTGCACTGGCGTCATCGTCCGCATAGGGTAAATGACTCGCAGGAATCTTGCCGTCCACATAGTCTGCGACGATCTCCCCGAAGGCGTTGAATCGATGATTCTCATAGTTCAGATCGAGGATTTCGGTATAGAAGCGCTCAGCCCGTTTACCAGTAGGACCCAGCCGTCGCTTGCAGCCACTGAGCCGGGCCAGCACACCGGTGAAGCGCTCTCCTTCCAGATCCAGGACAGTATCGGCATCGCTGCCGCGAAGCCCTTTCAGAAAGCGGTAGTAGCTACTGAGCCGGGTGAGAAACTTCCGGTCCCTGGCGATCTGCTTGCGTGGATAGAGGAGAAGGTCAGTTTCCGGGGGCAGCACGAGTCTTGCCATCCCTGCAAACTGGGCATCCAGCACTACCAGGGAATCGGGGTAGTTTTCCAGTACCTGCAATACCCAGGGTAATCCCAGCACGAAGTTTCCCAGGTAGTGGGTTGGAAAAAGCAATATGGGAGACTTGGCCTGTTTCACTGGCTGACTTTCCGGGTTCGCCCGCCCTGAGTGGGCAGCAATGTGCTCAAGGCCTGATGCGGCTTAATTGTGCTCTGTTCTGTGTTCATCATTGAATATTTTTTGGAGGCGCTGCTTTAAGGGTATTGCCTTCATGGATTCACAGACTAAGCCAATCCAGTGAAATTCCAAAACAGTCTATAGGGCCTCAGTAAACTGTGAACCGGTTTACACCGACTATCGCCACCCTGCATTACGCTTTATGCATTGTCGTTCCACTGTTATCGACCCGAGAAAGCCTGACCAGAGATGCAAATCAGACACGTAATGTTCAATGCCGGCCTGCAAGGCATGCAGCGTGTCAATCAGGGTATCGACAGGGCTGCCACCGAGATCGTACAGCAGTCTGTACTGCCCGGACCGCGAGGCGCCAGCGAACTGGCCGCCCCCCCTGGTCGCCCTGAAGACCAACACGCTGTTGTTCCAGGCCTCCGGCAAGATTCTCGCCATGGAAAACGAAAACGCCGGACATCTCATCGATGTGCTGGTGTGAGCGCCTGCACCAGGAAATCCAGGACTTGCTGGATCACCGCCCTGGATTGCGCGGAATCATCCATGACATCGAAGGCATGCACACCTTCTGCATAGCGCAATAGCTCTACCCCGGTTCCCTGCTCCGCTGCACGCTGCATAAAGTAATCGATGCTGGCGTTGACCCCCGGAAACTCATCCCGGCCGGCCTGAACCACCAGCATGCGGGCGCCGCTGGTCAGCAATTTGTCGCCCAACTCCGGGTTGGCGAAACGAAACTGCTGCGCCGCCCTGCTCACAAATTTGTCGTCTTCCGGCTCCAGCATGAAGCCGTAGAGCAGCACTGCCGCGGCCAGTGTCGGCGTGGCCTCCAGCACTGCCAGCGCGGTCGGCACATTGCCCGAACAGGACCACAGGCCCATGCAATGTACATCCAGACCCAGGGATTCGGCGTTTAGTTCCAGGTACTGCACCAAGGCACAGGTATCTGCCAGCGGTTCGTCGGCCTGCAGGGTGACCGCACTGATGCCGCTCGCTGCAAGCAGGCGGGCCCAGCTGCTTACGGGCGGCGTATCCTTCCAGGAACTGCCAAAAATTTGCCGGAAACCGGCATCGGCAAAGCCGCAGACGAAGATGACGCAGGGCCTGGGTCCGCCACCGCTCCCCGGGTAGAGGTCGAAGCCGTGGCTGGAGTCGTAGGAAAGCCGCTGTATCTGGCCGTCGAAGGGCCGCTGCAGGACCACTTCCCGGCTGAAAGGGGGTTCGGTTTTTGTGCTGTCTTAATGGTTGGTCTCCACTCGGGGAATTATGCTCTGGAAACCAAATAAAAACCCCCGCGGCACAGGCAGCGGGGGTCCACAACAGGCTTTCATGCTAGAGGGTCGACGGATACCCTGTCAACCCGCATGAGCCGGGGTTTACAGAGGGTCCGAGGGGATTTCGGCGGCATTCGAGGCTATTGCCATGGTATTGCCACAATTTGCAGCTAATTACACCGTAAAACCTACAATTTGTGACAAAGTACAAAAATTCCAGTCGATATAATTACTACCAGTCTTGATACAGAACCGCTGGCGCCTCGACAGTAAAAAGATTAAGCACGGAAGCTGATTGGTCGCGTCGGTAAAGAAAATGAATTCAATGCGCAACGGAACCAACCGAGACATTATGCGAACCCTGCTGCCTGCAACCCTTAGCTGCCTGCTGCTAACCTGTTCCAGCCTGGCCCTGGCCCAGCGAGCCCTGGACGAAGAGTCTGCTGACGATTCCACCATTGTTTACCCGGCAGACTACTTCGCCGAGTACTACCCCGTGTCGGCCAACGACATGCTCAGCCGTATTCCGGGTATCGACCTCGCCCTGCGTGGTGGAGGCGGTGGCGGCCGCGGCCTGGGTTCCGGCGCCGGCGAGATACTCATCAACGGCCAGCGCATCACCGGCAAGAATAATGAGGGCCGTGCCCAGCTAAACCGGATCGCGGCAGAGCAGGTGCAGTACATCGAAATCATTCGTGGCACGTCGGAAGAACTCGATGTGCGAGGCGGCGGCCAGGTAGTTAACGTTGTGCTGCTGGATACGCCAACGAGCTCCAGCACCACGGTCCAGATCCGCACAGACTACCTGCGTGATGGCACCATCGATCCCGGTGGCCAGCTCTCCTACAGCGGCCAATCCGGCGACCTCAATTACCTGCTCGCCGTGGAAGCTGATCCCCGCTATCGGGTTTGGGAGAGCAACGAATACAGCTACAACGCCCTGAATGAGTTGGGTGAAGTTCGTCGCGAGAACCGCGAACGCGATGAGACGGAATACAGCACCAGCGCGAACCTGGGCTACAACTTCGGCAGAAGCGCGGTACAGTTGAACGCCCTCTATGAAACCCGCGGCGAGGTGCCCGATAACACCCTGCGTTCCATTCACGACCTGGTGGAAGACAGCCTCAGGTATCAGAACGAACAGAACATCAATACCCGGGATGCCTGGGAGCTGGGTGGCGATTTCCAGTATGACTTCGCCAATGCCGGCACCTATCGCGCCTTATTCATCGTCAACGACCGGGATTCGATGACTACCCGCAAGCGCTTCAACGTGGTGAACGGCGAGAATGTACCCAATCTGTTTACCGAGAGTGGCGGTCGAGATCGCGAGCGTATCGTGCGTACGTCCTACACCTTCGACTGGAGTGGCAGCCAGGGTCTGGAACTGGGCATCGAAGGTGCGCAGACCATCCGCAACAACAGCCTGCGCCTCGGCGTGGAAGGCGACGTGAGTGAACGTCGACCGGAGTATGGCAACCTGGTGCCTGTAGAAGTCAGCAACGCCAATACAACCGTAGAGGAGATTCGCTACGAGCCCTTCGCCAATCACAACTGGCAACTCAGTAACCGAATGTCCCTGGAAAGCTCCCTGGTCTACGAATCATCCACCATCGAGCAGTCCGGCGATGTCAGCAACAGCCGCAGCTTCCAGTTCCTGCGTCCCCGTGTGGATTACCGCTTCGACATTTCCCCCAGCTTCCAGTTGCGCGCCAGTGTCCGCAAAGACGTCGATCAACTCAGCTTCTCCGACTTCAGCACCTCGGTGGATGGCGGGGACGAAGACCAGAACACCCAGGCTGGTAATCCTGATATCCGACAGGAACAATCCTGGCGCTATGAATTGAACTTCGAGATGCGCCTGCCCGATGATCTGGGAGTTGTGAACTCACAGTTCTGGTATCGGGATGTAGAAGACCAAATCGATCGCATCGATGTGTCTACCGGACCCGATGACCTGGAATCGGCACGGGGCAATATCGGTGATGGCAAGCGCTATGGCCTGAACCTGGACATGAGCACCAAGCTGGATGGCCTGGGCATAGACAATGCCCTGTTGACCACCGGGGTTCGCCTGCGTGATTCAGAATTCGTCGATCCATTCCTGGGAATCAAACGCCGCGAGCGTGGCAATGGCCGTTGGGAAGCAAACGTCGGTTTCCGCCATGACGTCATTACCCATGGCCTCACCTATGGATTCAACTACAGAAACCAGTCGAACGGCGGCACTGGACGCCTTGCGATCGATGTAGACGATATCGAGGAGACTATCGAGTCGCCCTGGCTATCAGCCTATGTTGAGAAGCGCGCATTTGGTAATTTCATCTTCCGCCTCGAGTCGAACAACATCACCGAGGCTGACTGGTGCCGCAAGCGCACACGATTCGTCGGTGCCACCTCGCTTGGCATTGTCGAGGAAGTGGAAGATTTCTGTAACGGCAGCGGCATGGAACTGGCATTGCGAGTCCGTACCACGTTCTAGGCCGGTGGGATGTGGGCCTGTATTGCCATCACAGGCTCTTTTCCATCTTGATGACCAGATTGCCAGCGCCATTGGCCCCGCTATGGTTCACCCGGCTGACTTCCCTGTAGCCCTGGGCCAGGTAGAGCGCCTCTCCGGCCAGCGTTGAACCCAACTCCATGCGCCGGAACCCGGCGGCACGCGCCGCGTCTTCTCCCAGACGAATAAGCAGCGCACCAATCCCGCGGCGAGTCCATTGTGGGTGGGTATACATGGCCCGGATGCGCGCCGCCTCTGTGGCTGGATCACTGAAGCTGTCATCACGACCTGGCGTATGGTCACCACCATAGAGCGTACGGCGTTTGCCCCAGCCCCCACAGCCAACCAGCAATGGCCGCCCCTCGTGCATGGTTTCGATCAGGAAATAGCTGCCATCGTCGATCAGGGTCTGGTCCACCCCCATGGTCTCCCTGGCCGCCTCGATTTCAGCCGCCGTCAGGTAGGCTTTCATGTTCTCGGCGATGGCGAGGCCCATCAGTTCCTTGATCGCAGGAATATCGTCGACCCCGGCGATGCGGTGGCTGAACTGCCGATTTTGCTCCATGAGTTCCTCTGCAAGCCGATCATACGCAACGAAGCCTAAGCACTACAGCCTGACAGGACGGTCAGCTACTTCCTGGCCACGATATAACAGATCCAGCTGGCATCGTTACGCATCTCTTCCGTGGTAACCCATCTGGCATCTTTGTCATCGTCTTCTTCTTCATCCCAGTAGACCAGAGCCTCGCTGAATCCCGCTTCAATCAGCAGCTCTCTCACTTCCGGTATGGTCCAGAAGCGCCAGTGGTACTCGAAGGCGCGCTTCAGCTTGCTGCCATCACCAAACTTGAAGTGGATGTAGAACGACACATCGGCATTGACCGGGTTGAAATACGCCTGCTCCCAGTGGTATTTGAAACCCTTCTTGCCCTTGACGATGGTGCGCTTGTCGACCAGGTCGGTGTCATAACAATCCTGCCCACCCATCATGTCCATGATCATCAGGCCATCGTCTGCCAGGTTGGCGCGGGCCTTTTTGAAATAGTCCAGCAACTCGGGTCGGGTCTTGAAACACCAGAATGAAAAGTTCTGGGCCGCCAGAACATCCACCGGCGGTGTATTACCCTCGCGGACATCCTGCTGCAACACCTCGACCCGTTCTGCCACGGCTGGCTTCAGTTTGCCGAGGTTGTTTTGCTTACCCCACTGCAGGGTTTCTTCGCTCAGGTCTACCGCCCATGCCTGACGCTTCTTGTCAGACTTCACCCAATCACAGCAGACGGCAAAGGTGCCACAGAAATCTTCCCGCAGGGTCAGCGGCTTGCGACCATTGATCTCGTTGTACACGAGGTTAAACATGTCCACCTCATGCTCTGGTTCCTGCACCGATTGCAGGTAGCAATCAAATTTGTCTGCCCTGTCGGCCATGGTGGGCGACTGGTCTTCGGTGGACGCCTCCTGGGTCTTGCTGTTTCTTATTGCGTGTTTGTTGCTGTGATTGCCTTTTGCCATTAGCTGCGCTCGTGTTTCCCTGTAGTATTTTTTATTCCCGGACCAGAAGTGCCCTGACGACTTCGTCTGTGAATGCAACAAAGGCATCCAGCGAAGCGATGCTGCACACTAATAAATATTGGGAAGCAGTGCAATGTCAAATTGCCCTGCCCGCTACTGGCTCAGTACATGTCGCTCGAGCATACGCCGACGCACCACGGCGCCATAGACATTACCCTCAGCATCGACACCAACACCCTCCGCACCCGAGTGATCATCGCGCAGTGGTTCCATGTCTTCTATGAATGAGTCCACCACACCTGTCACGGCAGACCCGATGCGAATGCCTTTCATGATGCCGCTCAACTCGCCTGCCCCGGTATCTGGCCCCGACTCGGAATCCGCCACATAGATGCGATCATCCGCGGAGATAAAGATGCCACTGGGCCGACCAAACTGACGCCACTCATCGAGCAGTTCGCCTTGCTGACTGAAAATCTGGATGCGATTGTTCTCCCGGTCACCGACAAACAGTCGACCGCGGGAATCCATGGCAATCGTATGGGGTTCGCTGAGTTGCCCGGGACCGGATCCTTTCTCACCGAATTCACCCAGGTAGTTGCCCCTGCTGTCATAGTGCACGATGCGATTGTTCTCGCCGTTGCGATGACTCTCCGCCACGAAGATGTCGCCGTCGGCGGGGTCCACCACTATATCGTTCGGCCAGTACAACAGATCCTCTCCCGCACCCCCGACGCCGGCCTGACCCAGTTCCATCAGTACCTCGCCGTCCGGGCTGAACTTAATAGCGCGGTGCCCCAGCGAGTCGTTACCCCTGGCATCGGTAACCCAGAGCGCGCCGTCATGGTCCACTACCGCACCATGGGGAAACAGGAACAGGCCTGCACCGAAGTGAGCCAGCAGATTGCCTGCATAGTCGTATTTGAGGATGGGATCTTCCGGGCGGCCTTCGCAGGAGTTCTCGAAACAGCGGTGCACGACGTAGATAAATTGACCATCCGGGGAAGGCTCCACCGCAGTGACTGCCGCCCATGCGGCGGTGTTGTCTGGCAGTTCCCCCCAGTCACGCTGGGTAGTGTAGGGACGAGGCAGGTCGTTACTTACGCCATGTGCGATATCAGCAGGCGCCTTGCCGGACAACGGACCCGCCACTATTGCCAGCAGAGCGGCTATGAAT
Source organism: Pseudomonadales bacterium (assembly GCA_038134565.1). Taxonomy (GTDB): domain Bacteria; phylum Pseudomonadota; class Gammaproteobacteria; order Pseudomonadales; family Pseudohongiellaceae; genus UBA9145. The sequence continues at coordinate 8,386 of JAYPVK010000041.1, read as the reverse complement.
ATTTGTCTCGAAACCATTCAGTGATACCTCCATGCCCTTGTGTTCTTTTTATTGTCACCGCAGTGTACAAACATCTGGCAATAAAAAAAGCGCCATCGCGCATTTCGGTGAATAGCGATCAGGATCTGATTGATGTGCGGGTATTGGCAGAGCTTTCCTGCAGAGTTTGGCCGTGCCGGTATAGGTAGAGCTTACCCTGAGGGGTGTGGCCGTGCCGGTATAGGCAGAGCTTCCCTGCGGGGTGTGGCCGTGCCGAGCAGGAGGGGCTTGTCGCCCACGCTCTGCGCCCCTCCGTGGTCCCTTCTCTCCGAAAAAAGCCCTGGAAGGCGGTCTTTTTTCTGCGTTCAGCGCTATCACTTTATCGTTGGCGACAAGCCCCTCCTGCTCGGCACTCGGAGCGCTGGTGGGTGTTACGTTATTTATTAGCTTCGGTTACCTTCGATCGGGTATAGGGTAATTCGGCGCTGGAAGAATCCTTCGATATTGCGGTTGTCACTGACCAAGTGGCTACGGGGAGGGAGGATTGTTGACCCGCCAGTCAAGGCCGGCGGGGCGGCAACCCTCCATCCCCGAAAAGACGCGAAAAAAAAAGTGCCCTCTCAGTAGAGGACACTTTAAGAAATCTAACAGCAATAAGCGGATTCTAGAAATACCACATCAGTCGACCGTACACGTTGCGACCAAGACCCGGCATGCGGCTGCGCATGGCGATATCGGGATTGAAGGCACGATTGTAGGCAGCGAGATGATCGAAGTAGTCCTCATCCAGCAGGTTTTCCACACCAACCCGAAGTTCCGCTCCCATGCCTAAGTCGATGAGGCCGGAGAGATTCAACAGAGAGTAGCCATCGGTTGTCTGCTCGAGATTGGTAACCGAAATCCTGTCCTGATCGGCGTAGCTGATGCTCTCCAGGGATACCAGCCAGTTATTACCGCGGTAATCCAGAGCCAACAGGATGTTGTCCGGAGATACCCGGTACAGATTGTCGTTGATGTCATCGCGTTCACCGCGTACCACATTGGCGATGGCGCGCAGGGTGAAGCGATCGCTCAGGTCGAAGCGAGCCTCCACATCAAAGCCATAGAATGTCGCATCGGTATTGTTGAACTGCAGGGGATCGGGTGCCCCCATGCCCATGTTGCTCATCAGCAGGGCAAACTGGTTCACCATCATATTGGTGGACGGCGTACCCTGGATGAAATCACTCACATCCTTGTAGAACACCCTGGGAAAGAAGGCGAAGCCGTCACCATCCCAGTCAAAACCCAACTCAATTTCATGGGCCACTTCCGGATCGAGATTGATGTTGCCCACATAGGTCTTGCCATCAGCCATGCCACCAGTGGATTCCAGGGGCGACCACAGATAACGCTCCTGATAAGACGCCGAGCGTGTCTTCCGTGCCGCGCCCACATACCAGGTAATGTCATTGCTCGCCTCGAGACTCAGGCGGGCAAACCAGTCGAAGTTGTGATCGGTCTGGTCCCTGTCGGAACTGTTGAACGCCGTTGCCAGACTGGCCGCCAGGTTATTCATCATGACTGGCATACCCGCTGTCAGGTTCATGGGGTTCATATTGGCCCCAACGGCACCGGCATTCATGCTCACCTGGTTGTATCGCGCACCGATATCGAGGCCGACGCTGTCACTCACTGACAGGCTGCGCTCCGCGAACAGACCGAGTATGTCGCGATTTGCACCATTGAAATTGGTCAGGTAAAACGGCGCGGCATTGGGATTGGTTACCGTCGCATCGTGATCGGTGAAATGGCCATCGACCCCATAGAGCCACGTTCCATTGTCGGCGTACTGCTCCAGCTTCACTGAGAATCCCAGGTTGTCGCTGGTAGCATAGGTCTGGCGGTAGCGCATGGCGCCGGTCGTCATCATATTGTCCTGGGGCGGGCGACGCAGGTGGTAATTCGTCATCCAGTGTTCGTTATCACTGCCAAAGAATTCCGCCGTGATAGTGAAATCCGCATCATCGAACTTGTAGCGCGAGCGGAACAGGTGGCTGTCGATCGACAGGATGTCCATGGGCAGTGCTGGCGTGCCGGCATCGCCGGTATTGTTACGGGCCACGTCGAAGCTGAGCTCGTGATCACCAGTGCGATAACTGTAACCGAGGTCGAATCGCTCACGCTCGTATTCCGTGGGTGTGATGGTGCCACCGGGAAATTCGAGATCGTCCGCGTTCTCGTTCATCACGAAGCCGCGGAACAGGTGGTTACGATTGGCCAGTGAGAAGAAGCCGCTGGCTACCACGCCATCATTGATAGTCTGTGTTCCGAAATAGGTGCGGCCGGCAAACTCAAAATCACCTCTACTGCTAAATTCACCGGAATAGGTACTCGCCTGGATATAGCCGCCGATGGACTCCTGGGCACAGCTCACTGGGGCGATACCGCGATTGATGGTCAAGGATTGCAGCAGCGCAACCGGCGCGTAGGAAAGCGGCGCGTCCATGGCATTGGGGCCGGCACCACTGATCTGGGCACCGTCCACCGCCACACTGATGCGATCACCGAACATGCCGCGGTATTGGGCGATACCGGTCAGCTCTCCGTTCTTGTTGATGTTGGCACCGGGCATCTTGCGCAGCATCTGCGCGGTATCCGCTGGCGCAACCAGCGTGTCATCCGTCACCACGGTATGGGTATCCTGCACCCCGATGACCAGGATCTCCGTTACTCGCTGTGTATCCTGAGCCGACGCCAGGGGCACCAAGGCTGCCATGATCGAAGAAACTAAAAGTTTGCGCACTGCTCTCTCCCGCAAGTTTCGATTTACAGCCTATAGGATACGTAGTTCGCCACCTCAGGAAAGCGTTTCACTGCGACATGATGTCGCACATACGTCACAAATGGTAACGCGATTGACCTGCATCAAGGATTTGGCACAATTTTCACCGGGTGCTCAGGCGATGAACGGCAGGCCGGCACCATGTGCGCGACCGCTGCTGTGCGCGGGCGTGAATTTCCAGCGCTAAAAATCTTGTATCCCGTGACAACAGATTGGCTCTATACTCGCGCGCCTTGACAGCGCATACGCGACATTCAGGGGCCAGTGAGGCCTTGCCATGAACACAGTACAGCTTATTCAGCCAGACCTGGCCATCGAGAGCATTCTCGAAGAGGAGTTGTTTGACACGATCGCCGGCGGTCTGGAACGGGACGGCTACGTCGTGTTGCCAGCCGCCTTGCCACACGCGGTCGGCGAGGCCCTGCTGGATCACCTCGCCTCGCTCAATGAACAGAAGTTCCATCGCGCCCGGGTTGGCCGTGGTCGTAATCGCAGCAAGAACCAGCTGGTTCGCAAAGATCAGATTCACTGGATCCGCGACGGAGAAGCGCATGGCGCGAGCTGGTTACAATGGACCAATCGCCTGCGCAACTACCTGAATCGCCGCCTGTTCCTGGGCCTGTTCTCCTTCGAAAGCCATTTCTCCCTTTACGAACCGGGAGATTTCTATCGCCGGCACCTGGACGCTTTCAAGGGTGAGGCGAATCGTGTGCTGTCTCTGGTGTGTTATCTGAATCGCGGCTGGGAAGCCGATCAGGGCGGCCAGTTGCTGATCTATAATCCTGCGGATGGCAGTGAGTTGACACGGGTCTTGCCGGCATTCGGCACCCTGGTTCTCTTCCTCAGCGAAGAGTTTCCCCATGAAGTCCTGCCAACGGATCGGGAGCGGCACGCCGTCGCTGGCTGGTTCCGTCTTAACACGAGCGTTGGAGACCAGTTAGATCCTCCACGCTGATTGCCGTAGGGGCAGCAGGTGTTTACAAAGCGGCATACCGGGGAATCAGGCAATAAAAAAGGGGCTCTAATGAGCCCCTTCCTGTTTTCAGAATGTACTGCCGTGCTAGTCGATCGGCTCCAGGCGCACAACGGCTGTTTCTCCGCCATCACGATCGGAGATAGCGATGTAAACGTAACCATCGGGTCCCTGACGGAGGTCGCGAACCCGACCCATGCCGTAGGCCAGTGTCTCTTCCACCACCACATTGCGATAGCTGTCATCCAGTTGCAGCCTTGCAACCTGCTCACCGGCCAGACCACCCAACAGGATGTTGCCATACCACAGCGGGAACTTGTCACCGGTATAAACCATGAGACCGGACGTGGCGATGGAAGGAACCCAGAACCGGGTTGGGTTAGCCATGCCTTCTTCGGCGATACCCACATGGATGGGGCGACCAAATTCGCCATAGTTGACGCCGCGGCCTACAACAGGCCAGCCATAATTATTACCCGGCTCGATGCGGTTCAGCTCGTCGCCACCCTGGGGACCGTGCTCTGTTTCCCACAGGTCACCGGTTTCCGGATGAATCGCCAGACCCTGGGGACTACGATGACCGTAGCTCCAGATTTCGGGCAATGCGCCGCGCTGCCCGACGAAGGGATTATCATCTGGCACGCGGCCATCATCGTGCAGACGAATTACCACGCCATTGTGGTTGCTCAGATCCTGTGCCGGGTGGGCCATCAGTTCATCGCGATCGCCTACCGGCGGTGCCTGGCGGTCGCCCGCCGTGAGGAACATGTAACCGTTGTCGTCGAATGCCAGCTTGCCACCGTAATGACCAAAGCCCTGTGCCTGGGTGGCGAAGATTTCGGTAGTATTGTTCAGGCGATCATTTTCGAATACCCCTCGCGCGATCGCGGTGACAGACGTATCGCTTTCCTGTCGGGAATACGTCAGGTAGACCCAGTGATTGGTGTTAAAATCCGGGTGAACCACGACCTCGAACAGACCGCCCTGACCGCGGTAAAAGACCTCGGGAGTGCCAGGAATTGCCTCAGGCAGCAATTGACCGTTGCGCACCAGGCGCAGGCGACCGGGTTTTTCAGTGATCAACATGTCGCCGCCGGGCAGCCATGACATGGACCAGGGTTGCACAAGGCCATCGGCAACAGTGACCACGCGGTAATCGTGATGGGCACTGCTGTAGGTGCGGTCTTGCGCTGTGGCTGACAGGGCGGCAGTTGCCAACAGCCCAACGCCGGCCAGCTTGATGAGAGAACGAATCATAGGTTTTCCTCCAGAAATTCGGTGCAGGGTCGCATATCCAGCGATTAGCCGCCTATTCTAATACGGTAAGGTCATAGAATTAATAGAGAATACGTCGAATAGGGCCAGATTACGGGACTATTCGTTGCCCGGCCCCGGATGCGGGAGCGTCGGGGCGCTGGGGCTGGTCCTGTCGGTGGGAGCGGGGCGCAGAATACGCCTGTTGCGGCCGTTTCGCCGTCCCCTGCACCATTAAGGGTCAATCTGCGATGCCCGTGTCCGGTGGCTCAAGCCGGCGGCTGATCCGGTTCCCGGCATGGAGCGGCTGCAGGGCTGCAGGAATGAAGGGCTGTAAAAAGCGTCGACCATGTCGCGATGCAAATAAAAACGCCGCCCGGCAAAGCCGGACGGCGTTCTTTGCTATTTCCAGAACCGCGGTCTTAGTTACGGTAGCTGGAAGTCGGTGGCAGCTGGGCACCGCTGAGATCAGAGGGCACGCTGCGCTCACGTACAACCCGGTGAGTCAGGGTGCCGATGCCTTCGATGCTGGCCTGGATGGTTTCACCATCAATCAGATAACCGGAACCCGTGGCACGCTGGACGCGACCTGCACCAGTGCCTCCGGACGTACCACTCTGCATCACGTCACCGGGGAAGACGGTGATCAGTGACGTCGCGTACTCGATCAGCTCAGGAATATTGTGAATCATGTCACCAGCCTGGGCTTCCTGAACGGTTACACCGTCCACAACAGTGATCTGGTGCAGACGATCCATGGGATCGCCGTAGAATTCCTTGGGCACGATCCAGGGACCGTGGGGCGCGAAGGTGTCGTGGCCTTTACCCACAAACCAGTCGGAGCGCACGCCGTAGCCACCGGGTGGACGACCACCACGGTCAGAGACGTCCATGGCTACCATGTAGCCGAATACGTGGTCGTAGGCACGGGAGGCCGAAACGTATTTACCAGTCTTGCCGAACACGATTGCCATCTCTACTTCGTATTCAATTTCATCACGGCCGTAAGGCATGATGATGTCTTCACCATCACCCACAACCGCACCGCGGGTTGGCTTCAGGAACAGGTAAGGTACACCCCGGTTTTCCTGACGCTCGCGGGTACGCTGGCGCAGTTCCTCAGCGGAGCAGCCTTCGCAGGCGTGGGTGTAGAAGTTAACTGCCGCGTTCATGATCTTGCTGGGGTACTGAATTGGCGCCTGGATGTCGACGTCTTCCACGTCATACACATAGGCGGTGTCTTCATCCAGCAGATCGTGTGCGACAAGCCAGTTCATGACTTCGTAGACACGGTACTTGAGACCGTACTCATATTGCTCGATCAGGCCCAGCATATCGTTAGGCATGTCGATCTTGTTGTACTGCCAGTTATTTTGCATGGCACGATTAGCGGCTGGGAGATCGACGATGAGGGAATCGTCACGTACTACCAGGCCAACGAAAGGCGTGTCATTTACAGCAAACGTGCCAACCTTGAAGGGTTCAACCGACTCATCGGCCTGACCCAGTGCAGTCAGCGGTGCCACCAGCAGTGCCAGGGCAGCTACCAACGACAGGGACTTCAGGTAAGCGTTTAGTTTTATTAGCTTTCTTATCATCGCTCTCTCCCATTCAAGGGGTTGTAATTATAGAAAGGGGTAATGAGTATCTTCCCCCCCTCGGAAGACTTCTAGAAGGTATCTCTCCACCGTGCATATGTCCAGCACTAGCACAGCATCAAAATGCAACAAAATGTAGGGATTTCGCGCTTTTACAGATACCGGCACGGTGCTCCGGGCTGGTCCCGCAATCAGGCTGTGACTGGCTGCCTGGGCGAGGCCAGTACATTGAAGGCAATACTCACCCGGTCCTCGCCACTGCGGTTCTCCTCCACCCCATGCTCCAGCCAGCCGGGGAATACATACATGCGTCCCGCTTCCGGTGGCAGCCGGATTTCTTCCGCGGTGAATTCAGTGGGTTCGGTGGCAGGATAGGTCAGCATGCGGGAAGCCACCCGGGGGTCGCGAAAGAAGATGCTGCCGCATTCCGGGGCCTTCAGTCTGATGTAGTAGATGCCACTGAAATGGCAGTTGGCGTGGTAGTGAATCTTGTTGGAGGCACCCGGTGGATTGATATTCACCCAGGCCTGGTGCTGAAACACCAGGTTGGGCATGAATTTTTGCGACTCTGCGATGCGCTGACACACCTGCACGATCCGCAGGTTGATGTCGGCGAAGGCCTCCAGGCCCTGCAGGGTATTCGGGCTCTGCCAGCCGCGGACATTGGTGTTGGCGACCCCGTTGGGATCCTGGTCACGCAGCGCGTAGCAGGCCTTCACAAGCTTCGCGTTGAAAGCCTCCCGGTCATCGAACAGGGTGGACCAGACATAGGTGGGAAATAGGGCCTGAGGCTGAATCTGCAAGGGTCGCCCTCCTCTGGGCAAATCGGGTGGATCAGTTGGCGACACAAGGTAACGGGGCTGGCGCAAAAAGGAAAGTCCCGGGGCGAGCCCCGTGCCGACAATGTCTGGCGGCCAACAGGCCAGCAAAGCGTTGTATTTCTGTAGCCACCCGCATTACTCTGGTACCGGGCTCTGACAATATTAGAAGGTAGACACGATGAAACTACTCCAGGCCCTGGGCCTCACCCTCTCGCTCTATGCCTGCATGTACCCCGGCACGGCCGCCGAGACAGGATTCCTCGATCGGGAAATCCAGCATGCAGGCGACACCTACCGCTACCAGGTCTACCTGCCCAGGGATTACTCAGAATCCAGGCAGTGGCCGGTGATACTGTTTCTGCATGGCGCCGGCGAACGCGGCAGCGATGGTCTCAAGCAGACCCAGGTAGGCCTCGGCCGGGCGATTCGTCTCAATCCGGAGCGCTGGCCTGCCATCACCGTCTTCCCCCAGGTGCCTGCAGACGGCAGATGGCAAGGCGATATCGCCGCGATGGCCATGGCGGCCCTCGATGCCACGATGCAGGAATTTGCAACCGATGCCTCCCGCAGCTATCTCACCGGCCTATCCCTGGGTGGCAATGGCAGTTGGTATCTCGGACATCATCATGCCGATCGCTTTGCCGCGGTACTCGCCGTGTGTGGATTCGTGCAATTGGACAGCCGCTTTGAATCCTTTGTAGCCGGCAGTGGCGACCCCTATGCCGCAGTTGCCGACAGCCTGCGCAATACGCCCGTGTGGGTCGTGCATGGCGATGCTGATGTGGTCGTGCCCGTCGACGAATCCAGGAAGATGGTGTCGGCACTGCAATCTGCCGGTGCGGAGGTGCACTACACCGAACTGCCTGGGGTGAATCATAATTCCTGGGATGCGGCCTACGGTGACCTCGACATCATCACCTGGTTGTTCGCACAGGGC
>JAYPVK010000040.1:0-25766 GCA_038134565.1 Pseudomonadales bacterium | reverse complement strand
GGCTTGTCGCCAACAGTCAAGCGACAGCGCTGAACGCAGAAAAAAGACCGCAGGGCTTTTTTCGGAGAGAAGGGACCCCGGATGGGCGCCGAGCGTTGGCGACAAGCCCCTGCTGTCCGGCACGGCCTCAGCCCAAAGAGAGACCCTGGCCAAAAGAGTACACCAAGCCCCTCCTGTCCGGCATGGCCTCAGCCAAAAAGGAAACTCTAACCAAATGAATTTCACAAAATGCCTCATCACATCCCGATAAAGCGCGACGAACAATAAAAAAGGGCTCCGAAGAGCCCTTGGTGCCGACGCGCCCTGTGGGTCAGGCGGTACTGGCGTAGGCGATTGAAAGAGGTTCTTTCTCCCTGCGGCCCAGCGTTATCCATTTCTGGACGAAGGGATTATCCAGCAGAGTCTGCAGATAGGTATTCGCTTCCTTGCTGATTTCGGCACCGTAGGCGTCGAATGACACGGCAACCGGCGCGAACATGCAATCGGCGATAGAGAAGCGACCGAACATGTAGTTACCGTTTTCACCATAGCGTCTTCGGGTACAACTCCAGATTGCATCGATACGGGCAATCTCATCCGCAAGAGCCCCCGATGGCATGAGGCGATAGGACGCCTTGCAGTTCATCGGCCAGTCCTGTTTCAGATCGGGAAACTCTGAGTGGACCTCGGCACTCACAGACCGTGCCGCCGATTTGCGCTTGGGATTAGCAGGCCAGGCGGCGCCACCGAGGAATTCATCGTTGATATACTCACAGATGGAAAGCGAGTCCCATACGGTCACTTCCTGGTGTAACAGCACGGGCACCTTCAATGAGGGTGAATAGGGCCCCAGCTTTTCTGCGGTGTTATCCTGGTACAGCGCTATCTGAATCTCCTCGAAGTCGATGTCGAACATCTTCAGGAGCAACCATGGGCACATAGACCAGGAAGAGTAATTCTTGTTGCCGATTACAAGTCTCACGTCTTTCATTGATGATCTCCGCTTATACAGGACTATTATTTATTGACCCTGGGTCAGCATCTGCTTGCTGGTGTCTATCAGCCGCACGATGACCCGTCGATCAAAGAAATCTGTTTCAAAACTCTGACTGGCATGCAACGGCCTGGTTTCACCGTAGGCCACCGTGGTGATTTCGGAGCTCTCCATGCCGAGTCGTACGATAAACTCTCTGACCGATGCTGTCCGTTCCTGGGACAGCGCGAGATTACGGCTCGCGTCTCCGTTGCGATCAGCGTAACCGGTTATCTCGAGGGCGCTGGTGGGCAACTGTCTGGCCAGATTCACCAGGCTCTCCAGTTGTTCCTCGTAGTGTTCCTCGATCACGCTGGAACCGGAGCGGAAGTGCACGGAGATCGCGGTGTTATCGAACAGGGTGTTGTCATTGCCTCCATCGAGGAAGGCGGGTAACAGCTGGGGTGAATTCTTCAACTGTTCCAGTTCATACAGGGCCAGTTGCCTCTCCCTGCTCAATGCGGCTGCTTGACGCTGCAGACTTTCCGTCTGGTTCTGCATGGCAACCCATTCCTGCTGCATTTCTGCATAGTCTTTGCGGGTGACCCAGCCATCGCCGAGAAATGCTCCGATGGCGGCGCCGATAATTGCACCGGGAGGTCCGCCGGCAGCGGCACCAATGGCGGCACCGCTGAGAAAGCCGGTAGTCTCTTCCTGGCTGATGGTTGGGTCGTCGTAATGTGCGGGCCGCACATCGGCAGCAGCTGTGGCTGAAAATACAAGAGCAGCGGAGAAAATGCCGAGTTGTTTGATCATTTTTGGGGATCCTTGCTTGCGTGTTGGCTGGTGATGTTGAGAGTTCAGTTGGCGTTAAAAATCCCGGGGAACAGTTTCCGACGGTTTCCTGTCTAAAGTGTTGTGGTTTCGCCTGCACTTCCGGCAGGCTCGCGCGGCGGGCCTGCCGGTGTGATTGTTATTAAACACGAGCTTTCTTGCCGCTGCGGGGAGGCATTGGGGCCATGTACTGATTAAATATGGCAGAATCATGGCAATGACCCGGGGAAGAGAACCAAATCTCTGCTTCACCAGACAAATAGGGTATAGTTCGCGTAACTTACTGATACCGAATGAAAAGTCCAAAACCACGGAAAATACAGACACCGTGAATCGGCATGCAGGAACAAGGCTGGCACTGCCAAAAATCAGGTGCCAGCCGACCAACAGGCAGTGAACTGCCAGGCAGAGAATTAGCAGGAACCAGCAGGAATGAGTAGACGCATAGCGATAGTGGAAGACGAGGCAGCCATTCGGGAGAATTACGCCGATGTGTTGCGCAAGCAGGGGTACGAGGTACAAACCTACGCCAATCGGCAGGACGCCATGTCGGCGTTCGATATCCGGCTTCCGAACCTGGCAATCATCGATATAGGCCTGGAAAACGAGATCGATGGCGGTTTCACTCTCTGCCAGTCCCTGCGCTCCCTGTCGGATACTTTGCCAATCATCTTCCTCACGGCGCGTGACAATGATTTCGATACCGTCAGTGGCCTGCGCATGGGCGCCGATGACTACCTGACGAAGGACATCAGCCTGCCCCATCTGACAGCGCGCATCGCGGCCCTGTTTCGACGGCTCGATGTCATCGATCAGCCCCCGTCTCCGGAAAATCTCCTGCAACGGGGTAAACTGGCGCTGGATATCGGGCGGCTTACCGTGCAGTGGGATGGACATGCCGTGCCGCTGACGGTCACTGAATTCTGGATGGTGCATGCACTGGCCAAGTACCCGGGCCATGTCAAGAGTCGGCAGATTTTGATGCAGGAATCAAAGATATTTGTCGATGGCAGTACCATCACTTCTCATATCAAACGCATCCGCAAGAAGTTTATGCAGGTGGATGAAGTCTTTGATTGCATCGAGACTGTTTATGGCATGGGCTATCGCTGGAATGTGGAAGCACCTGTAGTTAACTAGTCAAATTCCTGTGGCCGGGTTATGTCCAGGCCGTGGCTGGAAAGAACCTAAAACAACACACAGAAAGCGAACACAATTCGATGAGCCTCGCTCTCAAGAATCCCTTTGGTATCCGCTCCAAGCTGGTTTTCCTTTCCAGCTTCTTGCTGGTTATTCCCTGGCTTGGCTACCAGTACATTCTCGAGATGGAAGATTACCTGCGACGCGGCCAGGAGCAGACCGTGCTCGGCACGGCACAGGCATTGGCAACAGCCCTCAACGAACGTCCGGAATTATTCAATGAGGGCAGTTACGGTCCAGCGGCCCGACGCGGCGACCTCTATGTCTACCCTATCTACTCACCACTCTCCTTGGTGGATAGCTCCCTGAATGATTGGGGTGAGTACCAGCAGTATGAAGTAGGCTACGACAGCAGTTATTCGTTGGGCACTTCCCTCAACCCCTCGCCGCAGCCTGCAAACCATGAAACTCTCAGCTTCGACAGCATGCTGGGCGAATACAACGGCTATCTGTATGCCTACTTCAAGGTGGCCGATGACCATGTAGTCTATCGGGACCCGGACGCCTTAACTGTTCACCGCAGCGACTTCCTGCAAGTATCGATGCTGTCCAAGGAAGGTAACGACATCAATCGCTATGTCATTGCACCCTATAAGGCAGAACCGATCTATCCGTTCCGGGTCAGGGCCGACTATACGGAACCTACTTACGAAGAGCGCATTATTGGCCAGTGGTATGACACCAATTCCGGTTATGTTGTCGAGCTGCGCATCCCCATGGACATGTTGGGAGAGCGTCTGGGCTTTGCCATATTTGATGTGGATGATCCCATAGGCCGCGAGGTCAACACGGCAATCGCTACCTACCGCGTGGACGATGCTGAGTTGTTGAGTGCCCTTACCTTGCCCACGCCGGAAATAGACCGCATCGTGGCAGGCATGGGTCACAATAACTCCCGTATCCAGGTGGTAGACCGAACCGGTCGCGTGCTTCTCACCGTGGGAGATATTCAATCGGCAACTGGCCTGACCCTGACCCCCAGCCCCACCGCAGAGCCAGTGAACAAATACTGGCTGTACGTGCAGGAGAAGATACTCAACCCGCTCTACTATCGACTCCTCACGAAGCCCAGCAACGACTTTATCGACGATCTCTATTCGGAAGTAAGCCGGGAGGGGGCTCACATCACCGCCGCCTTGGGTGGTTCGCCCATGACCCAGTTTCGTACCCTAGCCGACACCGAGACCCGCTTACTGGAGGCAGCCCATCCTATCGTTGCCAACAGTGAAGTGATGGGTGCAGTAGTCGTTGACCAGAACATGAATGGCCTGCGTACATTCCGCAACGAGGCCCTGGAACAATTATTCAATACCTTGCTGGCCGTCATGCTGCTAGTGGTATTCGGTCTGTTCTTCTTCGCCTCGAGAATCTCATCACGAATCCGTGTTCTCAGTAATCAGGCAGAGGGCATTATCGATGACAGTGGCCGCATACAGAATACGATCGTGGCATCGAGCAACTCCGATGAGATCGGAGATCTCTCGCGGAGTTTTTCCAGCATCGTGGAAAGGCTTACTCAATATACGAACTATCTGGAAAATATGTCATCGCGATTGTCCCATGAACTGCGCACGCCGGTGACGGTGGTGCGGTCATCGATTGAGAACCTGGGTCTCACGAAGGCAGATTCGGAATCGGCTGTTTACATCGAGCGTGCAGAGGAAGGCATCAGTCGCCTTAACCTGATTCTCACCAACATGAGTGAAGCAACGCGACTCGAGCAGATGCTGCAGACGTCCGAGAAGGAAAAGATTGACCTGACCAAGGTCCTCAATGGCTGCGTGGAGGGCTATAAACTGGCCTATCCGGAATCACAGTTCGAAACCGATCTGCCCAACTACAGCGTTGACATCAATGGCGTGCCGGAATACATCGCACAACTGTTGGACAAGCTGATCGCCAACGCGGTGGAATTCTCTTATCCGAATCAGCCAATCACTGTCTATTGCCGCGCCCTGCGTGACCACGCCGTAATCAAGGTCTCCAATGCAGGCCCGTTCCTTCCCCAAGAGATGAAGGACAGGCTCTTCGACTCCATGATTTCTGTACGGCCCCAGGAGAAACAAAAGCAGCCGCATCTTGGTATGGGTCTGCACATTGCCCGCATTATCACCGATTTCCACGGTGGCCATATCCGCGCCGAGAATCGACAGGACAGGGAAGGTGTGACGGTTACTGTGGTTGTACCGCTGTTCTATAAATAGCTGGCCAGGAACTGCTGCGACGCCAAATCACTCCCCGCTTGCACATACTCCGGGATTTATTGTTCTTCTTCCGGATCATTTCCAGTATAGAATTTCGGTGCATTGTCGCGTACCACCGGCGAGTCTGTTGACCAGGCATGGCAGGTGTCCAGTACCGGCGGGCGACGAGTGCTCTTCTGTTCTTCGACAGGCTTCTTGCGGCGTTGGGCCTTCACCGGCCAGATCGTTTGCATGGCCACGGTAGCCATGGGAAACAACAGCTCGGTCAGGTGGGTACAACCCTCTGTACCGCCTACCTTTGTGCGAATCGCCTTGCGCCACCCTGGCCCCATGGTGATGCCGATGAGTTTCTTGTAGTTGGGAGTGATGTCGGGGCAAATCTGAAACGGGCTGTTCTCGGTCGCTGCTTCAACATCGCGAATTTCGAAATTATCGTCGATCGTCAATCGTAATAACATTTCGTGCAGGGGCTCACCCACCGCTACAGTGCCGCGCCAGTTATTGCTGAATTCGTAGGTCTTCACGTCAGTCATGTGAGCTTCGATATCCCACAAGCCGTCTTCGCGTTCATAACCCCGATATTCGATGGCGCGTGTATGGAGATGTTTTCTCGGAGCTGCTTCAGGCAAGGGCATGTACAGGTATCCTGTTGAAATAGCGATAAAGTTAGCGATTTAAGAAGACTGCTTGCGAAACTGCCACAGGTCCGTGTCGGTAGCAGTTCGAGGGAGCGAGATTATAGTCCCTCTGCCCGTTTCATGCACGGGAGGGCGGATTTCCCGCAATGAATGAATTTCAGCGATGCTCTCGGATGGTCAATGAGGCATAATGCCGGTATTGGAAATCAAGGAGCACGAAAATGTCTACTGCCAGCGCCAGACACATACTGGTTGATACTGAAGAACAATGCCTGCAGCTCAAAGAGCGCATCGAAGCAGGTGAAGATTTTGCAGATATTGCCCGGGAATACTCTTCCTGTCCCTCCAGGGCACAGGGTGGGGATCTCGGCCAATTCGGTCCCGGCATGATGGTCAAGGAATTTGACGAGGTGGTTTTCAGCGCCGATGTGAACACCCTGCAGGGCCCGGTGAAAACCCAGTTTGGTTATCATCTGCTGGAAGTAACCAGCCGCAGCTAGCGCTACTGCCACAGCCTGTCGGGCCGGCAAGGACGGTACAAGGAAGCGACAAGGAAGATTGAAGGAAGAGTTGGATAAGGATTACTCGTCATGCACATCCTGTTTCTCTGTACGGGGAATTCCTGCCGTTCCCAGATGGCCGAAGGCTGGGCTCGAACCCTGGCCCCTGAACTGGCCCCCGAACTGAATGTCGAGGTCAGTTCTGCCGGCCTGGAGGCCCATGGCCTGAACCCCAATGCCGTGTCCACCATGGCCTCTCTCGGCGTGGATATCTCATCCCAGACATCCGATATCCTGAGCGACGGGATGCTGGCCAAAGCCGACTTGGTAGTGAGTGTCTGTTCCCATGCCGATGCCAACTGTCCGTTGCTTCCACCTGGAACTCGGAAGCAGCATCTGCCATTCGATGATCCGGCTGGCGCGACGGGTAGTCAGGCCGAGATCGATGCCGTCTTCCTGACCGTCTGCAAGCAGATCAGGGCAGGCATTGCAGGCCTGCTGCAGGAACTCGCCGCGCAAGGGCGGAGTTAACCCGATGACAGGATCAGACCCGAAATTCAAGGCTTCCGATGTCAAGGTAGTGGCGCGCGAGACCCGCTACAAGTCTTTCCTCCAGGTCGACACGTTCCAGTTGCAACACCGGCTCTTTGCGGGTGGCTGGAGCGACACGATGCGGCGCGAGTTGCTGGTCAAGACGCCGGCCGTCGGAATATTGCTCTTCGATCCACAGCGCGACGAGCTGGTGATGGTCAGGCAGTTTCGAATCGGCATGCTGGACCAGGAGCCTTCGCCCTGGCCACTGGAACTGGTGGCCGGGCTGGTGGACACGGAAGAGTCTCTGGAAGAGGTGGCGATCCGGGAAATCCACGAAGAAACCGGGCTCGTCGCTACCGAGTTGCTGCCTATATGTGAGTATTACAACAGCCCAGGTGCCAGTAGCGAGAAGGTTTCGCTGTTTTGCGCCAGGGTAGACGCCTCCCAGGCCGGCGGCTATCACGGCCTGCGTCATGAACACGAGGACATCGAAGTCCTTTCCCTGGACGCCGCAGAAGCCCTTGCTGCCTTGGATTCCGGGATATTCAACAATGCCATGTCCATGATCGCGCTGCAGTGGTTCGCCATGAACAAGCAGATGCTGGTACAGCGTTGGCAATAAGCCAATCCCACACAGGCAGTGAGGCATTTCAACCCAAATTCTTTGGCTCCCGGACTCGCAAAACCCCGCCAAATGGTTACAATTACCTTAAGTTTTAAGGACCTAGCTCACACTTCCCCCGGCTTTCGACTTCCTGGATTGCAGCAAGAAAGCGCATCAGCCGACTATAATTGGAAATCGGAAAAATTATTGGTCCATTTTGACACAGGAAGTTTTCAGCGGCGGGGCAAGCCTTGGCTTGAGAGCACGGACAGAAACAAGCGAATCCAGAAAGATTCAATAAGGTATTAGCGGACAGAATGGCGAAAGCTAACTACAGCATAGACTTGATCAAGCAGATGGCCGTTTGCGATGCAAACTACATACGCCTGCTCAAGTTACTGCCGCAACTGGAAGCCTACCTGGACCGCTCCTTCGAAGCGCATGCGCAGGACCAATCGATCGAGCTGGCTGCATCTGCATCCTGTGAAGAAGAGCCAGAGAAACTACTGGAAGGGCTTGGCAGGGAATTCTGTATTGCCGATCTCGAAGGTGTGGGTGAGAAGGTGACGGTGGCCATCAAGATCCTCGAAGCTTTCAAGTACACCACGACCCTGGAAATTATCCAGAAGCCGGTCCTCAGGAAATGGATGACCAATCCATCGATGTTGGTTCGGGTTTACCACGACGCCAGTACTGCAGAAGTCGTTTCCTATCAAGGCCACCGAAATCTGGAGCCTCGATATTCCCAACCTAATCCCAAGATGTACCACGCTGACGAGAAGATGCAGGTCAATCAGTTTTTGGGTGAATGGCTAAGTCATTGTCTGAAGGTTGGTAGAAGCTTAAAGGCGCCGGAACTAATTTTTAATACTTAGAGTGCAGCGCGGTAGCTATGGCTTCGCTGAAGACTAATAATCCAATTCAGCTGGTACAGATAACCGACACTCATTTATATGGGGATGCGGAAGGCACCCTGTTAAAAATGAATACGCACGATAGTTTTGCGCATGTGCTCGATGTTGTGCGCGCACACGAAAATTCAATTGACCTGATTCTTGCTACAGGCGATATCACGCAAGATGCTTCGGTTACCGCCTACGAACACTTCCAGGAAAAAATCAAAATACTCGACGCCCCCTTTCGCTGGATACCAGGAAATCACGATAGCGCCAGTGTAATGGACGAGGTGGCAAATGGCAGCGCTGCCGGCGAGAAAGAGATCCAGATTAACAACTGGATGATCCTGATGCTGGATACCAGCATCGAAGGACAGGTACATGGCCGCCTGGCGCCCAGAGAGCTTGACTTTCTGGAGAAGAGCCTGGCGGCTGCCGAGAAGAATGCTTCCGTCGATCACGTTCTTGTCTGCCTGCATCATAACCCGGTCAAGGGGAATGCGGGATGGATGAAAGATATCGGCTTGCACAACAAGGACAGGTTCTGGGAGAAACTCAAGAAGAGCAAGAAGCTCAAGTGCGTCGTCTACGGTCATGTTCACCAGGAACTGGATTTCGAGCACAGTGGCATTCGTTGCCTGTGTACGCCATCGACGTGCATTCAATTCAAGCCCAATGTGGTGAATTTTGCCCTGGATCAGGTTAACCCGGGCTACCGCACCCTGCAGCTTCATCAAGATGGCAGCATAGATACCCAGGTCTACCGCGTGGAAGGCGAAGTATTCGAGGTAGATTACAGTAGCGTTGGATACTGATCTCCACATCCTCTATCTGCACGGCTTTCTCAGCGCCCCGCAATCCACTAAAGCGCGACAGACGGTGGCTTACTGCGAGCAGCAAGCGATGGCAGGCCGTATTACCGTGCCTTCCATGTTGCATGGGCCCAGGCAAACCCTGGCTGAACTGGAGGCCATCATGGCGACCCTGCCCGTGGATTCGCTGGGAATCATCGGCAGTTCACTGGGTGGTTACTACGCGACCTACCTGGCAGAGAAATATGATACGCCAGCCGTGCTTATCAATCCCGCTGTGAAACCCTTCGAGTTGTGGGATGACTATATCGGTGAGCACAAGAATTATTACAGCGATCACGTGCACGAGGTGACCGAAGAACATGTCGAAGAACTTCACGCGCTCGACTGTACGCCGATCAGGAAGCCGGAAAATTTCATGGTTTTATTGCAAACCGCAGACGAGGTGTTGGACTATAGACTGGCGGCAGAAAAATTCGCCGAGTCCCGACTGGTGATCCATGAGGGAGGCGATCACAGCTACCGGGATTACGAGCTCGAACTGCCCCTGATCTTTGACTTTCTGCTATCAAGAATTGAGTCTCGCGCGCGATAAACTAATATCCGGCACTGCCTAAAAAATACACGTATTTCGCACTGAATCTACATGACCAATACCTATAACGCCGACGCAATTGAAGTATTGACCGGCCTCGACCCTGTCCGTAAACGGCCGGGGATGTACACCGACACTACCCGCCCCAACCACCTCGTCCAGGAAGTCATCGACAACAGCGTCGACGAGGCATTGGCCGGACATGCCCGCACCCTGACCCTGACCCTGCACAAGGACGGTTCAGTGGAAGTCAGCGATGACGGCCGCGGTATGCCAGTGGACAAGCACAAGGGTGAAAAGGTGAGTGGGGTGGAGTTGATCCTGACTCGCCTGCATGCCGGCGGCAAGTTCTCCAACAAGAACTATCAGTATTCTGGTGGCCTGCACGGCGTGGGTGTCTCGGTGGTGAATGCCCTGTCGAAGACCCTGGAAGTCAACGTGAGGCGGGACGGCAAGGTCTACGCCATGAAGTTCAGGAACGGCAACAAGGCGTCTGAACTCAAGGTGGTTGGCAAGGTTGGGCAGCGCAACACCGGAACCACCGTAACCTTTCTCCCCGACGAGAAATACTTCGACTCGGTAAAGATCTCCATCCCCCGTCTCAAGCATGTCCTGCGCGCCAAGGCCGTGTTGTGTTCCGGACTGAAGGTCGTGTTCATCGACGACACCGTGGCCAAGTCCAAGGCCCAGAGCGAAGAATGGTGCTACGAGGACGGCCTGGTGGACTACCTGACCCAGGCTACCGCGGGTTTTGAAACCCTGCCGCAGGAGCCCTTCACCGGCTCAGTCCAGGGTAACGATGAAGCCGTCGACTGGGCGGTGCAGTGGTTGCCCGAAGGCGGGGAAGTCATGGGTGAATCCTATGTAAACCTGATTCCCACTCCGCAGGGGGGCACCCATGTCAGTGGGCTGCGAACCGGTCTGCTCGATGCCCTGCGGGAGTTTTGCGAGTTCCGGAACCTCATGCCTCGCGGCCTGAAACTGACCGCGGAAGATGTATGGGAAAAATGCAGCTACGTGCTCTCCTCCAAGCTGGGGGATCCGCAGTTTTCCGGGCAGACCAAGGAACGCCTGTCGTCGAGGCAGTGTGCCGTGTTCGTCGCCGGCGTGGTCAAGGACGCCTTCAGCCTGTGGCTCAATCAGCACACCGCCGAGGCAGAGGCCATTGCCGATCTCTGTATCAGCAATGCGCAATCCCGGCTCAAGGCCAGCAAGAAAGTAGCCCGCAAGAAAGTGACCAGTGGTCCGGCGCTGCCAGGAAAGCTGGCAGATTGTTCTACGGAAGACGTCATGGCAGGCGAGTTGTTCCTGGTGGAGGGTGACTCCGCCGGTGGCTCGGCAAAACAGGCCAGGGACCGGGAGTTCCAGGCCATCATGCCGCTACGGGGCAAGATACTGAACACCTGGGAAGTGGACTCCGGTGAAATTCTCGCATCACAGGCGGTGCACGATATTGCGATCGCCCTCGGTGTGGATCCCGGCTCACCCAATATCGATGGTCTGCGCTATGGCAAGGTCTGCATTCTCGCCGATGCAGACTCCGATGGCCTGCACATTGCGACCCTGCTGTGTGCCCTGTTTGTGAAGCACTTCCGACCGGTCGTAGAAGCCGGGCACGTGTTTGTTGCCATGCCGCCGCTGTTCCGCATCGATGTGGGCAAGGAAGTCTATTACGCACTCGATGAAGCAGAGAAAGAAGGTGTACTTGATCGCATCGCAGCCGAGAAGAAGGCGGGCAAGATTAACGTGCAGCGCTTCAAGGGTCTGGGGGAGATGAATCCCTTGCAGCTCAGGGAAACCACCATGGCGAAAGATACCCGGCGCCTTGTCCAGCTCACCCTGGAAGACACGCCCGGTAAGAAGAAGCAGGGTACCGATGCCATCATGGATATGCTGCTGGCCAAGAATCGTTCCGCCGATCGTAAGGCCTGGCTGGAAGAGAGCGGAAACCTGGCGGATATCGCTGATTAACAGAATGACTAATCGCGGGTCATGACCTGCGATCCCAGAGAGAACTATGGAACAGGAAATCACAGTATCAGATGACGGCGTCGAACAGATTCCGCTGCGCACCTATACTCAACAGGCTTACCTGAATTATTCGATGTACGTCATCAATGACCGGGCGCTTCCCAGCATTGGTGATGGACTGAAACCCGTGCAACGCCGCATCGTCTACGCGATGTCCGAGCTGGGTTTGAAGGCTTCGGCAAAATTCAAGAAATCCGCCAGAACCATCGGAGACGTGATAGGCAAGTTTCATCCCCATGGTGATTCCGCCTGCTACGAAGCCATGGTACTCATGGCGCAGCCATTTACCTACCGCTACCCACTGGTGGATGGGCAGGGCAATTGGGGCTCACAGGATGATCCGAAGTCCTTCGCTGCCATGCGCTATACCGAATCCCGTTTGCAGAACTATGCCGATGTGCTGTTGGGAGAGTTAGGCCAGGGTACGGTCGACTGGCGTCCCAACTTCGATGGCACACTGGACGAGCCGGAGATTCTGCCGGCCCGTTTGCCCAATGTCCTGCTCAATGGCGGCAGCGGTATCGCCGTGGGTATGGCGACGGATATTCCGCCACACAACCTCAATGAAGTGGCCAATGCCTGCATTCACCTGCTGGACAACCCGAAGGCGACTACCGAGGACATTAACAAGATCATCAAGGGCCCGGATTTCCCCACGGAAGCCGAGATCATCACGCCGAAGAATGAAATCCTAGAGCTATACAGGACCGGACGCGGCACCCTGAAGGCCCGCGCGACCTATACCATCGAGAGCGGAGAGATCGTGATCAACGCGCTGCCCTACCAGGTTTCGGGCGCGAAAATCCTCGAACAGATTGCGGCACAGATGCAGAAGAAGAAACTGCCCATGGTGGTTGACCTTCGTGATGAGTCGGATCATGAGAACCCGACCCGCATCGTTATCGTGCCTCGTTCCAACAGGGTAGATGCCGATAGCGTCATGTCTCACCTGTTTTCCACCACCGATCTTGAGAAGAACTATCGGGTTAACTTCAACATGATAGGCGTGAACAAGCGCCCACAGGTGAAAGACATTGTTTCCCTGTTGAAGGAATGGCTGCAGTTCCGTACCGTCACCGTTCGGCGTCGCCTGCAATACCGTCTGGACAAGATACTGGACCGCTTGCACATCCTTGATGGCTTGCTGGTGGCCTTTCTCAATATCGATGAAGTCATCAAGATTATTCGTACCGCCGACAAACCCAAGCCTGCCCTGATCAAGCGGTTCAAGATCAGTGAACGTCAGGCCGAGGCGATTCTCGAACTCAGACTGCGGCAGCTGGCCAAGCTCGAAGAAATCAAGATCAAGGCCGAGCAGAAGGAACTTGCCGCAGAGCGCAAGACCCTGGAGCAGTTGCTGAAGTCAGCCACGCGCCTGAAGACCTTCATCAATAACGAGATCAAGGCAGACGCCGAAAAATTCGGCGACAATCGTCGCTCTCCCATCGTGGCGAGGGAAGAAGCCAAGGCCTTCAGCGAGACTGAACTGCTGTCCACGGAGCCTGTGACCATCGTCTTGTCCGAACGAGGCTGGATGCGTGCAGCCAAGGGCCACGATGTGGATCCAAGAACATTGCAGTACAAATCCGGCGACGCTTTCAAGATGGCGGCCAAGGGCAAGAGCAATCAATTGGCGATCTTCCTCGACTCCACCGGTCGTGCCTATTCTCTCGCAGCACACTCCCTGCCATCTGCCCGTGGCCAGGGCGAACCCGTTTCCGGCAAGGTGAATCCACCGTCGGGCGCAACGTTTGAAGGCGTGGTAATCGGCGACGACGACAGGGATGTGCTACTGGCCAGTGACGCGGGCTACGGTTTCGTGGCCAAGGTAGGCGACCTGGTAAGCAAGAACAAGTCAGGCAAAGCCATCCTGCGCTTACCCAAGGGCTCCAAAACCCTGCCAACCGTCATGGTGGATAACTACGATGCCCAGTATATCGTGGCCATTACCAACGAAGGCCGTATACTCATGTTCCCGCTCAACAAGTTGCCAAGGTTGGCCAAGGGCAAGGGTAACAAGATTATCGGTATTCCCTCGGCCCGGGTGGCGGAACGCATGGAGTTTGTGGTGGCCGTCGCTGTACTGAATGACGATGACACGCTCTCGGTTCACTCCGGCAAGCGACACCTTAACCTCAAGGCAGCTGACCTGGAGCACTACGCGGGTGAGCGGGGTCGGCGGGGGCTTAAGTTGCCCCGCGGTTTCCAAAAGGTAGACCGAGTCGAGGTTCTGGCTAAAGATTCTGAATAACCAGCCTGCACACCGAAGGGCGGGGCAACAAAGCAAGTAGCTGGTAGTTGCATGACGTCCCTGTCGGAACAGTGGAGTCCTTACTGGACCCCAGGTCAGCCATCCAAACAGTAAGCGATGAGTGGAGGCCTGGTGTCAGCGGCGAGCGGCACGCAGCAGATCATGAATAAAATTGATCTTGTGTAGAATCTCGGGTGTCAGGACTTCCGGAACAAGGTCAAGCAATCCCACCGCCCTGTTCATCTCGTTCAATAGCAGGCCAAGCTGCATATACTGTTTGGCAATGGAGTCGAAGTCTGCCGTTGTCGGGTCCACAGAATTCGACAAACCCGAATGAGCAATGTCCAGTACGCTGACCATATCGAGGTAGGCTGCAAAGCATTCAGCAAAATCCTCCCATGGATGCATGGTTGCATAGGCGCTGATATAGTGCGACTCCCAACCCTGTATCTGACCTTCCTCATAGTATTTTTGCAGTGCCGTGCCATAGTCAGGATTGTTGTGATCGCCGAAAACGGCAATACATTCTGGCTCGCATCTATCTTTAACCAGCACGTCCCAAAAGTAGTGACCAATCTCATGGCGGAAATGCCCAATTAGAGTTCTGTGGGCCTCACCAAAGGATACTCTGGCTTTCTCCCGTTCCACGTTATCTGCCTCACGGATATTGAGAGTAACCTTGCCGCCTGAATGACTGGTATAGACCTGTTCCTGTTTGCCTACATTGAACCAGAGCTGGCGCTTCTTCGTGGTGTCTGCCTTGAAGTCAAAAGAGAGCGGTAGCTCATGTTGGTCGAATTTGCTGCCATAGGGTGCATGTAACCTGTCCAGTGTGTATAACAGGCGGCGCTTCGCGATTTCAATGAGTCTCCACTTGTCCCAGTTCCCCTCTACAGTAAGGTATGGAATCGTGTAATTGAAACGACAGTAGTCGCAGAAGGCCGGTTCGCCACTGGTGACGTTCTCGGCCGGAAGGCAACGATTACAGACCTTCTCAACTGCATAGTTGTGGCATTTGCTGACAGGCCTGCCGCAAGATGGATCGCTGCAGAAGTATTGCCCGGTATTGTCTGCGCTGATTGCCCGCATGGTACTGCAGTGAGGACACCACCCCAGTTCGCTGCCACAGGTATAGCAGCTGACGTTTTCGAAAAAAATCTGGGCGCCGCAGCGACAGGAAAAATGTTGCATTTCAGTGATCTCAGGGAACCAAGATATAGATCTGCCGGGACAAGTAGTTTAATAGCGCCATGATCGGCATGTAGTCTGGAATCTGCCAGAGATTGCCAGACTAGTCTGAATAGAGCGTAATGAGCTGAATCGCCTGCCTTTCCAGCAAGAGCCTGTAGTCTGACATGGGCTCTCGGCCCAGGTAAGTCTTTACCACATCGAGTTCACCGATTTCGGCGAATTCATCTGCCTCGATCCGGGAATGGGCGCCGGCGTGCTGGTAGCTGCTCTCACTGATCAACAGGGAATTGTTGGGGCATTCCCGGCAGATGGCCCGGGCCTCATCGAGGGTTTTGCCGCTGAGGGTGTTGCTGCTGTGGGTAATGGGTGAATACAGGCTGCTCACCTGTTGCCCACTGTGCACGGCCAGCTTGTATTTCGCGGGTACCGTTTCGGCGCCGATGTCATTGATGTCGCCAACGATATGCAGAAATAGCTGCGCCGCACAGACACCATAGAATGCCTGGTCTTCTTCCAGCGGTGCATCGGCGAAATTCACTACGACCTCGCCATCCGCACAATAACTGACCTTGCCGTTGTAGAGCTGGCTCACCTTGTCTACGAAGAAATAGAACTTGTTGAGCAGTCTCACGAAGTTCTCATCCTGCAGAGTTGACGCGAGATATTGAAAGTTTGCGATGGAAATAATCAACAGGCTCACGTCCTGCTGGCCGGGCGTAAACTGCAAGTCCTGCGGATTGGTGATTGGCTGACGATTTCCGAAGTCGTCCAGGAAGGCATTCTGGGCCAGAAATTCCGCCGTGGCGTTGTACTGCCGAATCGCCTGGCTCAGTTCGTTATTGGTATCCGGCTCGGGGCAGGTTTCGATTTCTCCCTTGCGGATATTGCTGAGGGCAAAGGACAACAGACTGGCCGGGAAGCTCACCAGGTACTGGAAGTAGGCCGAAGTCATGAATGCCGCCACGAACAGCAACAACACCGTGGCACCGCTGATCAATAGCAGGTTGTTCAGTGTGCCCACCTCGATGTAGTCCAGGTTAAGTTGGAGTCGCACGACCCCGATTACGGAGTCCGGCAGGCGAATCGCAGCCTGGTACTCGGCGTCGAAAGTAGACAAGGGAACCGGGATGGGCAGGAGAGGTGTGGCCGTGCTCGCTGTTCCTGTGGCCGTGGCGATTACCGAGTTATCCACACTGAGTACGGAGACTTCGGTTATGGGCGCCTGCCTCGCCAGGCTGGTGAGCACCACATTCATGCTGATGAGGTCGTTCGCCAATACAAGTTCGGTCAGCTGTAACGCCATCTGCTGGGCCAATGCCTGACCAAATTCATCGGCCTGTTGCTGCAGCAGGTTGCGGGTGTTGTAACTGCTGATCAGCCAGAACACACACATGGTGAGGATCAGCAGCAGGCAAACAGCAAGTATGAACTTACGGGAAAGCTTCTTTATCGGGGCGGCGGGCTTACTGTCTGAAGCCTGCTCGTCTTCAAATGCTGACAAGGCTCGTGCTCTGGTAAGGCTGTTGTTATGGGGATCAGCTACAGCCTGCAAGAATAGCAGGAGCCACCGCCTTACCCAAAGTGTTTATGCGGTGAGCAAGTCGGGAACGAATCATGCCCGTTGCAGCGCTACCTCTCAATGCAGTCCCAGGGTCTGTTCGTTGACGAAGTGGAAATTCAGCGAAGTCCCCGGCGCCTGGAAACAGTAGCCCTGCACGAAATGAATTCTGGATTTCCACAGAATGGGCACTACTGCCATCTGCTCCACCATCCCCGCCACGACCCGGATGCCATAGCCATTCAGCTTCTGTACGGTGGCAAGCAACTGTTTACGCTTGTGGGCCTCATTGGCCAGGTTTTCCAGGTATCCGCTTGCCAGCTTCACCATATCGGCCTGCACCAGTGGCAGGTAACGGTAAGGTGCCTGGGTGCAGCCAAAATGGGTGATGCACAGACGCAAGCCCAGTTTCTTTAGCCCGGCACTAAAGTGTTGCAAGTGGTGCTGGGCAATCAGCACATCGATTTCACTTATCTGAAATACCAGTTGCTCAGGCTCGATCGCGGCCTGCTGCAGCCGGTCCTTAAGCCAGGGCAGGAAACCGGGACTCACCAGGGAATTGAGGGTGAGATTGATGAAGAACTGCAGGTCTGTTCCCCGCCGCAGACGAAGATGGCGTAATGCCTTGGCAATTGCCCAGCGATCCAGGGTCTCTCCCAGTGCGTTCTGCACGGCGATCTCGAACAGCAAATCGGTAGGCACCGCCAATTCCGGTGCAAGCAGCGCGGTCCTTACCTCGTAGCGGGGTAGACCATCACCCTGCATGCTCACGATCGGTTGAAAATTCATCTGCAGGTTATTGTGCTTAAGTGACTGCCTGAGGTGTTCGAGGGTCGCCTCGGGTCGCGCCAGGCTGGCATGTTCGGCATAGCGTTGGCGGGAGTGGGCGAGGCTGATGCTGTGGCGGGTGCGGGCGCGGGCGCGGGCGCGGGCGCGGGCGCGGGCGAACAGGACTTCGGCGGATGGAGTCTGGCCGTCAATCGGCGACAGGCCGATGCCGCATTTCAGCTCCAGCTGTGGAGGAAGGGTTGCAGACAGTGCCGACTGCAGGGCAGTCTTCACCCTGCTGGTGATCAGTTGTGCATTGACGCTGCACTCGTTGGTTAACAGCGCGGCGAATTCGAAGTGCTCACAGCGGCAGAGAACAACAGATGGGGCAGCGCTTTCTTAAATTCCCTGGCGATATCGCTCAGCAGCAGGCTCGCCTCCGACTTGCCGACCCAGGTACGAATCTCGTAGAAGTTTTCCAGTTGCAACAATATCAGGGTTGCAGTGATTGACTCCTGTCTCGCGCGCCGCAACAAGCGATCAAGCCGGGTCTTGAAGTCTGCCTCTGTGGGCAAGCCGGTGAGGGGGTCCTGCGTGTTGAGAGCCCTCTCGCTGTTGGCCGATCCGCGGTCCCCTGTCGGCGAACCCGGCTTCCTGGATTAGCTCCACCACTTCGAAATCGTCATCTGCCATGACATCCGTGTCCCTGGAAGAGTGGTTAGCGGGATTAGCCCTGCCGCGGCCTTCAGCCATACCCGGTCCGCCGGGCAGGCACCGGGTCAGATAATGCGCGTCTTGTGGGCAGCGCCGGGCTCTTCCCTGACCAGGCGCGGTACCAGATAGCCGGGCAGCAGATCCTCCAGCTCGGCTATCAGCCTGCATCCTTCTTCTTCGGAGACGAGGAAATGGGAGGTTCCTGCCACCCGGTCCGGTAGGTGCAGGTAGTAGGGTAGTACATGGGCGGAAAAAAGCCGCCGGCCAAGCTCTACCAGAGCCAAAGGATTGTCGTTAATATGCCTTAAAAGTACGCTTTGATTGAGCAACGTGTGGCCATCTGTCGCTAACGTGCTCAAACTTCGGCAAACCTCCCGATCCAGTTCACGACCATGGTTGCAGTGCACCACGATGGTCGTGCGGACCCGGTTGCGCTGTAGTACCCGGCGCAGGGCTGGCGTGATGCGCTGTGGTACAACCACGGGCAGGCGGGTGTGAAAGCGAATGCTGGTCACGTGGGGCACCGCTTCCAGTTCACCCAGCAGCCAGTCGAGGTATTTGTCGCTGGCCGCCAGGGGGTCGCCGCCACTGAGGATCACCTCCTCGATGCTGCCATCGGCCGCAATATAATCCAGCGCCGCCTGCCAACCGGCTTTACCCGGTGTATTGGCCTGGTAGTCGAAATGCCTGCGGAAGCAGTACCGGCAGTGAATCGCGCAATGGGGAACCGCGGTGAGGAGAACCCGGCCATGGTATTTGTGCAACAAGCCCGGCACGGGATTAAAACTGGACTCCTTCAGGGGGTCGGCCACCAGGTCGGGAACGCGGACTTCCTCGTCTCGGGCAGGCCATACCTGCAGCAGCAAAGGGTCTCGCCAGTTTCCTCTCTCCATGCGCATGGCGAAGGGGCGGGGAACTTTCATGGGGAAGCTGTCGATAGCGGCCAGGCTGGCGGGCTTCTCAGCGCCGTCCAGACCCAGAATATCCAGCAATTCCTTTGGTTCTGAAATCAGATCGGATAATATCTGTTGCCATTTTTCAGGCAGGTCAGATTGGATCAGACTGAGAACTGGTTTGCTCACGCGGCTCCGCTGTTTTCGACGAATAATCAAGAATCATCGATCGATTCATCTTGCACGTTCAGTGTATCAACAAGTGAGTCGTTTTCGAAAGCGAAGAGAGAACGGCAGCGGAAGTTAGCCAGGTGTGCGCAATTGACAGCAACACAGAGGCAACATTGAGAGGACAACATGGCGAGCTATTCAACCAACGAGTTTAAATCCGGCCTGAAGGTATTGGTGGAAGGCGAACCCTGTTCCATCATGGAAAATGAAGTCGTGAAACCCGGCAAGGGCCAGGCGTTCAATCGTGTCAAATTCCGTAACCTCCTCAATGGCCGCGTCTGGGAGCGCACCTTCAAATCAGGTGAATCCATCGAAGCGGCGGATGTCATGGAATGCGACATGGAGTACCTGTATACGGACGGTGAGTTCTGGCACTTTATGAAGACCGACGGCAGTTTCGAACAGGTGGCTGCCGATGCCACTGCGATTACTGCGTCCAGGGACTGGCTCAAGGAGCAGGATGTGTACCAGGTCGTTCTGTGGAACGAAGCGCCAATCTCGGTATCTCCACCGAACTTCGTGGAGATCGAGGTGACGCAAACAGATCCCGGCCTGAAGGGCGATACAGCCCAGGGCGGTACCAAGCCAGCGACCCTGGCATCCGGTGCCGTCGTCAAGGTGCCACTATTCGTCAACATCGGCGATGTGCTTCGCGTCGATACCCGCACCGGCGAATACCAGAACCGCGTCTCCAAGTAACACGCGATACTGCGCCGTAAACCGATAGAGCAACACAGATGGTTGACTGGCAATCTTCGGCCACGCTCAACACGCTAAAGGCGCGGGCCAGCCTGCTACAGCAAATCCGGCAGTTCTTCGCTGAGCGTGCTGTCATGGAGGTAGAGACACCGGCGCTCAGCCTGAGCACGGTAACCGATGTGCACCTGGCGTCCTTCCTGGTACCGGGTGTCACCGATTCCGGTGACTCCGGCTACTTGCAGACCTCACCGGAGTACGCCATGAAACGCCTGCTGGCGTCCGGCTCGGGTCCCATCTACCAGATTTGCAAAGCCTTTCGCCGGGAAGAAACCAGCCGGCAGCACAATCCTGAATTCACCATGCTGGAATGGTATCGGCCGGGCTTCTCGCTGTCCGAATTGATGGACGAAGTCAGGAACCTGCTGCAGCAGATTCTCGATTGCGGCGAGATACCGCGTTACACCTTCCGGGAATTGTTCCAGCAATACCTGCGGATCGACCCGCATAACATAGACCCCCAGAGATTGCGCGATGTGGTACTGAGCAATATCAACGTGGATGTTGCTGGTCTGAATGACACTGACTGCCTGCAATTATTGATGAGCCAATGCATCGAACCCGGGCTCCCTGCGGCGTGTTTTGTCCACGGCTATCCGGTGGCACAGGCCGCATTGGCCCGCATTGAAGAGGATGAGCAGGGCGTGGCCGTAGCGCAGCGCTTTGAGCTGTATTGTGGCGGGATGGAACTGGCCAACGGTTATCAGGAATTGACCGATGCCGGGGAACAGCAGCGACGCTTCGCGACAGACCAGGCCCGACGTCAGGAACTGGGACTGCCACCCATCGCCGCAGACCAGCGCCTGCTGGCGGCACTGGAGCACGGCCTGCCGGATTGCTCCGGAGTGGCCCTGGGGGTGGATCGACTGCTCATGGTGAAGCTGGGGCTCCACGCCATCGATGAGGTGATAAGTTTTCCCGGCGACAGGGCCTGAGTCGACAGCCGACCCTGGGACAACTAGGAACTGCGTGCTTCTTCCAGCACCCGATTGCTATAGAGTTCCCGCATCTTCATGGTAACAGGGCCAGGTGTCCCATCACCGATCTGGTTACCGTCTATATCCACAACCCCGAGCGCCATGGTCGTGGCGCTGCTGATAAAGGCCTCGTCGGCCTCAAGGGCTTCCTTGAGAGTAAACAGCCGTTCTTCGATGCCGATGGCTTCTTTCTCTGCCAGTTCCAGCAAGGTACGCCGCCGGATGCCCGGCAGTATGGCGTTAGACAGGGGCCGGGTGATAATGACACCGTCTTTTACGATGTAGGCCGATGACGAAACGCCTTCGGTAATGAAGCCGTCTTCCATCATCCAGCCTTCCTTGCCACCGCGGCTTACCGCGTCCTGCTTGGCCAGCACCTGGCCCAGCAGGTTGATGGATTTAATATCGCGGCGCTTCCAGCGCAGATCCGGGGTGGTCACGACTTTGATGCCGGTTTGCGCGGCTGGATTGTTCAACAATGCCATGACAGAAGTGAACGCCATGAAGCTGGGTGTGGCATTTGGTGGAAACGGAAAGTCCCTGTCGGCAACGCCGCGGGTAACCTGGGAGTAGACGACCCCTTCCTGCAATCCGTTCCTGTCGATGAGTTCTCGCATGACTTCAAGGTAGTGCTCGGTGGAACAGGGCCAGGCGATGCTCAATTCCGACAGACTCCGGTCCAGGCGTTCCACAAAATACTGCTTGTCCACGAGCTTGCCAAGGAACACCGGGATGACTTCGTAGACACCATCGCCGAAGATAAATCCCCGATCGAACACCGATACTCTGGCCTCTTCCTCGGGCACATACTCACCATTGATATACACAGTTCTGCTCATACTAAACCTCTTTGCACTACCCCTTTTGTCTCCCCGGCAGGATGCTTTCCTGTTACTTGAATTGCGCAGCGAATCCGGCAAGCGCCTCGCCATGCAGGCGCTGTACTGTCCACTCGTCCATGGGGACGGCGCCAATCGAGCGATAGAACTGAATGGACGGCTCGTTCCAGTCCAGCACCGACCATTCTACCCGGGTGCAGTTGCGATCAACCGCCAGCCTGGCGAGGTAGGCGAGCAGGCGTTTACCAAAGCCCTTGCCACGCATGGCTGGCCGCACGTAAAGGTCTTCCAGGTAGATGCCGGGCCTGCCGGTAAAGGTTGAATAGTTGTGGAAGAACAGGGCGTAACCCACGGCCGTGCCCTGGTATTCGCCAATGATCACCTCTGCATAGGGCCGATCACCGAATAGTGCGTCGGCGAGGATGTCGGTGGTCGCGACCACTTCGTGTGCCAGTTTCTCGTATTCGGCCAGTTCCTGGATGAAGCCCAGAATCAGGCCACAATCGTCCCGGGTCGCCTGTCTCAGTTGAAAATCAGGCAAGGCTGTTTCGATGATCATAGTCTGCTATTTCTCGGATTTATTGCTGTTTTACGACAAGATGATGATGGGTAATCAGGGGATTTGCGGGGCTCCCGGCAGGGGGCCGTACTATTCGATAAAGCGCTTCGCTGCTATAATACGCGCCCGTTTCGGGCCCTCAAATGCGTCCATCTGGATTAATCGCACGACCGGATTTTACTCATTCAGCCGGGCAGGTTAGTGCTGCTATCGCTGTTACAGGCAGTGCTACAAGTAGAGCCACAGAGCGGCTCCTGATTGAACACGCAACGCACCGCAAGCATTCGAAGTGAGCTTGGCTCAACTTCGCTTATTTGAATTACAAGGAAACATGATGTCAGAGCAAAAATCTACCATTATTTATACGGAAACAGATGAAGCCCCAGCACTGGCTACCTATTCGCTGCTGCCAATCATCAAGGCTTTCTGCAAAGCATCGGACGTGGAAGTTGATATCCGCGATATTTCACTGTCAGGCCGGATCATCGCCAACTTCCCTGATTACCTCAGTGCCGAGCAACAGATCTCTGACGCGCTGGCGGAACTGGGTGAGCTGACCCAGGACCCCATGGCCAATATCATCAAGCTGCCCAATATCTCTGCATCAATCCCGCAGATGAAGGCGGCTATCAAGGAATTGCAGGACAAGGGCTATGCCCTGCCTGACTATCCTGAAGAGCCTGCCAACGAGAAGGAAAAGGATGCCAAGGCGCGCTATGACAGGATCAAGGGCAGTGCAGTGAATCCGGTATTACGGGAAGGTAATTCCGACCGTCGCGCCCCGGGCT
Organism: Pseudomonadales bacterium; assembly: GCA_038134565.1. Lineage (GTDB taxonomy): Bacteria > Pseudomonadota > Gammaproteobacteria > Pseudomonadales > Pseudohongiellaceae > UBA9145. The sequence continues at coordinate 2,441 of JAYPVK010000040.1, read as the reverse complement.
CGGTAAAGAACTACGCCAAAAAGAACCCGCACAGTATGGGTGCCTGGTCGGCAGATTCCAAATCCCACGTGGCCAGTATGACTGCCGGTGACTTCTTCGGCTCTGAACAGTCCACCACGGTTGCGGCGCCCACCACGGTAACAATTCAGCACAGCGACGAGGCTGGCAAGGTAACCGTATTGAAAGACGGCATCGCACTGCAGGCCGGTGAGGTGATCGACGCCTCCTGCATGAAGGTCGATGCCCTGCGTAAATTCCTGGGCGAGCAGATCGACGATGCCAAGGACAAGGGTGTACTCATGTCCCTGCACATGAAGGCGACCATGATGAAGGTGTCCGATCCGATCATCTTCGGCCACTGCGTGACGGTTTACTATGCCGATGTGTTTGAGAAACACGGCGCGTTGTTTGCAGAACTGGGGGTCGATCCAAACAACGGTGTGGGCGATGTGTACACCAAGATCAAGAGTCTGCCGGCAGACAAGCAGGCCGAGATCGAAGCCGATATCGCCGCCTGTTACGAAACACGTCCGGACATGGCCATGGTGGATTCCGATCGCGGCATCACCAACCTGCACGTGCCCAGCGACATCATCATCGATGCCTCCATGCCGGCGGCATTACGCTCCTCCGGCCAGATGTGGGGCCCTGATGGCAAACTGCACGATATGAAGGCCATAATCCCGGATCGCTGCTATTCCGGCATCTATCAGGAAGTGATCGATTTCTGCAGGGCCAACGGCGCCTTCGATCCGTCCACCATGGGCAGCGTCCCTAACGTGGGTCTGATGGCGCAGAAAGCAGAGGAATACGGCAGTCACGACAAGACCTTCGAGGCCGATGCCGCTGGCAAGATCTCGGTCGTAGACAGCGACGGCAATACCTTGCTGGAACATGAGGTAGAGAAAGGCGACATCTGGCGCATGTGCCAGGTGAAAGACCTGCCGATTCAGGATTGGGTTAAGCTCGCGGTAAGCCGCGCACGCTTGAGCGATACGCCGGTTGTGTTCTGGCTGGATGAAAACCGCGCCCACGATGCGCAGTTGATCAAGAAGGTGAATCAGTATCTGCCGGATCACGACACCAGTGGCCTAGAGATTCACATCATGGCTCCCAATGACGCCTGTCGCTTCTCGCTTGAGCGCATCGCCAGGGGTCAGGACACGATCTCTGCCACAGGCAACGTCCTGCGCGATTATCTCACCGACCTGTTCCCGATTCTGGAGCTGGGTACATCGGCCAAGATGCTGTCTATCGTACCCCTGATGAAGGGTGGTGGTCTGTTCGAGACGGGTGCCGGCGGCTCGGCGCCGAAGCACGTGCAGCAATTCGAGAAGGAAAACCACCTGCGCTGGGATTCACTCGGTGAGTTCCTGGCCATGGCCGCTTCTCTCGAGCACCTGGCGAATGTCACGAACAATCCCCGGGCCCAGGTCCTTGCCGATACGCTGGACGCGGCAACCGGCAAGTTCCTCGATGAGAACAAGTCACCTTCACGCAAGGTCAAGGAACTGGATAACCGCGGCAGTCATTTCTACCTGTGCATGTACTGGGCAGAGGCCCTGGCACAACAGACTGCAGATGCTGAGCTGGCCGCTCACTTCAAGGGCATCGCCGAGTCACTGGCCGCCAATGAAAGCAAGATCGTGGCCGAGCTTAATGAAGTGCAGGGTATGGCGATGGACGTAGGTGGCTACTACAAGCCAGATCCAGTGAAAGCCTCTGCGGCAATGCGGCCAAGTGTCACATTTAACGAGATTCTGGCGCAGGTGTAAGTGCTGGCCCCGCGCTGAAATAATCACTCAGCAAGACGTAGGCACCCAGCCCCGTCAAGATCGAACCGGAAACCCGATCCTGCCACAGTTGCAGGCTCGGGTTTTCTTTTATGAGCGCGGCCGCCCTGTTGGTAAACAGGGTGACGAACAGATCGCAGGGTATGGCCGACAGGGTCACGATCAGTCCCAGCAACAAAAACTGCGGCGCGGCGGCACCGGCATCGGAATCAACAAACTGGGGCAGCAGCGCGATAAAAAACAGGGCAGTCTTTGGATTGCTCAGCTCGAAGACGACACTCTCCTTGAATATCTTGCTGGTCGACCTTGCATGCCTGGCGCCTGAATCTGTGAGCCCTGGCTCGGACGCCTGCTTTCGGGTCAGTGTGGTGATCCCCAGGTAGATCAGATAGAGCGCACCAACAATCTTCAGTGCGGTGTAGGCGGTGGGTCCTGGTGAATGCTGGTTAATTGAGGTTGTGCGCGGAACTATGCGTCACGATTTATTATAGTGCATGTAGCTATCCAGGTCAGTGGCTCCGAGCGCGGCTGCGGGGAGCCAGAGTTCCCGTCCCGCCGGCACGGCGCCCATCCTGGGTCCCCACTCTCCAGAAAAAGCCCAGCGGTCTTTTTCTTGCGTTCGGCGCCCGCCTGGACTGGCGGGCCGGA
>JAYPVK010000039.1:0-26220 GCA_038134565.1 Pseudomonadales bacterium | reverse complement strand
ACAAAATGTCAGCGCACGGCTGTCGAGCCGCGCTCTACTGCCCGGTAACCCGGCGCCGTAACGCCTCCCTGTCTACTTCCCTGCCATCGAGGAATACCCGTTCGATACGCCGTGTATTACGGATATCCTGCAAGGGATCGGCCTCAAGCACCAGCAGGTCCGCCTGGTAACCGGTGCGCAGCAGCCCCTGGTCCGACAGACCAAGGTAACGTGCGGCATTCCCCGTCGCCGCCTCCAGCGCCACCATGGGCGGTACACCCAGGCGCACATAAATCTCTAACTCCCGATGCCCGGTGTAACCAAAGGGATGATCCGGCACGGCACCCGCATCGGTTCCCAATACCAGCTGTCCACCCGCCTCAAGATAACGCGCCAGACCTGCCCTGGCCGCCCGCTCCTGATCCGCATCGTGCGAGGGCACAAGCGCTCGCTGCTCGCTCAGCTGCAAGCGCCCCGAAGTCTCAGCGTCCAGAAAAGGAGCAAGGAACGCATCGGCCCCGATCGCTTCCCGACGCAATTCGCCGAGCCCCAGATTAGGCACCACAAACACATCCGCATCCGCCGCCTGCCGCGCCAGCGCGGCCGGGAAATCATCACCAATCCTGCCGTGCAGAAAGCCATGCACACCGGCATCAATGAGATCAACCATGTCCGCTGCCGTCTGCTGGTGCACGAAAACCCGCAGGCCAAGCACGTTAGCCTCATCTACTACCGCCCGATAGATCGCCGGCGCCAGCTTCAATTGCGTGCCTCCCCGATCATCCACCCAGATCTTGATGAAGCCAATACCCAAGGCCGCCGCCTCACGCACCTGTTCCCGCGCCTGCTCCGGGTCACGCAAACCCCGCAGGATCGTCATGCCGGTATCCGTCTCTACCTGCGCCGTCTGCTCCAGAAACTGGTTGTTAGGCCCCTGCCCCGGTGGCGCCATCCCCACCGCAAACAAAAACTCCGCATAAGCCTGATCCATCGCGGCTTGCTGCGACTGAAAATTCAGCCCCAGCGCATCAGGATCACTGCCAGCCGAAAACACCGCCGAAAATCCATAGTAGGCATACTGTTCCAGATTGGCCCGCAGATTATCCTCGCCATAAAACTCTGCCCCCCACCCGTCGTAGGCCTGGTAACCCAGGTGCGCATGCCCATCAATCAAGGCCGGCATCAAGGTCTTCCCCGACAGATCGATCACCGAATCCGCACTCACCCCCTCGAGATCCCCCACACCCTGAATCACACCATCGGCAATCAACACATCCACCGAATCCAACTCAGACCCATCGCCCACAATGACATGCGCATTCTCGAACAGCACGGAGCCATTCTCTTGAGCTATGACAATTCCAAAACCCGGGAACAGGAACAGGATTAATAGAGATGAGATAATTTTTCTCATGGTTTTCGCTGCCTCGATTTGTGGATTAACCCGATAGCCAAACAAGAGTCATTTTGCAACCGGAAGGACTCGGATGCTCAAGACTAGCATAGATGAGGGGGTAGGCATCCCACGATAGAAATAAATCAGAAAGCCTCAATAAAACCAACGAAAACACTCAATTTTTAACCAACAGACTGTTATTCTGAGCCCCTAATTGAATCGAATCAGGAACACCAAGTGCCGACCCCCTCTGCCCAGGGCCTAAGCCAACAAGAAGCCCTGAACCTGGCCGACAACAACACCAGAGAACTGGTGGAGCTGGCTGGCGCCCTCAGGGATGCCAGCCACGGCAATCTGATTACCTATTCACGAAAAGTGTTTATCCCCCTGACGAAGCTGTGCCGCGACGTCTGCCACTACTGCACCTTCGCCCAGACACCCAGGCACATCCCCCAGGCCTACATGCCGAAAGAAGACGTACTGGCACTGTGCCGCACCGGCGCCGACATGGGTTGCCAGGAAGCCCTGTTTACCCTGGGCGAAAAACCGGAACTGCGCTACAAGGCCGCGCGGGAAGCGCTGGCCGAACTGGGTTATGCGAGCACGCTGCACTATGTAGCCGCCGTCGCAGAAGCCGTGTTGAAAGAAACCGGCATGCTGCCCCATATCAATGCCGGCAACATGACCCGGGAAGAGATTGACATGCTGCGGCCGGTGAGTGCTTCCATGGGCATCATGCTGGAGTCCGCATCACCACGGCTGTGCGAGAAAGGCATGCCTCACTACGGCTCACCGGACAAGGATCCCGAAATACGCCTGCGCACCCTGGCCCTGGCGGGTGAAGCCAATGTGCCCTTTACCACGGGCATATTGATAGGCATTGGTGAGACCCGCCGCGAACGCATCGAGTCACTGTTGAAGATCCGGGAGATACACGCGCAATACGGGCATATCCAGGAAGTCATCGTGCAGAACTTCCGCGCCAAGCCGAACACAAAGATGTCCCAGGCTCCGGAACCCGACCTGGATGACCTGTTGTGGACCCTGGCGGTAACCCGCCTGATCTTCGGCGCAGAAATGAATATCCAGGCGCCGCCGAACCTGAGTCCGGGAGTGCTGCCGAAACTGGCTGCCGCAGGCATCAACGACTGGGGTGGCGTGTCACCACTGACCCCGGATCATGTGAACCCGGAAGCACCCTGGCCCCACCTGGATCAACTGGCGCAGGAAACGGCCAGCGCTGGCAAGTTCCTTGAGCAGCGCCTGACGATTTATCCCGAGTATGTACGCGACGCCGAACGCTGGCTTGACCCGGCCATGCGCAGCGCGGTGCTCAAGCATTCCGATGGCCAGGGATTCGCAAAAAGGGACAGCTGGGTCTCCGGCGTGGAGAAGGAACTCCCTGCTCTCGAACAACGCCTGGTTCAGGCGAGGGGCAAGGTCGTATCCGGGAACATCAGGGACATCGTCGGCCGCTGCCAATCCGGACTATTACCCGAAGAATCCGAAATCGCCAGTCTCTTCACTGCACGGGGCGATGACTTCTCCTACGTGGTAGCGGCAGCCGATGAACTGCGCCAACAATGCAATGGCGATACCGTCAGTTACGTCGTTAACCGCAACATCAACTACACCAATGTCTGCTACTTCAAGTGTCAGTTCTGCGCGTTCTCCAAGGGCAAGCAGAGTGAGAACCTGCGCGGCAAGCCCTATGACCTGACCGCAGAGGAACTGGCGCGTCGCTGCCAGGAAGCCTGGAACCGGGGCGCCACCGAGGTCTGTATGCAGGGTGGGATCCATCCGGACTATACCGGACAGACCTATATCGACATTGTTTCCACCGTGAAACAAGCCGTACCCGGGATGCACGTGCACGCCTTTTCGCCGCTGGAAGTCTGGCAGGGTGCGGCGACTCTTGGCGTACCCATCAGGGAATTCCTGTCACGCCTGAAAGACGCCGGATTGAATACCCTGCCGGGCACCGCTGCAGAGGTGTTGCATGATGAAGTAAGACAGCGCATCTGCAGCGACAAGCTGAACACCAGTCAGTGGCTGGACGTCATGACGGCCGCCCACGAACTGGGTTTCAATACCACCGCGACCATCATGTTCGGTCACGTGGATAACTACGGTCACTGGGCCGCCCATCTCGGCGCGATTCGTAGGCTACAGGACAGGACCGGCGGCTTCACCGAGTTTGTACCCCTGCCCTATGTGCCCATGGAAGCACCCATGTACCTGAAGGGAAATTCCCGCCGCGGCCCCAGTTTCCGGGAAGCGTTGTTGATGCATGCGGTACCGAGACTGGCCTTCCATGGCGCCATTGCCAATATCCAGACGTCCTGGGTGAAGATGGGCAAGCAGGGAGCCCTGCTGGCCCTCGACTGCGGCGCCAACGATCTCGGCGGCTCACTGATGAACGAGAGCATCACCCGCGCCGCCGGCGCGGAACACGGTCAGGAATGGCCTCCCTCAGACATTGAGCGGGCCATACAGGGAATCGGCCGCCAGCCACGCATGCGCACCACCCTCTATGGCGATGCGCCGGAAGGCCAGCGCAGCCGGGCCTTCCAGGCAGAGGCCCTGCTGGAGATCAATAATGACATGGCGGGTAAACGCCAGCGCAGCAAGCGACTGGAGGCCGTCGTCAATCTGGTCTGAGATGACACCGCTATCCCGCTGGCAGGGCAATAATCCTGCTGTGAGGCCTGCTTATCGGTTACAATCCCGCGTTGAATCCAATCTTGTCCCGCTGGCGTAAGCACAGATACCAATTCACGCACTGACAGAATGAAACAATGAAGATATGCATTACAGGCGCCAATAGCAGCGTCGGCCAGAACCTACTCAAGCATCTGGCCAACAGGGAAGGCGCCGAAGTGATCGCCGGGGTACGATCAGAGAAAGCCTTCGCCGACCTGCCCCAGGCGGCCAATATTCAGCCCACTACTATCAGTTATGACAGCAGTGAGAGCCTGAACAAAGCCATGGCCGGCGCAGATTGTGTCATCCACCTCGCAGGCATCCTGATCGAGAGCAAGCATTCCAACTACACCAGCGCCAATGTGGCGGCGACGGCCGCGGTGGTGGCTGCGGCGAAGTCGCAGGACCTCAAGCACATCATCTTCATCAGCGTGGTGGGCGCCAGCCCCGATTCCAGCAACGCCTATTTCCGCTCCAAGGGTGCCGCCGAACAGCTTGTTGCCAACTCGGGAATCGCCTCAACCATTCTTCGAACTCCCATACTGTTGGGCCCGGGAACGGCGGGTGCCTGGTCACTGCTTTCCGCCGCGAATAATCCGAACTGCAAGGTTCTCGGAGGCGGCCACTACTGTATGCGTCCGCTGGATACCGATGACCTGAGCATTGCCCTCACCGAGCTGAGCATGAAGCCGGCTTCTGGCGTCACAACCCATGAACTGGTCGGGCCCCAGAGTATTCCCTATCGCGAACTGATCCAGAAAACCGCGAACATGCTGGGCAAGGAAGTTGAGGTCGGTAGCGTACCTGTCCTCATGGCCAAGATTGGAGCCGCCCTCACCAGCACACTAAAAGGCGGTGGTATCACACCCACCGTGATCGATGTCATCACCAGCGATGAGGTCGTTGAGCAAAATGCCGACGGTGCACTCGGCCTGACCTTGAGCACACTGGACGAAACCCTGCAGAGAATAATAAAGGCAAGCTGAGACCATTATGAGTGAAGAAGCCCAAAACGACGCCACAGTACAAACACCCACGGAAGGCAGCGCCACCGGGGAAGCACCCGCTCCCCGCAAGCAGGGCCTTGCCGGACGTATAGTATTCCTCCTCATTACCGCCGCCTGCTTCGCCTATCTCTACTACCGCCTGAACGGAGCTGCCATGCGCGAAGGCATGGGGCTGGCCGACTACATGACCCAGGTTTTTGCCAACGTGCAGTGGGTGCCCTGGCTGATCCTGATGATGGGCTACTCCCTGTTCTACTTCCTGATCGATACACTCGTTGTCACCAGGGCACTGAATTGGCTGCTGGCAGACATCAAATACAAGGACATCCTGCCTATCCGCGCCAGCGCCTACATCATCTCGATCTTCAATGAACAGATCGGTAAAGGTGCCATGGCGTACTATTTAAACAAGCGCGACAAAATTCCGGGCTGGGAAGTGGGCTCGGTGATGTTGTTCATCATGTTCTGCGAAATATTCTATCTCCTGGTGTGGGCAACGGTGGGTTACATCTCGGCCGGCAGCGGGCTGCCTGACGTATTCCAGATCATGCCGGTCATCAGTGGCGGGGCCGCCGTTTTCCTCGTGGTATGGCTGCTGTATTTCAATGGCAAAATTTTGCCCAACAACCAGTTCCGTGAGAAACGCATCCTGCACGCCTTCCGCAAGGCACAGCCGATTCACTACCTGAAGTTCTTCCTGCTGCGCTCGCCCGCGTTGCTGGCCGCCATCGTGGTGTACACCACTGCCCTGAATTTCTTCGGCGTCGAGGCTTCCTTCCTGGAACTACTGCCCTACCTGCCAGTGATCTTCTTTGCCGCCGCAGTGCCCACCCCCATGCGCGCCGCCGCGATCACCTTCTGGGTGATCCTGTTCCCGGAGAACGAGGGCCAGATGGCAGCATTCGGCTTCGTGCAGCACAACTTCTTCATCCTGTTTAACGCCATCATCGGCCTGATCTTCTGGCGCCGCGCGCAACGGGAACTGTTCGCCTGATATGGCTAACCTGCTAACCGGAATCCGCCTGCTGTTGCTGGTTCCGGCAGCCTGGGCCCTGGCCCAACCAAACTTGCTCCCTCCTGCCCTGGTGCTGGGCATGATCATCCTCGCCATTCTCAGTGACTATTACGATGGCAAGGTAGCGCGCGCCCTCGGCACGGCTTCAGCGCGGGGCATGTTGTTCGATCACGGCACCGACTTCCTGTTTGTGACGTCCTGCCTCGCGGCCATGGCCTACGCGGGACTGCTGCCGGCCCTGCTGCCCTTGCTCATTGTGATCGCATTCAGCCAGTACGTGTTGGACTCCTACTTCCTGTTCCGCCAGAAGCAACTGCGCATGAGTGTGCTGGGCAAATGGAATGGCGTGTTCTATTTCATGCCCACCGTGCTTGTGGCCAGCAGCCGCCTATTACCGGACACGGCCCTGGAAAACATGCTGCAGACTTCTGCCCGCTACCTCTGCTATGGCTTGATTGCCAGCACACTGGCCTCCATCGTCGACCGGGGACTGGCCCCCTGGCGCGCGACCAATCGCTAGCACTGCCTCTGTCGCAATTCTGTAAACTCCAGTTCCTACACTGGTTAACACAAAGTACACAGGACACCGTGATGATGAGTGCCAGACTCAAACTGCTCACCCTACTGGCCAGTTGGATGCTATTTCCGATCAGCGCTGGCGCACAGGAATGCTTTGCTACTGACAGTCTGGAAGGGCCTTGCGCTATCCAATCCGCATCACTAAGATGAACGACATACAGGTGTTGGGCTCTCATAACAGTTACAAGCTATTCATACCCTCTCCCGAGCTGGAACTGATCCGAGCCTACAATGAAAATTCTGCTGTCACCCTGGATTACAATCATCTGCCCTTGACTGAGCAACTGAATCTGGGCATGCGCCAGCTCGAACTGGACATCGTCTATGATCCGGAAGGCGGTCGCTTTGCAGACCCCCTACTGCCACGGCAGGTCGCCGGCTCTCCGGGAGCCGTGCCATTCAACGCCAGTGAGCTTCAAAAGCCGGGATTCAAGGTGCTGCATTCACAGGACATCGACGTTCGCTCCAATTGTATGACCTGGGTAGCCTGTCTCACCGAAATCAGAAACTGGTCGCAAGCTAATCCGCAGCACGTACCTTTACTCATTATGTTCAATGCAAAGGAAGGTGGGTCAGCCTACCCGGGCGTGCGCCCGGCGCTGGATTTCACAGCTGCGGCCTACGATGCCTTGGATGCAGAAATTCTCTCCGTATTCAACCTTGAGGAACTAATTACTCCGGATGAGGTGCGCGGAGGACACAGTACTCTGAGGGAAGGCGCGCTGGCCGGCGGTTGGCCCGATCTCGACGCAGCACGGGGCAAGGTATTCTTTGCTATCGATGAAGGCGCAACTAAGATCCAGGTCTACATGCGGGGTCGGGAGTCATTGCAGGGCCTGCCTGTATTCGTAAACTCTGTCGATGAAGAAGCAGAGCATGCCGCCTATTTCACGATCAATGATCCCATCGGCTCCTTTAACCGCATACAGGCCACTGTCAAAGCTGGCTTCATCGTGCGTACTCGCGCAGATGCCAACACCATGGAGGCCAGGGAAAACTCCACCCATCGCCGTGATGCCGCATTCAATTCAGGTGCTCAGTATATTTCCACCGACTATTACCTGCCTCGCAGAGAGTGGAGCAAATACCAGGCTGTGCTGCCCGGCGGTGCGCCAGCCCGTTGTAATCCTGTACGAGCCGCAGATTGTAATACACGGTAGGTAATTCCTGACCTGCAAAGGCATCGCATTTCCAACTGCTGTTCCACTACGCCTCAGGGAATCAACCCATAGCAGCCCCGCAACAGTATTTCGATATTCTACTCAGACACATGCAATAATCGTTTTTTACTCACGGCCCTGCCGCCGCGAGCAACTAGTCGACTGACCGCTGACCAGTGACAGGCCCGGGCTGCCCTTTTTGCATCATCATCTCATGCTAAACCTGGTTCGCTACCTGTTTGCATCCAGCACGGAAAAATCCTGTCTACTCAGGAAGACAGTCCGCCTGAAGAGCTTCGCTGTGGCCAGTTTGCCTGGGCATCTCATCGAGTTCATCTTCTAACCTGAAGCTAGCATGGCGCCTGATCTGGTGACCCGCTACAAGCCTGTGTTGAAGAAATCGGCGGACAGGTGCAGTATAGCGAGCTTGCCTGTGACCATGAGATGCTGCGACATCTGGCTGGCAAAGCAGACCGCGCGACTCGACAAGCTGACCGATAATCAGAACATCAAGAGAGCGATCATGTCCTTCGATATAACGATTACCCTCAGCGAAGAAGATATCCAGCGATTTCAGCAAAGCATCGACGAGGGCAGGCATATAGTGGCCGACCCCGACGCCGCCGAGCGCGTGGAGGAACTGGCCGCTGATCTCATCGAGAAGGTACGGGAGATCGACCTTCCCCCATTCATCTCGGATCGCCTGCTGAAGTTACAGATACTCATCAACATGATCCGGGATTCGGAGTGGCAGCTGGATCCGGAGGATCGCACCGTCATTCGCGGCGTGCTCTACTACTTCGTCAACCCCGATGATGTCATACCGGATCATGTGCCGGGTTTGGGTTTTCTCGATGACGCCCTGTACGCCGAGATCGTGATACAGGAACTGTCCAACGAAATCAGGAGCTATCAGGAATTCTGCCAGTTCCGAATAGCCGAAGAGACCCGTCTCAACAAGCTGGGGCTGGACACACGGGTTGGTCGCGCGGACTGGTTGGCCAGCAAGCGTGCCGCACTGCATGCCAGAATGCGGGAGAGGCAGAGACTGGCCAAGGGCGGCCGCGGTCTGCGCATGCGCTTACTCTAGCGAGCCCCATGGATAAGCAGTTGCGTCAGGCTTCCTCGGAGAGGCATCCAAACCTGGAAATAGCAACGGCCGGGCACTGAATCCCGAACACGAAGACCAGGCCGGACTTACTGCAAGGTACTGGACGGTGGCCGATTGACAGAGGCTTCCAACAGCCCCCAGTCGGTTTGAGCGATAATGCGCTCCAGAACTTCGAAGATGGAATTGAACAGCTCCACGGTAAGCCCGATGGTCATGCCCTTATCCTCAGCACCATAGAAACTCAGGGCATGCACCCCTTCCCCTTTACCATTGGGTTGCAGGTTGAGCTTCTCCACCAGCAAGCCGGCCTCACCCAACGGAAAGCGCGTTCCTGGTTTGAATTTCGTGGTGAAGTCCTGGCTCTGGGCGGCGGCCTGCTGCTCGAAATCGGCCTGCATCACGGTCTCCGCGCCGGCGATGGCGGTCTGGGTATGGGGACGGGACGGATCCTTCTTCACACGGTAACTGCTGGTCCTGGCCTTGAAGTCAGTCAACAGGGAGGTACACATCCTGCGGGTAAGCCACAGCCGATACTCTTCCCCATCGGTGTTGGTGATGCGTAACAGGATACGGTCTTGCTGCAGGTTATATCCTGCATCGAATTGGGCAAAGGCACTCATGGACTAAAGGGAATCGCGATTGGCTATGAAACTCAGAGGATATTGTTGATATAGGCGGCAGAAATCCCGCAGGTTGAAATCGCCCAGCACCTTCTGGCTGTAGCCGCGCTTGCGGTTTCGATAGAGATCGAAATCCTTGTAGCGCAATGCGTGCAGGCAGTTTTTGCACACCACGAAACCATGATTGACCATGCTCAACTCGCCACCGGGGCGAAGTTTCACGAGCTCATAATCATCTGACAGGCGGGTCGTCACCATGACCTCCTGCTCGGGGTGTTCGCGCTTAAGCTCTTCAAGCTCCGTACACATGGCCACATGGTAGGCCGGGTATTCACGGCGATCCCGGAACCAGTTTTCACTGGGCACGTAGGCCAGCACCCGACTGTTCTTGATAGTCAGGGTCTTGTCCGGTAGTACCATGACGGACTCCGGCTTCATCAGCAAGCCCGGACTTTCCAGCTGCGAGCGCTCCTGGCCGGTCAGGTGAATGGCAGGATCGAACAGCTCGAAGTAGCCGAGCCTGTCCGTCCCCATTTTTTCACGCAGGCGATTGAAGGCTTCGAATTCGGTGAAATCCAGCAGTTCCAAGCGCTAGCGAATCTCCTGCAGGATGGTGGAGAGTCGGGTCTCGGCGTCGGTCACCACCACGAACTCTACCCGCCGTGAACGGTCCTCATCCTCGCTGCCATCACCACGGGTAATCAGCTGCGACGATGACAGACCATTGGCCGTCAGTCGTTCCCGCAACCACTGCTTCTCATGACTGACAGCTTCCAGATCGATGATATAACCCAGCGCGGAGCGGGTGCGAGCCTGGGACAGCGCCATGTTACGCATATAGGCCTCGTCGCTGTCTTCGGCCTGGGACCAGGCACTGGAAGTATGCCCCTCTATGCGCACCTCCTTGATCTCATCACGGTATTGGTCGGAGCTGAGAATGGCCAGGTAGCGTGGAAAGAAATCGTCGATGATGGCAGCAAACTCGTTGCGCAGACTGGACTCGCCCAGTTCAAACAGCAAGTCGGTGTTGGTGAAGCGCAGGCGCAGGTCTTCATCCAACTGGGCACCCCAGCGCGGCAGGTCCTGTTCGAATTCGGCGTAGAGGTCTTTATATAACTCTTCACGAAGATCTTCATATAGCACGACAACACGCTCAATCTCTTCGTTCTTTTGCTCCACGATGACCAGGTACATCACCGAGATCAACAGGAATACGATCATCAGCCCACTCATGAGATCGCTCACCGCGATCCAGTGCTCTTCGTTTTCCTGTTCGACTTCTGTGCTAAACATGGCGGCGGATTAAGCCTGTTGCGACAGTTCTCTCTCGGCGAGAGTCAGTATCTCTCGCAGGCGATCGCTGAGCGGCATGTAGTCGTTAACAAATTTTTCAGACAGGGCTGTAAGCTGGTAACCGAAGGTCTGCAGGGCCTGGGTAAGCTCCTTCTCCATGGACGCATCCAGCAACTGCATATGGGTGTTGGTCTTCTCGGTCATACTCTCGACGTGTTGCGCCAGACCACTGAGGGCATCGTTCACCGACTGTGCCAGCCCGAGGTTTACCTGTTCGACAGTCTGGGTGATATCCCGGGCCGCCTGGGTCAGCACCTGGGTGAGGCTGCGATTGTTCTCTTCGATGCTGTCCTTGAGTTTCACCGTGAGCTCGGATACGTAGTCACTCAGGGCGGGCAAACCTTCGGACGCCTGCCCCACCAGACCGGACAGGCCAGACAGGTAGCCTTCCAGATTACTCGTCTGCTGCTCCAGACCGCCCAGCAATTCACCGAGAGATGCGGCAACCTTGTTGAATTCACGGGAGTGAGAAATCATCTCTTCGTAGGAACGGCTGGCATGCTGGATCACGTCCTTGCTGGATTCCTGCGCCTTCAGCATGTCCTGCAGTTGCACCGAGTAATTCTGCTGCCACTCCAGTAGCCGTCCCAGCGATTCGTTAAACTTGTGAAAGTTCTCGCCGTACTGCACCTCGATACGGAAGTTGAACTCGGTCATGACCGTCGTGATGGCATCGGTCAGTGCCGACGCATTGGCGTCCACCATCTGTGTCTGATAGCTGCGCTGGGATTCCAGCATGCTGGCACTGTTCTCCCGGTTTTCGTTGCGCAGTTCATTGAGATTCTCGTTCAGGGCGACGATGGCATTGTTCAGGTCAACCACGGTAACCTGCTGCTCGGCGGCACTGGAGGCACTGCGAATGGTTTGCAGCGCGCGGCGCAGGCGAATACTGATGGCGCCATGTATCCCTACCACGGATGACCACACCGCCACCCCGAGTCCATCGATCATGATTGGTACGCTGGCCTCGATGTTGGCACTGTCGAAGCGCATGAGGCCGAAGGCGATTCCGAGGAATGTACCGAAGATGCCGAAACTGGTGAGCAAGGAGGGTGCCGTGCGCACGGTCTGCACGGAGTAGCTGGGGCCATGGAAGTAGACAACGAGTATCAGCATGAGGCCGATCAGGCCCCAGGTGATGGTCGTCAGGTCATTCAGAATGTCCATACGGCGCTCGTCCCGGCTTAACTCAAGCACTGGCGCTGGCAGACGCCAGCCCGAAAAACTTCAATAAAGTCAGGTTTATACCACACACGGCAGAGCGAAACGACCACGGCAGAAGAGGGCCGGACCCGCGCCGGGGCCGGCCGTGAGAAGGCCACTCGACTAGTGGGTGCTACTCGTCTTCGGGCTGCTTGCGCAGGTGGCCGTAGAGCAGTTCCTCGGTGAATTCCACGCACTTGAACTCCAGCAACTGCATGTTTTCATCCAGTCGCCGGTACAGGGGGAAGCGTATCGTCCAGGGTTCGGTATAGACGTTCGGGTCTTCCAGCGTCGCCTCGTACATCAGCACATTGGGCCCCATGTGGGTATAACGTTCAGTCACCCGCAGGGCATCGCTGTGGTGATTACCGGCATGATCGAACCAGGTATCCGGCAACTGGTCGGTGACCTCGATAACCAGGGTGTCGCCTTCAAAATGTGCCAGGTTGTGGCCCATCCACGACAAAATGGGTGCCTCATAGTCCGGTTGATCCACGTATACGATGCGACTGGCACTGGCGAATTCATAGGCCATGATGATGTGGTCGGTGGACTGGATAATCTGGAATGGCCAGGGCAGGTAATTGGCGCGGGGGACCCCTGGCATATAGCATTTCACCAGCGGATCGTTGGCCAGCCAATCCGCCTTGTTGGCCTGTTGCTGTGCCCTCGCCTCGGGGGTATAGGGAATCTCACCGCCCACCACGATACCCAGGCCGGCACGTATGGCACCGATAGCCCCCATCTCTACCACCGGGCTGAAATCCGCGGCATGGGGCTCGATGTTGTAGTTGGCGGTGATGATGGCCTGCCAGATACCATTGAAATCGGGTCGTCCCTGCGCCGTTCGCGGGATAGCGGAGTCCTGGGCATGGGCCGCGCTGGCAAAAAACGTGGTCAGGACGATAACAAACCAGGTGGTCTTTCTGTTCGTAGTATTCCTGGTCGTACGCGTGATGGAAAGATCGGCCATGGTTTACTCCCTTATGGGTTATTGTTGTTATGCTATGCTCGAACCAGAAGCGGTAAAAATACTAGCACATCAGCGGTGGCCACAACATTGGAACCGCTGTCCGCAAGGCAGGCCTGCATCCTGAATACCCTCGCCAGACTCGAAGAAACCGGTCTCAGTATCTTCTTGCGCGAGTCCGGCCTCGCGTTCTTCACCTCGCTTACCCTGCACTCGCTGGCCATGGCCTTCGTGGTGGGGATCAATATAGCCATCAGCCTGCGCCTGCTGGGCGTGGGTGAACAGCAGGCGCTGCCGGCTTTCCGCAAGTTCCTGCCCCTGCACTGGATGGCCTGTGGCCTGATCCTGGCATCGGGGATTGCCCTGCTGCTGGCCTACCCGGCCAAGGCGCTGACCAACCCCGTATTTTACCTGAAGCTCGCTGCGCTCAGCATGGGCCTGCTGATCACGGCCTGGCTGCACCGCGGCTGGCTTCAGGACCGGGAACTGACCAGACCACGCCTGCTGGCCACCGCCGCCCTGCTGTGCTGGTGCCTGACCATCGGCGCCGGGCGCTTCCTCGCCTACACCCACAGCGTCCTGCTGGCTTCGAGGTACTTCTGATGGAGCAGGCATTGCTGGATTTCTCCCAGGCCACGGGCATCTACACCTTCATGAATTCAGCCTGGGGCTGGCCGGTGGTGGAATCACTGCATTTTATGGGCCTGTGCCTGTTGCTGGGTACGGTCGGCGTATTCGATCTGCGCATGCTGGGACTGGGATCTGGTATCGCTTACCGCGAACTGCATCAACTCGTCCCCTTCGGCGTGGCTGGCTATGTCCTAAATGTTATAACTGGCACTATGTTTTTGAGCACGGCCCCTGATCAGTACCTGTATAACCCCGCGGTACAAACCAAGTTACTGCTGATGCTGATCGCCGGTGCGAATATGCTACTGTTTTACCGGACCACTGCCGCCGCGGTGAAAGCGTCCAGTCCGGAAGCGACGCTGGGACCCCGTGCCCGCAGCATGGCGGCGGTCTCGCTCCTGTGCTGGTGTGGCGTTATCATTTGCGGACGGCTAATCACCTGGTTTCGGCCTCCCTACCACTGGTGCTTCTGGTGCTGAACGACGATTGGCCAGCCGCCCTTGAAACCCGGGCGTCGCTGATTTAGGCTCTCGACCCGAATTTATCCCCACAACCCAAGCTCAACACATCATGGCCCTGCAAGCACAATACACCCTCGGCAGCTTTCATATTCGAGTCAACTGGCTCATCGCCGCCTGCGTCACAATCACCGCCCTGGCCTTCTGTCGTCTGGGCCTGTGGCAGCTGGACCGTGCCGCCGAAAAGGTCGCGCAGCAGCAGGAACTGCGGGTGGAGCAGGAAGCCAATGCCGACCCCATCGAGACCATCCCGCCGGGCCATCTGCACCCCAGCAATCCGGAATTGCAGAATCGCCATGTGTCCCTGCAGGGCGAGTACCTGAACGAGCGGACCATCCTGCTGTTGGCGGAGTTCTTCGATGACCAGATCGGCTACGGCGTGGTGACCCCCCTGCGGCTGCAGAGCAACGGGCAACTGGTGCTGGTGCACCGGGGCTGGACCACGGGCATCCTGCCCGCCGGCATGGAGCCCATCACCCGGCCCGTCGAGGGCTATGTGGATGTGAAGGCCCAGATCTTCGTGCCCCCGGAAAATTCCCGCTCCTTCGATGCCCAGGTGGATCCCAGCCAGTGGCCGTTGCGGCTGCGCACCCTGGACTTCGCCGTCGTCGAGGAGATTCTTGGGGAGCCTGTGTTTCCCTTCCAGGTGCGCCTCACGGAGGACCAGGCCGGTGTACTGGTGCGGCACTGGCCAGCCGTGGTGGCCGATGTGAACCAGCACCTGTTCTATGCCGTGCAGTGGTTCAGTTTCGGGTTGATCGTAATTTTCGTCGCCCTGCTGGCCAGCAGCAACCTGTGGCAGCTGATGAAGGGACGCGACCCAAGCAGGCCGGATCCCACCCGGGACTGAAGAGTCTTTTCACCTAAATTTCAGCTAGTTAGCAGCCCCACCCTCGATCCACGCCCGGAGCCCGCCTGGACACGTGCCCGGTGGTAGATTTGGGCAGCTGAGCTGATCGAGCAAGCGTTCAAAATACCCCCCGAAAGTGCTAGAGTTCGCAGCTGACACACTATCTGGTTATCCCGGATTCCCTGCTTAAAGTCATCTGAGGAGTAGCGAGTATGCGCACCTTTTCCCTGCTGAAACTCTTGCTGGGTGGTTCTGCACTGACCGCCGCCCTGGCCATGCCTGCCATGGCCGCCGCCCAGTCAGCGCAAGTCACCTTCCACAAGGATATCGAGCCTATCCTGCAGCGCAGCTGCCAGAACTGCCACCGCGAGGGTGGTGCCGGCCCCATGTCCCTTGTGACCTATGAAGAAGTCGCGCCCTTCGCCGGCCTCATCGAATACAAGACTGGCCTGCGTGACCGCGCTGGTGCCATGCCTCCCTGGTACATGGAAAAGGACATCGGCATCCAGGAATACAAGGATGACCCCTCCCTGAGCGAAGAGGAAATCGCAGCAATTTCCAACTGGGCCCGCACCGGCACCCCCAAGGGTGACCCGGCCGATGCCCCTGAGCCCCTGGTATTCGACGATTCCGTGAAGTGGCGTGCGGGTGAACCTGACCTGATCGTGGTCATGGACGACGTTGAAAAACTGGCTGGCACACCTGACTGGTGGGGTGAGATTCCCTCGGCGCCCACCGGCCTCACCGAGGATCGCTATGTGAAGTCTGTGGAAATCGTCGAGGTAAACGACGTACCCCAGGCTGGCAGCGGTCGCGACACCGTGGGCGGACGGTACATCTTCCACCATATGATCTGGGCTACCGCACAGATGGACGAGAATGGTGAGCGCGTTCCGGGTCTGGCCATTCCCTGGCCGGTACACGAAGTCGGTCGTAACGCTGACATCTTCGACGAAGATGCCGGTCGCCTGCTGCGTGCAAACTCCTGGATCGTTTCCGATTCCGTGCACCTGCACTCCAATGGCCGCGATACCACGGGTCACCTGGAAATCGGCTTCCGCTTCCACGAACCAGACTACAAGCCCAAATACCAGAATGCCTTCATCGGCCTGGGTAACGGCGTCGACATCAGCATCCAGGGCAACCAGGCTGACCAGGAACTGCACGCCTACACTGTGCTGGACCAGCACACCAAGGTCATCACCTTCGAGCCTCACCTGCATGCGCCGGGCGAACGTATGTGCCTGGAAGCGATCTGGGGGTACACCATCGAGACCCTGTCCTGTGTCGGTTACGATCACAACTGGGTGCGCGGCTATCCCTATGCGGACCATGCGGCGCCTCTGCTGCCGAAGGGCACGATCCTGCACATCACCGGTTACATGAACAATACGGAAACCAACCCGAACGTGCCCGATCCCCGCAACTGGCAGGGTTCAGGTAACCGTTCCGTGACCAATATGTTCATCGACCTCGGCATTCGCGTGACCATGACGGAAGAACAATTCTTCGAAGCCATGGAAGAGCGTCGGCAGGCCCTGAACCTGGGTCCCAACGATCATGTAATCGGTTGCCCCCTGTGTGGCGCCCCACTGGTTGCGCCCATCGCCGATTCAGACGACAGTTCCTCGAGCACTGCAAGCGACGACTAGGTAATAACATGAGCTACAACAGTTACACTTCCGGGCGCGCATTGTTTGTACGCGCCCTCACTCTTCTGATCCTGCTGACCCCGGCGCTGGGCTCCGCCCAGACCTATCGCAAGGGTCAGCATGTCGAGCCCGCTTACGAAGGATGGCGTCCCAATCCCGACGGTACCTTCAGTTTCATGTTCGGTTACATGAACGAGAACTGGGAAGAAGAACCCAATGTACCCGTGGGTGAGAACAATTTCTTCTCACCCGGGGATGCGGATCGCGGCCAGCCCACTCACTTCCTGCCTCGCCGCAACCGTTTCAATTTTGAAGTCGTGGTGCCGGCCGACTGGGGTGACCGTGAACTGGTGTGGACCCTGAACGTGAACGGTGTTGAGCGTAAGGCCTACGCCACCCTGCGCCAGGACTACCTGGTGGACAACATGGTCATCGCCTCCGAGACGGGCTCCCTGGGTGCGGGTACCAGCAGCCCGGAATCCCGCGCCAACGTACCGCCGGTTGTAACCGTCCAGGGTGATCGCGTGCGATCCGCACGTGTGGGTGAGCCCATCACCATCGAGACCCATGTCTGGGACGATGGACTGCCCGAGGCCCGCCGGGGATCCACCAATACCGAGGAAGAACTCACACGCCGCATGTTGAATCCACCCTCGCGGGTAACCGTGGGCAAGGTCAATGGGCTGTTCCTGTCCTGGAACATCTACCGCGGCGAAGGCAATGTGACCTTCGATCCTCCCCTGCCCAAGCCCTGGGAGGACACGCGGACTTCGGCAAACTCACCCTGGTCGGCCCTGTGGTTGCCACCTGAAGCGCCTGAAGATGGCGTATACCGGGTAGAAGCAACCTTCGATGAGCCTGGCACCTATGTGCTGTGGGCGCGGGCTGACGATGGCGGACTCTACCACGATGGTTATGTCACGGTGCATGTGAGCGAGTAAGCCAGGGCCTGCAGGAAAACCGGAAAGGGGGCCATGGCCCCCTTTTTATTTAACAGTCACTGCGGACGATTAGCCGCATTGTCGAGATCGATGGAGAATGGCGGATCGTAGCGAGGCGGATCGCGGTCGATGATGATCGTGGTTGGAGGTGGTGGCACATAGCGAATTTCCGGGTCACCGTAACGCTGTAACAGAAGCGCCTCTTCAGCCGCTCGGTAAACGGAAGGCGACCTGGCTTCCGGGCCAAACGCAAAGCTGAAACTACCGCGAATCAGCTGGTCGTTTTCGCCAAGAATCGCCCAGTCGGCGATGTAGTAATCGGCAACAGCCAGCTCTGGAAGGAGCCAAGTATAACTCGCTGCCGGTCGTGGGTTGTAACGAAACTCGATATCGACCCAATCCCGCAATTGATTGCGCAGGGTCAGCTTGACCAGGCGTACAGGCATTGGAAACTGCAGGTTGATCTGCTGCGGCGCGTCGCTCAGCACAGCATCATCCGCTGGCAGGGTTTCTATCTGCTGGAGAATGAGAGCGCTGCTATTGCCGGCGCGGTACATGGGCGAAGTCAGGGGCTGCGCCTGGGACTGAATCGCCGACATAAGTGCGGCGCTTAGGGCCAGGCTCAACATCCCGTACTTGATAGACTTTTCGTTCACGGCACTCTTCAGTTCAATCCAGAGGTCAATCTTCGGGTCGATCTTAGGGTCAATAGCTTACTGCACTATACAGCGCTATTCAGGACGCCAAGAATAGCATAGACAAAGGAATTCATGCCCACAGCGGGCTGCAGGGAACACACTATGATTACATCCGATTTACCCGATATCCTCGCCACTCTGCGCGCTAGTGACACCTATACGACGGCGTTCAGCGAAGCCTGGACCCAGGGCCGCTCTGCCTATGGTGGTCTCTCTGCCGCGCTGGCAACCACGGCCATGGCCAAGGGCCTCGAGGGCGACCTGCCCCTGCGCTCGCTCATGGTGTCATTTATTGCGCCCATGCCGGCCGGGGCGGTCTCGGTCAATGTGCAATCCCAGCGTCGCGGGAAAAACGTGGCGCAACTAGGGGCCGAAGTCATGGCCGAGGGCAATCTGTGCCTGCAGGCCATGGGGGTGTTCGGCAAGACCCGGGATTCGATTCGTGTCGCACCCGATGCCCGTTTCGAGCCAAGGCCTCGAGACCAGGGCATCCCCATCGACAAGGCCAACCGCATGCCAAAATTCCTGCAGTACTACGAGGGTAGCTGGGTCGATGGCGGTATACCCTTCTCTGGCAGCCCCGATCGCAAACTGCATCTGTGGGCCAGGCACCGCTGTGACATGGCTCAATTCCCCGCAGAGAAAATCGTCGCCATTGCCGACATCCCTCCCCCGGTCGTACTCTCTCATTTCTCCGAACCTCCGGTACCGGCGAGCTCACTGACCTGGTCGCTGGAGTTTCTGCAGCCACCCAATGAGATCGAGAGCGACTGGTTCTATCTCGAGTTCACCCTGGAGGCGGCGGCGGAAGGGTATACTCAGCAGTCCGGCAGGATATTTACCGAAGACGGTGTGCTCTGCGCACTCTCCCGCCAGTGCATGGTGTACTTCGGCCCGGCTACGACGAAATAACGGCTCTCGCGCGGTAAGCAGTTTGGATTTCAGGTAAACTTGTACGCAGGATGGGCTATCACGTGGCTAAAACAGTGACTATGAAGAAACTCCTTGCCGCCGTTACATGCAGCCTGTTGCTGCTGGCTACAGCGGCCTCGGCGCAGCATAGCCATGGGGTACTGACTCCCGGTGTCACCTTCCCTCAGGACGATGCGGCACTGGTCGAAGCGCCACGCATGATCACCATGAGCTTTCGGGTGGATGTACGCCTGCTGAAACTGGCGCTTTACACCGCCGATGATCAGTGGATCAATATCGGCTTCGCCTATGAACCCGATCGGGCAGCACGCAGTTTCGTCTACCAGTTGCCCGCCGACTTGCCAGCATCGGATTACTATATCGCGCGCTGGTCAGTCACCGACGGCCGTCGTGGATTATTGAATGGCGAATTCAAATTCGCCTTCGGACCCGGCGCCATACCGCCATCGGAGACGATTGAAGCCGCCCTGGGAAACCGGGAAGAAGTGTTGCCTTCTACCGGCTCATACCGCCTAGAATCGTTGCAGTAGCCTTCTACCGGCATACCCCTGCCGGGCAGCCCCTACCGAACAGCCCCAGGCCCTCACCCGACTACTTGAACTTAAAGCCCTTGCTCGCCAGGAAGTCCCGCATATGGGGTCGAGACTTTTCCGACAGCAATGTCGCCACCTGCTCGGACCAACTGATTCCGTGGCCGCCACCGGTGCGGGTGCGATAGTACTCCCGGATGCGATCATCATATTCGGCAATGGCCTCGGCATCGCCCTCTTCGTTGTACACCTCCTGCTTCACCACGACCGAAAGCGGCAAGCGAGGCTTTAACTCCGGATTCTGGTCCGGATAACCGAGACACAGACCAAACACCGGATACACACCCCTGGGAAGTTGCAGGAGTTCCGACACCGGGCCCGGGTTATTGCGAATGCCGCCTATGTAGCAGATTCCCAGGCCAACGGATTCCGCTGCCGTGACCAGGCTCTGGGCCATCAGCGCCACATCCACGGTGGCAATGATGAAGTGCTCGGTGAAGTCGCCCTCGAATGGCATGTCATACTTCGCGCAGTAATTACCGGCCCGCTTGAGGTCAGCACAGAACACGAGAAATTCAGCGGCCGTTTCCACGTAGGCCTGATTACCGGCAAAACCAGCAAGCTGCTTGCGGCTCTCGGGATTGGTCACCCGCACAATGGTCGAGCCCTGCAGGAAACTTGAAGTAGCAGCACCCTGCCCCGCCCTGAACAATTCATCGAGCAGGTCGGGCTCTATTTGTTGGTCGGTGAATTTACGAATACTGCGGTGTGACTTCAGTAAGTCGATTACTGAGCTCATAATGTTTCCCTGACGATTACTTAACAGCTGTGTGATGGTAGATCAGTTTGCGTCGAGCAAATGACCAAAGAATTCGGGCACGACCTCGTTGGCGGCATTCGATTCGGCATTGAACATCAACACCATACCAATGTTTGCTTCCGGTGAGAATGCCATCTCTGAACGATAGCCCCGCACACCACCGCCATGATGAATGACACGCAGGCCCTTGAAGTCGAACACACGCCAGCCTATGCCGTAGTAAGCCTTTTCCAGGCCTGACCAGCGATTGAAGTAATTACCATACGGTGTCGGGATCACCGGCTCGTGCATCTGGGCAAGAAAATCCGCGCCGAACACTTCCGGGAAGGCACCGAGGTTTGCCCGCAACCACATGCTCATATCGAACACACTGGCATTGATACCTGACGCCGGCGCCGTGGTGTAATAGGCCGGATTGGTTGTCGTGGTACGCCACTTGCCGCGAACCAGGCGATGGGGATGGGTGGACAGGGGGTTATTGATATAGGGCTCATAGCCGATACTGGCCGACTCCATGCCGAGCGGCTTGAAGATATGCTCCTCAATATATTTGCCGTAACTCTCACCCGTAGTTTCCTCCACCACATCCGCAATCATGGAGAACACCACGTTCTGGTAGCCATAGCAGTCACCAGGCGCGCACACCGTCGGAATCTGCTCGAAGCGATTCTTGATGCGATCGTAAGCCACGCCATCATCCAGCAGATTCGAGTAGGAGTGCGGCATCAGCCCCGTGGAATGGCTCGCCACATGCAACAGAGTAATGTCCTGTGAGCTGCGTTTGTTGCCAATCTTGAGACTGGGGAACAGCTCCTTCAGCGGCGTATCCCAGGACTGCCCCTCTTCATCGACCAGCAGGGTCGCTGCAGCCCCGGCGAAGGTCTTGGACATGGAAGCGATACGGAAGATGGAATCTGTTGTGACGGGAAAGCTCTCATTGATATTGCGCACACCCCAGGTCTGCAGGTACATGATGCCTTCCCGGGAAACGATGGCCAGGGCGGCACCGGGAATGTTTTTTTCCTGGATCAGCGCATCCAGCCAGTCGACATACTCCGTGAAGTCATAGTTATAGGGCAATGCCTGGCCGGAAGCATCCGACTGGCCGTGCACAAGCTGCATTGGCAGCAGGCACAACAGGCTTATCAGGGAATAGGTTTTTAACAAACGCACGGGTGATAGGGTCAGTAGGTTGAGGGGGTAATCAGATTCCGGGTTTCTCGAACCGAACAAGGGCTTGCGGCTGCAGTTCCGTTTCCATTTTCATGATGGTTTTGTCCGGCCCCCACCCTGCTCTTCAGGTAGGCATCCGGCGCCTAGTATAAGTTCCCCCGACCAAAAAAAAAAAGGCCGACTTAACTCTAGTTAAATCGGCCAACAGGGAGCACATTTTAGTGCACTGAGGAGTCGAAATCGAAGACTCAGGGAACCAACAACAAGACCCGTCGATCGTCCCGAAGCACTGTCAGGGCCGCGAAGCGGCCGCCATCCTGGACGTTCTCATTAAACTCGTTGACGCTGTATACCGCCCGTCGATTTACTTCCACGATCAGGTCACCGTCGCGCAGGCCAGCGCCGTAGGCACGACCCCAGGGATTTACAAATTCCACATAGATGCCGGGTTCCAGATCGCCTTCAACATCTTGGGAATTTCGCAACTGGGCACCGCGGAATTGCCCGGTGCTGGCGCCGCCACCCCCGGCCACCGCGACACCTTCACCCTCACCTTCACCGTCACCGATGATGGCAGTTACAGTCAGGTTTTCATCGCCACGCAGCAACGTAATATCAGCCGCCACATTTCTGCCCAGCAAACCGACCATATTGCGCAACTCCCGGCTACCAGTCACAGGTTCGCCGTTGAACTCGGTGATAATGTCAGATACCTGGATGCCGGCACGTTGCGCCGCGCTGTTTTCCAGCACACTGGTCACCAGGGCGCCCTGCTCGAGGTCGACCCCAAGTGCTTCCCGGGCATCCGGCGTCAGCGAGGCAATAGTCACACCGAGTACACCGCGACGCACTTCGCCGTCCCGCTCCAGGTGCGTCATGACGGCTTTCATCATATCCACCGGGACGGCGAAACCGATACCGGTGTTGCCCCCGTTGCCGCTGATGATCGCGGTATTGATTCCGATGAGTCGCCCTTCCAGATCCACCAGGGCACCGCCGGAGTTACCGACATTGATCGCCGCATCGGTCTGGATGAAGTCTTCGTAATTGTTGTTGTTCAGCCCGGTACGACCCAGTGCGCTGACAATACCCGAGGTCACGGTCTGGCCGATGCCGAAAGGATTGCCAATGGCGACGACATAGTCACCCACCTGCACCGTGTCGATGTCGGCCATCTCGATATCCGTCAGGTCTTCGGCTGAGATCTGGATCAGGGCCACATCGGTGCTCTCATCGCTGCCAATGAGTTCGGCTTCCATGGTACGCCCGTCATGGAGCTGGACGTTGATACTGGTGGCGCCTTCGACGACGTGATGATTGGTAATTATGAAGCCTTGCCCGGCATCGACGATGACGCCGGAGCCGGCGCCAACGGCATAGGGCTGGCGTCCACGTTGCTGCTGATTCAGGCCATCGGGGAAATAAGGGAAGAAGCGACGCAGCTCTTCGGGCAATGCCTCACCCTGGGAGAAGTATCTGGACGAAGTCGGGATTGCCTTGCTTACCCGAATATTCACCACGGCTGGCGTCACCTGCTCCAGCATGGGTGCGAGCGAGGGTATGCCGCGCGCCAGGGCTTCAGCGCTCACCGCGAGGCTGGTATTGGCCGCCGCCAGCAGCGCCCCGGCCAGCAGGGAGATCAGGGAAAATTGTCGTAATGAGAGTTTCATTGCTAGCTCCTGTCATTTCAATTTCGTCCCGGAACAGGTCCCGGGGAACGATCACAGTCTGGAATCTAGGGGCGAGCAGGCGGAATAACCTGAAAATCCTGTGAACTTAATGTCCAGAAAAGCTGTCAGGCCTGATCAGGCGTTAAGCTGAGCCGAAATATCGACTAAACTCCATGGCATTACGGTTTGAAATGAAACCAATCACCCCCACCTGGCGTCTAATAAGGGGTAACAAAGGATCGAATGAAATTCTCGCTCAGGCGAGAAGCGGCGCGAGTTTTGGTGAAAAGCCGGTGCCAGTCTGCCCTCGGGGCTGCTGGCAAAGACCGCACACCAGGCGCTGACAATAATCGGCATTAGGGAGTAACAATGCATACTACGACTGATGTGAAAGCTGCCGAAATGGCTGCAGAATCCCGGGAACTGGATCCGAAGCAGGATCAGTTCTGCATCGGCGACTGGCTTGTCAAACCCCAGCTCAACCAGTTGCAGCACCTCGCATCTGGCGAAACCCGCCACCTCGAACCCCGACTGGCAAAATTGCTGTGCTACCTGGCCGCGAATGCGCAACAGGTGATAGACCGCGACACCCTTGTTGCCGCGCTTTGGCCCAGAGTCATCGTCAACGAGAATTCCCTTACCCGCGCCGTTTCCGAGCTGCGCAAGCAACTCGCCTGGCAGGGCGACAAGCAGACTTACATCGAGACCATCCCCAAGCGCGGCTATCGACTGCTACATTCCGTGGCGGCGTCGGAAGCCGATGCTGGCAGCCATGACGCGGCTGATCTGCCACAGGTTCCTGGCTGGATGCGCCATTTCACCCAGGCCACCCGACAGTCAGGCTTCCTGGCCTTCGGTCTGGCAGTGGTACTGGCAGGCTGGCTTGGCCTGGGGCAGACACTGAACCAGAAAGTTCTGCCCGTGCTCAGCGATGAATTGATCCCTTCCAGCAATGGCGTTATCGGTGCCTCGGTGACTCTCAGCAAGAGCGAGAACCAACCGCTGAAAACTGATGGCATCGCGCAACCGGTTTTCGCTGGGGACCAGGAACGGTTCGCCTACATTCAATACAGCCATACGGGTTCGACGATCTATCTCGGCGAGATTGCCAGCGACTACGAGCCGGTACCGGTGTTCAACAGCCAGGATATTCTCTACAACCTGACCTGGTCACCCCTGGGTAATTCATTGCTGTTTGCCAGCAAGCCTGTGCTGACGACGACGGCCCTGTTTGAGAAACAAGCAGAGGCAACACTCTACGCGCTGAACCTGGATTCCCTGGAATTGAATGAATTGATTGAGCAGGCACCGTCCCGCAAGGACGGCAGTCAGATGGATCTCAGTCTCACCTGATCCGGTCCTGGTCCGATATCGAGTCGTCGGCCAGGCCTTCCCTGTCCGAAAGGCTCACTCCGCTAGTGAGCCATCGCGGGACCCACCACCGTGGATAGCCAGGCGGTTGCCAGCAACAGGGCAGCAGCCACAATTATCTCCAGCCGCAGTGACTTCTGAAAGTTACCGACCCCCTCATTCTCGAGCAAGGCAGGCACCAGCCTGAGCTTGTTGATCGCGGCGATTGCCAGTAGTGCAACCACCAGCAAGAGCTTGATCGAAAGCGCCCTGCCGTAGCCAGTTGCGATGAGTTCCATCGGCGCATTCACCAGATTCAGGGTGAGCCAGATTCCCGCCAACAGCAACAGGCTAACGAAGAACACGGCATGATCACCAAACCTGCGCAGGGTGTTTTGCAGGCTGCCCAGATCTTCTGCAGTGGAAGCGACCCACAAGGGGTACAGATTGCCGATCCAGATCGCGAAACAGCTAACGTGCAGGGCCAGCGCGAGTTGCACCTGACTTGGCAGCACGGAAACATGACCGCCGAGTCTAAAACTGACCAACAAGAGAATGAATCCGATACCGACTGCGGTAAAGGCGCGACGATAGAAAGCCAGGGGTGGCGAAGTAGTGAGACTGGCGAGTCGACGCAGGAAGAACACGCTGTTGGCTACCACCAGGGTGAAGCCTGCCAGGCGCAGGAAACTCAGGTCACCCAATGGCGTATCCAGCAATATCTCCGCCATGAACCAGTCGAAGGCCCCGGCGAGGCCTGAATTATTGGCCAGCCCCACCTGCTCCAGAAAATTTATCAGCACCGCATGGAAACCAATCAGGCCACCAATGAGTTGATAGCGCATGAGTCGATGTACGGTGACACGTCGGCCATCGTTGTACAGGCAAAGGGAAACGGCGCTACCGAGGGATGCGGCAGCACCGATATAGAACAGGAATTTGCAGACCAGGCTGGCAAGTTCCCAGGAATTGGGAACCTGGGTTATTTCCATAGCAGACTGCAGGCCCCGCTACGGCCAGGCTCACCCGCCCGACGGCACAACGACCTGCCTGTTGATTGCCTCAGGGAGCCGAACCCGCTGCCGAATCAACGACAAAGCTGAAGCTGTTGGCGACGGTATGGCCGTCAGCTCCGATTGCGGCCCAGTTGACAGTGAAGTTGCCGGTCATCATGGCGGGAGAGTCGATCACATAGCTCGCCACCGCCTCAGAAGCGGGCTCAAACCCGGTGGGAACGGCCTTGCCAGCCGCCACTACTTCCAGTTTGACGAGGCGCACGGGTGCGGTGAACACCAGGCTGATCTGTGCGGGCGGCTCCTTGACCGTGGCATCGGCCGCTGGCGTGGATTCCTTCAAGCC
>JAYPVK010000038.1:21631-26822 GCA_038134565.1 Pseudomonadales bacterium | reverse complement strand
TTTTTCTGCGTTCAGCGCTGTCGCTTGACTGTTGGCGACAAGCCCCTCCTGCCCGGCACTCTGAGCGCTGAAGGGTATTACGTTGTTTGTTGACTCGGTTTCCCTTCGATCGGAGATGCGGCGGGGTTTACGCAGAATACTCCGATACCTCGGTCGTCACAGATCAAGCGGATGCGGGGCGGCAGGGTTCCCACCCCGCCAGTCAAGGCCGGCGCTGAACGCAAGAAAAACACCGCTTTTCAGGTCTTTTTCTGGAGTGAAGGCACCCAGGATGGGCGCCGAGCCGGCGGGGTGGGAACCCTGCCGCCCCATATCTGCGCTCGAGGTCGCTGAGTTGAAAGGCTATCAGCAACAAACTATTACTCTGCCTCGGTAACCCACGACGAATTAATTTAGGTCGCTTACTAATGGCCACTGCAAATCGCTCATAGAAAAAGTCGCTATGTTCCGCATTCGTTGGCAGAATAGGTGTCTATCTCTCCGGCACTGTCATTAGCTCCAGTTGAGAGGTGTAACTGACTTACTGGAACCGATGTTTTGCGTGCACTGTTACTGAAACACTTCAACACGATCTGGATCGTCCTGGTACTCCTGTGTGCCGCCCTGATGTTCGCGAACCCGGACTGGGTGACCCGTGAATCCATTTCAAGCTTCCTCAATGGCCTGGGTGCCCTGGCCCTGCTGGTCTATATAGTCTTATCCCTTACCCGCGCCCTGTTGATGATTCCCTGCACGCCTTTCGTGCTCGCCGGCGGCATCAGCTTCCCGGACATGCCAGTGGTGGTAATGCTGGTCTCCTTTGCCGGTATTGCGGCAGGGGCATCCCTGGTATACAGTTTCCCGGCCTTTGGAAGCTACGACGAGTATCTGGAGGAGCGGTATCCAGACAAGATCGCCTGGCTGAAAGAGAAATTACACAGCCCCTATGCGTTCTGGATAATCGCCGGATGGTCGTGTTTCCCCCTGGTGCCCACAGACGCGATCTGCTACGTGGCGGGCCTGGTTAAATTAAGCTATAAGAAACTTGTTACGGCGGTAATTATTGGAGAGATACCCCTGGTAACAATCTATGTCTACCTGGGCGTGGAAATTGGTGAATGGTTAAGGATCTAACAGCCCGGTTGCAGAACAGTGACACGCTGCGACTGATCAGGAATATACGTACAACTGGCACCATCACGCCCAGTTCTCCCAACCTGATAAACCGCCTGCTCAAGTCAGTAGATTTCGAAGCCGCCCAGTGTATTGTCGAGCTGGGTCCAGGCAATGGCTGCGTGACTGAAGTCATCCTGGAGCGCATGAGCCCCGATTGTAAACTGATCAGCCTTGAGTTGGACAGTGAGTTTGCCGAACGCCTGCGTGCCATCAAGGATCCGCGCCTGCATGTCTACAATGCCTGCGCGTCATCCATACGAAAAATCCTGGATGAATTGGATATCCCGAAAGTCGATCATGTGGTTTCCAGCCTGCCGCTGGCATTGATCGATGACCAGGTAGTGCAGGATATTCTCACCACGGTGGGAGAAAATCTGTGCGAGGGCGGGCGCTTCCTGCAATACCAGTACAGCCTGGCCAACTACGGCGACATGAAGCCATTCTTCAGGGATGTGAAGTTGCGTTTCACGCTGCGCAATATGCCACCGGCATTCGTCTACGAGTGCGTCAAGTAGCAGGACCGACTCCGGGTCAGCCCTGCATCCTCGATTCTGGTTCTACTGGGGCAGTGTAAACGCCAGCAGCTCCGGTGAATGATCGCGATCGCCGATCGCCACCAGAATGTATTGCTTGCCTTCATGCAGATAGCTGATGGGGGCATTGGTTGTCCCTGCCTCCAACTCCCTCTCCCAGATCACATCACCGGTCTGCTTGTCATAGGCGCGGAAATTCGGACCGCCGCTGTTGGTGGCTATCTCAATGGGCATGTCGGGCGGTATGCGTCCACCGGGTCTCTGACCGGTCTGGCCTTCGCCCAGGAACAGCAGTGAACCTGTGAGTAGTGGTGATGGTCGTCCTGGTACGCCCAGTTTGCCCAGGTTCAGATGGGCAATGGCCGGGTTATCTACCGGACCCCAGCCGTTGGGCACCATCCACACATGCTCGCCGCTATTCATGTCGATAGCGGTGATGCGACCGTAAGGAGGTTTGAACAGGGGAAGGCCCTGTGGCCCGGCGATCCAGCGCCGTGATCCCTTGGTGTAAGCCAGGTTGGTTACTTCGGGATCACCCGGCAGCAGGTCTGCCACGAACGGTGCGGTGATCGAGGGGATGTAGAGGTAACCTGTCTCCGGATCAAATGCTGCCCCCTGTACATCGCCTCCGCCCTGGGAGCCGGGTAGCTGGATGGTGCCTTGTGTCCCATTTTCAGTAACCAGGGAAGGGGGTGTAAACAAGGGCCCCATGACAAAATTGCTGACAATCTCCAGTGCCTCGGCGCGCAGCTCCGGTGTGAAGTCAATCAGGTTGTCTTCCGTGGCGCCCTGTCGATCGAATGGAGCCGGGCGGGTAGGGAATGGCTGGGTTGGTGATGTGACTTCACCGGGCACATCGGACTGTGGCACAGGCCTTTCATCGATATCCCACACGGGCTCGCCGGTCTCCCGGTCGAACACGAACAGGAAGGCTTGTTTCGTGATCTGGGCAATTGCCTTGATCTCCCGGCCTTCAACGGTGATGTCCATCAGCACCGGCGCTGCCGGTGGGTCGTAATCCCACAGGCCGTGATGCACAGTCTGGTAGTGCCATACGCGCTCGCCGGTCTCGGCATCCACGGCGACCAGGCTCTGGCTGAACAGGTTATCGCCGAGGCGGTGGCCGCCGTACATGTCATTGGTAGATGAAGAAATTGGCATATACACCATGCCCAGCTCCTCGTCGGCGCTGAACAGGGCCCATACCGGAGCGTGGCCGGTATAGGACCAGGACCGGTCCTGCCAGGTGTCGGTACCGAACTGGCCTTCCTGGGGGATGGTATTGAATGTCCAGCGCAGTTCTCCGGTGCGCACATCGAACGCGTGCACGTCGCCCCGTGGGGCTTCCTTGTTGGAGAAGTTGTCGGTCATGGCCTGACCGATGACCACCACGTCGCGTACCACCATGGGGACGCCGCCCCAGCGGAAGCGCTCGAAGTCTTCCGGAATCAGTTGCAAGTCGGCGCGCCCAGCGTCGCCGAAACCGGGGATGGATTCTCCTGTCGCGGCATCCAGGGCGTAGAGCCAGGTGCCCCGTTGCACGAAGATGCGTGCCTCGGTGCCATCGCTCCAGTACGCCACGCCGCGGGTCGGTGCACCGGGTAATCCTGCGGCCCCGCCGGGAGGTTCCTGCACCCACAGTGTCTCGCCTGTGCCAGGGTCGAATGCTTCCACCAGGCCCAGGCCGTTGGTCACATAGGCAACGCCATCGCGCACCACGGGCGTACCATTCCAGTTGGTGGAATAACGTTGCTGCGGGTTCATGTCCAGGTAGTACTGGTCTACCGCCGGGCGTCGCCAGGCAATTTCCATCTGCGCCACATTGTCGGCGTTGATCTGTCGCAGGGGAGTGTACTTGGTGCTGCCGATGGTGGCGCCATAGGCCTGCCACTCGCCTTCCTGAACATTGCTGGCTACAGGGGCAGGATCAGCAGTGGCCTGCTGGGCCATGGGCGCGGCCGCGGGGGGCGGGTTACTGGCGGTGGTATTCGTGGAATTACTGTCGCAAGCAATCAGCAGCAGCAGACTGGCGCTGACGATGGTCATTGTCCTCAGGCGAAGCTGCATGCGGTTACGGTGTGGGCGAGCGAGTGACGGCTCGGTCATGGGACCCTCCATTCTTGGTGTTTTCAGGGATTCTAGCGAATATTTGTCGGCGAGGGTAAGGCAATTAGCTGTTTAGGTTGTAGCCTGGTCTGACGAAGAGGTGGGTATGCAGGCAGAGGTGCATGATCGAACGAAGCAGGGCCTGACAAGAACCGCAGAGTCGCAATGGTACAAGCTCAGTCCTGACCAGCCAGAAATAGCGGCGACCAGTCACGCTGGAATGAACCGGTGAAGGGTATTGACTAGTCTCTTTAGTAAATTCGTCTGCTGCTGAATTTTTCAAGCAATTTCATGGTCTCGGGAATTATGCGCTGCTTGTTTTGCAAGATTTCTTCATGAGGGTTCTTGTAAAAGTCGAGGTTCTTATTGCAATGCATACGGCAATTCAACACGGCGCCTTGCTCTACCTCCAACTCGCGACAGGTCACACTGCCCGTAACCCGTGCGCACTTGCGCAGTGAAACTTTACCGGAAGCAATAACATTACCAACGACCTTGCCGAAAATAACTGCATCTCTGCATTCGATGTTTCCCTGCACCACGGCCGTTTCAGAAATCTCCATGTCCTTGCACGTAAATCTGCCGATGCTCAAGCCATGGAGCTTAATATCTGAATCCATTATGATATTCCCATCTATGAAGCCAGATAACGACAATAAATCCTGGTGCACGACTAGGTCCTTCAGGTGAGTAAGTTCAGGATCGTGCAATCAAGTGGCTTGATCTGCGCGAGGAACGTCAGTGTTTAGCAGGAAGGCGAGGCGTTGCGCATAGCGTTTGGCTGGCAGATCTAGATCTTTCATTCTGATAACCACTTTTACTTCGCTTGTTCGTCTGACCATAGTGATCTCCACCGAGTGTTGCCCAGAGATCAGGCTATTCTCTGTAGATTTACCCTGACCCTTGATCGTGGCGCGAGCACCGATCAATTGCACCGCCGAGGCTTCGACTCCTCTGGGGTGACTGGCGTTTCTGGCCGGGATATCCAGTTCCGCGTCGTAACCGTCCAGATATATCTTGTTTATAGTGCCAGTAAAGCGACTGGTCTGAACGGTGATCGCTACCGGTATTTCAACGCTGGCAAGCAGGGCGGGAGACTTGAACGAGGTAAAGTCTGTAGGCTTGCAAATCCGCCGGCGGCGGTATTCATCAGGGATGAATTGTCGCTCAGTATCGGCAAAATGATGGCGAAGTTCTTGGTTCGGCATAGGCTCACGAAATTGTGTACGTGGGAACACTCCTAGCATTCTGAAGGGAACTTTAAGCTAAATAATTGGTAACAGTGAGTATCAATGGGTATCAGGGAGCCCACAAGACGGCAATGCCTGTGATAGAGAGCGAACGGCGATTGGAAAGCCGCATTCGCTATGGTGCATGGTGTCAGTGAGGTGCTTTAC
>JAYPVK010000038.1:0-21621 GCA_038134565.1 Pseudomonadales bacterium | reverse complement strand
GTGCTTTACTGGCCAACAGTTGCACGGTACTGATGCGCCGTTCCAGGAAGCCGCCTTCGCAGTATCCAAGGTAGTAAATCCACAGGTTGGCAAATTTCTCATCATAGCCTCGTGTGGCGAGTTCCGATTTCTGCTGCTGGAAATTTTCTCGCCAGGCCGCAAGTGTCTGCGCATAGTCGATGCCGATGTCTTTGATATCGCGCACCACCATGTCAGTCTTCCGGGCGAGCAGATCGGTCATCATGGACAGAGAAGGCAGGAAACCACCAGGGAAAATGTGTTTCTGGATAAAGTCTTCAGAGCGGCTGTAGCTGGCAAAACGCTGGTCGGCGATCGTGATTGCCTGCAGCATCAGTTTACCTCCTGGCTTGAGCAGGGAATCGAGCTTACCAAAGAATCCAGGCAGGTAGCGTTTACCCACGGCCTCGATCATCTCTACTGAGACGATCTTGTCGAAGCGGCCTTCCAGTAAGCGGTAATCCTTGTTAAGCAGTTCGATTCTGTCTTCGAGACCGGCCTGCCTGATGGCAGCTTTTGCGTAGGCAAACTGCGCATCGGAAATCGTGGTCGTAGTGACCCTGCAGCCATAGTTGCTGGCCGCGAATATCGCCAGACCTCCCCAACCGGAGCCAACCTCCAGCAGGTGATCATTTTCATTCAATTGCAGTTGTTCACAGAGCCGTCGCAGCTTCGCTTCCTGGGCTGCTTCCAGACTCAGTTCGCAATTTTCATACAGTGCTGAGGAGTACTGCATGCGCGGGTCGAGGAAGGCCTGGTAGAGATCGTTACCCAGGTCATAGTGCGCCAGGATATTGCGCTTGGCCTGTCTTTGGGAATTCGCGCGCAGCAGGGAGCGGGTGAGGGCAACCGGTTTCAGCAACCAGCCGAAGCGGCTGCCCCAGTAGTCCATCATGCCCAGGTTGCGGGCAAAGAAGCGGGTTACACTGGTGATGTCAGGAGACGTCCACCAGCCATCGACGAAGGCTTCACCGGCGGCGGTGTTGCCACCGATGAGCGCGCGGGCATAGACCCTGGTATTGAGTATATTCACTTCAGCCTGCAGCGGATCAATTCTGTTGCCAACCTCCGCAATGACCCTGCCGTGTTCCTTAAGCAAAAAATGACCTTCACTGGCATGTTCCAGCACCTGAATCAGTAGTTTGCGCAAAAGTTCGGTGACTCTCGAAGAGTTAGATTCAACCAATTGCTGCGGCCCGTTCAGGCTAAGGTCTTCGTGGTTCATGCCATACCTTCCTTGTTGGAGACTGCTGGTTTGCCCGGGTGCTTGTAGACCGGGACACGCTTGAAAAAAAGTAACAGGGCTTGCCAGTAGATCCCGAACAGCACACTCAGGGTCTGCACTGGCGCTTTCAGTAATACGCGGTGCAGTTCCGTTTGGTTTAGGGGGCTGCGCTTTAAGCTGAGGGTGGCATCGAACACCTTGCCGTCCTCCCCCTCGGTACTGCACTCGATGTGTACGGAACAACGCTTGTGCTCTGTATCTGGAGGGGTGATTCGCCAGCGGTATGCCTGATTCATGGGGTTGAACGGAGACACGTGGAACTGTTTCTCATGAGGCTGCAGATCATCGAGATCCAGTAGATAGTAGTGACGCTCATTCCAGGGCGTATTACTCACCTCGGCGAGCATGTGGGTGAATCTTCCCTCTTTACGCAAGTAATAAAGATTGAGTGGGCTGAAGTAGAAACCGAAGTAACGCAGATGGGTTAGCAGGAAGAGGTCGCCTTCCAGTTTCTCCGGCGCTATGCCGGACAGTTCGGATATCTTGTTCTGCACCGCCATGGCCAGTGATTCGGAGCTTTCGCCAATGTAGTCCGCGCGGCGAAACCTGGCCCAGTGCCAGACCCGGGAACCCAGTTGCCAGAAACGTTGCAGCAGGTGGGGGATCTCATCAATCTTCAACAGAAACATGAATACCGGGTATTCGAAGGTATGCGGCCTGGGTGTAAAGCGGCGATGGCGTACGATTCCCCCGTAGATGGCGCTTTCGAATTCCTCCCCGGTTTTCACAGGGATTCTCCAAATCGGCCAGCCACATCCAGCGCGCTCTTCACGCCGTCTTCGTGGAAACCGTTATACCAGTAAGCGCCGCAGAAATGGGTTCGATTGGCGCCACAGATCCTGTCTCGCTGTGCCTGGGCGGCGATGGATTCGGACGAATACACGGGATGAGCGTAGCGGTATTCCCCCAGTACTGTTGCCGGATCTATCTTTTCCCGCGCGTTGAGGGAGACGAAGAAGTTTTCTGTACTGTCGATGCCCTGCAGTATGTTCATGCAGTAGCTCACCAGCGGCGGCTGATCGTCGGCGCTGGAGCCGGCCAGGAAATTCCAGCTGGCCCAGGCGCGTCGGCGTTTGGGCATCAGGGTGCTGTCACTGTGCAGGATTACGTCGTTGTCCTGGTAGGCCATGGCGCCCAGAATCGCGGTCTCATCAGCACTGGCATCACCCAGCATGGCCAGCGCCTGGTCGCTGTGACAGGCGAGCACCACCTGGTCAAAGGTCTCCACCTTGCCGTGTACTTTTATCTCGACGTGGCTGTTGTGGCGGGTAACCGACTCAACGGGCGAATTAAGCCGGATGCGCTCGCTGAAATTGCGGGTCATGGGTTTGATGTAGGCGTGGGACCCGCCCTGCAGCACATACCACTGGGGGCGATTGCGGATATCCAGCAAACCATGGTTCATGAAGAAGCGCAGGAAGAATTGCAGGGGAATGGCTCCAGCCTGGTTGATGCTGCAGGACCAGATGGCGGCAACCATGGGCAACAGGTAATTGTTGGCCAGCTTCTGGCTCAGGCCATGGCGGCTGATAAATTCTTCAAGGGTCGCATACTTGACGTTGCCGGATGCGATGGCTGCCCTGGCGGCTTCGTTAAAGCGCAGGATTTCCCGTACCAGCCGAATGAAGCCTGGTCTAAACAGGTTACGCCGTTGCGCAAACAGGGTGTTCAGGTTGTGGCCGTTGTATTCCAGGTTCTCGGCATCATTGCGCACACTGAAGCTCATTTCGGTGGGCTGCAGGGTAACTCCCAGTTTCTCCATGAACTTGAGGAAGTTCGGATAGTTGCGGTCATTGCAGACGATGAAACCCGTATCGATGGCATAGGAGTTCTCAGCGGGCTTTACTGTAACCGTGTGGGTGTGGCCACCTATATGGTCATTGGCTTCGAATACGGTTATGTCGTGTTTGCGACCGAGCAGGTAGGCGGCGGTGAGTCCGGAGATGCCGCTACCAACGATGGCGATGCGTTGAGCTTGCATTAGCGCGATCCTGCAGGCAGGGAGTGAGCTGAGATGTTCAAGTACTAGCGCCCGAGACGCTGTTTCAGGCTGCGCACCAGCCGACCCAACAGGGGGACATTCTCGTAGACCATGGCACCCATATCGAAGTAATCCCGATGATAGTAAATCTTGCCGTTGCGGGTGCGCAGATAGCTGGCACCTTCAACCCGGATCGGATTCCCGCTATTAAGCCGGGGATGCTTCAGGAACATGGTCCAGGAGAGGAAGATATCCGTGCCATTGGTGATAGTGGAGTGGAACCGGAATTCGCAATTTTTCAGGTTCTTGCTCATGCGCGTGAAGTATTCGATCAGGGCAGTCTTCCCCTGTACGGCATGAGCGGGATCTTCAAAATGGATGTCGCTGCTGTACAGGGACTGCAGTTGTGAGAGTTGTTCAACGCTGAACGTCTTGTAGGCCTCTTTCACCCGCTCGGCCAGGTATTCTGCGCTGGTCAGATTTTGGGCGGTCTTGAGTTCGGTGGCTGCGGTCATGATGATGATTTGTGACGATTATCTCGATTCCAACTTCTTACGCCTTCTGGTAATGTTTGGATCACTTACTTCGGGAACATCTGGTGTGATCCAACTTCCTGATTCGGGCGTTTACCGACTCATGGGCACCTTGAATCCCGCACAACACGGTTTTGGCATGGGTTCAGCTCTGGGAAAAACGCAGGAGTCGCAACAAGGCTCAGGGAAGGAAACATCGATGAATGCTCCGGTGTCAGCCGCGGCGTCTCGAGGCCACCATGAACCACTGGATACTCTCGGGGCCGCCAGCAGTGATGAAACACTACTGATTGCCGTGGGCAATTCCCAGGATACGGCCGCGTTCAACCAGCTGTTTAACCGTTTCGCCAACAAGGTCTTCGCACTGGGCATGAAGCTTACTCGGAACGAGCAGCTCGCCAATGACCTGGTGCAGGAAGCTATGCTGACGGTATGGCAGAAGGCGCCGTTGTATGATCTGGACCGGGGCACCGCCCAGAGCTGGATTTTCACGCTCACCCGTAATCGCTGCTTCGACATAATGCGTAAGATGAAGCGGCAACCGACGACAGTCAGCGCGGACGATATCTGGCCCCAGGAAGGCGAGGGAGACTTCAATCTTTCCCACGCAGAACAGGGCTCCATGGAAGTCGAGATAGCGAACATCGAGAGCTATTACGAGCGACTTCCCGACGCGCAACGGGCTGTGATTGAACAGATTTATATTTACGACCAGACCCACGAAGAAGCGGCTGCCACCCTCGATATCCCACTGGGGACTTTGAAGTCACGCCTCAGACTCGGCATGGGCAAACTGCGACAAATGATTGGTACCGAAGATAATGAATAGCCAAGTGACTTTTCACCCGGATGAAGTATTACTCGAGGGTTATGTGCAGGGCACCCTGTCCGTGGGCATGAACGTGGTGATCTCCGCGCACGTGGAGCTGTGCGCAGACTGCCAGCAGCGCAGCCAGGATATGGAATCCGCCGCCAGCCAGCACTGGATGCAAGCCGACGTGCCGCAGAAGCCCGCCACGTCGGCGGATGTCACCGCGATCATCAAGCGCATCACGGCCCAGCCCCAGGTGCAGGAGCTGCCTGAGCGAGCATCGGCAGTGGAAGAGATTCACATGCTGGATCACAGCGTGCGTCTGCCCAGGGTATTGGCCAAGGTGGCCTCAGAGGGTCTGGTGTGGAAAAAACTGTCCAGTGGTATCAACCAGGCATCGGTTACCCTGGATGACAAGACCCAGTGTGACTTCCTGTATATGAAGCCCGGCAGCCAGGTGCCTGTGCACAAACACCAGGGCAACGAGATTACCCTGGTGCTGGATGGCAGCTTCTCCGATGAGTCCGGCATGTATCGCCAGTCGGATTTCGTGGTGAGAACCCCGGCGCACACCCACCAGCCGGTCAGCGAGGAAGG
Source organism: Pseudomonadales bacterium (assembly GCA_038134565.1). GTDB lineage: Bacteria > Pseudomonadota > Gammaproteobacteria > Pseudomonadales > Pseudohongiellaceae > UBA9145. The sequence goes on along the minus strand of JAYPVK010000038.1, from coordinate 16,396 downwards.
CTGTCTGTGCTTTGCCGTGCTGGACAGTCCTCTGGCCTTTACCAGCGGTCTGGCGCGGCTGCTCAATCCCTTCCTGCGCTACCGCTTCCGCCGCGCTACCAGCATCGGCGTGTAATTCCCGGCACTCCCCCGGCGCCTGGCCCCAGGGTCAGGCACGCTGCTGTGCATCGATATTCATGGCGATGGAGATGCGCTCACGCTCCCCCGTGTAAACCCTGACTCCGTGTCTGGCCCAGGCCGGAAATACCACCAGATTGCCGCGCTGCAGGCGCAATTCAGTTTCGTATTGCTGGGGGGCGTTGTTCTGCCCGATGAGGCGAAAGCTGGTGTCCCTCATGGCTGCCATGGGGAAGCGGGGATCCTCGAGATAGAAGCGGCCGCCGACCTCGTCCTCCGACTGGCCTTCCTCGTTGCCCATGTCCAGGTAAAGCACCGCCGCCCACAGGTTGCCAGGATGACTGTGCAAGTGATTCAGCCCTCCCTTTGGGGTCACGTTGGCCCACATGCGTACGGTCCAGTCCAGCGCATTCTTGTCCTTTTCATGAAAGTGACTCATGCGTTTTGCAACATTCACGGCAGTCTCGGCCAGTTTGCGGGCCGCGTCTCCACCCCAGTGCAGCATGTCGGTGTCCGAATGCCAGCCACCGATATTGGAGCGGGACAGGCCCTGGTCTTCAGCCTTCTTCCTGCGAATGACGGATTCCAGCTCGTCCATCAGCGCTTCCCCGTCCTTTAGCGCACAATAGGCAAGCGGGGTTTCGAATAAGCCGATGGGTTGGGCTTCAACTCTTGTTTGTTCAAATGTTTTCTCTTTGTCCATCAATCGCTGCCTGGGTTTGGGTAATGATGTCTGTGCTCTGTCCAAGGATAGTGACTGGCAGGCGACAGCCTTGTGACACGCTCGCGGGGACTATTCAAGCGCATCCAGATCGCAATGAGCAATTGTCACACAACTGCAATGTTTCCGTAGCAGTTCTGAAATATCTCACTCCTATGATGGCCCGACCTATAGGTACATATTTCTAGACTAGATCACTTACCCCTTACCAAGGAGTCGACATGAAATTCAACAAAGCAAAAATCAGCGCACTGGCTACCGGCGTAGCCTTCGGTGTTGCCGTCATGGCGGCCCAGGCCGCTGATCAACCTTCCCTGGCGGCGACTGGTCCGAAGACCGGCGCATCATTCACTGGCGGTGCCACCCTCAATGGCGGCGCCAGTTTCCAGACTGAAGTGCCAGCGGGAAGTGCATTCGATATCGTGGCTACGATCAATCCTGCCAGCTCCGACGTCGGCCAGGTGGGCTCCCTGGTAGCGGTACTGGACGTGCAAGGCGTTGGCCAATTTAACCTGCTGTCCGGTGGCATCTGGGTACCCCTGGACCTGAACAATGTGCAGCCTTACTCCACCAAGGTGCTGTCTGCTTCTGAGCGGGTCACCATCGTGAATGACCTGATTGGCTCCCAGGCCAACCTCGCCGGTGCCACCGTGAGTGCCTTCGTCGGTTACTACACGGGCGGTGATGTGAGCAACATCTCTTACACAGTGGCGCCGGCGTCAGTTGCCATAGCCAACCCGGCTTCCGGCTGCCCGACCGGCACTACCCAGAACGCGGCGACGTTTGACGGACTGCCCGTCTGTAACCTTCCTACTGGCGATCCCATACTGACCGATCTGCACCTGACAGCAAACAATGCCTACTTCTTCAGTGGTACGGTGTTTGTCGGTGACAACTCACTGGTGGCGCCTGCCGACAGTGACAAGGTTTCCCTGACCATCGATCCAGGCACGAAAATCATCTCCGAAGGTAACCAGTCTGCGCTGGTTATTACCCGGGGCGGCAAGATCTTCGCCAATGGTTCCGCTGACGCACCGATCATCATGACCTCGAGCCAGGACAACGGTACGCTGGATGTCCTCAATGCACGGGGTCTGTGGGGCGGTCTGACCATCTCCGGGTCGGCTACTCTGAATACTTCCAGTGGCTTCGACGATGGTGAGGGTTCCACTGGTCAGTACGGTGGCGGTACCACGCCCAATGATTCCGATAGCAGCGGCTCGGTCACTTACCTGCAAATCAAGTACGCGGGTTTCCCAATCACCCAGGATGACGAGCTCAATACCATCTCCCTGCAGGGCGTTGGAAGCGGCACTATCCTCGACTACATTCACAGCCACAATGGTGCGGACGACGGTATCGAGTTCTACGGTGGTACCGTTAACGCGAAGCACATCTACATCTCCGGTGCCGACGACGATGCCCTGGACTGGACAGCCGGCTGGACGGGCAAACTCCAGCATGTGCTGGTCGAGCAGACAACCTCCGGTGACAACTGCATCGAGGCCGACAACCTCGGTGGAAACCCGACTGCGACTCCCCGCTCTAATCCCATTGTTTCCAACATGACCTGTAAGACCAGCACAGGCCAGAAATCCAGCGGTCACGCCCTCGAGCTCAAGGCCGGCACGGGTGGTCAGATGATGAATATGGTGATCGGTGGTGCTATCGAATCCACTGAAGGCTGTATTGTGATGGGGGGAGACGAGACCTTCAGCCAGACCGGTTCCGGCGGCAGTTTCAACGGCAGCCTGATCCTGGCTAACAGCCTGGTCACGCCTTCCTGCGCAGCGTCCACAGCGACTCTGGACGGTACAACCAATCCGACCTTCACAGTGGCCGAGTGGTTGGCAGCACAAACCAATACTGTGCTCAATATCGCTGCGGATCTGGGAGGCAAGGAGGGCTGGACCAACGGTACAGCCATTAATGCGCGCACTCCTGCTATCCCTTCGGACCCATTCTTCGACCAGGTCGATTACATTGGCGCGGTCAAGGATGACACATCTGACTGGACCCAGGGATGGACGTTTGACTTCGATTAACAGCGATTGATCTAGTAAACGGAAAAAGGGTGCGTTTGCACCCTTTTTGCGTTCTGTATTTCCCGAATATACGAATTACAACAGAAGGTCAAAAACAGTAGCCAGCAAATCCTTGTCATATTTGTGTCATACACGTGACATATCCTAGGCGCTAATTCCAGCACTAACTCACGTCGGAGCTAGCTTTCCAATGAATCGCAAGAAGCTTCTGGTGGTTTGCATTACCGCTGCCGCCAGTACCAACCTCGCAGCCCAGGAACCGCAGATTGAAGAAATTTCAGTAATCGGGCAATTCGTCCCAGACGAAAAGAGAGCAACTGACGCTATCTCAAACGTGGTTGACGCCGAAGAGTTCTCCCGTACCGGAGATGCAAACATAGCAGAGAGCCTGAAGCGCGTAGCGGGCTTGAGCACGGTGGGTGGTAAATTCGTCTATGTGCGCGGTTTGGGCGAACGCTACTCCATGACCCTTCTGAATGGCGCGATCCTGCCTAGCCCGGAGCCGATTAACCGGGTAGTGCCAATGGACCTCTTTCCAACTTCGGTGTTGGACAGTGTGCTTGTTCAGAAGACCTATTCGGCGCAATTTCCCAGTGAGTTTGGTGGCGGCGTGCTGCAGATGCGCACCAAGAAATCCACCGATGAATTTTTCTTTAATATCACCTCCTCTGTAAGTGGCGTGCAGGGTGTGGCTTTTAGAGATGGCTTTACCATGGATGGTGGCGATACCGACTGGCTGGGTTATGACGGCGGTCATCGCGAAGCCCCATTGGCACTGTTACAGGCGACCGATAACAATCAGGAGCTGCGTCCGTACAGCCCATTTTCCGGGGTTGGCATACCGGTTGAAGAACTGGAAGTGGTAGGCGAGAGCTTTAACAATCAGTGGACGCCCCAGGTGCAGTCTATTGACCCCAACTTCAGTGCTACAGTTTCCACAGGCAACTTCCATGAGTTGAATAACAACGGCATGAAGGTTAATTATCTGGCGGCGGTAAACTATTCGAATAGCTGGGATACTGATGTGATTGAACGCAATACCTATGCGCCGGGTTCCAACGGTTTGTATTTGCGTGAAGCCACGACATTCACTGGCACAGAGAATAGTGTCGATATCAGTGGAATAGCGACAGCGGGTCTCGATTTCAATTTCAACCACAACCTGCGCCTCACCTCAGTGTTGCTGCGCAAGACCGATGACAGGGTCAATCGCACGGAAGGCTTCACCGAGGCCGCCACCGACCTGCAGGTAAACGAGTCGGAATGGATCGAGCGCGAATTATTCTCGAATCAACTGCAAGGTGATCACTATTTTCCTGATTTCAACGAACTCACGGTCAATTGGCGCGCCAGCCGCATCAAGGCCGAACGCGATTCGCCAGACTGGCGAATCTATCGTCGGGATGCCGATGAGCTGAGTTCTCGTGTTGACGGCAACCAGCGCACCTGGAGTGTGCTGGATGACACGGCAGAGGAGTTCGGTGTAGATACATCCATGACATTTTACGGTGGTCCGCTGGACTCCGTTATTACAGCGCAGGCGGGTTACGTCAATAACCAGAAAGAGCGTCAGTCAGAGATTCGTCGCTTTGGGTTTGCATTCATTGGAGCGCTGACCAATGACAGAGAACTTTTGTTAGGTCCAGTAGAGAATATTTTTTCTCCCGAAAACATTAGGCCGGACGGCTTCCAGATTCGTGAGTTAACACGCCCCACAGATAACTACGAGGCCGAGAACGAAATGGAAGCGTTCTATGGTGAAGTCGAGTTTAATTTTAACGACCGCCTGCGGCTAACCGGTGGTATACGTCAGGAGAATTTTACTCAACAGGTAAATACCTTTGATCTCTTCCGTCCAAGCACGGGATCGAATGCATCACAGGATACCAGTGAGACATTGCCTTCATTCTCCCTGACGTTCATCAACTATGATCATCAATTCCGTCTGGCTTACAGCGAAACAGTATCCCGCCCGGACTTCAGGGAGCTGTCGCCGGCAGCGTTTACCAATCCGGTAACCGGTTGGGAAGTAATCGGTAATCCCGAATTGAAAATCACGGACATAGTGAATTACGACTTCCGCTGGGAGTGGTATTTCGGCTTTACCGACTACATGTCTGTGGGTCTTTTCTACAAGGAATTCACCAACCCGATTGAATCATCCATCGTAAGCAGCGTGTCCCGCCGTGGAACATTTATCAACGCTGACGGTGCGGTAAACCAGGGCATTGAACTGGAAGGCTATAAACGTCTCGATTTCCTCGGCGAAGACTTCCTGAATGGGATCGGCGAAGATTTCTATGTCCAGGCGAATGTCTCGTTCATCGATTCCGAGGTCGAGATAGCCCCGGAGAATCAGGGCGTTTTGACCACTCTGGTTCGACCACTTCAGGGCCAATCTGACTGGTTATTCAATTTCCAGATGGGCTACGAGCCCATGGCTGGAACGACGGCCACCTTGCTATACCACTACTTCGGTGAACGCATCTCAGATGTTGGGGTAGAGACTGCACCCGACTTCATCCAGGAGCCTTTCGGCGAATTGAATTTCGTCTTTATCCGCGACCTGACCGGCGATCTGGCCATGACCTTCAAGGCCAAGAACATCATGGATGAGCGCAACGAGGTAACCCAGGGCGGCTTCGTGGCGAACGGCTACAACCGTGGCCGGGAGTTCAGCTTCCAACTGGACTACACGTTCTGAGCCGCTGGGCTGAGCGACGCTGTATTTATTCTTCCGATCTATGCGCAGAATCGTCGAAAGGCTGGAATTTCGGGCTTTTCGACGTTGTTCGAGAAGCGGTTTAAGGCATAGATTGTCATAAAATTGTAATATGCCACTGATTAAATAGTGTCTGTATTCAAAGGCTTATACGCGCCTCAGGTGAATCTTCAAATGACCGCTGAATCGACCATACTCATCGTTGATGATGAAGCCGCCATCCGCGATATGATAGGCATTACTCTGGACCTGGCCGGTTTCAGCAGCATCAGCGCAGCGAATGCCCACGATGCCCACGTGTCTATCATCGACAACAAACCCGACCTGGTTCTGCTGGACTGGATGCTGCCGGGTGGCAGCGGTATCGAGTTGGCCCGTCGCCTGCGGCGGGACGAGATCACCGCCAACCTTCCCATCATTATGCTCACCGCCAAGACCAGTGAAGACAACAAGGTACAGGGCTTGAACGAAGGCGTGGATGATTACATCACCAAGCCATTCTCACCGAGAGAACTGGTGGCGCGTATCAAGACCGTACTGCGCCGGGTAAACGGTAAGCAGAAAGACAAGGTGCTACAGGTGTTCGATCTGAGGCTGGATCCAACCAGTCATCGCATCTCTATCGAAGACCAGCCTGTTGAGATGGGTCCAACAGAATTTCGATTACTGAAGTTCTTCCTGTTGAATCAGGAGAAGGTGTTCAGTCGTGATCACATCCAGGATTCTGTATGGGGCGGCAATGTCTATCTTGAGGAGCGCACGATCGACGTGCATATTCGTCGATTGCGCAAGGCGCTGTCGTCTATCGAGAATACGGCAATCGATTATGCCAAGCTTGTCCAGACGGTGCGCGGGGCGGGTTACCGTTTCTCGGTGCGGCCTTCCTGAGCAGAAGGGTATTAGTTCGGGCCTGCCGATTTGTCTCAACAGGACGTTTAACGCCCAGTTCGTATCAGTTCGAGCTCCTGCTCTGGAACCACCTTAAATTCCTGGCAACTTTCCATAGCGCTTTTTCCCAGGGCATTTTCCTTTCCTCACTGGTCTTCCTGGGCAAGCTCTGCGCGCTCTCGCGCATAGTCATCGTAGCTTAATTCATATTGCGCCTTGCAGGCTTCCTGCATGGGAATCGGTTGTTCTTCACAACGTTGGAGTTGTATCTCCTGCACGGTGTTGTACATGGACTCGGTAGTGCAGCCACCCAGGATTACCGCGCAGGCGATTAACAAACGTGGATGCATCCGGAGGATTTTTCCAGCTTTCCTGTGGGCAGATTGAAGTAGTTTCATCACTAACGTCTTTTGGCTCACGTGGAGTCCGGTCAGTACTCGCGCGCCGAACCCTGACGCATGATTTGCCAAGGTTCCCCATACTAAATCGAATAATTCAGGACTGACACAATTGAGTACGCGCACGGTCATAGCGCAGTGTCACAGGCTCAAATATGGCAAAAATCTGTCAATGCTCACACTGTTCGTTTCCCGGATAATTCCGACTATTTATATCAGGTATTCTTCGCAAGCGCCCGAAATTACACGATTTTTTACGACAGCGGGCTGCCAGAATCAATTTTTGAGCAGTAAAGGGCCAAAATCCATATAGTTTTTACAAAATGTTACAAATGTAGCTGTTTGTTTTGATTGTGTCCGGGTAGAATGCCGCGCCAAGTAACCCGGAATTAGTGGGTTGCACAATCCAACCAAGAAGAAAAACAAGGGCGCTTTCGGGACTTTTGGTCTCCGGCTGCGCTCTGTTTTCAATTAAGGGGACATTAAATGTTCAAACTCAATAAGAAGGCGTCTGCCTGGTCCCTGGCTTTCGCAGCCGTGGCCACAGCAGCGTCTCTCGGCACAGTCCCCGCTGTGTATGCGCAGGACTCTGCGGTTGAAGAAGTGATCGTAACTGGTTCACATATTCGCCGTCCTGGTCTGCAGTCCTCCAGTCCGATTACCACTATCGGCCTGGAAGAAGTGGAATTTCAGCAGGAAGTTGAAGTAGAGAAGATCCTTCGTGAACTTCCTTCGACTATTCCTGGTGATGGTCAGAACGTAAACAACGGTACTGGCGGTACAGCGACTATCGACCTGCGTGGTCTGGGTCCTAACCGTAACCTGGTTCTGTTGAATGACCGTCGTATCACTCCAGCCAACTACTTTGGCCGTGTTGATACCTCCACTATTCCTACTGCTCTTATCGAACGTGTTGACATCATCACTGGTGGTGCTTCTGCGGTATACGGTTCTGACGCCGTTGCCGGTGCGATCAACATCGTAACCAAGCAGAACTTCACTGGTTTTGATCTGCAGGTCACCAACTCTACTTCTGGTGACAACGATGCAGATACTGACAACATCTCCATGACCCTGGGTGCCGACCTGGATGGTGGCCGCGGTAACGTAGCTATCAACCTGAGCTGGTCCGAGCGTGAAGCGGTTCTGTTGGGTCAGCGCCCTCTGGGTAACCTGGGTATCGCGACTGCATCTGGCGCGAACTACGCAGAATTCCTGGCTGGCCAGGGTCCCGTTCCTACTCCTATCGCAGGATGTGACGGCCCTGACTCCGTATCAGCCGGTGGTTCTACTACCTCTATGCCAACTCGTGCCAACATCGCTGGCGCTGGTAACGTGGGTCAGTTCCTGAACGACCGTACTCTGTACACTGGCGACGCAGGCATCGGTCTGGGCGCACGTGGTGGTTGTTCTGTATTCAACTTCAACCCATATAACTTCTACCGAACTCCCCAGGAGCGTTACAACGCGTTCGTAATGGGTAACTTCGAGTTCAACGAAAATCTGGAAATCTACTCCACTCTGGAATTCAGTAACATTACCGTTGAACAGCAAGTGGCTCCTTCCGGTACTTTCGGTGCGCAGTTCGACGTACCAATGGCTAACCCTTTCTTCAGCTCTCAGGCACTGGGCGAAATTCTGTCTTTTGCCAACACTGCTGTAGGTCTGGGTAACCTGTCCGCAGGCGGACAGGGTGCTAACTGGAACGACGTAAACGGTAACGGCATCGTTGACGAAGCTGACTACCTGAAGATGCAACTGCGACGTCGTACGCTGGAACTTGGTCCTCGTACTGAGCAGTATGACACCGAGCACTTTATGTTCCTGGCTGGCGCCCGTGGCCAACTGGTCGGCGACTGGAACTACGACGTGTCTTCCCAGTATGGTGAGTCCAACCGTACTACTGTACGTGATGGTTACACCAACCTGACCAACATCCAGAACGCTCTGGACTCTGTGGACGGCGTGACCTGTCGCAATGGCGATACTACCTGTGTGCCTATCGACCTGTTCGGTGGCTTCGGTACTATCACTCCTGCCATGGCCGGCTATGCCCGAGCTATCGCTCTGCAGCAGCAGAAGTATGACCAGTCTGTAGGCATCATCGCCCTGGACGGTCCGGTTGATTTCGTTTAACTGCCTTCTGCTTCCACTCCTCTGGCCCTGTCAGTAGGTTTCGAGACTCGCGACGAGTTCGCTTCTCTCGAGCCTGACGAGTGTCTGAAGCTTGCTCCAGCCTCCTGTCAAGGTGGTGCTGGCGGTAACCTGCTGCCAATCGCCGGTGGCTTCAAAGTTGACGAATTCTTCATGGAAGGCTTGCTGCCCCTGATTGATGGCGTTGACTTCGTAGAGTCCCTGAACTTCGAGTTTGGTTATCGTGATTCCGACTACAACACAGTTGGCAACGTTAGCACCTGGAAGGCCGGTCTGAACTGGACTATTAACGACCAGCTGCTGGTTCGTGTCATGCAGCAGGAAGCAACTCGTGCACCAAACGTGTCTGAGCTGTTCTCACCTGTAACTACTGCTCTGCGTAACGCAACGCTGGACCCATGCTCAGTAGCCAACGCGGGTAACATCAACGCGACTCTGCAAGCCCTGTGTGAAAGCATCGGCATGCTGCCAGGTCAGGTTGGTGTTCTGCTGGACATCGTTTCCGGTCAGGTTAATACTCTGGAAGGCTCCGATCCTACTAACCCACCAGCAGCAGAAACTGCAGATACTTTCACTGCCGGTTTCGTATGGACGCCTGATTTCGGTGGCGACCTGATCGAGAACTTCACTATCAATCTCGACTACTACGACATCGACGTACAGGACATCATCGGTGCATTCTCTGCCCAGGAAATCCTGGACCGGTGCTACGTGCTGGGTGATCCAACTGCATGTTCCAACGTCGTATGTGTTGACGGTGACCTGACTACTCCAGCTTCTGGTATCCGTCGTTACACTGCCAACCTGTCCTATGAGCGCGCTGAAGGTTATGAACATGGCTTCAACTTCGGTGTAGACCTGGGCGGTCTGGGTGACCTGCAGTTCTCCGGTAACATCAAAAAGTACATCACCCAGGAAAGCCTGAGCTCTCCAACTGTACCTGTTATCGATTGTAAGGGTTACTTCGGTACTTCTTGTGATCCGCTATCCGACATGCGTTGGGTTCAGCGTACTACCTGGAACTGGAATGACCTGTCTGTTTCTCTGCAGTGGCGTCATATCGGCGACGTAGATCGCGAGCTGCCAGAAGTGGCTTTCTCGTTCGCAGCTTTCCGTACTATCGACAGCTACGACTACCTCGACCTGTACGTTGGTTACAACCTCTGGGATGACCGCAGCCGTCTGAGTGTTGGTATCGACAACATCACTGACGAAGATCCACCCGTTGTAGGTAAAGAAGCTGGTGATACTTCCTCTAACAGTGGTAATACTTTCCCAAGTAACTACGATACTCTGGGTCGTATCTACACTGCAGGTTTCCGTCTGACTTTCTAAGTCTCTTTAGACGAAATCCAAACAAAAACCCGGCTACCCAGGTAGCCGGGTTTTTTTTGGTTTGTATTTCTGGCCGCGAATGGCCATTCATGGCTCACTTGGAGTCGAAACAACCTTCAGTGTCTTCGAGCGTGACGGTATGCAGACATGGTTCGCGACCCGCCGGCTCGGCGTCCCTGCAGGGTGCCTTCTCTCCAGAAAAAGCCCTGCACTACGGTCTTTTTCTTGCGTTCGGCGCCGGCCTTGACTGGCGGGCCGGAAACCCTGCCGCCCCACAGCCGCTCGTTCAATGACAGCCGAGACCTCGAAGTCTTCTTCGCGCTCATGTATCCACACGTGTTAGATCGAAGGGAAATCCAGCCAGCAAATAACGTAACGCTTTGCAGCGCCCCTCCTGCCCGGTAAGACCATGCCCCGCAGAGTGGCCTAACAGACAGCTGCCCACCAGTACTCACGATGAATTGCGGTGATCTTTTTGCAGCTGTAAATCATCGGGGTATGTGGAGGAGCAGCGAGGTCGGCAGCGGCTGACCCAGGCCTGTGTCTCCTGTCAGTTTGTACCTCTGCCCGAGCCCAGGCAGACATCAGCTTCGTCACCGAGCCACTCTGACCAGAACCCGCCTTGCCACGATTGTTCCACTGTGACACATTGAGTGCGGAGTCTGCCAGGATTAAGCCATGTCACATGACCACGACCACACCGAACCACCGGGCGACCTGGCACTGCGGGTCAAGGCGCTGGAGAGCCTGCTGGTCGAAAAAGGGCTGGTGAATCCCGATACCCTGAACATCATCATCGAAACCTATGAACACAGGGTTGGGCCACGCAACGGTGCCGAAGTCGTGGCGCGGGCCTGGACCGACGATGGATTCAAGCAGGCTCTGCTTGCAGACGGAGCCGCGACAGTCGCCCAGCTCGGTTTTACCGGGCGCCAGGGTGAACATCTTACCGTGGTAGAGAACACCCTGGATGTACACAACCTCGTGGTATGCACCCTGTGTTCCTGCTATCCGTGGACGCTATTGGGCTTGCCGCCAGTCTGGTATAAATCTGCTCCCTACCGGGCGCGGGCGGTGAGCGAGCCGCGATCGGTGCTGGCTGAATTTGGGACAAGACTGCCTGATGACACAGAAATCCGGGTCTGGGATTCCACCTCCGAGATGCGCTACCTGGTATTGCCGATGCGTCCAGCCGGAACCGAAGGCTGGGCGGTGGAAGATCTGCAACGACTCGTGACCCGCAACGCTATGATAGGTGTGGAACAGGCAGCCACAGCTGATCAGCAATCGACAGGGCACGACGCATGAACGGCGCACACGACCTCGGCGGCAAACAGGGCTTCGGCGCTATCAATCCCGAGCCCGAACAAGAAGAACCCCTGTTTCATGCAGATTGGGAACGTCGGGTGTTCGCCATGACCCTGGCCACCGGTATGCTGGGCCAGTGGAATATCGACGAGTCACGCCACGCCCGCGAACGACAACATCCCGTGGACTATCTGCGCCATTCCTACTACGAGAACTGGCTGCAGGGTATAGAAACCCTATTGCAGGAAAAAGGTCTGCTCGATATCGACAAGGCCGGACTGCAACGGCTATCCGTACCGGATGCCAGCGGCGCGGAGAAGATACTGTTCAGTGGCGGACCAACTCTGATGCCAGATGTCAAAGCGCCATTGTTTGGTCCGGGTGATTCTGTGCGGGTGACTCGTCGCCGGGAGTCCGGTCACACGCGGATGCCCGCCTATGTGCAGGGGGCTGTGGGTCGCATCGAGGCGCACTACGGTAGTCATGTGTTCCCGGATGCCAATGCCCGGGGCGAACGGCGCGGGGAGCATCTCTATTCTGTCAGCTTTTCCGGTGAGCAGCTCTGGGGGCCGGGCGCAGAGGTCGCCCGCGTGCTCGTTGATTTATGGGAACCCTACCTGGAAGCGCCAGGCTGAACGCAGCAGACTCTTGTTATGTCGCAACTCCTGAACAAGGCCGAAGACGCGGAACAACCGGTATTCACGGAACCCTGGCAGGCACAGGCTTTCGCGCTGGCCCTGGCGCTGCAGCAGGAGGGACTGGTTGCGGCTGGAGAATGGACCGAAGCACTGACGGCTGCGATAAAACGCGCGCAGCAAGAAGGCGATCCTGATCTAGGGGATTCCTACTACGAACACTGGTTGTCTGCGCTGGACGAGCTGGTTCGAGAGAAGCAATTTGCAGATTCAGAGGAAATTACTGAGCGGATGGAAGCGTGGAGAAAAGCCTATCTCGCTACTCCCCATGGCCAGCCAATCGAACTGGATTCTTCAAGGAATTGAATCAAGCCAATGTGTGAACTGACCATCTTTCCAGAGAGTCAGGAACAGACCGGTGCAATTACTACAGATAGCAAAGCATGAGTAAATTTACACAGATCAGGGAACGCGCCGAGCAGCGCAAGGGAACGGAAGGGCTGAAAAAACTCCTGCCGAAAGTCGCCTCGGCAAAGCAATTAAAATCCCAGGGTGATGATCGCTACCTGTCGATGATGACACGCTGTATCAACCAGGCTGGGTTTAGCTGGAAGGTCATCGAAAACAAGTGGCCGGAATTCGAAGAAGCATTCTTTAAGTTTGATCCGCGCAAACTCTCCCTGCTCTCTCCTGAGCAATGGGAGGCCTACACCAGTGACCGCCGGGTGGTGCGCAACTGGCAGAAGATCAAGGCCCTGCAGGAGAATGTGTTTTTCGTGCAGGATGTCGCGCGCAAGCACCGTTCTTTCGGTGCCTTCCTCGCCAACTGGCCGACCTCGGAGCAGGTGGAACTGATGCGCTATCTGAAGCAGCATGGTTCCCGCCTCGGTGGGCAGAGTGCCTTGTGGTTTCTGCGCCGTATGGGCAAGGACTGTTTCATCCTGTCCAGTGACGTGGTCACCGTACTCAACTCAATCGGTCTCGGCATCGCCAGCAATCCCACCAGCCAGCGTGATCTGAAGAAAGCCCAGGTTCAGTTCAACGAATGGCATGACGAGACCGGGCTTCCCTACAGCCACATCAGTCGAATCGTGGCCTGTTCCACCGGCGAAGACTACCTGTAGCTATGCCCAGTGCGAAAGACCCGAGGCAGGCAATATGGTCACTCCTTGCTGGATCCGTTGATGGAAAGCCCTGAATTCACTTACGGGTCCTTTGTCGTGGCCAGAACATTCTGTGCCTGCGCAGTGCCACCAGCTTATCCCCGCTGGCCCGGGAACTAGACCCATATCGGCCATAAGAGATCGTATAACTAATTGAAATTAAAAGATAAAGAATAAAAGACACGGCGTTGACTCCGACCGGCATAGTCTTTACCCTCATGGCTATATCCACAAGCAGCCACAGAATAACAAAAGGAGAGAATCGCTGTGCTTCATCCCATTCGTCTACTCACCCGCAGTCTGCAAGCCTCAACTCACTGGCGCGGTGCTGCGCTTCTTGCCTGCGGACTACTCATGGCTCCCCTGTTTTCCTCGAGCCTGTCCGCCCACCACGCCAGCGCGCCATTCTACGATCCGGAGAACCGGGTCGAGATCCAGGGCACTATCACTCGTTTTGTGTTCCGCAATCCCCATGCATTCCTGTTCCTCGACGTCACCGATGACAGCGGTGACACCGTGGAGTGGCAGATCGAATTAGGCGCGCCTGTGAGCCTGCGTCGCACCGGGTGGACACCGGAGACCCTGACAGTCGGCATGGAAGTGAGGGCGGAGGGTAATCGCTCTCGCGCCGAAGGCTCCACCGGCCTGTGCTGCGTACGCATGACTCGGGCCGATGGTAGACCCGTCCTGGAAGGCGGTCGCGTCTCCGAAGAACGCCAGGAGTAGGAGAAACCACGATGAAAAGGAAATCACTTATTACGATCTACTCCGGTGCTTTGCTGGCCGTCTTCGCTACCGGCTCTGTGCTCAATGCCCAGGATGAAGCTGCCATACCCACACTCGATGGCACCTGGGATGGTGGCTTCGGTGCGCGGCCCGTGAACGGCGAGAACGTTCCCTGGGGCGAGGAGAATTTCCCGAAGCTGAACGCGCGGGCTCTGGCGTACCAGGAAACCTGGGAAGAAACGATGGCGCCCAAGTACGATTGCCAGCCGGCGTCTTCCCCGGCGATCCAGTATGACCCTTACAACATGAAAGTGACCCAGTGGCCAGACCGGGTGCTGTTTCGTTACGAGAAAGATGATCAGCTGCGTACGGTGTGGCTGGATGGCAGGGAACCCAAGGCCACCGACTTCAGCATCCAGGGATTTTCCACTGGTTACTATGAAGACGGTTCGCTGTATGTCACCACCACCCATTTCGTCTTCGACATTGCGGGCTTCGATGACTACAACGGCATCCCATCGTCAGCGCAGAAGAAAGTCACTGAACGTTATTGGCGTGAAGGAGATGAGCTGCGTATGACGCTAACCGTCGAAGACCCCATGTTCCTGTTGGAGCCTGCTTCCTATACGACACGCTGGTTACCGGCGTCCGAGGGCTACGTGTTGCAGCCTTACGACTGTGACCCGGAGGCATCGCGGGCATCCGTGCGCTTCTATCCGTCCAAGTATGACTAGGGACTAGCCTGTCCCCACGTAGGGGATGAGTCGACCGGTGAGTAACACACCGGTCCACATGGCCAGCGACGTATAGGCCGTGCAGCGCGCAATCAGGGGCGAACTGGAATCTTCAGTGAGCCCTTCCATCAGCGGGCTTACCTTCCAGTGATAGAGCAGGGCGTTCAGCCCTGCGATCACTACCAGTACCATCTTGATCTGAAAGCCAATATTGATCGAATAGCGGCCGGGGTCGCCGACGAAGAACAGCACGCCGGTCACCAGGTTCAGGGCAAAGCCGAAGATCACGAAGGGCAGCAACTGGTGAGTCAGCGCCGGGTTGACCACCCGGATACGCCCAGCCATCCTGAGGTCGATAATCAACAGACCGCCCAGCAACAGGGTCAGCCCGATGAAGTGAATGATCTCCAGCACGGGCCACAGCCAGTAGGTCTCGGCGATCCAGATATTGAGGCTGCTGTCTGCAGCGAGTTGTGCCAGGTATCCCCACATGATCAGAAGAGATAGGCGATCAGTCGGCCGGCGATTATCGCGCCCATCCAGATGGCCAGGGACAGGGCGGCCATCACGCTGAGCCCAGGGCTGGCGAGTCGCTGACTACCGGACATGCTGGCGGCAAGCAATACGGCCGGACGCAGCCGGTAGGCCAGGCTCATGCCTGCCGCAATGCAGGCTATCTTGGTGAGGAAGGGTACGCTGGTTGCCAGGTAACTGGCCTGGGAGCTGAACAGCAGGAGCCCGGACATGGCATTGATGGCAAAGCCAGACAGCGCCAGTCGATTCAGGCTGCCGAAGACCCGAATATCCAGGTCTGGAAAGAAGCCGAGTAACTTGAGGTCCCGCATGGAGAAGATGCCAACCACGATCGCCAGACCGATGATGTGGCAGGCCAGCAGGGCAGGATAGGCGTAGAGCGATTCACCCACCCAGCGGGCGATGGCGGTGCTCTCGAGGGTGACCAGCAAGTCCTCTCTCCTGAAGTATTACACTTTGTTATTTTTCTTCGCCAGGCGGGCAGTAGATGTCTGCTTTTTCGCCAGCTGCAGTATTATGGGGCGCTATTATGCGGAGTTAATAGCCGGTGGTAAACCGCGTCTTTGTCCTGCCCGTGGTCTCTTGACGAGGCTCCTTAAGCGTAGATTCATCTAAAAGGCTAAAAAATGATCAAGCGAGTTCTACCGGGACTTCTCCTGTGCCTGTCATGGGCCAGCCAGGTGAGTGCACAAGCAACGGCAGTGCGAGAAGGGATTGTTCCAGAAGCCACAGCACGGGGTGATTTCGAAGCATGCCTGCTGCAGGCACTGTCAGATCCCGGCAATGACCTGTTATTGGTTTCCCAAGTCAAGGCGGCTTGCACAGAGCCTGGAGAGGTCACAGCTGCAGCTGACCCGTTTGAAGAGCCGGGGGTCGTGGTCGAAGCTGTGCAGCCAGGGGAGTCGGCACGCAGTTA
>JAYPVK010000037.1:0-27417 GCA_038134565.1 Pseudomonadales bacterium | reverse complement strand
TGTGGAAAACGCCGTGCGGCCTCACCGAGGACGAGCGCATGATCGTCAAGCGCAACCTGGGCTTCTTCTCCACCGCCGACTCACTGGTGGCGAATAACCTGGTGCTGGCAATCTACCGCCTGGTCACCAACCCCGAGTGCCGTCAGTACATTCTGCGTCAGGCCTTCGAAGAAGCGATTCATACCCATGCCTACCAGTATTGTATTGAGTCACTGGGCATGGACGAAGGTGAGATCTTTAACATGTACCACGAGGTTCCCTCGGTGGCGAAGAAAGCCTCCTGGGGCCTGAAGTACACCCAGTCCCTGAGTGACCCCAACTTCCGCACCGGCACACCGGAAACCGACCAGGACCTGTTGAAGAACCTGATCGCCTTCTATTGCTGCCTCGAAGGTATCTTCTTCTACTGCGGATTTACCCAGATTCTTTCCATGGGCCGACGCAACAAGATGACCGGCACCTCGGAACAGTTCCAGTACATCCTGCGCGATGAGTCGATGCACCTCAATTTCGGTATCGACATGATCAACCAGATCAAGCTGGAAAACCCTCACTTGTGGAATGACAAGATGAAGGAAGAAGCCACCCAGATGATCCTCCAGGCCACACAACTGGAAATCGAGTACGCACGGGACACCATGCCGCGCGGTGTACTGGGTATGAATGCTGCCATGATGGAAGAATACCTGCAGTTCATCGCCAACCGCCGTTTGGTTCAGATCGGCCTGCCCGAACAATTCAAGGGAGTCTCGAACCCCTTCCCGTGGATGTCTGAAATTATGGACCTGCGCAAGGAGAAGAATTTCTTCGAGACTCGCGTGATCGAGTATCAAACAGGAGGCGCCTTATCCTGGGATTGATGTTGAAAATACTAAAAGGAAATTACATCAATAAGCCGGTGAGCAGTATGCGAATCAAGAGGCAACAGGAAGGAGAGGTAACAGAGCAATGAGCGAAGAGAAACAGATAGATAATGATCCGGAGCGCACCTTGCTCACCCTCGATCAACTCAGCCAGACGATTGAGGTCATGTCCAATGTGGTCAATCGCCTGCGGCAGCACCTGAGCGAACAACTGCGCGCCCAGGCCGAGACCGCCAGACTGGCCCGGGAGCTCGCCGAGCAAGCGGCAGAGTCCGAAGATCACAAGGATGAGCGGGAGGCCTCCGGCAAGATCGCCGCGAAGAAAGCCGAGCAACAGGCAGCGAGCAAGTCGGATAACAAAGGCAGCTTCGTGGTAGAGATCAGGCAGCAGGACTCTGGTTCCGAGAGCAAGAACTCGAAGACCCTGCACTAGCAGGTTTGCACACAGGCGGTGCCACGGTCGTGGCACCGGACACTGCCCGCCGGTACCGGCGCCAGTTCACAGACAAAAGTACTGAAGCACCTCAGACAGACAGCAGTAACCGCCATGGGTAAACGCGTTGGAGCCCTGATTCTGGCCGCCGGCTTTAGCAATCGATTCGGCAGCGTTAAGCTATTGGCCAAAATGGAAAACGGGCTCAGCGTCTTCGAACAGACCCAGCAGCAACTGGCAGCCGCTATCCCCGACTACCGCGTCATCACCCGCCCCGAACTCAGCGAGGCGCTGGCCCCCTATTGCGAGCACCTGGAAGTCTTCCAGGAGGCCGAACGCGGCATGGGCGCGACCCTGGCTTTCGGTATCGGCCTCGCAAGTGAATGGGACAGCTGCCTCATCTGCCTTGCCGATATGCCCCTGATTCCCAGCGCTGTCTATAAACACATCGCCGATGCCTCTGCCGCCAACAAGATCATCGTGCCAAACTATGCCGGCCAATCGGGTAATCCCGTTGCCTTCGGCAGTGCCTTCTACAGGGAGCTGAGCACACTCACTGGCGACGCGGGTGGCCGCCCCGTACTGCGCCAGCATGCCGACGCGGTCGTCACCCTGCCAGTCGACAACGAGGCGATCCTGCAAGACATCGACACACCTCTCGACCTTGCCCGCCTGCAACATCAGAAAGTGTAGCCCCTGCGCCGGTTGCACTGCTTGCCCCACAGGCTCTAGAATTTCACGAACGAAGCAGCAATAACCGGCCTCACCCGGTCTAGCCATTGAATACAGCGAATTCCAACAAGCCACGAACCCTTCTGCTGCCGCTCATGGCCCTGGCCCTGGTGCTGCTGTGGGGTCCGTCCCTCCATGCCGACCAGCGTACTGCGACGGCAGCAATGGAGAATCAGGACAACCCGCTACTGCTGCTGAGCAGTTCCCAGGGACCTATCTACATAGAACTCCTGCCCGATGAAGCCCCACAGAATGTGCAACGCTTCCTCGAGCTGGCGGCGGGTGAAGTGGAGTTCATCGATAGCGCCGCCAATACCCGATTCACGCCGCGCTATTACGACGGCATGCGCTTTCATCGAGTGCTGCCAGGCTTCGTCATCCAGACCGGGTCGCCGAACTACCATCCCCTGGGCAGCCCGGAACCGTTGCTCGACGATGAGATAAACGCCTTTTCGCTGGGGCTGGACCGACTCCCGATACTGGCCGAGGACGGTTCGGTTAATCCGGTGCTCAATGTCGGCAGCCAGCAGCAGTTTGGTGATCGCGTTCTGTCCCACCTCTATGCCGAGATGGGCATCGACAGCGTGGATGAGCTGGAGAGCAGACAGTCCGATGTCCTGCAGACCCTGCGCGGGCTGACCGTGATGCGACTCTACGAACAGGAAGGCTATGAGTACCAGAACCAGTTTCCTACCCGGAGCATCAGCCGCGGCACGGTGGTACTGGCCAATGACGGTCCAAATCGAAACGGCCCCGAGTTCTTCATCGCCCTCGCTGACGCTAATTGGTTAAACGGCCGTTACACTGTGATCGGCCGTGTCACGGAAGGCATGGACGTGGCTGACCAAATCGGCAGCACGGCGGTCGACGCTCAGGCATTCGACCCTCGCAGCACCATGATTTACTCACTGCGACGAATAGATCGTCAATAACCGTAGTACCGGCCTTTCCGACTTCGGGCAGTTTGTTCCAGCCACTTACTCGATGACTTAACAGCGATGTCGAAGAAAAAGAAACAAAGCAAGCAAGGCACATTCGCACTGTGCATCACCGCCGGCCTGATCGTTGGGCTCGGGCTCGGACCCGCCTTCGGTAATGTGCTGGTCAGCGCGATTGCCGGCACGGCACTCGGTGCTGCAGCGGCCTGGATGTTGACCAGAAAATAGCCCGGGCCCCTTTTCCTTTGCTCGTGCGTGTTTGCTGTGCGCACAAGACAAGCTCGCCCTCTACAGTTGAGCAGTGCACACCGTCATCACACTTTGTTTATGGGTGACATGCTGCGTCCTTGCGACGCCCAGCCAAGGCGGAGAGTGCAGTGAATGTGGTGAGTGCGGTGCGTGCAGCGAAAGCAGAGAGCGAACAGGAACTCTAGTTGCCGGCACGCCTGGAAGACGCCCTGACCATTCATCTTGAAGCTATCATCGAACACGCGTCCACCCGGCGGGCCACAGCGCGACAGAATCGGCATTCACCGCCACCTGTCTTATCTCGCCGGGCCGGGAACCACGCCTCGACATGTTCAGCCACTAGCCGCAGTCTGCCCACCGTGGCCGTAGCGCAGTTCAGGATATCTCTTCGGTAAATATCTCGCGCCGGTAAGGCGGCAGGGACTCCAGTATCTGCTTGCCGTAACGCTTGCTCACCACCCGTTCATCGAACAGGGTAATGCGTCCCGTATCTGTTTCACTGCGCAGCAGTCGGCCACTGGCCTGCACCAGCCTGAAGGCCGCATCGGGCACCGATAGCGTGATGAAGGCGTTCCTGCCCTGCTGCTCCACCCAGTCCGAGAGTGTGGTCTCGATGGGATCGTTGGGCACGGCGAAGGGAATTTTGGCGATAAGCACATGAGTACAATACTTGCCAGGCAGGTCCACGCCTTCGGCAAAGCTGGCAAGACCGAAGATGAGACTGCCCTTGCCTTCATCGACCCGCTGCCTGTGGTATTTGATCAATTGCGCCTTCTGGTAGTCATCCTGGCACAAGACCTTGTCGTGCAAGTCATCGGGCAGGCTCTGCATCACATCCAGCATCTGACGCCGACTGGAAAACAACATCAGCGCGGCGATCGGTTCCTGTAACAAGCTCGGCAAGGCCTTGACGATGAGGGCCGTGTGCTTCTCATTGTCCGAGGGTTCGCAATTCATGCGTGGCACGACCAGTGTCGCCGCATTGGTAAAATCGAAGGGACTGGGGATACTCAGATAGCGGGTTCGTTCCGGCAGTCCGGCACGCATCGTCAACACATCGAAACTGCCCAGGGCCGACAGGGTGGCCGAGGTCAGCACGGCACCGGCGCAACGCTCCCACAGGCGCTCCTGCAGATTATCGGCAGCCAGCACCGGACTCGCGGATAGCCCGATGTCTGCCAGGGAATCATCCTGGTTGAAGCTGAGCCAGCGCGCCGTCGGCGCCTTGCCCGCTTCATCGGCAAAGGCATAGCTGGCCCAGAGACCGAGCGCCGCTTCGGCGCGCTTGCCCATGCTCCCTAGCAGTGGAAACCAGTGTTCGGCCTGTTCCCGGCGCGCCAGTTCAACACTGGAATCCATCTCGTCTTTCAGGTCATCCGCGATCGCGCCCAGCAGCGCGGACAATTGCTGGAAATGATTCAGCAATTTTCCCGCTGCCATTCGAATCGGCTCGGGTACCTGCCCCATGCTGAATGACAACTGGGCACGATTGCCGTAGCTGTCGATCTGCGGTTCTGCCTCCACCACCTGCTGCAGCAGGCTACCCATCTCATCGAGGGCGATATCGCACTGCTCTTTCAGTTCTTCCAGGGACAGCAGTTCATCCCGCGCCATGAAATCATCTTCCACCAGTCGCCGGCAGGCATCCTGCACCCGGTCCAGCCAGCCGCGGCTTGCCCCGATCCTGGCAAAATTCGAGAAATGATTGTTGCTCTTCACAGGCAGGTGATGCGCCTCATCGAATATATAGAAACAAGACTCCGGTTCCGGCAGGATAACCCCGCCGCCGAGGGCCAGGTCCGAGAGCACGAGGTCATGATTGCTGACGATGACGTCAGCCTTGTCGAGGCTGTCGCGGGCGCGAAAGAAACAACACTGGCGGAAATGACTGCAGCGACTGCCGAGGCACTGGGCATTGTCGACGGTGAGTGGCATCCACTGGGCATCACTCAGGGGTGACTTCCACTCATCCCGATCGCCCTGCCACTGACCCTGGCTGAGGGCCTCCAGCATATCCTGGTACAGGCCATGGTGTTCACTCTCGGCATCCTGCAGGTCATCGCCGTACAGAACCATCATCGCCTGCAGGCTGTCGCTGGGCGCGAGCCGGTTGTCCAGCTGTGCGAGGCACAGGTAGCGCCCCCGGCCCTTGGCCAGTGCCACGCTAAAGTCTAGATCAGATCCCTGCAATACCTCAGGAATGTCTTTCAGCATGACCTGCTCCTGCAACGCCACCGTGGCGGTGGCCACCACTACCTTGAGCTGCATCTGCCGGGCCAGGGGAATGACGGCCAGCAGATAGGCCATGGTCTTGCCCGTACCCGTACCGGCCTCCACCACGCAAACCGGACCGGGCTCGCCTTCCACATGCCCGGACAGGCAGCGGGCGATCTCGGCTATCATCAGCCGTTGCCCGTGCCGGGGTTTGAGATCTCGCGAGGCCAGTAGCTGGCGATAGGCTGCCTGAATTTCTTCCTTTACTGCATCTTCCAGCATCTATCGGCCCGGACGTGGTGAGTGAGCGTGTGGTGTGCGCATTATACCCGCAACCAGGCCAGGAAAACGCGGCCCTGTGGACCGGTCTTGCCAGACTGAACACGGCCAGCCCCCGGCGCATCGCCGGAAAGGCCTTTGGAACGAAGTTCTGATAAAATCCTGTCTCATCAACGAGTCCATTCAGGCCCCCACACGATTCGAACGGGGGCAGGACTGAATGGAAATAACCCAATTCCGCCTGGCAGTGTAGTAAATGGCATCGACAAGCACCAAAGAAAGCACGGAAATTCCTGATTCAAAGGATGTGGAAGCACCTGCAACTGTAGCGACAGAGACCTCGACCAGGGCCGGGGATGCCTCCGCTCAGCCAGAAGCGCCCTCTGCGCAAGTTGCAGCGGATGCTGAAAAGCCTGCAGCGCAGACTGAAGAGCCTTTAGCGCAGACTGAGGAGCCTTCAGCGCTGACTGAAGAGCCTTCAGCGACGGTTGAAGAGCCTTCAGCGGCGGTTGAAGCGCCTCCAGCGCAAACTGAAAAGCCTTCAGCGACGGTTGAAGCGCCTGCGGCGCAGACTGAAGAGCCTGCAGCCATCACCGACGCCGAATGCGCCGCCGACATCAACGCGCAGGACCCCGAACAGGCCCCGTCAGCCAGCGACAGCCAGGACAAGGCTCCGGCACAGCCCAAACCCGCCGCCGCAATCAATGTCGCCGAAGAGCTGGACAAGCTGGTCACGGAACTGGAAAGCATCGGTCACAAGGCCACCGCCAAGCTGGTCACCGTCGACAACCTGCTCAATCGCTATCGCAAGTTGATCGCCGAGGAAGAGCAAGACCTGCTCGCCCGGGCGACCGCCATTCGTGAATCACTCACCAGCAGGTTCGCCGAGAATGCCAGGCACCAGCTAAGCCTGCAGAAAGCCACCGATGAGTTGCTGGATAAACTGGAGAAAGCACTCGCCGAGGGTCAATCACTCGACGCCCTGCCCACCTGGGATCGCATCCAGGGCAACATCAGCAATACCAATGGCGAGATCCGGCAGTCATTGCAGGCACGGGCCAATCCCTTCAAGGCGAAGATCCTCGAACTGCGGGACTGGAAAATATTCGCCGCTACCGAGAAGAAGAAAGAACTCATCCAGCAGATGGAACAGCTGTGTGAATCGACGATGCACGCGGGAGACCGCAGCAAACACATCACCCGCCTGCACAAGGAATGGAAGGAACTCGGCCGCTCCAACCAGAACGAAGAATTGTGGCAGCAGTTCAAGCAGCACTCTGACCGCGCCTATGAGCCCTGCGCCGAGTATTTCAAGGAACGCAAACAACAGATGGCGGCCAACCTGAAGGCACGCCGTGAACTCTGCGATCATCTGGAACAGCAGATCAAGGACTTGAATGAGGGCGAGGGTGAAATCAAGGTCAGCGACTTCAACAAGCTGATCAAGGACGCGGAAGACACCTGGAAGAAGCACGCGCCGGTGGAACAGTCACGCATCCGTTCGCTGCAGAAACGTTTCTATGACAACATCAACGTGCTGCGCAAGCAGCGCAAGTCCATCCTCAAGACCAATGCCAACGCCAAACGCGCACTCATCGAACAGGCAAACGCACTGGTAGAGATGGAAGATCGCAGCCAGGCTATCGAAAAGGCCAAGCGCCTGCAGAAGGAATGGAAAGAGATAGGTCCAACATCCTTCAAGGAAGACAGGGAGCAGTGGGAAAATTTCCGTGCCGCCTGCGACAAGCTGTTCGATTCACGGAACAAGGAAAAACAACAGCGCACTACGCGACGCCAGACAAGCGAGAAGGAAATCCAGGACAAGCTTGGCGCACTGGAGAAAATTTTCGATCTGGCTGAGGATGAGTTGCAAAAGGCTCGCGCCGAATACCAGGACCTGGCACAGGGTTTCTCCTCTGCGCTCGACGCGCTGGACAGAGCCAGGCGCAGCCGCTTTCTGGATCGCTTCAACGCCATCAAGCGCAAGATAGACAATCGACTGAAGGCACTGCCGGACAAGAAGAGCCTCGCGCTCATGGAACGGTTGCAGGCTGCGCTGGATTATCTGCAGCAGATCGAGACGGGCCTGCTGGCCGCCGGCGCCGATGCCTTCGATGCGGCGAAACAGAAGTTCTCGACGGACGCCTGGCAGGCACTGGACAAGGTGAAGTCTGGTTCCCTGCTGTCCTTATTACAGCGTCGCGCCGGCGCGGTGCAGGATTCGGCAACGGCCGATGACTATGCGAAGCGTGTTGCGGATGCGACAGAGGCGGCGCGGGAACTCTGCATACAGGTAGAGATTCGTGCCGGAAACGATTCCCCAGAAGCAGACCAGGGCAAGCGCATGGAAATTCAGCTGGCGCAGTTGCAGAAGGGGCTGGGTCAGGCGCGGTATACCTCCAGGGAAAACCTGCAATTCATGCAGGAAGCCAGGCTGCAGTTGCTGTGTCTTGGGCCACTGGCGGAAGCTGACCGACAGACATTCAGGCAGCGCCTGGAAGACAGCTCAAAACGTCTCCTCTGAGTTTTCCGAAAGACCTTCGTTGGCCTGCTCCACCGCCAGCTTGCTCATCACCGGATTCGCATAACTGAACAACCAGTGCTTGAGCAGTTGCGGATTCACGGATTTCAGCCGCTTCTCAAACTTCTTGCGGGATTCCTTGCTGATGTCATCGCCATCGGGCAGTCCCCGCACCTTGTGCAGGGGAATCATGCCATCCTGCTTGAGCAGCTCCAGGGCCAGGTAATTCATATCACGTAGCTGGTAATTGGACAGAATCTGGTCGTCGATCTGGCCAGCGATCACCTCCGGGTCATCACTGGTGATCGACAGCTCCTCACCGAAGGCCACGTGCACCTTGCCCTTGAAGCCCACCATGCCGGTGACGATGCTCTTGATGTCGGTTTCGTCGGTCTTGGTATAGCTGCCGCTGGTTTCGATCTGGTAGAGCTCATCCGCCTTCATCACGTCACAGGCATCGTACTCGTAGGAGATGGACACCGGCACTATGTGCAACTGGCGCAGTGCGGCCGACAACGGCACATCGCGCTTGCTTATGGCCAGCATCTTCAACAGGGCCGGGTCGGTACGGTCTATGCCGTCCTTGGCCCGTCCCTCGCGCTGGGCGATCCACACATTTTCCCCGATTTCGATGCAGTGCTGGATATATTCCGACAGCAGCACCATGGATTGCAGCATCTCCCGACCCTTCTGGGAGCGCTTCACGATGAAGCTCTTGTTCAACCGCATGAGGTCGGTGACGAAGGGCTTCTTCAGCAGGTTGTCGCCGATGGCAATCTGCAAGGTGCCATGTCCGGCGTGGTACAGCTTGTAGTTCACGAAGGCCGGATCCATGGAGATGTCCCGGTGATTACAGATGAACAGGTAATTGCGCCCCGGTTGCAGGTTCTCCATGCCGGAATCGCTCAACTCGGTGGTGGTCTCGCCAATCATCTTGTCCATGTAGATGGCGATGACATCCTGCATGGTTTTGACGTCTTTCACCCCCTTCACCTGGCGGCGCAGCTTGCTCTTCGCCAGCCGCCGCACCAGGCCCGGAAACAGGCTGGTGAGTCGGGGGTAATAGAAGAGGGCAATGCTGCCCAGGAACTCTTCGTTGTTGATCAGCCTGTCCAGCACCGGCCCTATCTCGTGATCCTGGTAGGGTCGGATCTCCTCGAACTTGTCCAAAAAATTAATTCCTTTAATTTCAATAATATACCGGCATTTTTTAAACTTATTAATAAGCCAGCATCGGGGGCAGGCGAATTGTAACTTCTCTCCGGGGCTTTGTGTACCGCCCGAGCCTGTCAGGCTATTCAGGGAGGGCCCGCACTGCCTTGGCCTGCGGCTTCCCGACCAGAATTCCCCACATGCCCCCGATTCCGGGGCATTGTCGGGTCCCGCTACCGGTTTCGACTCTATTGCGGGCGCAAAATTCACCCGGGCAAGGCCAGTTTGAGGCCCGGAACCCTGCGCGAAGCACCTGCGCCATGCCTGTTCCAGAGCGCTCATGCACCAGCCCTGGCCGACAGGCAAGGGACCACAACGGCCCATGCGGATGTTGTCGTTTCTAGCTTTCCTTCTTAACATTCTGTTTTTATTGATTTAAAAGCTTTCTCTCCCGGATTTCTCCACGCCTTCTGCCCCCATCCGAGGCCGACATGGGCACCGGCAACGAGGTCCATGGAGGTCAATCCAGGCCCCCGCAGCGGCGCAGCACTATCTGGGGAAATTCACAGTATTCGGGTGGTGAAACGGCACTTTCACTAGCATACTTTTTCAATATATCCAGCAATCTGCCCGACAACGAAGCGCAGTGGTAAGAAGAGATTCCGTTCCAGCAAGCCGAGGTGCGCGCCATCTATTTCGGCGTGGCCAGCGATGCCAGGCTGAAACAGGACATCAGCAAGCTCGTCGAACGACGCTATCCCAAGGCGAAGCTGTTCCAGGCGCGTCCCCAGGCGGCCGACTTCGCGCTGGAATTCGACCGCATAGACAGCAACGGCGCCCTGCTCGAGCAATAGCCAAATCTCACTCGATCGAGGCCACTTCCGGTCAGCGTCGGCTTTGAAAATTTCTGCTCAACCGACACGCACAACAAGCGTATGCCTTCTCTTCCTTTCAGGATGAACTAATAAAAATGATGAGAGAAACGTGACAGTAAAATCGCTACTTCCTGAAACCAGGTGTCACATTTAAAGTGTCAATCCAGACCAAGGTCAGCTCGCAAGAACGCGATGTAATTCTGCAACTCTGCGAGTACTTTTTCACCGCCGGCATCGGCCCGCTCCAGCGCCTCAGCCAATTCTTCTTCGAACAGTTTGAGCCTGTCAGGCTCCTGCAATCGCAGTCGACGAAACGCTTTCCAGGCCTGTAGCTCTTCTTCTCTCAGGGTCTCGGGATAGTTCCGCGCCCGATAGCGAAACAGCATCTCCTGCAGCCTGCTGTCATTGAATGGCAGATCCAGTCGCGGCAGATCAGCCGGCGGCGTGTTGCGCACCAGTTGCATGAGTTGCTTGTCGTTCTCCGAGAAAAAGCCACCGGAGTAGATCATGAAGTCCGGGTCCTGTTCCCCGGGATGCTGTTCCTGCCGGTAGATGTTGGCGATACGCCGCGGTAACTGCGGCAAGCCCTGCAACTGTTCCCAGTGCTCACGACAGGCATCGAGATTCACGTCATAGAGCGCAGCCCGTTCCGGGCTCAGTACCGCCGGCGAAGCCACGATGGGTGAACGGTTGTAGTGAATAGTCTTCAAGGGAATGCGCTCCACCCCCTCCCCCAGGTCGGCAGTGGCAGTGAACAGGCGCTCCCGAATCTCCTCATCACTCAGCGCTACCCAGGTCGCCGGATCGACCCGCAGGTCATAGACAATCACCCCGTTGCTGTTCGTGGGATGGGCGCAGATCGGCATCACCAGGGCCAGGCAGCCCTTGCTGGAGGGATACATCACAGACACATGCAAGACCGGCTTGCGGGTCTTCAGGTCAATCTCTGTCTGCACCTTCTGTTTCGAACGCAGCTGGTAGGCATAGTCAAACAGCTTCGGCTGCCTGTCCTTGATCAGCTTCGCCATGGCGATGGTAGCCAGCACATCCGAGAGAGCGTCGTGCGCATCCGCATGCTCTATTCCGTTGGCCACCGTCAACTCTTCCAGTCGAAAACTGTTGCTGCCATCCACCTTCTTCGGCCATTCGATGCCCTCGGGCCGGGTTGCCGCACACAGGCGCACCATATCGATGATGTCCCAGCGTGAATTGCCGTTCTTCCACTCTCGTTCATAGGGATCATAGAAATTGCGGTACAGCAGCTGACGAGTCACCTCATCATCGAAACGAATACTGTTATACCCGGTCACACAGGTGCCGGGTTTAGCGAACTCGGCATGGATCTTCGCGATAAACTCCGCCTCGACGAGGCCTTCCGCTTTCGCCTTCTTGGGCGTGATGCCCGTGATCAGACAGGACATGGGACTGGGTAAGAAATCGTTCGCCGGTTTGCAATACATCACCAGCGGCTCTCCGATGATGTTGAGATCCTCGTCCGTGCGAATGCCAGCAAACTGACTGGCACGATCCCGCCGCGGATACCTGCCAAAAGTCTCGAAGTCGTACCAGTAAATACTCTTGTCGGCCAATTTTGTTTCCCACGATCACAACTGCGAGCATCATAGCATGCAGAGAGGTGATCGCCTGCTCCTCGACCCTTCGCAATCCAGAGATACTTTTAGATGAGAAAACCGCAGCTCCATGCAGTCAATCGAGCGCCGCATGAATATTCCTATTTCTCGTAGCGAACAATGATCGAAAAGAAAAGAACTCTGAAGCTGATAGGCTTGAGGCTTGGAGGGGGACTAAGGCGACCGTCGAGCGGCAAGGATGCCGCTCGCGAGCCCCCATGGATGTGTTCACGGCGTGTCGCATTAGTCCCCCTCCAAGCCTCAAGGCATCATGCACGATATCCATTAATATCCAATCCAACAAATATAGCCTGGTCCGCCATTCGTCTGCCCAAGCCAATTGGTGTAAACTCCCCGGGTTTGCTCGGGTTTCTCCAAAAACCCAATTGGCAGCACAAGAACAACAAGCTAAACCCCCAGGACAACTCTATGGAATTCCGCGGCGCCCACATCCTCAGTGTTACCCAGTTTGAACGAGACGATGTGCAGCGGGTGTTCGAGGTCGCGGACAACATGGAACCCTATGCGCATCGGCGGCGGATCAGCAAGGCCCTGGACGGCGCGATTCTCGGCAGCATGTTTTTCGAGCCCAGCACCCGCACCCGGGTCAGCTTCGGCTGTGCCTTTAACCTGCTCGGCGGCCATGTCAGGGAGACCACGGACATCAAGTCCTCCTCCATCACCAAGGGCGAATCCCTCTATGATACGGCCCGGGTCATCAGTGGCTACTCCGATGTGGTGGTGATGCGTCATCCGCAGCCGGGATCGGTGGCCGAGTTCGCCAAGGCCAGCCGGGTACCCGTGATCAACGGCGGGGATGGGCCCAATGAGCACCCATCACAAGCCCTGTTGGATCTGTATACGATCAAGAAGGAACTGCAATCGAAGCAGCGCAGCATCGATGGCATGCACATCGCCATGGTCGGGGACCTCAAGCATGGGCGCACCGTGCACAGCCTCTCCCAGCTCTTGCTTCTCTATAAGGGCATCACATTCAGCCTGATCTCCCCGAAGGAGCTGAAGATGCCGGAATCCATCGTCGCCGAGCTGCGCAACGCCGGTCACGAAGTGATCGAGACCGAGGACATGGAGGCAGGCCTGAAGGACAACGACACGGTGTACCTGACCCGCATCCAGGAGGAGCGCTTCGAGAACAAGCTGGAGGCGGATATCTATCGCGGACGCTTCCGCATGAACCAGGCCATCTACACCCGACACTGCCAACCCAATACGGTGATCATGCATCCCCTGCCCCGGGATTCCAGGGAAGAAGCCAATGAACTGGATAATGATTTGAACCAGCACCCAAATCTGGCCATTTTTCGCCAGACCGACAACGGCGTACTAGTGCGTATGGCGCTGTTCGCGCTTATACTTGACGTAAGCGACAAGATTGACACAAATGCCACAGATGTTGGCTGGTACACGGAGAGTCGCTTCGATTAGTTCAAACGCTGCAAACAGATAACGGGCAAGGCACATGGGATTTAATGACCTACTCAGAATGATGATCGAAAAGGATGGCTCCGACCTGTTCCTGACCACCGGTGCACCTCCCGGCAAGATCAGCTACGAGGAAGCCCTGAAGAACGCCGATTCCAAGAACAACCTACGTCTCAAGATCCAATTGGCCGAAGGTAAAACCCGCGACGAGGAAGAAGACCTGGAAGACGAAGATGAGAGCGGCGGCCTGTCCCTGGTAGGCAAGGACGACGACAGCCCAATGAGCTTCTGATGCAGCGCGCCAGTCATCATCGATCATGATTAGCTTGCAGGACTACCTGGCCATGGATGCAACCGCCATGGCCGAGGGCATCGGCAAACGGCAGTTCACCGCAGGCGAACTGCTGGACTGCGCCCTCGAACAGGCGCAGAAACTCAACCCCCAACTCAATGCCATCAACACCCCCTGCCCTGAGCAGGCAGCGGCCCTGCTCGATGCACTGCCGTCCGGCACGGCCATGGGCGGCCTGCCCTTCTTAATCAAGGACCTTAGCGATCTCAAGGACACGCCCACCCATAAAGGCAGCGCACTGTTTGCTGATTACCGTGCCACCGCAAGCGCCGCGATTGTCGAGCGCTTCCTGCAGGCCGGCATGGTGCCCATCGGCAAGAGCAATACCCCGGAGTTCGGGCTCACGATCACGACCGAACCAGTGGCCACCGGGCCAACGCGCAATCCCTGGCACCTGGATTACTCCACCGGCGGATCGAGTGGGGGCTCGGCGGCCGCGGTTGCGGCAGGCATGGTACCCGTTGCCCATGCCACCGATGGCGGCGGCTCCATCCGCATACCGGCGAGCTGTTGTGGGCTCGTGGGCCTGAAACCTAGTCGCGGACTGACGGTGATCGAGGCCGGCCTGGCCGAGTCCTGGAGCGGCATGAGCGTGGGCCATGTGCTCAGTCGCAGCGTGCGGGACTGCGCGAGGTTCCTAGAGTTCATCACACTGGACAGGCCGCTGTTGTATCCGCTGCCGACCACCCCCAGGAATTTCACAGAACAACTTGGCGCTGGGCCCGGCCCGCTGAAGATAGCCGTACAAACGGCGCATCCCTTCGACGAAGCCGTCGATGCGGAATGCCTCGAGGCCGTGAACACCGCCGCAGCGCTCTGCGAGTCCCTGGGCCATGCCATCATGGAACTCGACAGCGGCAGCGGGCCCGACTACCGCGCGGCGGCCAAAGCCATGAACAGCCTCATCGCACTGCACACCTTCCAGGCCGTGAATGCCCGCGTGCGTGCGCTGGAGCTTGAGCTCGACAGCGCCCCCATGGAAACCTCTACCCGACAAATGGCGCAGTACGGCGCCAGCCTCGGCATAGACGACTACACCCAGGCCATCGAGACCCTGCACCGGGTCGGCAGGCAGATGGACGCCCTGCATGCCCGCTATGATCTGGTGCTGTCTCCCGTGCTGGCGAAGACCCCGGCCCCACTGGGCTGGCTCGACATGAAAAGCCAGAACGCTGCCGAATACATCAGCCGCTACAAGTCCTATGGCGGCTTCACCGCCCTGCACAATGGCACCGGGCAACCCGCGCTGTCAGTCCCCCTGTCCCAGAGCGGGACGGGACTGCCGATCGGTGTCATGTTTTCCGCCGCCTGGGGTGGTGACCTCACCCTCCTGCAACTGGCCGCGCAGATTGAACTGGCACGCCCCTGGCCCCTGCTTGCGCCCCTGGCGACCGCCTGAGTTCGCCGCAATTCCACCGCAGCACCCACCGTAGCACTCTCTCGTTGACGTGACTATTTGGCACAGCCTGAGCCTGTCTCATTGCCGGGCAAGGGCGTACAATAGGCCCGGCAATCAAAGGCACAAGCTGGAGAAAAACAATGAAAATCAAAACCCTGGCAGCCGCCATCGGCACCTGCAGCGTCCTGGCATGCAGCCAATCCCTGGCTCAGGACAGTGGCATTCCCCGCACCGAATGGGGCGTACCTGACTTTCAAGGCTATTGGCGTAACAACACGGTGATGCCCTTCCAGCGCGCCCGTGAACTGGGTAACCAGCAGGCGTTTACCGTGGAAGAGGCCCAGCGCCTGGAACGCGCCGCCCAGGAGGCGGTAGAACAGGACAACGAACCACTGGACCCGAATCGTCCGGCACCGGAGTTGGAAGCTCTGCCACCGGTTGGCAATTACGACCTTTTCTGGACTGACCGCGGCATGTTCCTGCCCACCATCGACGGCGAGTACCGCACCTCCGCCATCATCGACCCGCCCAACGGTCGCATTCCGGAGCGGGTGGAAGGATTTACACCGTTTGGTAACCGCAGCAACGATGGTCCCGAGGGTCGCAGCCTCGGCGAGCGCTGCCTGTTGTCCTTCGGTAACTCCTCCGGCCCGGTGATGTCACCGGTGATGTACAACAGCCACTTCCAGATCAACCAGGCACCGGGTTACGTGGTGATCACCGTGGAGATGATCCACGACGCGCGCATCATTCCCATCACCAATGACCGGGATGAGATGAAGTCCGCCGTGCAGCAGAAATGGATGGGCGACTCCATCGGCCGCTGGGAAGGCGATACCCTGATCGTGGAAACCAAGAACTACAACCCCGCCATGAGCTACATGGGCGCCAGCACCGAGAATCTCACGGTCATAGAGACCTTCCGATTCGAAGACGAGGACAAGCTCATCTACGGCTTCACGGTGGATGATCCCTCCGTCTACTCCGCACAATGGAGCGGCGAGATGCCCATCACCCGCATGGACGAGCCGGTGTTCGAGTACGCCTGCCACGAGGGCAACTACGGCATCATCGGCATCCTGGCCGGTGCCCGTCGCATTGAGGTAATGGACGAACTAGGCATCGAGCGGGCCATCGAGCAGTAATCTGCAAAACTGTTTCGTCGCTCCCGGCGTAGAAAAGGACAGCCTGGCTGTCCTTTTTGGTTACGGCGCCAGTCAATTCATCCGCTCCCCGCCGAGCCTGGCCAGGACACGCATCCATCGAGACCCCTATGATCACACTCCATCACCTGGAATATTCCCAATCCTTCCGCATTCTCTGGCTGCTCGAAGAGCTGGGTGTCGAGTACGCGCTAAAACTCTACGAACGCGACAAGGACACCCACCTGGCCCCGCCGGAGTACAAGGCACTCTCCCCACTGGGATCCGCACCGGTAATCACCGACGGCAACCTGGTGCTGGCGGAATCCAGCGCCATCGTGGACTACATTCTCGACCAGCACCCGAGCGAACAGCTGCGCCCCTCCCCCGGCACCGCCGACCGCACCCGCTACCTGTTCTGGTTCCATGCCTCGCAGGGCTCCATGATGTCCCTGATGCTCATGGAAGCCGTCTTCCAGATACTCATCGCCAGGGTGCCTTTCTGGATGCGCGGCCTGATCCGCGGCGTGTTGAACGAGGCATCGAACCGTCTGATCAAACCCCGCATGAAAAGACTCATCGACCTCGCCGAGGCAGACCTGGAAGAGCAAGCCTGGTTTGGTGGCGATGTCTTGAGCGCCGCCGACATCATGCTGTGCTATCCCATGGAATCGGCCAAGTCCCGGGGCTATATCACGCCGAAACACGACAACTGCAACGACTGGCTGGACCGGGTTTTCCATCATCCCAGTTACCAGAAGGCTCGGGAGAAAGACGGCAAGGAAAGCATCGTCCTTAAGGTCTAACGGCCTGCGATGGTGGATTCCACGGGCTTCGACACGCGAGTGAGTGGCAACGCTTCGCTCAGACGCGTAAAGAACCCGGAAACGAATTTCCCGAAGCAAAAACCCGAAGCAAAAAAAGAGAGGCCGAAGCCTCTCTTTTTTTGCGCTTGCCAGGAGCGAAGAGCCTCAGAACGTATAGCGCACACCCATGCCATAGGTAGTGCCGTACTCGTCGTACTGGGACAGGCGATTACGGTTGCCAAAGTAATAGTACTCGGGCTCGTCGTTGAGGTTGATCGCCTCAGCCGTAATCATGAGGTTGTCGCTGACTTCGTAGCGAGCCGTCAGGTCCACCTGGAAGAAGTCATCGGTATAGCGATCACCCAGGGGATCATCACCCAATTCATCTAGGAAGCTGCTGCGGTAGTTACCCGCCAGGCGCACGTCCCAGGGACCCAGGTCGTAGCCAACGGCCAGGTTGCCGGTGTGCTTGGCCTGCTTGAAGAACGGAATGGTGCGCTGGCCGTAGATGGAGGCGGCTGGCAGGTCGGTCTCACCGTCAGTCATGGTGTAGTTGGCCACGAACAGGAAGCCATTGTCGAAGGCGGTCTGGAAAGACAGCTCGAAACCGGTGATGTCGGCGTCATCGGTATTGATGAAGGTACCGGCCACATCCCACACCTGACCACGGAAAGACACGTCTTCCGCCTCCACTTCCACGATGGCGTTATCGATCTGCTTGTAGAAGATACCCGCACCGAAGAACGTGGCATTGCCTAAGTAATGCTCGTAGGTGAGGTCGAAGTTCCAGGCCGTGGTGGCATCCAGGGCCGGGTTGCCGCCCGAAATTTCATTGTCCTCAGTATTGACCACGGCGCCGGCGTTGGATTCCTGGAAGCCAGGACGCACCAGCGAACGGAACAGGCCGACACGCATTACCTGCTCGTCGGAGACATCGAACTTCACGTTCAGCGACGGGGCCCAGAAGCCATAGTTGTTCTCGAATCGGGTGGCACCGGTGAAGGTGTCACCATCGAAGCCCTTGCCATTGTAAGTGGCATCGGTGTCTTCGTAGCGCAGACCGTAGACCCAGGTTGCATTACCCGCGCGGGTGGTGGCCATGGCATAGGCAGAGAACACGTCTTCCTGGGTAATCCAGTCAGCCGGAATCGACTCCCCTTCCTCATCTCCGCTGAATTCAAATGCACTGCCTGGATTAGTACAGCCATTAGTGCCATCCGACAGCGTCAGGCTACCCGTTCCCAGGGATCCAATGAATGCCTTTGCATGCCCGAAGGTTGCGGTCGGACCGGAGTTCGTATTCAGAAAGCTGCTGGTGAAAGTGAAGTCACCAGATGCCAGACTGATGTCATCGATGGGCTCATAGCCACAGAAGTCGTAGAGGTTTACTTTCTCGCGCTGACGAATCTTCAGGCCGTATTGCAGGTCTGTGTTGTCGCTCAGCTCGAAGTAAACATCCACCTTGCCACCCACATCTTCGTCTGTGTTCAGGGTGAACTCGCGTTCCCAGGCTTTCAGATTAAAGATGTTGGGATCATACAGACCCGACGGGAAGCTTACGAAAGGACGCTCTGCGACTGAAGAGTCATACACGATTGGCTCATCCAGCTCTTTACTGCGATAGATGACAGCCTGACGGTCGCGATCGTCCTGCTCTGCTTCGGACGTGAAGAATTCGAACTCGGCGCGATTATGATCGTTGATCTGCAGCTCTGCGCCCAGGCGCAGCGAGGTGATCTCGCGAATCTCGGTACGGTTACGGCTTTCAGAGTCAGCCCGCGCTGTTGCGTAGCTGTATTCGTTACCGTTGATCACTGGCTCATTGTCTTCGAAGCTATCGCGCACTTCCCACTTGGCCCGCCACTCGGTATCGGAGTACTCGTTGTGGAAGACGTGGGCAAAATAGCGGTTGCCGGAGTCGCTCATGTAATCCAGGGCCAGCACCACCCCATCCCGCTCACGGGTCAGGTCGTAGTAACGGGTTTCATAGTCGTCGTTCGGCGCAACGTCACTCCAGCCACCGGTTTCGTTGTTGTGGGCAATGATGCGACGGGACTGGTCACTCAGCACGAGGGCCGCACCGAACTCCCCCTCGCCCATGCGCCAGCGATTGGTGAAGGTGGCGGCCAGCTTGGGGTTGTCGGCGTCGTTGGTCAGCTCATTGAATGAGGATTCGGCCCTCAGGCGCACGAACATATCGTCGTAAGAGAAGGCGGTAATCGTTTCCAGGTCGATGGCACCCCCGATAGTGTCGGCGTCCAGGTTGGGCGTCAGGGTCTTGTAGACAGTCATGCTGTCAAGCAGGTCGGAAGGTACGCCGTCGAGGATGATGCCGCGACGGTCTTCGGGTGCCGCCGTGCTCACGCCATTGATGGTCATGGCGTTGAGATCAGTATTCATGCCACGCACTGTCACATAACGGCCTTCGCCCTGGTCATTCTCCACCATGATGCCGGAGATACGACGCAGGGATTCCGCCACGTTAATGTCGGCGAAGTTGCCGAGCGCATCGGAGTCAACCACACCAGCAACCTTGTCGGAATCACGCTGCTTCTGGATCGCGCTCTGCAAGGTGGCGCGACTACCGCGGACAACGATTTCGTCAATGGCTTCCTGGGCGAGAGCAGGAGTCGCGCAGGCAATACCCAAGGCTACTGCCAGAGTCTTACGAGGTAAATATTTCTTCATTGAGCTTCCCTTGATAGCAATAAAATTTGCGGTGACACAATACAAGGGAGATATGACTTTTTAATTACATTTACAAATCAGAAAATTTACAATTCGGACAATAAGGGTCAGTTCTCTCTATTTATGACAGAACTGTCTCATGACGGTTTTGTCCTAATTCTGCAGCAATATAGTTACAGTCCGAGGGCCGTCGCGACCTCGGCCCAGGAAATATATTTGAAGCCCTGCGTAGCGTCCGGCAGGGTATTGAATCCATCCTGCACCACCAACAGGCCACGCTCGAACTGACTACCCAGAGGCACGCTGCTCACGTCGAGTCCATCGGTCTCCTGGGCACCATCCACGCTGCCGTCCGGCCGGTCGGCAACCATGAAGCTGCCGCGGTAGGCGAACGGCGGTAGCCGGTCATAGACCGCGTAACTAAAGTTGCCCTGACTCGACACCACGAGGTAACCCGCATCACCCGCCACATAGAGACTCATGCCTTCCACATCCGCCGCGAGAATACTGTCGTCAATCTCCATGACGGTAGTCTGGGTGGGTGGTTCGGTATGGCTGGCTGGAAATGCGTAGATACCCTCATTCTCTACGCCCACGAACAGGCGCTCCCGGGCATCGTCTGCCACACAGCCCTCTGGCTGGCTGGAGACGGCGAATTCACGCAACAGCGTGGCGCGTACGGACAAGGGTTCGGCACCAGCCCCACCCGAGGCCGTCTCGAGCAACCATTGCTGGTAACGACCGTCGGTGTCATTCACAAACAGCTGCAAGCCGGCCGCATTCCTGAACATGCACAGGCCATAGGGTTCGGTGAGGCCGGTATCGATCTCGCTGGTGCGCAACCAGGTGACCTGCCCGGCGCGGTCGATGGCGAACAGGCTCACGCTGTTGTTGCTGCGGTTACTGGCGGCGGCGATGGCGGACCACGCAGTACCGCCCACATCACTGCGGGTCAGGTAACGCAGGTCCACGTTGTTGGTAAGCCCGGCTCGAATGAACTGCCGGCGACGACCCTGCAGGTCGTAGACCTCGAGCCCTGCCTGCTTGTCGGTGCCCAAAACCAGGCTGCGTGAGGCGTCGTCGGGATGAACCCAGATGGCCGGGTCGTCGGCCGCATCGTCGCCACTGGCCACAGGGTCGGTCTCCAGGGTGGCATAGACGATGGCCGCATTGGGTGGCGGTGGTGCGGGCTGCTCCATGGCACAGCCAGGCAGGAGCACACTGGCAAGCAGCGAAACAGGAAGAGCAGGAAGAAGGCGTACTACAGAAATCATCGACATCCCCGGAGCTGGTTTCAGACCCGGGTCATCATAGAGTGAAGGTGTTGCAGTTTTACGACAATTTTGCCGCAATCGGCGCGCAGCGCAGGCGGCCAGCAACGGCTGGCGAAACTACAGTGCGTTGTGTCGCTTGGCAGTCACCTCTGCCATGATGGCGATGGCAATCTCCGCCGGTGTCTTGCTGCCGATCTGAAAGCCGATGGGTGCATGCAGGATATCTATCTCGTCTTTCGTCAGGCCCAACTCGGGCAGGCGCTCACGCCGGGAGGCCGAGGTGCGTTCGCTACCCATGGCCCCGACATAGAAGGCATCGGTCTTCAAGGCTTCCATCAGGGCCATATCATCCACCCTGGGATCATGGGCCAGGGCGATGACCCCGCTGTAGGGATTGCTGAAGCGCTCCCGCACCACATCGTCCGGCAGGCGCGAGGTGACTTCCACACCATCCACTTCCCAATTGTCGAGGTAGTTGGGACGCGGATCGCACAGGGTCACGTGATATTCCAAAGCCAGCGCCAACTCTGCCACGTAACGGGCCACGTCCCCGGCACCGAGCAATAACAAGCGATACATGGGACTGAGGCTGTGGATCATCACGCCCTGCTCGATGATGACCGATTCTTCCGAGCTGCTGTCGGAGGCGGTGATCTCCCCGGTATTCAGATCCAGGTGTCGACTGACCTGCTTGTGGTTTTCAAGGTCCGAATTCAGTCGCGCAAAAACGTCCTTGTTGGCGTCCGTTGGTTCGATAAATTCCAGCAACACATGCAGCTGCCCACCACAGGGCAACTTCAGTCGCGCCTGCTCCTCGGCGGTCTTGCCGTACTTCACCTTGAAGGGCTTGCCGCCCTCCTCGTCGAACTGCTGCTTGAGGCTACCGTCCCTGAGCTGCTCGAGAAAGTCTTCCTCGATGCAGCCACCGGAGATGGAGCCCATGAGTTCGCCGTCCAGGGTACAGGCCATCATCGACCCAATGGGCCGGGGCGAGGAGCCCCAGGTCTTGAGAATGGTACAGAGCCAGACCGGGCGGTCAGATGCCAACCACCGTGAGACGTAATGGATAATCTGTTGCTGACTGCTTAGCATGGGAACTCCAACGCGCTGTTGATGCGTATTTTACTCCAACAGCCTGTCGCCTTACACCGTGCGTGTCTTCCATTTTCCACGGCGGAATACAATGACGCCGACAAGGCAGCTCAGCATGTCGGCGGTGAACACGGACCAGAATACCCCGACCGGCCCCACCCCAAGGCCGATGGCCAGCACATAGGCCATGGGCACCTGCACCATCCAGAAACAGAAGACGTTGATCCAGGTGGGCGTCATGGTATCGCCTGCGCCATTGAAGGCCTGAATCACCGCCATGCCGAAGCCCCAACCCACGTAGCCGTAGGCGAAGATATGCAGACACTGGATCGCATAGGCCAGGACGGCCGCCTCGTCACTGAAAAATCCGGCGAGTGGGCGCGCAAAGATCAACATGGCAATGGCGGCGATCGCCATGTAGCCGCCGCTGTACTGCGCCACCTTCCAGGTGGTGAGTTCCGCGCGGTCCGGCAGGCCGGCCCCGAGGTTCTGCCCCACCAGGGTGGCCGTGGCATTACTCAGGCCCCAGGCCGGCAGGATGCTGAACATCACGATGCGCACGGCGATGGTGTAACCCGCCACCGCCTCACTGCCGAAGCCGGACACAATCTGCATCAGGAACACCCAGCTCGCCGTCGCCACCAGGAACTGGGCGATGCCCCCGAGGGAGATCCGCACCAGGGACCAGACGATGTGCAGGCGCAGCCCCAGTTCACTCCAGTGCAGCTGAATCCGGCCCCGGCTGGTGAGCAGGTAGAACAGGCCATAGACCATGCCGATGCTGCGACCGATATTCGTGGCCACCGCCGCGCCGGTCACCCCGAGTTCGGGGAACGGCCCATAGCCGTAAATCAGGCAGGGGTCTAGGATGATGTTGATGCCGTTCGCCAGGGTCAGCGCGCGCATGGCGATGGACGCATCGCCGGCTCCCCGAAAGATCGCATTGATGAGGAACAGAAACACGATGCTGAAACAGGCGCCGAACATGATGCGGGTATAGCTCTCGCCGGTGGCGATTACGGCATCGTCTGCACCCATGATGCGCAAGATGTTCTCGGCATAGAAGATGCCGATCAAGCCCACCACCACCGACACGAACACACCGATCCAGATCACCTGCCCCGCCGCGATCGCCGCAGCCTTGGAATCCTTCTCACCGATACGCCGCGCCACCATGGCGGTCGCCCCCATGGAGAGGCCGATGGCGATGGCGTACAGCAGCGTGATCACCGCCTCGGTCAGGCCCACCGTTGCGACCGCATCGGTACCGAGACCGGACACGAAGAAGATATCCACGATGGCGAACACCGACTCCATGGCCATTTCGAGGATCATGGGTACCGCCAGCAGGAAGGTCACCCGCCCGATGGAGCCGGTGGTGTAATCCAGTTCACTGTCTCCGACTAATGCCTGCTTGAACAGTTGCCAAAAGTCTTTGATTTTTGCTGTTGTCATTACTTGAATTCCTTGTAGCACGCCTGCAGGGCAACACGTGCATCAATACTGCTTTGCTTGAACCTGAAAGCGATCCGGGCTGGATCGGCGAGCAACAGAAAGTAGCCTGTACCAGGAGACAGACAACAGCTATCGGGCGGGTTATTTCCAACACCGGGACACAGGTCGTCCCGTATTCTGGAAACAGGGTAAAAGAGTGAAGTCTTTTGGGGTATTACTGCCTACTTGAAGCAGTAAAGCGCGAGAACCGCTGATTGACTCAGGCTGCTACTCCGGCGACTGGAGTGCCTGCCAGGAATCGTAGCTTTTCGAGATTTGGAAAAATCATTGGCCTTACCTCGTGGAGAAAACACACGAATTATAGTGCGCATTCGTCGCGCAAGCCAGGCACGAATCCCCCTTGCAGGACGCTCAGCGCGGCACGCGCCTGCGTTGCGCGTTGATGCTTGACTGGGTTTGAATCCAGGGATCACCTAACACATCGCGCGCGATCTTCGCGGCATCACTCTTGTCCGTCATCACGTCGATGTTCTCCTGGGTACGGTTGCCGGCATTGGTATTGTGGGTAATGCCCACTTCCACTTCTTCCATCAGGTAGTCACTGAGGCCTTCGGGAATGGCCATGTTCTGCAGCCTTCCCGCCAGGGCCGCCGCGTTTTCCGTCACGGCAGGTAAAGTGCGTTCGCTGCGGCTTAGCACGCGCACCGGGTTCAGGCTGCGGTAGGTGCTGTTCTCACGCACCCGATCATAGTCCGGAGTCGACTGGTCATCGCAGCGAATAAAATCGGATTCTTCCTGCTGTGCATTGCAATCGTAAGCCCACAGGCGGGCATTGTTTTCCGATTCCATAGAGCGGATGGAACGAGTGACGAGCGTCGTGTCGGGAATAATGATCACAGGAGGAACGCCGGGAATTTGCGCATCCGGGGCTTCCGGCATGGGTTCTTCCGATTGCGCCACTGCAGTCTCCACGACCGCTTCCGGCACTGGTTCATTGTCTGCCACCGCTTCAGGAATAGTCTCTTCCGCAGGCCACTCGATTTCTTCATCCACGGACTCTGCAAGCACAGGCTCCGCAGCTGGCTCTGCGTGATCACCCGGCGCTTCTGGTTCCGCCCGTTCTTCCCGCAGCGGATTTACGGGGAGCAGGCGAATCGACACGCTCTGCGGAAGCAGGGGTTCGTGCTCATCCGGCTCAAACGTGACCAGCACACCGCCGAGGGAAAAATGCAGCAAGAGAGAGAAGACGAGACCGGCCAGCAACAGACGGTGTTCGGTAACACGGGACTCGGGGGCTTTCGAGTCGTCGAGGAAGCTCGCGGCATTCGCGGCATCGTCACCGGCGGGGATCACAGGGACAGCGGCGCCTGCACCGTCGTCCTCATCACCGTCCCAGTCCCCTAGCGCCGCATCCGCCAACGCAGCCGTACCGGTGAATAGATCACCGGCATCGTCGATGCCCAAGGTTGGGAGACTCTCCCCCTCTGATTCCGTGTCGAACCCCATGCTCGCCTGCTGCGTGTGCGCCACGCGGAGGCGTGACTATTCTGTTAGTGGCAGTGTAATCCCTGCGACAACGGCTGGCCATGAAGGTTCCGGTTTGCGCGCCCGCCGCCGGGGGAGGCTCGATACATCAGGCGAAATTCAGCCCCGGCGCCCGGACCCCGGATTCCAGGTTCAACAGGAACGACTTCGTCTCCAGCCCACCACCAAAGCCGGTGAGCTTGCCGTTGCTGCCAATCACCCGGTGGCAGGGAATAATCACCGGAATGGGATTGAGGCCATTGGCCGCCCCCACCGCGCGGGAGGCTTTCGGTTTGCCGATGTGTTGGGCCAACTGCCCATAGCTCCAGGTCTCTCCATAGGGTATCTCGGTGAGCGCCTGCCACACTGCCTGCTGAAACGCGGTTCCCGCGGGTGCGAGTGGCAGATCGAAGTCGCGACGCGTGCCGGCAAAATATTCATCCAGCTGTCGGCTCACCTGCCTGAATGGCTTGCTGTCTTCGACCCAGCCCTGCTCATGCCGCCGCGCCATGGAACCGCCGGGGAAACCCAGCAGGCTCAGCGCAGAAGAATCCCCTGCCAGCAACAGCGTGCCGATGGGTGAATCGTAGTAGTGATAATAAGTCGTCATCTCTGTAGTCCTGTCAGGATTTAGTCGCTGTCCGCTGTTTGTGCCACCCGTGATTACGCCACAGCAAGATCACCGAGTATGCTCGCCAGGGCTGCCAGGGTTCTGCCCGTTCTCGCAGCTGCTTCGGGGTCAGGGTTTCACCGTCCGCTGCCGCCGCCCGCCGCAGAATCAGGTCTGAATAGGGAAAGGCATTGGGATCATTCAGTGCCCGCATCGCAATATAGTGCGCCGTCCACTCACCGATCCCCTTGATCTCGCAGATGGATTGTATAAATGCTGCTGTATCCACGCTGCAATCGATCTTCAGGGAACCGTCATCCACCTGCCGTGCCAGGGACTGAATCGCCTGAATGCGCGCGCCGACAATGCCGAGATCATCCAGGCTGCCCCGGCTCAGCACATCGGCAGACGGAAAGGTATGGGTCAACGCGGCATTGGCGCT
Source organism: Pseudomonadales bacterium (assembly GCA_038134565.1). Lineage (GTDB taxonomy): Bacteria > Pseudomonadota > Gammaproteobacteria > Pseudomonadales > Pseudohongiellaceae > UBA9145. Next base: position 1,303 of record JAYPVK010000037.1, on the reverse strand, counting down.
CGCATAGGCTTCACCATGCCGATGCACAATCCTCGAGACCAGGGTGGATGCCGCCTTCACGGTCACCTGCTGCCCGAGAATCGCCCGCACCGCCAGTTCCAGTCCGTCCCAGCAACCCGGCACCCGCGACCCGGGGAAACGCTTCACCATGGGTCGCAACAAGCTGTCGCGTGCCAGGTGTTCGGCTATCTGCTCGCTGTCCGCGCGCAGATCGAAGATCGACCTGATCCGATCGATAATGTGGTACAGGTGGCGCGATTCTGAATAGTTGATCGTCACGTCGATGACATTGCGCTCCGCCGCAAACACTGCCTGGAAATCCCCCTGCACCCCGTCCAGCACGAAGCTGCGGCTGTAGCTGTTCTGCGTCACCGCTTCCACACCCGGAATCGCACGGTAGGCCAGAAACGCGAGCAGGGCCTGCCAGTCATAGGGCGGCCGGTAACTCAGGGAAATCCGAATGCCCTCTGAGTCCTCCCGGCGCCTCGCACCCTTCTCTCGCAACTGCTTCGGCGAGCGCCCGTAGGTGCTGTTGAACACCGCATTGAAGCGCCGCACGCTGCCGAAGCCGGCGGCATAACAGATTTCGGTGAGGGTCATCTCTGTCTCATCCAGCAGCTTCTTCGCAAAATGCAGCCTGCGGGTCTGCGCCACCTCCACCGGCGACGCCCCGAGATGCTGTTGGAACAGCCGGCTCAACTGCCGTGGCCCGATCTCCAGCTGCCCGGCCAGTGCTTCCACCGAACCGTCATCCAGAAAGCCCTGGTCGATCATCTGCAGCGCCCGGCTCACTTTCCACGACGAGCCGCTCCACGCCGGCGTCCCCGGCGAGGACTCCGGCCGACAGCGCAGGCAAGGTCGAAACCCGGCCGCGGCGGCCGCCGCAGCCGAACGAGACAGCTGCACGTTCTCCTTCTTAGGCACCCGCACCGGACACACCGGGCGACAGTAGATGCCCGTTGTCAGCACGCCGACGAAGAAACGCCCATCAAAGCTTGCATCCCGGGTCTGCCGTGCCTCTTCGAATTCGTCTGGATCAAGTAAGTTAGCTGAGTTCATCGTCCGTTTTCTCTTATGGACGTCATCATACTCCCATTCCCCTTCTGTATTGGCCGTTTTCGGACATGATCTGTGGATATTCATCAGTAGTTATTGAGTCCTTATTCCGCCCCTGAGCCGGGGTAGTGAGTTCCATTCAGTTCTTTTCCGCCCCTGTCCGGGGTAGGTAGTTACTCAGAATTTGGCTCCACTCCGTTCCGCCAAATTTGACCCTTCCCAACTACCTACCCCGGCCTGGGGCTTC
>JAYPVK010000036.1:19075-27938 GCA_038134565.1 Pseudomonadales bacterium | reverse complement strand
ACCAGTTCAAGCTGGTCACCGACTACCAGTTCAGCGAAGGCTTCAGCATGGGCCTTGATCTGATCAGCAACAGCGACCAGCATCTGCGGGGAGACGAATCAAAACAACTCGATACCGTGGATGGCTACACCCTGGTCAACCTGCGGGCACGCTATCGTTTCAACGACAGGTTTGAGGTCTTCGCCCTGGTGAACAATGTATTCGACGAGGAATTCGAGACCTTCGGCCTGCTGGGTGAGGAACCCGGCGAGATAGAAGTACCCATCATAGAGGACCTGACGGTACCGGTTTTCCTCAGTGCCGCACCGCCCAGGGCCGGCTTCCTGGGGCTTCGCTATCAGTTCTAGTGGATAGCATTCAGCACACTCAATTCAACTATGGACGCATTAAACTACACAGAAAATAAAAGGAGTCCTGCATGCGCATGAAATTCATTCCGTTTACCCTGCTAGGCGCTATCCTGTATAGCACCGCCGCCTTGTCACAAACCGTTGCGCTGGCTCCCGGTGCGAAATACGTCTCCATGGGCAGCTCGTTTGCGGCCGGTAACGGTGTCGAGGAACAACTGGGGACCTGTGGCCGCTCCACCAACAACTACTCCAGCATCGTGGCGGCGGCGCTCGATCTCGATCACACCGACGTCAGCTGCTCCGGGGCCACCACCGACCATATCCGCAACAGCTCGCAAAATGGCGCACCGCTGCAGATCGAAGCGGTCACTGCTGACACCGAGTTGGTGACGGTGACCATCGGCGGAAATGATATTCGCTATACCGCGTCCACCTTCGCCTGTTCCGGAACGCCAGCTGCCGAGCGCTGCACAGCGAACCTGGATCAGGCGGCAATCAATCAGGCCATTAGCGAGTTGCCCGGCAAGCTGGGTGCCATGTTTGAAGAGATACGGGCCAAGGCCCCAGGTGTGACTATCGTGCTGGTAACCTATCCCCGGGTGTTCCCGGTCGATGCCGTGAACTGCAGCGAGCTCAGCCTGAGTCGAGAGGACACCAACTATCTGTTGGAGATGGGCCAGACCCTTGAGGACATCTTCGTGGACGCGGCCAATAGTCACGATGTACTGGTCGCCGACCCCTATGTGCTGGCCGCGGGTCATGGCCCCTGTGCTGCCAATGCGTCCGACCGCTGGATCAATGGCCAGACAATCCTGAGTTCGGGTATACGCTACCATCCTACCGCCGAAGGCCATGCAGAGATGGCCCGACTGGTGCTGGCCGCACTCGGTCGCAGCTAGCTTCTGCAGGCTGGCCCACGAGAAGAGCGTACCCTCCGCGCTGCCGGGTCGTGGGCCAAGCCTTTGATTTTCTGCCGGGTTGAGGCCTGTTGCGGGCTCTGGCTCAGGCTTCAGCGCTCGTCTGGCACTGCCGCTACTTTACAAAAGAACATCTGTTTACCCCACGATACTCCAGGGAACTGCTGTTTTTTTAGGCTTCAAAGTTTGGCAGAATGGAGTCAAGAAAAGTTCATTAGAAACTTTGAGATCACTAATAATGAAAAACAAAGATCTGGTGTTCTACGCTGTTTCCACCGTCGCTCTCGGCCTCTTCATGCTTATGCCCCTCGCCAACGGCTTCACCATCGATGCCGATTTCCCGGGCGTGGCATTCTGTATGGAATGGATCAAGGCTGGTGAGAATTTCGTGGTATTGGGCAATTAGCAGCCAGTAGAACACTGCATCCGGCGCAATCAGTTACCTGTAGGGTTACTACGGGGCCCCTCCACTCCGCCTATTCGCCTGAATTTCCTGTCCCGCGCCTGCTGCAGGCCTTGTGGCGCCGCTTTTCCACACCGCTTTATTGTCTAGCGGCGCAAGTTGAGGAACTGTACCGCACGGTCCGGAAAGTCGGTGAACAATCCGTCTACGTCGGCCTCGAAGTAATGTTGATCCAGCATCTCTTCAAAACTGTCGGCATAGGCTGGCACCTGGCCCGGGTCAATACGATAGGTGTACGGATGTACTTCCATGCCGGCCGCATGGGCTCGCTGTACCAGTGGGGTAATCTTCAGATCGCCCCGGGTAGATGCGCGCTCTATCACCAGTGAATGGGATGGGCCTATGCCATCTGCATGGGCTGCCACTCTCTGCATGCCGTCGGCTTCGAACATCCAGGGATAGGCGTCGGGGTCACCTATCAACATGATCAGCTTGATGTCGACTCCCAGCGCCGGGAAAATATCCTGCTTGATGCGCACCAACTCCTCGTATTCGAAGGTTTGCAGAAAGACCTTGTCCTGCTTCGATGTGTAGCCATAGGCTTTCAGCATCTCCACCACGGCCTGGCTGATGTCCTTGCCTTCTGCGAGGTGAAACGCGGGACCCTTGATCTCTGGATAGATGCCGATATTTTTCCCCGTGGACTTGTTAAGGCCCTGGATCAGTTCTATCTCTTCCTGCAGTGTGGGCACACTGAAGGATGAGCTACCCATGGGGAAGCGGTCGGCGAATCCCTGTTCCTTCTCGCCATTTTCCAGCAGCCGGTAGCCTTCGGTTGCCTTGAGCTGCCTGATCTCCTGTAGCGTGAAATCGATGGCATAGTAGCGGCCGTCATCCCGTGCCCGGTTTGGAAATACTTCGTCAACGTTAGTGGTGCGATCCAGGGTGATATCGTGCAGTACGATGAGCTGGTTATCGGCGGTCATCACTACATCCTGCTCGATGTAGTCCGCGCCCATGGCGTAGGCCATGGCCTTGGCTTCCAGCGTATGCTCGGGCAGGTAGCCGCTGGCGCCGCGGTGGGCTATGACGATTTTCTGGGCCATGGTTTCGGTGGCTACCAGTGTTGTGAGCAGCATGATTGCTGCGAGCTTGAATACGCGCATGGTGTGGGTCCGTGAATGTCAGGTGGTTGGATCGACATTTGAAGCCTGAATCTTGCAGGGTGGATATTACAGGGAGTTTACAGGGAATTATTCGAATATACAGGGTGTGATTAAGAGTTGCTTAAGAGCATTTTTGCCGTGAGCAAGGCCGCGGGCCAGACACACCGCTGATCATTGGAAGCCCAGGCGAACCGGGCGCTGCGCAACTCGACCTACGCGCTACGCGCTCCGGGACTCAAACAGTGCTCGCGCTATTTCCGGTTCACCTGGGCTTCCAAAGCATGATCTGACTAGCGCTGTGTCTGGCCCGCGGCCTTACTCACTCCATCCTGCAAGACCGGTACCTGATTTGAGAAAGTGATCATAGGATCAAGCGCGCTTCGACTAAAGCTAATTTAGTCGACCGGATGAAAGTGTATTCATGAACTTTACCCTTAGAACTAGGAGCCAAATCTATAGCGCAGCTTGATGGCGACCTGGTCAACTACCCTGTTGTTCCAGGATTGTTCGAGCAGGTCCTGGAAGGTGAATAAGCTGTTGCTGGGCAGGTTGGCTCCGCGGGTGTAGACCACGAAGAGGTCGGAGAGCGGGGCGATTTCCCAGCGGTAGCGAGCCTGGAAGGTCATACGGCTGATGACGAAATCATCCGGTGTCGTGTCCGGGTTTGCGACGGCTATCAGGCGTTCCCTGGCGTTCGGGTTTACCTGGTAGAACATGTCTTCGAAGGCCTTGAGGCCTGTCCATTGCATGGAGAAGCTCAGACGCTGGCGGGCGGTGACGAAGTAGTTCACGTCGAAGCGTGGCGACCACTGATGGGATTCGAAGGATGTGTATCTGCCGCCACCGCGGTGAACCAGCAGTGCTTCCCGGTCCTGGTAGCGGAATTGCAAGTCTGCCGAGAAGCGGTCGGTGGGACGCCAGGTAATGCCGGCATCACCCTGGATACTGGTAGGTCCGAGTTCGTCCTGGGTCAGCTCGAAGCCGACATTCCAGGCGAATTCCTCTGCAACGTTGGTCTGGTAGCCGCCGTTGAGACCGAATCTATCGGGAATCACAAAGTCGCCAGTACCCCGACCGAGGCGATCGTCGATGCGGCGCGGGAAGTAACGCACACTCCAGTTGACGGAGTTGAAGTTTTCAAACTGGTAGTCACGGTTAAAGAATGCACCCAAGCGTACTGGCTGACCCGCGGTGTTCCATTGGTTGGTGATGAACACACTGGTGGTACGCTGGCGTAGTCCTTCAAGATTCGATTCGATCTGGAAGTAGTTGTAATCGAGATTGGCCTGGTCGTTACGGGTCAGGAATCCCATTTCATTCATGTTGAATGTGTCATCGAAATAAGTGGCCCGCAAGGTGTGGTTGATGCCCCGTTGTGGCCGGAAGCTGAAGTCACCGGTGAAGCCTTGACCGGTTTCACCGTGGTTGTCGCTATGCAGAAACTGGGTGTCGACTACCCAGCGGTTATCCGCAGAGAAGAAATGGGCGTCCAGTGCGTTGACTGTGGCGTCTTCGTCCGGGTGATCGAGCATGGTGCCCATCCAGCCGAATTGCCGACGGCCACCACTGCTGGTGTCTTCGTACAATGCCCTGCCAACCATGAAGTTGCGGCCGGTGGCCTGGATGCCGATGATAGTGCCATCGTCGAGTCGACCTTCAATCTCTGGATCGTCTTCGGCGGCAAGCAGGACGCCGTAGCGGAAGTTACCGAGTTGCCCGGTAAACTTGCCCGCGCCGAACAGATCGGTAGGTTGACTAAGATCCGTGGGAACAACGCTCACGCCTGCAGGTACATCGTAGCTGGCGGCACCGCCGATGCGGCGCGTATTGAGAATCTGTATCGGTCCACCGGGACCACCACCGCCACGGGTGCGCGGCGAGGTGTTGTTGAAGATGTCCTGGCCTTCGAGGAAGAAGACGCGGCGTTCGGGGAAGAATTGTTCGAAGGCCGTGAGGTTTACAATGACATCATCGGCTTCCACGGTACCGAAGTCGGGGTTGATCGTTGCAGACAGCAGGGTGTTTGTCGTGGGACGCCAATAAATGTCGGTGCCCACACGTGGATCGTTGTCGTGCTTGATGCCGTCGAATACATTGGAGATAAACGGGAAATAAGTGAGCTGGCGACGCGGTTCGATGTCGGTGAGCTCGAACTTCATGTAGGCCGAGAGGAATTCGTTCACGGTGCGTGGTAGCGGGGGTACCGACCAGGCCTCGCCGCCAATGGAGCCAACCTGCCTCTCGAAATAGAAACCGATCTGTCGGGTGCCACTCACCTGCGGCAGAGGCATCATGGACCAGGGGATGTAGTACTCCACGCTCCAACCGTCATCCAGCGCCTGGGTGCGACCATTCCAGGAGCCATCCCATTGCATGTTCATCTGTCGCTCTGGCAAGAGGGAAGCATCGGTCATGGAGTCGCCAAGATTAATGCGCAGGAAGAAGCCGTAGAGACCCTCGCCCGAAGAATCGACCCCCACCACGAAGCCATCTCGATCCAGTTGGGTATCACGCGCCGTCATGCGAGCCACCAGGGTATCGGCAGGCTGATGATTCTTGACCCCGATGTAGATGCCTTGCTCGGTATAGAACACCCTGATGTCCGTGTCATAGGGTGTCTCCGCCAGGGTATCGGGATTGATTACCCGCATGCCGTCGAAGGACGGGATCTGCTGCCAGATGGCCTCATCGAGAAAGCCATCCAGCTGGATCGCCGCCTGGTCTTCTTCGACACGAGTGAGTTGGGGCAGTGGGGTCTGGGCAGCAAGGGGGACGGCGCATGCCAGTGACAGGCATAGTAACAGGCCGCGACGCAGGAATTCAGCCATGGTATCTCTCAGCAAGACTTCTAATTCTTTTCGGGGGAATCGGCAAATACCGGTTTTAGCACTACTTCCCCACTTCTCAGGTTGCACTATATAGGAACTTTTGCCGGCCCAATCCAGTTCGCCACAATTAATTGCAAATAGGAACCAGCCTCATTAGTTCTGTTTTTCGCTGGAAAGGGACTTTGCCACATTTCGTCAGATTTGTTCTTCACTTTGCCTTATTTGAGCCCGGCGACCGTCATCTGGGTTCGCTTTAATTGCGGTTATGGATTTACCGTAACGAGGTCTTCGGCAGATGAGCCGTAAACAACAACACTGTCTGTTTGTAGAGGATGAAATTTATAACTGGGCCAATGGCCGGTCGGCTTCCCGCAAGCGCCTGATCATTCTGTCGCTGGTCTTCCTGACCGCTGGCTTGCTGTTTGGCGTGTTGCGCTAGGGCGATCTATCGCGCCTGCAGTACCACGTTGAAGATGAGTTGCCGCTCTCCCCGCTGTACCGTGAGAGTCACTTCGTCTCCGGGTGCCGAACCCCGGATCAGGTTGGAATAGCTTTGCAGGCTGTCTATCGCTTCCCCACCGTAGTTTAACAGCACATCGTTGGCCTGCAGGCCAGCTACCTCTGCTGCACCGCCGCGGGTCACACCAGAGATGCGAATCCCTGCACCGGCGTAGGCGAAATCCGGAACGGTTCCGAGGCTCGCCTCCCGCTCGCCGGTATTGTTGCTCAGTTGCACAGTGTTGGCGTTGGCGAGATTGACCCGCAGTGGATCGGTGTTGTCGGCGAGATAGACGATGGCTTCTTCCAGCCACAGGGCGACACCGGACATGCCGGGATAGTCGAGCTTGTCTGCCGAGTCAGTAACCTGGTGATAATCCAGATGCGTGCCGCTAAACAGGTGTATTGCCGGTATGCCCGCGTTGAGAAAGCTGACATGGTCACTGCTGGCTATGGTCTGTTCCGGAAATTCTGAAGGCACACCGATAGTGAAGCCTATGCCCTGGGCCATGAAGGGCCACTCGTAGGCACTCTCGGTGCCAAACACCTGCAGCGGTTTGCCCTCCAGGCGACCTACCGCATCCAGATTGACCATGGCATAGATATCTTCTGCGGCGAAGGCGCCAGGTGGATTATTAACGAAATGTTCTGATCCCAGCAGACCAGACTCCTCTCCCGTAAACGCGACAAACAGGATCGGTCTTTGCGGTGTGAAACCACGGGCGAGGTTTGCGGCAACTTCCAGCATCACGCTGATTCCTGATGCATTGTCGTCGGCACCAGCATAGGCCCGACCCGTTGCCTCATCCACACCGAGATGATCGTAGTGGGCACCGATGACCACGGGCCTGGCACTGAGACTTCTGTTAGCCCCCGGTATCATGCCAACCACATTGGACAATTCCACGCCACCGAGGCCTGCATAGACGCGTTCGAAGCGCTGAATATAGGTTCCGTCCACTGCTTGCAAACCTGCGCGACGGAATTGATCGGCGATGTACAATGCCGCTTCGTCCAGGCCGCGGGTACGAATGCCCCTGCCTTGCATGCTATTGCTGGTTAACGTGGTCACATGGCGCTGAAGCGTTTCGGGCAGGTACTTCGGCGGCAGCTCGGCGATGGCCGGCATAGGTGGCAGATTGTCCCAGGCGATAGTGCCCGTGAAACCCGGTTTCACCCAGCGCATGGGAGAACTGGGGCTGCTCCAGATACCGCGTACATCGATTGTCGGTTCCACACCGGTGAAGCTCAAGTAGGAGTACTTGCCGTAATGGGGAAGCTTTTCGATCATGCCGGGCAGCGCCACCAAGTCATCGATATGAATCCAGCCAATGGCCAGTTCCGGGTTGGCCGGATGGCGACCGACTACCACGGTGCTTCGATCCCTGTACTCGAATGTGTTGTTCTCTATCTGCACCGCATCGGCTTGCGCGCTTACACCGTAATCGGCGACAGAGGCGAATACCTGTTGCGCGAGGGGATTATCACGTCCCAGTATCCACAGGGAGCGATCCGTCGGAAGTTCGGTGATGCTGTCGGCGAAGATGAACTCGTACGAGGTTCCGGCACCGAAGCTTTCCGCGAGGGTGGTCCACTGCTCGCGTTCGGTTGCTGGTAGCACGAAGCTGATTTCACTGGCGCCGAACAACTCCCCTACCGTGGGTGGCGTCTCTTCCCGGTCGAGGGTACGGAACACATCGAAATAGGGGTCAACCAGTACAGCATTGAGCTGGGAATAATTCTCGGCAAAGAAGCCTTCCAGCTTCTGGGAAAGATCGATGTCGTATAACTCGGGTGAATCGGCTCCCTCGTAGTAAAGGGCAACCGGTACCTTCAACAGATAGGGGTCACCGAACTGGGTCTGGGCGAACATGATTCGGGCCCGGTCACCAGTCTCTTCACTGACAGTGACGGACAGTTCAGGAGCGCCGACCCACTGTACCCACTGGTAGAAGAACTGGGACAGGTCCTGTCCGCTGACCTCGGTGAAGAGGCGCTCGATGTCGGTGAAAGAGGCGCGCTTGAATTCATACTCGGCATAGAAACGCCTGAGGCCTTCGATGAATAACTCGTCTCCTACCTGCAAGCGCAGCATGTGCCACAGCATGAGGGTCTTGCCATAGCCAACGGCCTGGGTTGCCGCGGAGTTTCTCGAGGTGAAGCGGGACAGCGGGAAGTCATCACCATCTGACACGTAATTCTTGTAACGCGCCAGCATCTCCTTGCGGTACTCATGGCCCACACCATCCATCTCCCGGAACAGGTGATCAGCCAGGTAGGCGGTGAGGCCCTCGCTCCAGTTACCGGACGCGTAATCGGGATAGACGCCATTACCCCACCAGTTATGCAAGATCTCGTGGGGATAGGATGACTCCAGAATAAAGGGGAAACGAATGACCTGTTCTCCCAACAGGGTGAACGAGGGCATGCCGTAGCCGGTCTCCCAGAAGTTCTCCACCAGGGCGAACTTGGAATAGGGATAGTCGCCCAGCAGAGGCTCATAGAGTTTCAGGTAGCGTACCGTGGCATCGAGGTAGCGAGTCGCGAGGTTGGAATCCGGGATACGCAGGTAGGCGAGAATTTGGGTATAGTCGGATTCCTGCTGGTAGATCGTGAAGTCGGCGGCAACGAGATAGATCTCTTCTGTGGGCTGCGGCATGCGCCAGCGCGCAGGCAACCCGACGAGGAATGCGGGTGAGGA
>JAYPVK010000036.1:0-19065 GCA_038134565.1 Pseudomonadales bacterium | reverse complement strand
CGATCGGGTAGTCCCGATTGCACACCGGACTGGCCGAAACGGCCATCACCCTGGGAAACCGATGACCAGCCGCGCGCCGATTCGGCAAAACTCACCTGCATATCGAAGGTGAGCAGGCCATCATCGAAGAGAGGAACCCAGATTGAGGCACGGCTGAGGAACACACCCAACTCGGAAATAATGCCCGAGGTCTGGGAAAAACTCTGGGCGTACTCCGGGCTGTCCTGCTCGGCGATATCATTGATAATCCCATGGTACTCGATCGTGAAAGGCGTGTTGCCGCGGGCAGGAATGGTTACACGGTATTCCGTGCTGGGCGCTTCTTCTGCCACGGTGGAGGCAACGACTGCTCCGGACTGGGTGGTGCTTACAGGCCGGACCGCGATGGAGCTGCTGGTGATGGTGAGATTACTGTTGAGGCGGAAGCTCACTTCCTGACCGCGATAGCTCTCCGGAACTGTTAATCGATCACTGACCACTATGCCACTATTGATCGGGTCCAGTTCGACCCGCAGTAGATGGTGCAGCAGCGTTTCAGTGGCTTCAGTTGCTTGAGGAGCCGGAGGTGTCTGCGCAACGGTCCCCGGGTTCTGTCCCGGAAGCTGGCCCAGTGTGATTGAACTGAGCAGGCTTAGAAGAACAGTTGTGAGTACGATGCGCATCATCTTGCCGCTATCTTTCCGGTTCTAGTCCAGTCCGAGCAACTGCAATGCCCGTTCGTGATTCCAGTCAGCGATGTGAATCTGTGAGGCACCGCCGGGGGTACGGGTTGTACTCCAGGCCAGACGACTGCCATCCGGTGAAAACACCGGCAGGATATCCGTGCCCTCAGTATTGGTAACCCGTACCGGATCGTTACGGCCTTCCACATCCACCATGAACAGTTCGAAGTTGGCATGGCCCAGCACGTTGGTGGAGTAGATAATGTATTCGCCATCGGGATGGAAGTAGGGACCCCAGTTCACCATGGCGTTGGCAGTGAGCTGACGGGCATTGTTGCCATCGATATCCATGGTCCAGATCTCGGCGCTGTTGCCGTCGGGATTGAAGCGGCGCCAAACTACCTTGTCGCCTTCGCGGCTGAAGAATGGGCCGCCGTCGTAGCCTGGACTGAAAGTGAGTTGCTCCACATTGGAACCGTCGGCATCCATGATGTAGAGATCCATGAAATAGGAAGCATCGTCTTCCAGCAGGGCCTGCTCCGCCTGGCTCAGGCTCCGGCTGTAGGCCTCCCGGTTGGAGGCAAACAGGATACGGCTGCCATCGGGAGAGTAGGAACCCTCGGCGTCGTAGCCCATGGTGTTAGTGAGATTCACCAGGTTGCCACCATCGCTGTCTGCCACATAAATGTCGTAATAGGGGTCGTAATCCCAGCCATAGGGGCGATCTTCACCACTGGCTCGGATGGCGATCTCTTCTTGCTGTTTGGCGATGGCATTCGGGTCTTCATGGGTGGACGCGTACAGGATCCTGTCCAGGGTCGGGTGCACCCAGGCACAGGTGGTAAGACCGATGCCGGTAGACACCATGTGAGCCTCCTCCGTAGCCAGGTCCATGAGGTAGATCTGGTAGAAAGGATTGCCGGGCATCTCGGCCTGGTAGATTAACTGGTTGCCATCGGCGCTGAAGTAGCCTTCACCTGAGCGTGCACCGTCGGTGATCAGCTGACGGGTATTCAGCAGCAATTCTGCCTCGTACCGGGTATCGAATCCGGGGCTCACTTCCGGTTCGGCATAGGCAGTAGCGCCGGCCACACCGTCGGGCTCGGCCTGGGCCTGGGCAAGGCTCAGCGGCCAGTAAACCGCTGCGGAACCGACGGCCAGGGCAATAGCCAGCCTGCGCAGGGCCGTGGGCAACTTGTTGGGTTCGAGAATATTCATGATCACAATTCCTGGGAGTTGGGGCACTCACAACTTGACAATTTAACATCTGGCACGTGATCAACACGCAGTTCAGAAGGATTAAATCGTTAAGTTGTGAGTGCCCCCTGATTCAGCCGTTAATGATAATCATTCTTAACGAGGATTTCCCGGGTTTTAGAACCGGAAATTATCCTGTTGTGGAAACACGCCGAAGAGGCCCCCCGTATGAATGAACAGGACGTCTCTCGCGCCAGGCAGACTGCCACCGTCTCCTTTCTGTAATTCCTGCACCATGCCGTAAAATGCCTTGCCCGTATACACCGGATCGAGAAACAGCCCTTCGGCGGTGGCAAGATCTCGAATCAGGTCGAAAACGGGCTGTTCCGCCACGCCGTATCCAGGTCCCACGTAGCCTTCCACGGTTTCGATCTCCATGGCCGAGTCATCGAAGTCAATTTCGTAACGTTGTTTCCAGAGTGTCACGTCCTCGCGTATCTTGTTATCGAACCAGGCCGCGTCGTCACACACATTAAAGGCGCGAATTCGGGTTTGCAGTTCAAACAGTTGGTTGCCAACCACCAGCCCGGCCTGCGTGCCACCCGAGCCGGTAGCGGTAACGATGTAATCCGGCGTCATGTCGAGCCTGAGGAAATCCTGTTTCAGTTCCTCACTGACTGCCACATAACCCCACAGCCCAACCTCGTCGCTGGCGCCGGTAGGAATAAAGAGAGCCTTGCCCCCATCCTGCGCATAGCGCTGCACCAGGTCATGGGCGAACTCGATGTGAGTATGCCAATCGCGCTGGGGGATGTAGTCGATAGTGGCACCACTGAGATAATCCAGTAAGAGATTACCTTCCGGCATCGCCGGCTTTTCGCCACGGAGTATCAGGTGCACCTTGAAGCCGAGGCGGGCACCCAGTATTGCAGTGGCGCGACAATGGTTGGACTGGATGCCACCGCAGGTAATTACCACATTACAGCCCTGCTCCCGCGCCTCGGCGAAGCAGAATTCCAGTTTGCGAATCTTGTTGCCGGAGACTTCGGTGCCCGTCAATTCGTCGCGCTTTACCCAGATGCGGGCATCCACTCCCGGCACGCTGAAACGCTCGAGACGGGTAATCGGTGTTGGCAGATTGGCCAGTGACAGGCGGCTTGGATATTGGATCATGGTTTAGTGAGGATACTCACAAGCTGACAAGCTAACGACTGGCGAGGAATCAAAATGAAATTCGGGAGTGCCAAATAGTCAAGTTGTCAGGTGATGAGTGACACCGAGTTCAGTCTAGCTATCTTTTTTGGTGGCATCGTAGGACATGGACTGGGCGGGCTCACCCTCTGCCAGCGGCTCAATCGCCTCACTGTAGAGGAAAAGATCGGTCAGCACCGCACGCAAATGGATCGATGCGTTCAGGTTGTCCACGATCTCGGAGCCGATGGCCTCCTGCTTCAGGATAAACTGCAGTGCGGCGCCTGCCTTGAGGCAGTCTTCCACGATCACCAATTCGAAGGGGTCTTCACTGGCCGAGAGAGTCATGGCAATCGCCTGCATGGATTCCGCCATACCTTGGAGTGTGGGTCGAGCGTGAGGGCCGGGGCCTGTCTCTGCTTTGGCGGGTCGTCCCTGAGCGGCATAGGCCAGAAGGAACTCATATCCGGATTCAATGGTTTCGATGTGCTTTGCTAATTCCAAGGGGAGTATCTCCAGATTTATTACTCGATTTCGGCGGCTAAGGTAAAAAAAGGTGTCAGGTAGGAATACCTGACACCTTTTTCGAATACCTCAGTCGGTCTTTCTAGTCTGCTTCTTTCGGTGTCCACTTGGCGGGATCGTGATTAGCCGCCAGCTCGTCTTCCGACATCCAGCCAGAAATCATGGAACGGGTGTAGTAGATCTTCTCTGGACGCAGCGCGAAGTAGATGTGGGTAGATGCCAAGGCAACCAGGGCCAGTGTAGACAGACCATGCAGCAGGAATACCAGGCCAAGCTGATCTTCCGGCATGCTGTTGGTGCGGTCCCAGAACGGCGTATCGATCTGCAGGAACATCAACAGACCTGTTACCATGACGGCCAATACCACAACAGTGACCGCCCAGTGCATACCCTTCTGCTCGAAGTAGTACTTGCCAGGCTTGCTGGAGGAGTCGAAGGGCTCGGAGAAATCCTTGGGTGTCAGCATCATGGACTTGAAGTCCTGCCAGAATAATGAGCGCACGATGTGGGCTATTACCAGAAAGGACAGGATCAGGCCGCTGATCCAGTGGATGTTCAGCCAGGCAATGCGCAGACCCAGAATCGGTGCGGTACCGGTGAATATCAACACAAAAATGCTGGCCGCCATGAGCCAGTGAAATGTTCGGTCAATAGACTCGTGTCGGATGACTCGACGACCATCGGAGGTGGGGCGATCAAGATTCTTTTTCGCGAGCGCCGCCATCACGATGGCATGTGCAGCCAACAGGACAAGAACTGCAACAGCTACCACCCAGAGTAAATCCCAAGACACGCCGAGGATGACTTCCTCACCCCAAACATCACGTTTATAGCGGACTATTTCTCCCACTCTACTACCCTCTCACTTTTATTTTGATACTTCTATTTTTTGATTGGGGACACTAATAGTTTAATAGCTTAATCCAACAGGAAGCCGGAATAATCCCGGCGCGAAACTCTTAAGCGATTAAACTATTAGTGTCCCCTTTCATTCTCTGCTGAGCAGTTCGGGGTTAACCCCGAACTGCACGCTTGACCAGATTTGCCATCAAAGGAATCTTGTAATGGTTGTAGTTGAGTGCACGGGCACCTTCTACAGCCATATCGCCGGCTCGCGACGCCAGATCCTCTGAACGCTGCTGTCCACGAATCGCGTTTTCAACAGCTTCCAGTCGACGTGGAGTACATTCCACTGCGCCACAGGCGACGCGCGCGTCCTGAATAGCGCCACCTGATACTTTCATGGCTGCCGCCACGCTCACGAGCGCGAAGTCCCAGACATTTCGGTCGGCAACTTTCTCGAAGTAGAACTCGGCGTTGGCCCAACTGGCTGGCAGTCTTACTGCCGTCAGGATTTCACCTTCGTTCAACGCGGTCATGTTGCGAATGTCGCGGGCAGGACCAATGAAGTAGTCCTGGGCACGCATGGTGCGCGTACCGCTGGCACTGGCGATCACCATGGTGGCGTCCAGGGCAACCAGGGCGGGCGCTGTATCGGATGGAGACACGGCAACACAGCGGCTGGCGCCAAAGATGGCGTGCTCCCGGTTCAGGCCTTCCGGTGAATCGGCATAGCAGAGATTACCGCCAGCACGATAGCAGTCCAGACCGCGGCGGTAATACCAGCAGCGGGCGTCCTGATTCAGGTTGCCGCCCAGCGTACCCACATTGCGAATCTGGGGACTGGCAACGACACCGGCTGCCTTGGCCAACAGACCATAGCGCTCGGTGATGAGTGGATGCCTGGCGATTTCGGTAAGGGTTGTTACCGCACCAATCTCCACGCCATCGGCGGTTTCCTTGATACCTTTCCAGGCATCAATCTGGGTTAACTCGATCATGGCAGAAGGAGTCTTGTTGCGGTCCTTCAGCCAGCCGAAGGTGTCCTGGCCGCCAGCCAGCAACCAGCCATCGCTGCCTAGTTCGCTCGCCAATGCCAGGGCGTTGTCTTCATCAGTAGGCTGATAAAGCTCGATATCGGGCATTACGTCATGAGATGTGGCTACCATATCAACCTCGGAAATTGTTTTGGGCAAGTGGCTTCGCGTCTTCCGAAGTGCCTGCCAGGTGATTAACGATCATGTCTGCAGTAACCGGAGCCGCGTTGAACAGGTGTCCACCCAGCGCATCGGAGATTGCAGCTGTCAGAGCCGCGGAGACTGAACCCATTGCTGGTTCACCCACACCGCGTGCACCTACCGGGTTTTCCGGATCGGGAAGATCCACCCAGCCAGTATCAATTTTCACTGGCGTATCGAGATAGGTCGGAACCTTGCTCTGCCAGTAACCGGTTGAAGCCGGTATGCCGTTCTGTGGGTCATACAGATGACGTTCGTAACCGGACAGTCCAATACCCCAGACCGCACCACCGACCAGCTGATTCTTCATACCCTGCGGGTGCATGATCGTGCCGGAGTCTGCCAGGTTGATCATGCCGAGAATCTCATACTTGCCGGTTTCCAGATCCAGTTCGATCTCGCAGCAAGTCACGGTAAAGCCCGGAGGATTACCTTCATGGCGAGGATCGTGATAGAGACCGAGGAAGGCAGTACCTGCCAGGCGGTTTACAGATATCTGGGTCCATTCGGCCAGTTCTTCGGGAAGCTCGGCTTCACCGGTGAACTTGCCACCCAGCTCCATGGCACGCTGTGCCACTTCTGCATAGGTGTAGCCAACGGACTCATCAGAGATGCGATAGACCCTTTCGTCTGCCACATCGTAGTCAGCAGGATCGCCGCCGAGGTCAGTCGCAGCAATCTCTTTCATCTTGTTCAGCATATCCGTCGCCGCACCGAAGCAGGTTCGGGTATTGGTGAAGATGGAGTTACTGCCGTCCTGAGGTGACGTAATAGGCAGGTGGTTGTCGGTACGCTCGTTGAGGATGTCGCAACGTTCCCAGGGCATCTTCAGCACTTCGGCCGCAGCGCGGGAAGTGGATGCGTAGGAGTAGGTACCGAGGTTACCCACACCGTTGTGAATCTTCAGGCGGCCATCGGTGCCCATAGACACGATGCCGTCCATACCACTGCGACCCGCGTTGTGATAACCCTGGCCAATGCCCAGACCAATCACCTTGCTGCCATTGCGCTGGCGGCGTCGGGACTGACGGCCTTCCCAATCGAACTGCTGGGTGGCCATGGCCAGTGCTTCCGGCATGTAGGCAGACGTGAACGGCGTCTGGCGTGGGCCAGCGACGTCACCGGTACGCGGTGTGTTGATCTGGCGGATTTCCAGTCGGCTGATGCCGAGGGCGTCGGCGGCCTTGTCCAGAATTGGCGCCATGATCGGTGCGATCTGGTTCTGGCCTGGGCCACGCTGGGCACCACGGTGCGCTGTATTACTGGCGATGGAGGTACCGCGGAAACGGAGGGCGTCTGGCTGGTACAGCACATCGATACAGTCAGCTGCGGAGGAAGCGTCACCGCCACCTCCTTTACCGCCGTTGTCGGAAATGATGTAGATATCACAGGCTGCCATCACACCGTCGGCCTTGAAGCCAACCTTGATCCAGCCCTGGAAGCCCTGTCGGGCACCACCAATGGTGAACTCTTCTTCGCGAGTCACACGCATCATGACCGGGCGGTTAATCTTCTGCGATAGCTTGGCAGGGATCGCCATGCTGGGAATGGAGCCTGCTCGCGCACGCTGACCAAAACCACCACCGGTCGCCACGTTAACGAAGACGAAGTCTTCCTTGGGCACGCCGATGATGCCGGCCATGTCGTCGGCCAGGCCGGTCAGGCTCTGCGAGGTGCCGTGTACGTGCAGCTTGCCATCTTCCCAATACGCCAGGGCGCTACGCGGCTCCATGGAGTGGTGGGGATAACCGGCAGTCGTGAAGGTTGTTTCGTACACGAATTCTGATTCGGCGAAGGCTGCAGCCAGGTCACCCAGTTCCCAGGTTTGCTGGGGTTCCGCTGTCGGTTCGTTGCCGGCGCGGAAGCTGGCCACCTGGTCGGCGCTCCACTTCTCAGTGGCGAAGCCTTCACGGAAGACGAAGGTATTGTTGTCACCGGGGTAGGCGTTGGCACCACCTTCGGCGAGGCTGTCGAGGGGATCGAGGACGAAGGGCAGGCGTTCGAAAGTCACGTTGATTCGGGAAATCGCCGTCTCGGCTGTCTTTTCGTCAACTGCTGCTACCGCCAGGATTGGTTCACCCACCAGGGTCGGTTCGTTGGTGAGGATTTTAAGACCAGTGCTCTGGGGCTCGCCGTCGGGATACACGTCGTCTGCTGTCAGGATGCCGTATACCCCGTCCATGGCCAGCGCTTCGGAGGCGTCAATATCTAGAACGCGAGCATGGGGGATTGGGCTGGTGAGCAGACGCGCATAGACCATACCCTCGCGGGTGTAGTCTTCAGCGTATTTAATTCGACCCGTGACCTTGCCAGGAACATCTGGCGGCACGAAGTCTTTACCAATATGCATATAGGCCATGATGATTTTCCTATGCGAGTTCGACAGCGCGCATTACGCCATCGAGGTAAGAGTCATAAGAACCGCAGCGGCAGATATTGCCGGACATTGCATGTCGCGCTTCTTCACGAGTAGGGTTGGGGTTTTCCCGTAGCAGGGCAACCGCCGCCATCACCTGACCCGGTGTGCAGTAACCACACTGGGGGGAAAGCGCCTCAACAAAGCCCTGCTGAACCGGATGCAAGGTGCCATCGGCCGCCTCCAGTCCCTCCACTGTTTCGATGCGGCCATTCTTCATAGAATGGGTCAGCACCGAACAGGCATAGGTGGCCACATCGTCGACCAGCACGGTGCAGGCACCACACTCGCCGCGATTGCAGCCCAATTTGGTTCCAGTCAGGCCAAGCTTGTAACGCAGGGTGGATGCCAGGGTTTCCTGGGGAGCCACATCGACGCTACGCATCTGGCCGTTCACATTGATTCTGATCAGACGCTCAACGGCGCCGGCAGGTCCGCTCTGGCCATTGGCCGCGTACCACATGCCGGTGGTAGTCGCCGCCGCACCAGAGGCAATGACCCCTTTGATGAAACGTCGTCGGGTTAGTTTGGGATTCACGGGTTGGTCGCCTCCGTAAAAATAGGGACACAGGTTTTGTAAATTCAGTAACTCGAGGTCAGGCTAGTTTGTTATTTTTATGCGTTTTTCTGTCGTTCTGATTGCATTAATCTAAATGAGAATTATTTGCAATTAGATCAGTACCTTGCAGCATTACTGATCAAGCTAGGGTAATCCACCCACTGCCAATTTACAAGCAAGCCAATTTCCCGCACGCCCAGTATTTTTGCTCCTTTCGGCGGATTTGACCCTATCGCTGGCAGGGTCTTTTCGGGCCACTGGGGTGGCAAAATTGCCGGCCTGATCTGTCTGCAGTTTCGCGCATTAACAGGATAGAAGGTTTTGCCAGGAAATATCCGTCTGCGCGGCCGCGACCGGAATCTGGCCTGATCAATATCGACAATATATTGTCATAAAATCCAAAATCGGCACTCGACAATTCATTAGAAAACAGGGACTTAATCAACCGCAGAATATTCGGCAAGCCCCTGAAACCTTGACATATTATGCATTGATGGTATTTTGACCGGCCCTCCTGAAATCACCCCTTCCGGTGTTACGGGAGGGAGTAGGAAAACACTACGCACCGCCCGATCGGGCCGAATTCAGCCGCGTTATGTGACCAGACCCGAGGGGCTTGCTTCGGCGGGATGTGAACTAGCGGGAAAATAAAAGCAGAATGCGACTCAGCGGCGATCTACCAAGAGACACCTAATAATGAATGAGCAGCAGTATCCTCTGAAATTTGGCTTTCCGGAGAAGACCGGACTGTACGACCCAGCTAATGAGAAAGACTCCTGTGGCGTGGGCTTCGTGGCCAATATCAAGGGAGTGCCCAGTCATCAGATCATGCTGGACGCCTACCACCTGAATTCCCGCATGGATCACCGCGGCGGCTGTGGCTTCGAGGCTAACACCGGTGACGGTGCCGGCATCCTCATGGCCCTGCCCCACAGCTTCTTCAGGAAAGTTGCCAGGGAAGAATTGGGTGCCGATCTGCCCGAGGCCGGCAGTTATGCCGTGGGCAATATTTTCCTTCCTCAAATAAATGACGAAAGAGAACTGTGTTTCGATGCCATCAATCGCATCGTGGCCGAAGAAGGCCAGACCCTGATTGGCTGGCGTGATGTGCCAATCGATCCCGTTGGTGCCGACGTGGGCCCTGCAGCCTTGATGGCACAGCCTTTCATCGCCCAGTTATTCATCGGCGCCGCCGATGGTCTTGAGCAGGATGCATTCGAACGGGTTCTGTACATCATCCGCAAGCGCTTCTCGCATCGGCTGCGCAACGACAAGACCATGAAAGAAGCAAAGCAGGTTTACGCCTGCAGCCTCTCTACCAAGGTGATTGTCTATAAAGGTATGTTGACCCCGGCGCAGACCTTTCCTTTTTATAAAGACCTGACCAACCCGAATTTCGAAACACATCTGGCCATGGTGCATTCCCGATTCAGCACCAACACCTTCCCTTCCTGGGACAGGGCACAGCCAAACCGTTTCATGAGCCATAACGGCGAAATCAACACCTTGCGCGGTAACGTGAATTCCATGGTTGCCCGTCAGGGTAAAGTGGCAACTGACGCCTTTGGCGACAAGTTGGGCGATATTTTCCCCGTAATCGATTCCGACTGCTCCGACTCGGGTAGTTTCGACGCGGTACTTGAATTCCTGTTGTTATCCGGCCGCTCGCTGGCTGAAGCCACCATGATGATGATTCCCGAGGCCTGGCAGGCTGACCAGAACATGGCCCAGGAGAAGAAAGACTTCTACGAGTACCATTCTGCATTGATGGAACCCTGGGATGGCCCGGCTTCTATCGTGTTCTCAGATGGTCACTACATTGGCGCCGTGCTGGATCGAAATGGCCTGCGCCCCAGTCGCTACTACATCACCCACGACGACAAGTGCATCATGGCGTCAGAAGTGGGTGTGGTACATGTGGATCCGGCCAACGTTAAGGTCAAGGGCCGTCTGCAACCGGGCAAGATGTTCCTGATCGATTTCGAACAGGGCCGACTCATTCCCGATGAAGAAGTAAAACAGATCATCTGTAACAAGCGCCCCTATGGCCAATGGCTGGCTGAACAGAAGGTAAGCCTGGAGCACCTGTCCGGCAACGCGGCGGGCACGTCCCTGGAGGCAGATGACACGCTGCAACGTATGCAGGCTTTCGGGTACACCACCGAGACCATGCAGTTCATGTTGATTCCTCTGGTCACCGAGGCCCGTGATCCACTGGGTTCCATGGGTAATGACTCGGCCCTGGCCTGTCTGTCCGACAAGCCACGCATGATCTATGACTACTTCAAGCAATTGTTCGCTCAGGTAACCAATCCCCCGATCGATTCGATCCGGGAAGAAGTAGTGATGTCCCTGCGCTGTTTCCTCGGACCGGAAGGCAACCTGCTGGAAACCACACCGGAACAGGCGCACAGACTGAGCATCGATCACCCCGTGCTGTCCAACCAGGAACTGGCGGATATCAAGTATGCCGACTACCGGGGTATGAAGACCCAGGTAATCGACATCACCTTCGATGCAAAAGCCGATAATGGCTTCATGGAGGCGATGCAACGCATCTGTAAGGAAGCAGAGCAGGCAATCGAGGGCGGCTACTCCTTTATCATCCTGTCTGATCGGAATATTGCAGCCGATCGCATTCCCTTGAGTGCTCTGGTTGCCTGTGGCGCTGTGCATCATCACCTGACCAAACTCGAGCAGCGTACCCAGATTGGGATCGTGCTGGAAACCGGTGAGGCGCGGGAAGTGCATCACTTCTGCCTGCTCTCCGGTTATGGTGCGGACGCGGTTAACCCCTACCTTGCTTTCGAGTCATTGTGGCAGGCGAACAGGGAAGGGCTGCTGGGCGACAAGTGCCCAACCGAAGCCGAGCTTGTGGCCGCCTACAAGAAGGGCGTTGCCAAGGGCATGCTCAAGGTGATGGCCAAGATGGGTATTTCCACCCTGCAATCCTATAAGGGTGCACAGATCTTCGAAGCCGTTGGCCTCGCCGATGAAATCATCAACACCTGCTTTGTAGGCACGGCAAGCCGCGTGCAGGGCGTGAACTTCAGTGTATTGATTGAAGAATCCAAGCGTCGCCATACCATCGGTTATCCGGCCAAGGACAGCGACCGCATACCGGTCCTGAATAATCCCGGTGACATTCACTGGCGCACCGGTGGCGATTCCCACATGTGGAATCCCAACACCATATTCAATCTGCAACTCGCTTCCCGCAATAACAGCAAGGAAGCCTACGAGACATTCGCGAAGTTTGTAAATGAGGATGCGACCCGGCGTTGTACCCTGCGCGGCCTGCTGGATTTCCGTTTCGATGAGACGCAATCCATCGACATCGATGAAGTGGAACCGGCCGGCGAGATCGTCAAGCGCTTCGCCACAGGTGCCATGAGCTTTGGCTCCATATCCCAGGAGAGCCACGAGGCCCTGGCGATTGCCATGAATCGCCTCGGCGGCAAATCCAATACCGGTGAAGGTGGCGAAGATCCAGCGCGATTCGATCCGCTTCCCAATGGGGATTCCAAGCGCTCTGCCATCAAGCAGGTGGCGTCCGGTCGCTTCGGTGTGACAGCCTGGTACCAGACCAAAGACGACGAACTGCAGATCAAGATTGCCCAGGGAGCAAAGCCCGGTGAAGGCGGAGAACTCCCCGGTGGCAAGGTGGACGAACAGATCGCGCGCATCCGTCACTCCACCCCTGGCGTCGGACTCATCAGTCCCCCGCCGCATCACGACATCTATTCCATCGAAGATATCGCGCAGCTTATTCATGACCTGAAGAACGCCAACCGCGCCGCGCGTATCAGTGTGAAACTGGTATCCGAGATCGGCGTGGGCACGATCGCTGCCGGTGTGACCAAGGCCAAGACCGATCACCTTGTGATCGCCGGACACGATGGCGGCACCGGGGCTTCCCCGCTGACTTCAATCAAGCACGCCGGCCTGCCCTGGGAACTGGGTATCGCCGAAACTCACCAGACCCTGGTGATGAACAACCTGCGGTCTCGTGTGGTATTGCAGACTGACGGCCAACTGAAGACTGGTCGCGATGTCACCATCGCCGCCATTCTGGGCGCCGAAGAATTTGGTTTCTCAACAGCGCCACTTATCACACTTGGCTGCATCATGATGCGCAAGTGTCACCTCAATACCTGCCCGGTTGGTGTCGCCACTCAGGATCCGGAGCTGCGCAAGAAATTCAAGGGTAAGCCCGAGTACGTGGTGAACTACCTGTTCATGGTGGCGGAAGAGATGCGTGGCATCATGGCCCAGCTTGGCGCCCGCACCGTGAATGATCTCATCGGTCGCGTCGACCTGTTGAATACCAACAAGGCCATCAAGCACTGGAAGGCCAGTGGTCTGGACCTCAGCCGCATCCTCGAACCCGCCAAGGTGGTATTCGAGAATACAGACTTCTACTGCACCCAGTCGCAGGACCATGGCCTGGACAAGGCGCTGGACAACACTCTGATCGAGTTGGCCAAGCCTGCGCTGGAAGATGGCACTAAAGTAAACATCGAACACGAGATCATCAACATCAATCGAGTCGTGGGCACCATGCTGTCCAACGAGGTATGCAAGCGTTACGGCGCCGAGATGCTGCCCGAGGACACCATCAACATCAAACTCAATGGCTCCGCCGGCCAGAGTCTCGGCGCGTTCATGGCCAGGGGTATTACCCTGACCGTGGAAGGCGATGCCAATGACTATCTCGGCAAGGGCCTCTCCGGCGGCAAGATCATCCTCTACCCGCCGAAGGAAAGCACCTTCAAGGCAGAAGAGAATATTATCGCCGGTAACGTTATTCTCTACGGCGCGACTTCGGGTGAAGTGTATATTCGAGGTATTGCGGCGGAACGTTTCTGCGTGCGCAACAGCGGCGCCAGCGCGGTCGTTGAAGGCATTGGCGACCATGGCTGCGAATACATGACCGGTGGCCGTGTTGTCATCCTTGGCAAGACTGGCCGTAACTTCGGCGCTGGCATGAGCGGCGGTATCGCCTATGTCTGGGATCCGGATGGTGATTTCCCCAAACAGTGCAACATGGAGCTGTTTGAACTCGAAGGCGTTGCCGATCATGCCGATGTGCTTGAATTGAAGACACTGATCGAAGACCACCTGGGTTACACCGACTCTCCTGTGGCCAGGTCCATCCTGGATAATTGGGAAGCCTCGCTGGCCCAGTTCGTCAAGGTCATGCCAACCGATTACAAGCGTGTTCTGGAAGAGCGCGCCAAGACTGCCGCATAAGGGACTGTACCGATGGGAAAACCAACAGGATTTAAAGAATACGCCCGGGAAACAGAGCCCTATCGCAATGCGATGGAGCGGCTGCTGGATTTCAAGGAGATCTACACCGATCACAAGGAAGCACATCTGGCTACCCAGGGTGCGCGTTGTATGGATTGTGGTGTGCCATTCTGCCAATCGGATAATGGCTGCCCGGTCTATAACCTGATTCCGGAGTGGAACGACCTCGTTTACAACGAGCGCTGGAGAGAGGCGCTGGATCGCCTGCATAAGACCAATAACTTCCCCGAGTTCACCGGCCGAGTCTGCCCCGCGCCCTGCGAAGGCGCCTGCGTCTTGGGCATTCACGAACCCCCGGTCACTATCAAGAACATCGAATGCGCCATTATCGACAAGGGCTTCGAGAATGGCTGGGTAGTGGCAAACCCACCGTCCACACGCACCGGCCAAAAGGTCGCGATCGTGGGTTCAGGTCCTGCTGGCCTGGCTGCGGCGGCGGAGCTCAATCACAAGGGACACCAGGTCACTGTATATGAGCGCGACGATCGCATCGGCGGTCTGCTCATGTACGGGATTCCCAACATGAAGCTGGACAAGGGTGTAGTGGACCGACGTGTCGACTTGCTGCGGCAGGAAGGCGTTGAGTTTGTAGTGAATGCCGATGTCGGCGGCAGCGGTGACAACGGCGTGAGCGTTCAGCAATTGCTGGACGAGAACGATGCACTGTTGCTGGCAACCGGTGCGACGACACCCCGCGACCTTAAAATCGACAAGCGCGAAGGTGAGGGCGTGCATTTCGCCATGGAATTCCTGCTGAAGAACACCAGGAGCCTGCTGGATTCCAACCTGGAAGACGGCCAGTACATCAGCGCCAAGGACAAGAACGTCATCGTCATCGGTGGTGGCGACACCGGAACCGACTGCATCGGCACTTCATTGCGCCATGGCTGCAAGTCCCTGGTGAATTTCGAGATCATGCCCAGACCACCGGCAGAACGCTCAGAGAACAATCCCTGGCCAACCTGGCCCGTGATCTTCCGTGTCGACTACGGCCATGAAGAAGCGGCCGCACGGGATGGCAGCGATCCCCGCGTCTATTCCATTTCCGGCAAGGAGTTTGTTCGCGATGAGAGCGGCAAGCTGCTGGGAATCAAGACAGTTGAAGTCGACAGCAAATTCCAGGAAGTCCCCGGCACGGAAAAGTTCTGGGAAGCCGACCTGATCCTGTTGTCCATGGGCTTCCTCGGTCCGGAACACTACGTCAGCGAACCCCTGGGTCTGGAGCTGGATCAGCGTTCCAACTACAAGGCCGACTACGAGGTGTTCAAGACCTCTGCCGAGAAAGTCTTCACCGCCGGTGATTGCCGTCGTGGTCAATCCCTGGTGGTACGCGCCATCGATGAGGGCCGCAAGGTGGCGGTTGCCATCGACGAGTTCCTGTCTGCCTGATCTCGCAGCGGAGCGGCCTTCTGTGTGAAGCGCTCCGCTACAGGTCTTTCGGCTATTCTGCGATACTAGCTTCCCTGTCCTCCACCCGTGGATACTCGAGGAAGCATGAACTCCCCCGTTCTCAGCCTGCAAAACGTCGTCAAGAAATACGGCGACTTCACTGCCGTTAAGGACGTCAGCCTCTCGATTCCGAAGGAGGCGATCTATGGTTTTCTCGGCCCCACCTGCACCGGCAAGGCCATCATCCTAATGAAACCCAGTAGCGGATTCATTGGATTTTTGGGGATAACTCCGCGCTTGCCGCCCGCGACCGCTTAGACTATCTGTCTAAGAGGAAATGCCTCTTCTAGAAAATGAAACTACTGGCCATCATCTGGCAGATATGGCTAAGCTACCTGCCAGATTATCACACTACGTAGCCTCCAAATCTAACTATTAATTGCATTATTTGCCACATATGACTTATATGCACAATAGATACATAATAAAACACTCTTCTTTTAGCTAGTACCTAACGCAGCTTCTTGATACCATTCGCGCCTCGCTTTGGGCAGGTTATTTCAAGAGCGTTACCAAAGCTTTACACCACACAGGCTGCTCGCTAAATCATCGGCAATTATGGCTGCGCAGTTTTAATGCCATTTATACTTAGGGTTATTTTGTCCCTCAAGTACAAATCACATTAACGCGCACAATTCCGAGACCTGCTTCAAAGCATATCTTTATTATTCTATCAACGGGGGAAATAAGGAATGACAATTCCATCAATTCCAAAAACACAAAAAAAGCGTCCTTTTGCAAAGAACGCCCTGAGCGCAGCTATCTGCGCCGTGGCTATTTCTATGGGCAACTCGGCGCTAGCGCAGGACACTACAGGTTCTTTGCGTGGTACGGTACAAGGTGCTGGCAATAATACTATAATAGAAGTAACAAACTCTTCACGCGGCACGACTCGTTCAACCTCCACCGACGCTGGCGGTTCATTCAACATCAGCGGTCTTCCACCCGGTTCATATCAAGTAAGGGTCATAGAAAATGGACGGCCTATAGATACTCTTGAAGTCGAAGTGCGACTGGCTTCAAGCACTGATGTCAACCTAGCCACCTCTCAGGCCACTATTAACGAAATTGTTACGTCGGGTCGTCGTCAGGCTGCGATCGATACCAGCATCGCAGAGTCGGGCCTTATTCTGGATTCTGAGTTCCTGTTGGAGATGCCGATTCGGCGTGACCTGACTTCAGTCGCCCTGTTGGCGCCTGGCGCTAGTGCTGGCGATAGCCGCTTTGGAAATTTAGCGTCATTCGGTGGTGCGTCTGTTGCGGAAAACACCAGCTTCATTAACGGCCTGAACACCACGAACTTCCGTACCGGTGTTGGTTTCACACAGGTCCCATTCGAGTTCTATGACACTATTCAGGTCAAGACTGGTGGTTACTCCGCAAAATATGGTCGGTCACTTGGTGGCGTGATGAATGCCACCACCAAGAGCGGGTCGAATAATTGGGATTTCGGCGTGAACGCATACTACGATGACCAGCTGGAAACAAGCCCAAATACATTTGCATCGGCGAATGTACTCGATGAGAACTCCACCACAACTTATGACGCCTATGTTTCTGGGCCGATCATACGAGACCGTCTGTTCTTCTATGCTCTATACAGCGACGTTGATAAAGATCAGCGCTATGCTGGCATTCAGTCCGAGCGTGATTATACGTACAACAATGACCAGGGCTTCTGGGGCGTAAAACTTGACGGGTACATCACTGCTAACCACCACATCGAATACACTCACTTCACCGATGCGCGTGAGGGTCTGGAAGAAACCTACGGTTTCAACCCAACTACTTATGCACGTGGAGAGTATTTGGGCCTTAATGTATATGAACAGGGTGGTGAGAACTGGATGGCCACCTACACTGGTCAAATTGGCTCAAGCCTAGAAGTTTCAGTGTCGTATGGCGAAAATGAAGCCGCACGTACTACGGCACCCTCGACCGCTTCAATTCCTGTTGTCTATGAATATAACGGTGGATTCCAAGCCATTGGTGACTGGTCAAGTTTTACGGTGTCAAAGGGCGATGACAAGCGCGAGGCAACTCGAGCTAACATCAAATGGACTGGTTTCTCCGGCCATGAGCTTTCTGCTGGTATAGACTATGAGGATAACTTCTCAGACGAAGCCACAATTAACTCCGGCGGCGTGTACTGGCTGCGTGATCCTACCAACGCCTACAACGAGTGTGACGTGGTTACGGAGTGTCCCCAGGGCGCAAACGTTCGCCGACGCACATACTCAGTCGGTGGTTCTTTCGCAACCTACTCTGAAGCCTATTACTTTCAGGATGTGTGGGAAGTGAGCGACCGACTGACTCTGGAGTTGGGTATCCGAAACGAGTCTTTCGACAATAAAAATGCGTCAGGCGGTAGCTTCGTGACGGTTGAAGACCAGTGGGCTCCTCGTCTAGCCGCAGTATTCGATCCTCTGGGTGACGGCCGTCAAAAAGCCTTCATCAACTGGGGTGAGTACTACCTGCCCATCGCCGCCAACACCAACATCCGTATGGCTGGTAATGAGACTTACATCCACGACTATTTTGACTGGAATGGTACCAGTGTGGACTCCCAGGGCGTACCAACCGGTCTTGGCCCCCAGTATGACCAGGTTGTCTATGGCGACGGCACTGTGCCAGATACGCGCTCTGTAACAGACGCCAATCTCCAAGCAATGTTCCAGGAAGAGCTGATCCTTGGCTACCAGTGGACTACCGATTCCGGTTGGGAACTGGGTATAAAAGGTATCGAGCGTAAGCTGGCTACCACCATTGAAGACGTGGCCATCGATGCGGCGGTAATCAAGTACTACAACAGCAAAGGTAGCTGGACAGGCAATAATTCGGTTGAAGATGTCTTCACTGGTTTCCACCAGTATGTCCTGACTAACCCTGGCAATGACATGTCTGTCTACATTCCAGAGCAGGATGAAGTGATTAACCTAACTTCCGAACAGTTAGGCTACCCTACTGCGCTTCGTGATTATCGAGCAATAGAACTCACAGCGTCAAAGCCGTTTGAGAACAACTGGTCTCTTGATTTCTCCTACATCTATGCTCGAAGTAAAGGTAACCATGAGGGATATGTGAAGTCAGACAATGGTCAGGATGATGCAGGTATCACCCAGAACTTCGACCAGCCGGGCCTAGTGGACTTCTCCAATGGCAGGCTACCAAATGATCGCACTCATACTGCGAAAGCCTTTGGTAGCTATCAGTTCGATAATGGTCTGCGTGTTGGCGCCAACCTGCTGTACCAGACTGGTCGTCCAATCAGCTGTTTCGGACCACACCCTACCGACGTGTTTGCGGCGGAATACGGTGCGTCCTCACACTTCTGTCAGGGTAAAGCGGTTCCCCGTGGTTCTCTAGGCACTACAGACAATATCACCAATATCGATCTGAGCGCACAATATGACCTCAAGATTGGAAATTCGAGTGTATTGCTGTCTCTTGACGTATTCAACCTGTTTAACTTTGACAGTGTAGCTCGCGTTTCAGAAGAAGGTGATACCTTCGCTGGCGCCGCTGATCCTGACTTCCTTAAGCCAGTTGAATATCAACGCCCTCGTGCACTGCGGCTGAGCGCTCGCTATAACTTCGGCGGATTCTGAGCTAGAAACGAGGTCAAGCCCCGCTCCTAGAGCAAAAAAGGCTGACTCATCTGAGTCAGCCTTTTTT
>JAYPVK010000035.1:0-32151 GCA_038134565.1 Pseudomonadales bacterium | reverse complement strand
GGATTACCCCAGTCAGCGAGAGGAAGTGTAAGAACTAGCCACCATTATATCAAATGATAATAGTTCTTATTTGCAACAACACAGTTTAAATGATCGGATTCGGGTGGTAGAAGCCTGATTATTCATGCCAGAATTCGCATTCGCCCAAAACGACGAACCCTGCATCAATGAGGAAGTTATGACTGCCAGAGCATTAAGAAGAACCCTGTTACCCGCCGCACTACTCCTGCTTGGCTGGCAAACCAGTCTCGCCGACCACCATGGAGAGGAGACAATTAGCCTGCAAAGCCTGATCAATGGCGAGCATCGCAGCGCGGCTAACATCGCCAGGAATGAATCCAGGCATCCGATTGAGACACTGGAGTTTTTCGGCCTGCGTCCAGACATGACTGTCATCGAGATTCTGCCATCGACCGGCTGGTACGCCGAGATCATAGCCCCCTATCTGCGGGACAATGGCAAGTACTACGCGGCCCACTTCTCTCCCAATGCATCGCTTGCCTACATGCCAAGAATTCTCGGCGTGTTCGAAGAGAAGATCAGCAATGAACCAGAGCTCTATGGTCGGGTCACAGTGCGCCACCTGAATCCTCCCCATGAGGTGGTGATTGCTCCACCGGAGAGTGCCGACATGGCGCTCACCTTCCGCAATGTGCACAACTGGATCATGGCTGGCCAGGAACACGAGTTCTTCGCTTCTTTCTACGCCGCGTTGAAGCCTGGCGGGATATTGGGGGTGGTGGAACATCGTGCGCGACCCGGCTCGTCCATGGAAGTCATGGAAACTTCGGGTTATGTCACCGAGGACTACGTCAAGGAAGTGGCTGCGGCAGCGGGATTCGAATTCGTGGAGTCCTCGGAGATCAACGCCAATCCGAAGGATTCCACCGACCATCCTGAAGGTGTGTGGAGCCTGCCACCTACCTTTCAGATGGGAGAGCAGAACCGGGCGCGCTTTGCCGAGATCGGCGAGAGTGACCGTATGACACTGAAATTCATCAAGCCGATGAATTAAGTTTCCCGATACAGATTATTCAGCCCGATCGAAGATACGAACCAGTTCGATCGGCTCGCGAAACGAATCGGGCTGAATAAGCATCTCAATGCGCAGGCGCGCACCATTGTCTATCAAGGTATAGGTCTCGATGGTGAAACCACCATCCCGCGGTCGAGCCTCAACTACCAGACTATTGCTCTCGACCAGACCCGAGGACCAGTCCTCACCGCCCTCCGTGTAGAAGTCATTGGCGGAAGCCCGGCGCCGCCGGCCGTCGATGTGAAACACGCGGCGATAGTTGTCCTCATAGGTAAACTGGAATTCCGGCGCGTCGAATTCGATCTGCAGCACATCATCGTAGGAGATGCGGTCATACAATTCGTGCTCGGGCGGCCCTCCCCGATAGAAATCTTCCTTGCGGTTGAACAGGCCACGACCACCCTTGCCACCGCCGGCCTCAATGGCCTCCTCCACCTGATCATCAGTATTGTCGCTTAGATCGTCGTTGATCACCCAGCGACCCCGCAAATCAGTGCCAAAGGTGGGGGTCTGCGCGGATACCGAGAGAGAGACCCAGGCCAGGCCCAGCAATCCCAGTTGGCGAACTATGTAGAGACTTCGAGTAATAGGCATCAACAGGATTCAACCCGCTTTTGGCTCGATTTTCAAGTTCAGTCCCCGCCAGCGGGCGGCGTCTGGCCCCGACCGGGTTTGCTCGACGGCGGCTGCAAGAATACATCGCAGTGACTAATGCTCAGTCGCGCCGCCAGCAGGATGACCGCAAACAGGAAGAGGTAGTAGACGGGGAAGGCCGCCATGGATTCCACGAACACCAGAGCCTGCAACTCGGCCTCCGGGACAATACCCCTCTCTGCCTCTCGAAGCGCGGCCACCAGGGCCGTGTAGAGCAGGCTCGCAAAACCCAGCCCGAGATTCAGCGCCAGACCCTTAAAACTCAGCACCGTGGCCCTGATCCTGGAATCAGCCTCCCGGTTGAGGTAGTAGCTGGCCTGAAACTGCACCATGCCCATCATGGCAAAGGCCCCCACGGCAAAGATCACCCCATACAGGGGTATGGCGAAGCTAATTCCAACTAGGCCCAGCATCAGAATCAGGGAGAGCACCAGGAAATTAAACAACGGGGAGTGGTTACTCACCAGGTAGCGCGAGAAACGTGCGTTGAGGATGCCGATCAGCGACATACCCGCACCGACAAAGCCAAACCAGGAAAC
The DNA here is from genome assembly GCA_038134565.1 of Pseudomonadales bacterium. GTDB lineage: Bacteria > Pseudomonadota > Gammaproteobacteria > Pseudomonadales > Pseudohongiellaceae > UBA9145. The sequence continues at coordinate 29,922 of JAYPVK010000035.1, read as the reverse complement.
CGGTATGTCGATGATGCGGTAGTACTCACTGGACAGCACGGCAAACTGGCGACCGACCGAATCCAGGGCCAGCGCGGCCAGTATGACAAACAACACGAAGCGATGGCCGAAGGTCCATCGTGCCGCAGAAGAAATCTGTCGGAACGGCGCGAGCAGGGATTCAAGCCCACCACGCTGCCCCCTCTGCTGCGCACGCCTCTCCTGGGCATCCAGGTCGTACAGTCCCAGGGTTACCACGAACACCGCGCAGGCCGTCACCAGGGTCAACAGCACAGGCAGGCGAATCACGATCGAGTCTGGCAGGACCCAGGAGCTGTTGAACACGCCCAGTACCCTGTTCACGAGGTTGGGATCGTAGGCGAAGGCTCCGAGAATCATGGTGGTGAAGAAGCCGATGGACACAACAAACGTGGTGCGCTCCAACAGGGCTGCCCATTCGTCCTCACGACCCAGGGCCTTGAGGGAATCGTAGGCCAGTGCCTCATCGGCCCCGCTGGCCGCCGCCTCCGATAGCCCAGAGCAAACGCGATTGGCGAGAAACATCCAGAACAGCAGGGACGAGGTTCCGATCGGTGCAAACACGATCAGCGCCATCTCCACTACCATGAGCCCCGCGGCGAAGATCAGCAGCGCCTTCTTGCCAACGATGTCTGCCATGGCGCCAGACGGCACCTCGGCGACTACGATGCTGACGGCCCACACGATATTGAGGATGGCGAACTGCTCCAGGTTTAGTCCATAGTCCAGGAACAGAATGGTAAACACCGGATAGTAGAAGCGCGCTGTATATAACAACCTGAACAGCATGAAGCGCCGCAGATTGCCCTGCAGTTTACGTTGCAGATGTTCATCCATAGGGAACGGAATATCAGGCTATCGACTTGCGCCAGTGTGAAATCGCCTCACCAATTTCGTCTGGCGAGTCTTCCTGCAAGAAATGATTACCCGCTGCCGTGACTTCCTGCTGATTCGGCCAGGCCCGGCAAAACTCGCGCTGAGCTCCGATCAGGATCGCACCTGGTGCAGCATTGATAAACAGTTTGGGAATCTTGCTTGCAGACAACCAGTCAGCATAGGACTGTACGATTTCCACCACATCGGCAGGCTCTCCATCGATCGGTATCTGCCGGGGCCAACTCAGGGTAGGACGACGATCTTCACCAGCCTCCGCAAATGGCCGTCGATATACGGCCATCTCCTGCGCGCTCAACTCACGCAGAATAGAGCCAGGTAACACTCTTTCCACAAATACATTCTTCTCGATTACCATCTCCTCACCGGCTGGCGAGCGAAACCCCTGAAACACACCCCGTGCCGCCTCGGGCCATTCTTCCCAGCCAAGCGGGCGCACTATTCCTTCCATGTAGGCAATACCGAGCACCGCATCCCGATGCCGGTTAGCCCAGTCGAATCCCAGCGCCGAGCCCCAGTCATGTATCACCCAGGTCACTCGCTCCCTGACACCAAGGGCCTCGAGAGCGCCATCCAGGTACTGTCGGTGCTCAGCAAAGGAATAACGATCTGGTCCCGGGTCATCCAGCTTCTCTGAATCGCCCATCCCGATCAGGTCGATGGCAATGCACCGCCCCTGATCCCGTAGATGGGGCATGACGTTCCGCCACAGGTAAGAAGAAGCAGGATTCCCATGCTGGAACACAATAGGGTCTCCCTCCCCCATCTCCACATAGGCCATCTTCTTCCCTTTAACCTCAACAAACTTCTTCGGCTGTTCCTCGGCACTAATCATGATTTCTACTCCCCTTCATTGAACCGAATCAGAGAATAACGTTGCAGTTGTAGTGATTCAAATTTGTCAGACTCAAGGCATCTATCCCGGGCGCCCGCGCGGGAGCGAGTGGCTCCTGGGGCAGGAGCGGTGCGGGCTTATGCTCCTGCAAAGCCCGCATACCGTCCAACCCTGGACATAACCGGGCCAGGGATGGCCCACCCCGAGCGCAAATTCAAAGGCCACCCTCTCACAGCCCTGATCAAGACTCACAATAAATTCACCCCATCCCGCCTCAATTGAACATCACAGCCATTCTCAGCTATTCTCCACTTCCGCATAACAATCACCGGAAATAAGAATTACGAGGGAAACCTGGATGACTATGCAAAATACACCGCTTCTGATGAGCAGAATCCTGGGCCGAGGCGCACTACTGGACCCGGACATCGAGGTGGTCACCGCGCAAGCCAACGGCAGCCACAGACAAACACTGAAGCAGACCTGGGACCGCGCCCAGCAACTGGCAAATGCGCTCAACGCCCATGGCATCAAGGTTGGGGACCGGATCGCCAGCTTCATGTGGAACAACTACCGGCACCTGGAACTCTACCAGGGCGTACCCAGCATGGGCTGTGTGCTGCACACGCTGAATATCCGTCTTTCACCCACCGACCTGGAATACATCATTAACCATGCGGGCGACCGCATCATCTTCGCCGATGAAGACCTGCTGCCCTTGCTGGAACCGCTGTGGGGCAAGATTCCCTGCGTGGAGTTGCTGGTAATCTGTCGCCACGGTGAAGGGGGTGAGAGCAGCTTCGAGAACCAGATCGACTACGAGGACTTCATTGCCGGGCACGAGCCCTCCTATGACTGGCCGGATATCCCGGAAACCTCGCCCATGGGCCTGTGCTATACATCGGGCACCACCGGCAAACCCAAAGGTGTGATGTACACCAACCGCTCAACCTATTTGCATACCCTGACCGAGTCCCTGACGGATTCCATCGGCCTCTCCGCACTGGATTCCCTGCTGGGCATCGTTCCCATGTTCCATGCCATGGGCTGGGGCCTGCCTTTCGCAGCCTCCATGCTTGGCACCAAGCAGGTGATGCCCCACCGCTTCATGACGCCGGATAATTTCCTGCGCCTGATAGTGGAAGAGGACGTCACCATCTCGGCCGGTGTACCCACGATCTGGCAAGGCGTGCGCGCAGCACTGACAGCAGAGCCCGACAAATGGGATCTGTCCAAGCTGGGGCGACTCACCTGCGGTGGCTCAGCGCCCCCCGTGGAGATGATGCGCTGGTACTGGGAGAGCCACAAGATCGAGATGATCCAGGGCTGGGGGATGACCGAAACCAATCCCCTGGGCACCCTGTCACGCAAGGTAGCGAAACGTTCCCATGTGAATATTCCTGAAGACCAGCAGTTCAAGAATATCGCCAAGGCCGGTCTCGCCATGCCCGGCCTGGAGATCGAGATCTTCGATGAAGACTGGAATCCACTGCCACACGATGGTGAGGCTGTGGGCGAGCTTTGTATTCGCGGCCCCTGGATTGCTTCGGAGTATTACAACGATCCCCAGCCGGAGAAATTCCACAATGGCTGGCTGGTTACCGGCGATGTGGCCAAGATCGACCCTGAACAATACGTCATGATTTCCGATCGCTCGAAGGACCTGATCAAGTCAGGCGGTGAATGGATTTCCTCTGTGGACCTTGAGAATCACATTGTGGCACTGCCGGAAATCGCCATGGCCGCCGTGGTGGCTCAGCCCCATCCGAAATGGGATGAGCGGCCCGTGGCCCTGGTTGTGCTCACCCCGGGATCGGAACTGGACGCCGATAAGGTAATCGAACACTGCAGTTCCGTGTTCGCCAAGTGGCAGTTACCGGACGAAGTCATCACCAAGGAATCCCTGCCATTGGGCCCGACCGGCAAGATCGACAAGAAGACTATCCGCGCCAATCTCGAGGCAGAAGGGTACAAACTTCCGGATCTGCGCTGACAGTTTCGAAACGTCCATGAAAAAAGGGAGCCCTGGCTCCCTTTTTTATAGTCATTGCGGCCTCAGTGTAGTCTGGTATGGACACCGCCAGGAGGCAAGAGCCGGCATTTCAGAACAGCCACTCTCATTGGCTGTAACAGGTTTTATTGGCCGGGGTCTGTGGGTGCATAATCTACACCCTCAACATCGGCCACCCGGGCACCGGCAAGAATTCCAGGCAAAGCATAATTCCCTTCGTGGCAGGCATATTCGTACAAGCTGTCGCTACTCAGATTCATCGGCAGCTCACCGCTCCAGGGCTGAGTGTAGTTCTCCGGATCTTCCACTGTGAACTGGTAGAGGATGGTATCTTTACTGACCCGGGTGAAACGTTCCGTTACCTTCATTTTGGTCGACCCGTAGAATCGATGCTCCAGAGAGGAACGCAGGCTCTGCTGGGGATGGAAGTTGGTAGTTTCCACAACCAGTGTGTCATCTTCATAGTAGCCGATTGAATCACCCATCCAGTAATTCATGGGAGGTGTCTGAAAGTCTGAGTTCAATCGAATGATGCGCGCGTCGTGATTCATCTCAGCCAGCAACACAACATAGTCTTCAGTTTGTACGATCTCAGTCATATTGTTGTAGAGCACAGGCAACTTGGGCGGGCCGCCAGACGATCCAAAACCCACCACACATCTCTCGCCCAGGGGCCGCACTTCAGGGCCATCGTAAGACTGTCGGCGCTGCATGGCAGCAGCGAAATTGGCCCGCCCCTGTTCGCTGTAGGGTAGCTGACCGTCTGCCGGGTCAACCAGGATCGAGGTACGAATCTCACCGTTGACAACCGCGAGGCGTTCACCCGGATCCATCCAGAAGGTGTTGTAGCCGCCCACATTTCGTCCTGCACTGGGAGCCTCTCTATTCGGATCGCTTGGTGCATTGCTGGCTTCATTACGGGTCCTGACCATGACCTCGATGCGAATCGCCTCTTCTTCAGAAATCACCAGATTGCCATTGAAGCGTTCTGCCCTTTCCAGATTGGTCTGGGTCGCTATCGACCAGGTGCCCTGCAGGTCTGGCACGCCATGTTCGGTGCGGGGGGTGATGTACCCGGTTTCAGCGGCTGCGGCTATTCGCGCCGTCAGCAGCACCGCGCTTGCTAGGATGAAAAGATTTCGATCAAACATGATGAACTCCGGTGCATTCCCAATCTGGCGTGCATAGATTTACTGATCATCGAGATTACCGATTGGCTCTTGGCTTGTCCTGGCCACTCGATAGCCTCGCTGCATTATTACACTGCCCCGTCGTGCTAGCCAGACCAGGTGGTTCGAGGAAAAAGCTGGCGATGATGATACTTTACTATCGAAGCTGGCGGCCGGCATTGAACCCCGCCCAACGCCTGGCATCGCGCAGGTGAGCAGCCTGATACCATTAAGGCCTATATTCAGCTTGAAAACGGCGTGTCAGCATTCTATAAGGGAGGACAACAAAGCCCGGTTCGAAAACGCGCCTTAAAAGCAGTGGAAAGGAAACAGCATGGTAGCAGGGATTAGCAGGAATAACGCCCTCATGGTGATTACAGTAGCCAGCCTGGCCATAGCCGATGGCCTCGTTTGGGTCGAAGAGCGTGGCACACCCGAGCATATGGTCTGGATTGATCCTGGTAACTTCGTGATGGGCTCGGACGAAGGCTTTCCCGACGAATCGCCTGCACGGGAAGTCTCGCTGTCAGGTTTCTGGATCGACCAATACGAAGTAAGCAATCGGGATTTTCAGCGATTTGTCGAAAAGACTGGCTACATCACCACTGCCGAACGCTTCGGGGACTCCCTCGTATTTCAGAGCCCAGCAGAGAGCACCGTCGATACGACCTCGAGTAATGCCTTGAGCATGTCTCCAGCGAGCTGGTGGCAGCTGGTGGCCGATGCCGATTGGGAGCATCCCGCCGGCGACACAGACAGCATTTCCGAAAAAATGGACCATCCCGTCGTTCAGGTGAGCTACGTTGATGCGCTGAACTACTGCCTCTCGCAGCATAAGCAACTGCCTACGGAAGCGCAATTTGAAGCGGCTGCACGGGGGGGACTGGAAGGCAACCAGTACAGCTGGGAGCAGCAGAGCGCGCAACACAGCCACACGCAATTGAATCACTGGCAAGGGGATTTCCCAATCCACAACGACGTTCTGGACGGTTACGCCACCACCGCACCGGTCGGCAGCTTCGACCCCAATCCCTATGGCCTCTACGACATATCAGGCAATGTCTGGGAATGGGTGTCGGATTGGTATCACCCACAAACCTATGCCATGACAGGCAAGCACAATCCTGAAGGGGTCAGTGAAAAAGAGAGTTTCGACCCTGCCGAACCCGGCTTGGCAAAACGCGGCATACGTGGCGGTTCCTTCCTCTGCAGCGACAACTACTGTCGCGGATTCCGGGTCAGTGCGAGGATGCCCGCAGATCCTGATTCAGCCACCAATCACACTGGATTTCGCTGTGTACGTCCATTTCGCAGCAATAGCATTGCCGATCTCTGGCTTGCACACTGAGCCGGGTTTCTGATTGACGGGAAAAGCCTGGTACAGCTGCCAGGCAACATGCTCCACCCAATCCAGGCGTTAAACCCCTACCGGCTCAAGTCCGCACTATATTTCCCTGGCAATCAATAGCTTCATGATTTCATTGGCACCGCCATAAATTTTCTGAACCCGCGCATCGGCGTACATCTTGGCTATGGGGTATTCCATCATGTAGCCATAGCCGCCAAAGAATTGCAGGCAGGTGTCCACGATCTGGCATTGCTTCTCCGTGGTCCACCATTTCGCCATGGACGCGGTGGCGTTATCCAGTTGCCCCCGATCCAGCTTCAACACACAATCGTCGACAAAAACCCGTGCGATCTTCGCCTCGGTATAACACTCCGCCAGCTTGAACTGGGTGTTCTGGAAATCGAGAATGCGTTTGCCGAACGCCTTGCGTTCCTTCACGTAGTCAGAGGTCAGCTTGAGTGCGGTCTCCATGGCGGCGCAGGCACCGGCTGCGATGATCAGGCGTTCCTGCGGGAGCTGTTCCATCAACTGGACGAAGCCCTTACCCTCGGCTGTGCCCAGCAGGTTAGAGGCCGGCACCCTCACGTCATCGAAGAATAATTCGGCCGTATCCTGCGCCTTGAGACCCAGTTTCTCCAGGTTTCTGCCACGCGTGAAACCACCCTCTCCCTCCACGGCTTCAGTCTCCACCATGATCAGTGAGATGCCCCTGCCGCCTTCACCCGGGTCGGTCTTGGCGACTACACAAATCAGCTCGGCGGTCATGCCGTTCGTAATGAAAGTCTTCTGACCATTGATGACGTAGTCGTCACCATCCCTGATGGCCGTGCTTGCCACTGCCTGCAAATCGGAACCGGTTCCTGGCTCGGACATGGCGATCGCCGCCACCAGTTCACCCCGCGCCATGGCTGGCAGCCACTTCTGCTTCTGCTCGTGTGTGCCGTAGTTGTTGATGTAATGGGCCACAATGCCGGAATGCACACCATTGCCGAAGCCGGTGACATTGGCCGAGTTCAATTCCTCCAGCAGGATCATCTCGTGCTTGAAGTTACCGCCGCCACCGCCCCATTGTTCCGGGATGGATGCACACAACAAACCGGCTTCGCCGGCCTTCAGCCAGGCATCACGGTCCACGAAACCCTGTTTGTCCCAGGCCGGCGCGCGGGGCACAAACTCGCGCTCGACGAACTTGCGCACTGCATCGCGCATGATAATGAGTTCTTCATCCATCCATGGGGACTGGTAGTTCTCCAACATCTGGCTTACCTGCTTACTAGTTTCAATTTCCTGTTATAACTGCCTGTTGTTCAGCTGAGTCCTGCCCGGCAAACCATTCAGGTATCCAGGGAATCCATGCGCTCAATGATCATGGCATTGGCGGTACCACCGCCCTCGCAGATAGCGATCAATCCATAGCGGCCATTGCGCCGTTCCAGCTCGTGCACCAGGGTAGTCATCAGCTTCGCGCCGGTACCACCCAGCGGATGCCCCAGGGCCTGCGCGCCACCATTGACGTTGAGTTTCTCAGGGTCGGCACCTACCGCTTTCGCCCAGGCCAGTGGCACGGAGCCGAAGGCCTCGTTCACTTCATACAGATCGATATCGTCGATACTGAGGCCGGCCTTCTCCAGGACTTTCAGGGTCGCGGGAATGGGCCCCTCCAGCATGATAACGGGATCCGAGCCCACCACGGCCAGGCTGTGAATTTTCGCCCTCACCGGCAGATTGAACTTCTTCACGGCCTCTTCGTTCGCCACCATGATGGCGGCAGAGCCATCGCTGATCTGGCTGGCCGTTCCCGCAGTAATCACTCCGTCTTCGCGTAAGGGGTTCAACCCCTGCAAGCCTTCGAGGGTCGCTTCGAAGCGGATACCCTCATCGACCACATGCAAGTCCTCGCTGCCGTCTTCGAGCTTGACGGGCACTGGCACGATCTCGTCCTTGAAGTAGCCGTTGTTAGTGGCTGCCGCCGCTCGCTGGTGACTCAACAGGCCGAAGGCGTCGAGTTCATTCCGGGTAATACTGTATTTTTCTGCCAGCAGTTCGGCACCATCGAACTGGCTGAACTGGATGCCCGGGTACTGGGCTTCGAGTCTCTCGCCCTTGGGCTTGCCCCGCCCCTTCTCCAGTCCATCCCGTACATTGGATCCGATCTCAACTGTACTCATGGCTTCCACACCTCCGCAGATCACCACGTCCTGGGTGCCGGACATCACGGCCTGGGCGCCAAACTGGATCGCCTGCAGGGATGAGCCACACTGCCGATCAACGGTAGTGCCGGGCACTTCCAGCGCCAGTTTGGAACTCATGGAGACATTGCGCCCCAGGTTGCTCGCCTGGGCGCCGATCTGCATCACCACACCAAAGATCACATCATCAACCTTGTCCACGGGGATGCCGGTACGGTCTACCAATTCGTCGACGACGATGGCACCGAGATCGATGGGGTGGATCTTGCTCAAGCGACCATTCTTGCGTCCGGTTGCGGTGCGCACGGCGCCGGTGATGTATGCATTTGCCATGTTCAGTTTCCTGTTGCCTGTTTCGGTTTAGCGTTGTTATGAATTGATGCGTGCGCTGGAGCCCGCATCCGTTCCATGTGGGTGAAGCGCACTAGATCGCTGGCATGCGAATCCCGGCGTCGAGCCTGATGGTTTCACCATTGAGATAACTGCAATTCACGATGTGGGCAGCCTCATCGGCGAATTCCTCGGGATTGCCCAGTCGTTTGGGAAACTGGGTGATCGCTATCAAGGGCTCCCGCACTTCGTCCGGTGCTGCCGCCAGCAAGGGTGTCTCGAAGACACCGGGCGCGATGGTGTTGATGCGAATGCCTCGCTTCGCCAGGTCGCGAGCAATGGGCAGAGTCATGGACACAATGCCGCCCTTGCTGGCCGCATAGCCCGCCTGGCCGGTCTGCCCATCGAAGGCCGCGATGGAGGCGACGTTGATGATGACGCCACGTTCACCGTCGTCCGTTGTGGGTTCGTTCAACTGCATGACCTCCGCACAGAGGCGCAGCACGTTGAAGGTGCCGATGAGATTAACCCGCACAATATGCTCGAACTTCGCCAGGGGCATGGCGCCTTCCCGACCTACCGTGCGGGCGGCTCCGCCAATACCGGCAGAATTGACATTGATGTGGATGGTCCCGAAGCGCTGCTGGGCGATGGCGATCGCTGCTTTGACTGCGCCCTCATCGGCCACGTCGCCATGGTGGAAGGCCGCCGCATCGCCAAATTCCGCCGCAGCCGCTGCCACGCCGTCCGCATTGAGATCAAACAACAACACGCGGGCACCGTCCTGTACAAACTTCCGAGCCGTGGCGAGACCAAGGCCCGAGGCACCGCCAGTGATAAAAGCGGTTTTCCCGTCCAGATTCATTCCTTTATTCCCCCAATTTCTTGTCGGGCAAGCATAATCCATCACCCGCGAAAATCAAACGGGCGCCCCCGAGCGGTCCCCTGATCCTATATTTTGCCCATGGTATCCCCTATCATGCAGGCCTCTGAGCTGCTACGGACAGGGAGTTGCAATGGGACCACTCACAGGAATACGCGTCGTGGAGATGGCTGGCATAGGACCCGGTCCATTCACAGCCATGATGCTCTCCGACATGGGTGCGGAGGTAATTCGCATCGATCGCGCGAGCCAGAAAGGCATGGGACATCGGGCCAATGTCTTGAATCGCGGCCGCAAATCCATCGCGCTGGACCTGAAGAACAACAAGGGTGTGGGAACTGCGTTGCGATTGATCGGGCAAGCCGATGTGGTCATTGAAGGTTTCCGACCCGGCGTCATGGAACGACTGGGACTGGGTCCGGATGTGTGCCTGGAGAAGAACCCACGCCTGGTGTTCGGTCGCATGACCGGCTGGGGCCAGTCCGGACCGCTCTCCCAGGCCGCCGGGCATGACATCAACTACATCTCCATCGGTGGCGCCCTGGGCGCCATGGGTTATGCCGATCGACCTCCCGCGCCGCCGCTGAACCTGGTGGGCGATTTTGGAGGCGGCGCCCTGTACCTGGTCGCAGGAATCCTTGCGGCATTGGTCGAGCGCGGACAGTCCGGCAAGGGTCAGGTAGTCGATGCCGCCATGACCGATGGCACGGCAAACCTGCTCACATCTTTCTACGGCTTGATGGCCATGGGCATGTGGACCACCGATCGCTTCAGTAATCGCCTGGATGGTGGCGCCTTCTATTATGGAAGCTACGAGTGCAGTGATGGCAAATACATTTCGATTGGCTCCCTGGAGCCCCAGTTCTACGCCCTGTTGTTGGAGAAGACCGGTATCGAGGATCCCAGCTTCAAGGAGCAACTGGATGAGGATAGCTGGCCCCGGAAACGGGAAATACTGGTAGAAGTATTCAAGCAGAAGACGCGACAGCAATGGTGCGAGATCATGGAAGGCACGGATGTGTGCTTTGCCCCGGTGTTAAATCTGGCAGAAGCGCCAGATCACCCACACAACAAGGCCAGAAACACCTTCGTCGAGTTTGAAGGCATCACCCAACCCGCTCCGGCACCGCGCTTTAGTCGCACCCAGGGGGAAATACAACGCAGTGCCGCAATGGCCGGGGAACATACCGAAGAAGTACTGCGGGAATGGGGGTATACTCCCAAGGAAATTGAAGAACTGAAGGCCGCCAACGCGGTCTGAAGCACTGGTACAGCGCTATGGAGAACGAAACTCTCAGTATCGCCCTCATCCTGGTCTCAATCGTGTCCAGTGTGGCGTTATTCGCAAACTGGGCTGGCAATCGCCACATACCAGGGCTGCTGCTCATTGCCATCGGTTTTCTCATTACCAGCCTTGGCTTTCTCCTGCTCACAACCCAGGGCAATTTTTCACCGGCAATCTCAGTGGTCACTGCCAACGCGCTGATACTGGGAGGCCGCCTGCCCGTGGTAGTCGGACTGGCCGCATTCTGGAACCAGGAAAAATCGAAAATTCCCCTGGTGTGCGGCGCCCTGCTGCTGGTCGCCATTGCCGCCATCACCTACGCCACACTGGTGAATGAGAATACCTTGTGGCAGATCCGCGCCTATACAGCGATGATGGTCTTCTTCGCGCTCTGCAACATCTACATCATCGGCAACGGCCTCAGGATCGAACGTAAACTGCGCCCGGTAATGACCATGAGCGCAAACTTCGGCGCCTTCCTGGCGTTGATGCTGTTCAGCTTCAACGCGGTCACCGAATTCATCCTGATGCTAGTGCGCGCCAGCACCTACGTGGATTCGCCCGACCAGGGCACATCGTTCATGCTGCTCGGCTCAATCTTCACCATGGTCGTATTCGCCTTTGCGATCATCATCATGACCATGGAAGAGCTGTCGGTTGAGCACAAGGAAAACGCGATCTACGATCCCATCACCACGATTCTCAATCACCGCACCTTCCTCGAGGTGGGACAGCGCATCATGGGGGTCGCCTTACGCTACTAGAAACCGGTTTCCCTGCTCACCATCGAAGTGGAAAACATGGATGACATCGTACGCCAGCATGGCTACAAGGTCGGAAACGAGATGCTTCGCCATTTCTCCCTGATGGCTTCCGACAGACGTCGCCACGAAGATGTACTCGCCCGGTCCAGCTTCAAGGAATTTTGCATGCTGTTGCCGGGCGTCGACGAAGAGGGGTCGAAGGTCGTCATCTCCAAGATCCTCACCGCACTGCAGGGCGAGGACTATGTCTACCGTGGCAACAAGCTGGAAGTGAGCGTGAACATTGACTGTGTTACCCGCCGCGAGGAAGACCTGAATCTGCAACAGATGCTGCAGGAAGGCGAGGCGGAATTATTCCGCGTCAAACAGAAGAAAGACAGCGAACCAGCCGCCTAGCCAACCGCTTTCTCGACGCCGCTGGCACACGCCAATAGCTGCCTTGCCCCATTGCCGGCTCAATTTCCTGAACACCAGAAACCAAAAACAATTTATCCAGCAATTCCGAGGAGACAGCCGTGTCTTTCAACACCATCCGTTACGAAGTTTCCGAACAGATACTCACCATCATCCTTAATCGTCCGGATCAACTCAATGCCTTTACCGTGGAGATGGCTGCAGAACTCACCGCGGCATTTAACCGGGCCAGTGACGACGATGCCGTGAGTGCGATCGTGGTGACCGGGGCCGGCAAGGCGTTCTGTGCCGGCATGGACCTGTCTTCAGACGGCAATGTGTTCGGCCTCGATGAATCCCAACATCCAGGTCTGCAGGACATGCAGGAACGTCTGCACGATCCAGAAATAGAATCCGGCGTACGCGATACCGGCGGCCAGCTGACACTGGCCATCTTCGACTGCAAGAAGCCGGTAATCGCCGCCATCAATGGCGCGGCTGTGGGCATCGGCGCCACCATGACCTGCGCCATGGATATCCGTCTCGTCTCCGACACGGCCCGGGTCGGGTTCGTGTTCAACAAGATTGGTATTACGCCGGAAGCCTGCTCGTCCTGGTTCCTGCCGCGCATCGTGAACATGGGAACGGCGCTCGAGTGGATTTACAGCGGCGACCTGATCGCAGCCGATGAACTCAGGGAACGCGGCTTTGCCAACCACGTCACCGCAGCGGAGGCACTGCTGGAGAAGGCATACAGCATCGCTCGCCGCATCACCCGCCACAGCCAGGTGGCTATCGCGCTGTCGCGACAGATGCTGTATCGCAATGCAGCACAGCCGCATCCACTGGCAGCACACGAGGTGGATTCACTGGCTATTTTTTATGCAAGTCAGGCCAGCGGCAAGGAAGGCGTGGCCGCATTCCTGGAAAAGCGCAGCCCTAATTTCACCGACCGCGCCTCTTCGGACATGCCCGATTTTTATCCATGGTGGTGATTAGACATTTGCAAGTCACTGTTTTTAATAACTTAAATCAAATTGTGGCAATTTATTCCGGCAGGCTGAATTTAGTACCAGAGTCCGTATAATAGAAAGTCGGCCTACGGAGATCACTGCCAATGATCGTGGTACAAACCACATTCCAGTTGCTCCCCGATTCCCGGGACAAAGTGCTGAAGCTGATGAAGAACATGGTGCGCCTGTGCCGCCAGGAGCACGGCTGCCTGAGTTATGAGTATTACCAGGGCATCAGCGATCCGAACCAGATCGTGCTGTTGCAGGAATGGGAAGACGCCGACTGCCTGCAGGGTCATTACCAGACCGATCACATGGAAGATTTTCTCTCCAGGCTGGGTGAATACCTGGAGACCCCCGTAGCCACCCGCAGCTATATCTCCGAAGACGATAACGCTGTCACGGCGTACACCACCGAAGAGTCTGAAGCGCCCGCTTCAGGACAGACCATACACTAAGCCAATCATTGCTGGTTTCTATCTGACTGGCCTTACAGGTCTTGGTCTCGACCGTAATTCTTCGCGACCGGGCATGGGGCGCAAAAGTGCGCAGACGGGTTTGCCAAATCTTACAGCCGCAGGCTGATCCAATGGGCACACCGGCATCGAAGCAGCCCGTGTTGCCCCTGGGATGAAATTCAGGTTGCCGCCTGCGAGTCAGCGCTGCCTTGCACTTCGCCGGCAAATTCCCCTGCATCCAGGCGACGGAAATAATCCCGCGCCATTACCCGTACCTTCGGCGCCAGCATGAATGTCGAGATCATGGTTGGGATCGCCATGGTGGCATAGGCACCATCGAACAGGCTGATGACCGCATCCAGCGACGCTACCGCGCCCACGGTAACAAGCGCCATGTATCCCCATAAGTAGTATTTCTCGGCGGCGGTGCCGAACAGGAATCCCATGCACTTGCTACCGTAGTAAGAATAGGTGAGCACCGTCGTGGTTCCCAGCACGATTACCATGAGCAGCACCAGGTAGGCACCGAAGCCCGGAAAGGCCTGCTCATAGGCCAGGGATGTGAGGGTGACACCCACCGCATCACCTTCCCACACCCCGGTAACCAGGATCGCCAATGCCGTGCAGGTACAGACTATCAGGGTATCGATGATGGGGCCGAGCATGGCAACCAGCCCCTCCCGCGCCGGCTCATTGGTCTTGGCGGCGCCATGGGCCAGGGATTCGGTACCGAGTCCAGCCTCGTTGGAGAACACTCCACGCTGGACTCCGATCAGGATCACGCCGCCGAGGGTGCCGCCAGCGGCGGCAGCCCCGGTAAATGCATCCTCGAATATCAGCCGGAACATGGCGGGAATCTCGGCGGCATTGACCATCAACAGGTAGGCCGTGATAAGGAAATAGAACAGCACCATGCCCGGTACCAACTTGCTGGCAACCGCAGACACGCGCTTGACCTTGCCCACGGCGATAGAGAACAGAACCACGGAGAGGCAGAGGCCCATGACCAGATCGAAACCAAAATGATCATCCGCCGTGGCAAAGCCGGCAGGCACCGCGAGTACATCCCGCAGGATCTGTACCAGTTGGTTGATCTGGAACACCGGCAGGGTTCCAAACATGCCTGCTATGGCGAACATCCAGGCCAGGGGCAACCATTTACGACCCAGGCCCTCCCGAATAACGTACATGGGGCCGCCCTGTAACTTGCCGCTATCGTCCTTGCCACGGTACATGATGGCGAGGGACGCCGTGTAGAACTTCGTGGAAGAGCCAACCAGCGCTGTCACCCACATCCAGAATACCGCACCGGGACCCCCTACCGTGATGGCCACCGCCACACCGGATATATTGCCTACACCGATGGTGCCGGCCAGCGCCGTCGCCAGCGCACGGAAATGGCTGATATCCCCCGCTACACTGTCGTCACCGGAATTGTATTTACCGCGCAGCAGGTCCAGGCTATGCCCGACATAACGAAAGTGCTGCAGCCGGGAGTGCAGCATGAAGAACAGGCCTCCCCCCACCAGAAGGACAACCAGTTGCGGGCCCCACATGAAATTCGCAAATGCCGCCAGAGCGTCTTCTATTTCGGTCATGATTTCCTGAATCGTTGTTGCTGAAATGACAGCCCAGGCTGGATTAAAACGAACCCTGGGCAACAAGGAAAGAAGGCTGCCGGGGCAGCCTTCTTGCTGGGATTATTGTTCCGCGGTCGACGGATTTACCTCGGCGGTCCTGGCACCGGCGAGAATCGCACGCATGGAGTAGTTGCCCTCGTGACAGGCGTATTCATACAGTTCTGCGCCGGTATACATGGGCATCTCCCCGGTCCAGGGCTGGGTGTAGAGCTCGGGGTCTTCGATGGTGAACGAATAATGCAGCTTGTCATCGGCGACCCGGGTAAAGCGCTCGGTGAGCGTGATGTTCTCGGAGATCAGGCGCTCCTTGGAGACCTGCCAGGGATGGAAGTCACGGGTCACCACAACCAGGGTATCCCCGTTATAGTAGCCGACAGACCGTCCCAGCCATTGTGCATAGGGCAGGTTCTGGAAATCCTGATCGATGGGCACGATGCGCGCATCGTGCGCCATCTCTGCCAACAGCACCACGTGGGTGGGGGATTGCACGATTCTCACGTTATTGTTGTACAGACTGCTCATGAAGGGTGCCGTCGAAGAAAAACTCACCAGACAGCGATCTGAAAGCGTCCGCCCCTCGGGCCCGTCACTCTCACCCACACCCATGGGCAGGTTGCCGCGCTGGGCGCGGCGAATAGCCTCCCCCTCTTCGGTCCAGGGAATCTTGCCGTCCGCAGGCTCCACGATGAGCGAGGTGCGGTACATGCCGTTCATGAAGGCCAGGGTATCGCCCGGTGTGATCCAGAATCCGTTATAGGCACCCACGTTATCCGGGCCCGGCGCTTCCGCGCCCACCGCTTCCAGGGCAGCGATGTATTGCGGAGTCGACATCATCTTCTCCAGCATGGTGGCTTCATCCACCTCCAGCGCACCCTCATACACGTCGGGGCGCTCCAGGCCGGTTCTGGTCTGGTAGTTCCACACCGCCTGCAGATCGGGCACGCCAAATTCCGTGCGCGGTGGCGTATAACTTTCTGCGGCAACTGCCAGAGGAGCCAGCAGCGACAGCACCGGGATGCCAAGGATTGCACTACAGGACTGGATTCTCATTACTCGTTTCCCCCGACCCAATTACAGCGATAGTTGCGATTCAGCTTAATTCACCTGCTTCAGGAATTGCAAGAAAGCGCACCTGAGGGGGCTCTCCTAGCGGATATTCTCGGCGAAGCGAAAATCTGCCGGTGGCTCCATGCCGAGGAGATGGCGCACAAAATAGTCCCAACGTCGCTTCATGAAGTAGCGACTGGTGGCGAAGCCATGGCGGGAATCCGGCAGCAATACCAGGTCGAAGTCTTTCTCTGCTTCCACCAGTGCCTGCACCATAAGCAAGGTGTTGCTGGGGTGGACATTGTCATCCATCAAGCCATGGGCCAGCAGCAACTTGCCCTGCAGGTTCTCGACGAGCAACTGGTTGGCCTGGTTATCATAGTTGGTGCTGGGCGCATCCGGGTCGTCGGGACTGGTCTCCGGGTAAGTCTCCAGCAGGCCCTGCCATTTCTCGCCCCAGTCATCCTCGTAGTTGCGGTTGTCATGGTTGCCGGCACTGGAGACGGCCACCTTGTAGAAGTCCGGGTAGCGCAGGATGCCGGCGGTGGATGCGAAACCACCACCGGAATGGCCCCAGATGCCAACCCGCTCGATGTCCATCCAGGGCCGGTCGGCGGCGAGCTGGCGTATGGTCGTGACCTGGTCCGGCAGGCCATTATCGCCCATGTTGCCGTAATAGGCGTCATGGAAGGACTTAGAACGGCCCGGCGTGCCCATGGCATCCACTTCCACCACCACGAATCCCAATTCGGCGACGGCCTGCTTGTCACTTCGTGCGGGAGAAAAGGAACGGCGCCCCACACTCCCGGTCTGCGGGCCGGGATACAGGTAGTTCAGTACCGGATAGGAGCTGGCAGGATTGAAATTGCTCGGCTTGTAGAGCAGCCCGTAGAGATCGGTCTGCTGGTCCCGGGCTTTGACGACAAAGGGCTCCGGTGCCACCCAGCCTGCCGCCAGCAACTGGCTGATATCGGCTTGTCCTAGTTCCTGGAGTACGGCGCCGTCACGGTCTCTGATGACACTCACCGGGGCCGTGGTGGGTGTCGAGTAGATGTCGGTGAAATAGCGACCGTCTTCCGACCAGTTAATCACATGATGAGCAGGCTCCGGGGTTAGCAGGGTCAGGCCGCTGCCGTCCATGTTGACCCGATACAGGTAGTGGAAATAGGGATCGCCCGGCTCGCGATTGGAACCGGTGAAATAGATCTGTTCGTTCTCCAGGTCCACCTGCTGCACCTGCAAGACACTCCAGTTACCCGAGGTAAGTTGTCGTTTCATCTGGCCCGAGGTGAGGTCATGCAGATACAGGTGCCCCCAGTTGTCTTGCTCCGAGAACCACAGAAATTCGTTACGCTCCACGAACAGGCGCCAGTTCTCTGTGGCGGCGCCGGATTCGTAGTAGGTGGCGACGGTCTCATTGTAGATGTCGCGCACGTCCCCGGTATCGGGATTGCTCAGGCGCAGGGTCGCCGACTTGTGATCACGTGAGGATGAGACAAAGGCCAGAAAGGCGGCATCCTCACTCCACTCCACATCCAGAAAGCGACCATCAAAATCCGCAATGTGATCGGCCGTGGTTGAACGATGGGGGTCAGGTGGCATCCTCAGAGGAGCGACCCTCGGCTCATCCTCGAGATGCACCACGATGCGCTCGATCATGAATATGTGTTCGTCACCGGGCAGGGGATACTTCCAGGCATCCAGTTCCACGTGACCGACCCGGGTATCGTAGAGATACATCTCACCCACATTGCGGCCATCGTGACGAAAGGTGGCGATGCTGCGGGAATCCGGTGACCACAGCAGTACGGGGCCGTCGTCGCGAATCCAGCCGGCATTGTTGGTGGCATACCCATAGTCTTCCACGCCGTCGAAGGTGAGCTGGGTCAGCGCATTGCTGGCAGTGTCCCTGACCCATAGATTGTGGTCCTGGATAAACGCCGCCTTGCTGCCGTCGGGAGAGAAAATCTCGTGGTCCGGGGATTTGGCTTCCTGCTGCAAGTCCATGGAAGACAGGTTTAACTGGTAGTCCTCGCCATCGAAGCGGAAGCCGAGAGTCTCTTGTTCCGAATCCAGTTCGATGCGGGAGAGTGAGAGATCGGAGGCATCCACCTCGTCACCGCTAAGGCTGGCCAGCGCCGCGGCGACGGCCTCGGCATCGAACAGGGCGGAAATCGACCCCGTGCCGGGGTCTGCCACTACAATCTCCGAGCCTGCACCGGTCGAACGCCGATACACCAGGCGACCATCATCCTGCCAGTACTGGGCAAGGATATTGCCGGACACCAGATCATTCACATTGGCCGCGAGAAAGCGTTCGGCTCGCCGATAGTCAGCCTCGGTGACTACCGGACTTGCTGCCACAGGCGCAGACGCATCTGGCGTTCCCTGGCCACATGCAAGCAGCAGCGCCCCGAGCGACAACAGGCTGGCGAGACGGAACAGTGGACGGCGACCTACGCGCATGGCTGACTCCTGAACACACAAAGAATTGGATTGGGGACGAGCGTAGCGCAACTGGCGACAGGGGTCGAGGCAGGCAGGCAAGCACGCCCGGGCCAGGCCGCGACCTGCTGAATCGCGGCAAGCAAGGTCAGTAGCAAGCCGGGTTCTAGAGCAGGCTATCGAGGATCAGGTTAGTGGATTCCACGATGCGCTCATCCCGTGGGCGCAGGTCGGGGGCAAAGTCGACACCGGTGAGATGCTGCAGCCCCATGATATAGCGCACCGCGATCTCATTGGCCTGCTCCTCGGTGAACTGCTGATCCTTCTCTTTCACCATGCCGCGGGCAAATTCCTTGGAGAAGGAAACCGGCTTGCCGTCGCGGGTAAGCAGTTCGCCATCGTCGTCCAGCTTCCAGAAACGGGACGAGTCCATGGTATAGAGTTCATCGGCGGCAACGATCTGGCCGCTACTGTTTATGCCATGCTCGGTCTTGGTATCCACCAGCACCATGCCGCGTTCCTGCAGGTATTGGGACACAATGCCAAAGGCCATGAGAGAGGAATTACGAATCTGATTGTACTGCTCCTGGGTGCACACCCCATCGGCGATCAGCGACTGAGCATCGGTAGTCCTGTCCACCTTGGCCTTGGTACTCGGCGTATCCAGCAGGTAAGGCAACACGCCGTTGGGAATCAGCTCATTCACCTGCAACTGATGCCCGGCGTAGTTCAGCACCTCAAGCCCCTGCTCCTTCGCCGCCAGCCAGTGCTGGTAGAGCGACGTGGACGTGGAACTCTCGGCGTTATACAGGCGCAGCACATTCTCCAGCATGATCAGCTCAAGGTTTTCGGCCGGAATCACGGTGGAACTGGGCAACAGGCCCGCCACCTCAAACTGAGAAGAACCCAGCACCCGACGCACCAGCTGCAGCATATGGTCATGGTTAAACGCCAGCACCTGGTCCTTGAAGGGAATCGCCCCGCGATTGACATCGTGGGTAGAGATTCGGTTGTTGCGAAACATCAGGCGAATCGGCTGACCGTCCCTGGTCTTCAGGGAGTCGGAGAACACCGAGTCGGACACCTTGCCCTCCAGCACCGTGGCGCCCTGGAGGCGCGGAATATCGCCATCTTCGATGAGCTGTTTGACGGGCCTGCCAACGTTGACAGTATTGCCGTGGGCCGAGACTAGATCGCGTATTTCCTGTTCGCTAAGCATGATGGTTGGGTTCTTTGGGTTGTGTGATTAGGAAAAGAGACGAAGGATAGTAAAAAGGGTTTGGGTTGTGAAGGAGCAAAGTCCGGAAGTTCAGTTGCCTGAAGAAATAGCCGCAATCAAGCGCATTTGAATCACGTAGCGAAATAGTTCTGCACCCTGATCCAGACAGCAGAACCAGAAACCAATGTAATTCGAGGATACATTTAATATTTATGGCACATATCGTCATCCTGATATTCACGCCCCTTCACGCACATCACTCTAGCTGGTATTTTTGCAGAGCGTCCTTATCCTGAAAGAGTGGCACTCATCCCTCATGCGGCACCGTATTGTTTCACTAGTCTTTACCGCTATTTCGATCACACTGCCGTGTCATGCTGTCGCTCAGGATTTCTCCGAGCCTTCCAATTACGGCGAAATAGAACTGAGTTCTGGCTTCGAAGATGATCCACTCACAGTTACCCTGTCTGCCGGTGGATTCGTAGATTTGTCATCCAGCACGATCGTTGACAACTGTGTGGGCTGGGTGAGCGAAGCACCCGATTATCAGCTGACTTTTCGTCCCGATTTAAGCAGCGCACTTTCATTGGGCTTTTACACAGACTCGGAAGTAGATACCGTTATCCTCATCAACGATCCTCAGGGCAACTGGCATTGTAATGACGATTTCAATGCAGACTCTGAATTGGGCTTGGGGGCCGGGCTACGATTCGAAGAACCCCTGGATGGGATATATGATGTCTGGGTGGGGGTGTATAACGAGGACGATCGTTTCGAATCAGCAGACTTGCTGATAACCGAGTTGAATACGTTAGTAGATGCTTTCCTGGAGGGAGATGAAATCGACAGCATCGGCAATGGCACCCCTTCAAGCTCAGGCACCGGATTTGCTGTGAGTCGCACCGGTCACATCGTCACCAATCATCATGTTGTAGCAGACTGCCAATCCATAGCATTCAGACTTCTCGGAATGCCGGAATACAGCGCCGAGATAATTGCCAGCAACGTGCAATTTGATCTGGCACTACTCAAGGTTGACTATGCAACTGACCCGGCCAGCTTTCCTGTCAATGATTCACTGCGACTTGGTGATGAAATAGTTGTCTATGGCTTTCCTCTCATTGGGGACTTGTCATCCCAGGGGAATCTCACCAATGGCGTAGTCAGCGCCCTGACCGGGCTTGAAGATGATTTGGCCACATTTCAAATGAACGCCCAGATTCAACCGGGAAATAGCGGTGGACCAGTCATAAACCGATCCGGCGCAATTGTTGGGGTTGTATCCTCAACTGCGAATGATGATTACTTCATTCGACGCTCAGGAAATACCCCACAGAATATCAACTTTGCGATCAAGGCCAGCATTCTACGGTCATTCCTGGATGCCAATAATATAGATTACGAGGCATCGCAACAGACCGGGTTGTTGAGCATTGCAGACATCGCTGAAGCCACTCAGTCCTATACCGGGACCGTGAGCTGCCAAAATCAGGATCAGGCAAGCAGCCGCTCTGAGACTTCGACCAACAGCGATCAATTTCAGGAATTGCTTGGGGTAGAAGGAGACACCATCGAAGAAGTGGTTGCCGCGATGAACAGCGTCTTACCCATACTCGTTGATGATGAGACGAGGTTCGATGAAGTCACTGACCTCAATGGCACAGTGGACTACAGCTACACCCTGATGAATTTTGACGAAGACGATATACGCGCGAGTGACCTCGTCACGATAATGCGCCCAAGCCTTCGATCCTCCGTGTGTGAAGATGAAGATATGGCCATCTTCAGAGACAACCAGATACCCGTCTCGTACACCTACAAATACCGAGACCTGCAATTTCTCACAAACATCACCATCTACCCAAGCGATTGTTGAGTTGGATTTCGGGACACCCGCAGCCCAGGATTTAGCAGGCGATACCCAATAATGCTCTGGGCCGGAGAGTAAGCGACGCGGATTCGGAAAGTGGCTGTTGCTGGCGCCAGCCGGAGGGACTGAGCCTGGAGGGGAAAATGGTGCCGCCACAAAGATTCTATTATCAATTATAATTAGCTGTTTTTATTTGTTATTTTATATTTATAATATTGTTGATGTGACTACTGATGTTACTATAAACACAGGTTAGACGGCTGGACTTAATGTATATAGCGCTGAATGACTAGAGTGCGGATATTCGACCCTTCTCAATAGAGCGTCTCCTGCAGGCACAATGGAGGTTTCCCGCCTGGCAAGGCAACTTGTTTGTGGGCTCGCTGCGCCAGGGTGGTATTGAAGGGACTGGTCACTTGCAGCGGGTCGTGATTAACGAGAACTACGAGGAACTGCGGCGCGAATCCATGTTAGGTGAACTCAGGCAGCGGATTCGGGAAGTGCGGGAAGGGCCGGATGGCCTGTTGTATTTGCTGACGAACGAGGACGTTGGGGCGCTGTTGCGGGTGGAACCTGCGCTGTGAATAAAAGGGGTCGGATTGAATTTCCGACCCCTTCTCTCTAAATAAATCTGACCCCCCTTTTTCTGGCACAAGATTTTGCTGAAGCCCGGTTTCATCGATGGGTGGCAGATCAGTGCAACTCCAACCAGGCTTTCATCATATTACTGACCTTGTAGGGCACCGCTTGGTGCGGCCAGTGGCTGACACCGGGAATGGTGACGAGGGTCCAGTCTGATGCCAGGAATTCCCACGTGTTGTTCAACCCTTCGGGCAATAGCGCCGTGTCTGTCAGGCCATGAAACTGCAGGACCGGGGCCTGCACCTGCGGCAATTCCAGGAACGCGCCGGCCGTGTAGGGGTCGCGGGGATAATTGGCGCGGTAGTAATTCATCATTGCCTCGAAGCTGGAGCGGCCGAACGCCTCAAGGTAGCGTGCGTGCAGCGCCGGGTCGCCACCGGACAGCGAGGTTGCCAGCACTTCGGCGCTCAGGTTTTCATGGGAGTTAGGCTGCTGAAACCTGCGCGCATAGGCGGAGTTTTCGTGTTGCTGCCCAAACCGGGCTAACTCCCTGACTAGGCTACGGGGGTGCGGCAGGTTCATGATGATCAGGCGCTCGGTCATCTCGGGTTTTAGCGCCGCGAAGCTCCAGGCGATGCCACCACCCCAATCATGCCCGACCACCGTGGCGCTGCTTTGGCCTTCGGCGCGAATCACCGCCGCCACGTCTTCCACCAGTATGTCCAGCGTGTAATTCTCCACGCCTTGCGGCTGGTCACTCAGGTTGTAGCCGCGCGTGTCCATGGCGGCGACGGTATAGTCGCCGGCCAGGGCCTGCATCTGGTGACGCCAGGTATACCAGTAATCGGGAAAGCCATGCACCATGACGATAAGGGGGCCACTGCCCATCACGGCATAGTGTATGCGCACGCCATTGTTATCCGCATAGCGGTGCTCCACTTGTTCGGTCACGTCCTGGGCCAGGACCGGGTTGCCGAGAATTACGCGGAGGACCAGTAGCACGCTAAACACGGATTGGCGAAATTGAATTGTCATCGTTTGTTCCTGAATAAATCGACTGAAGAGAAAGCGTGATCAGATAGTCTGAATAGTCTCACTTGGCTGTGCGGCGAACTGAAGACGCGGGGACCAGTGCTACAGTTCCAGGTTCGGTACCGACCACGGCGAGTTCGGGTCCACCCACTGGCGCAGTGCGAACACATTGCCATCGATGTCATGGGCATACACTTGCCAGTAGTCACCGAGCAATACCGGCTCGCTGACGAACTCCACACCCAGTTCGCTCATGCGCTGGTACTCTGCCTGAATGTCGCCGACTTCCAGCGAATAGGAATAGCCAGGGGCGGTGACAGCGCGCTTGCCGGCAGGCGCGGGTGTTGCGGGGTTCACGTATTCCCAGAACTCCATGGACTTCCTGGTCTGCGCCATGCGGAAGAACATGACCCGCAGCGACACGTTGTCGATGTCGGTCGCGTCATCGAAGGTTGGCCGGCCCTCGATGTCCGCAGTGCGATAGGGATTAAAACCCATGATAGTGGAGTAGTAGTCGGTCAGGCGCTCGATGTCATGGGTGACTAGGGCCACCTGGGTCATCCAAATGTCCAAGCCCTGTGCTATCCACTCGGGACTGCGTGTGTCGCCGCCCAATCGCGCAAAATCCAGTTGCTCCAGCTCCAGCATGTTGCCTTCCGGGTCATAACCGTAGGCATAGGTTACGCCCTGCCCCAACAGGTCGACCGGGCCGTCGCCGCGGCTGAGCATCTGCGCCCCGGCTCGTTTGAATTTGCCGTAGCCCGATACGTGCGCGGGTGACTGAAAACAGGTGTGGGTCATGCCAGGACCCTGTACCGGCATGTTGCTGATTGGCAGGTCACGGTTATGGCTGAACTCGATGAGCTCGAACAGCATGTTCGGCGCTTCCAGCACGGCAATCTCGTACTCCACATTGGCGCGGCCAAATAAGGTATCCGCCGCCGCGTTGTTGCGCACGACTTCCCGGCGCATGAGTTTGAACTCCGTGGCCGCCTGGTAGAACGCGAGGGACGCATCCAGATCGCGCACGGACAAGCCAATATGGTTCACCCCCATAAGGCTGGTCGGGGAATCGTGGAGCGTGGCATCGGGATCAATTTCGTAGGCGCTGGCCTGGGCCGCGAACAGCGCGATAGAGACCGCCAACAACAGTGAGCGCCAGGAAGGCGATTCGTTGCGAACTGTGTTGTGGGAAAGAAGAAAATTCATCATGCAAGACTCCTGGATCGTTTGCTCAAATCTGGCGTCACAACTTTCGGCAATCGCGATCGCCATTTAAAAATGGCGGTGGACAAACTGGCCGCCCGCCTATTCCCCGTTCAGGGAGTACACGAGCAACACATTGCCCGGTGCTTCCGCCCACTTCTCATAGCCCGAGGTGACGAACACCTGCCCGTTCATGATCACGGGGCCGTCGGCCTCGATAGAACCGCCGGTTGCCGCGATGCCATTGCGCGTGCCGAAGCTCTGGCGCGTGTTGGTCTCCCACAGGATACTGCCGTCCTCGGCATCGAATGCTCGCAGGATGCCATCCAGGCCACCGGCAAACACGACGTCGGCCGTGCTGCTGACGGCGGCGGAAATACCCTGCCAGCAGAGGAAGGGACCGGGTTCACACTTGTTCGGTAAGTCGTTGCGCCAGAGAATCTCGCCGGAGCTGAGTTGCAGGGCGTGAACGCCGGGATGGCCCTCACCCACGTTATACGGGTTATTGGTGGGCAGGTCGGATATGCCGACAAAGAGCTTCTCGCCGTTGCTGCTCATGCCATAGTGTACGCCGCCCATAGTGCCACCACTGCCGCCACGGCGCTCCCATACCAGCGTGCCGTCGTTGGCGGGGTCCAGTGCGTAGACCATGCCGGATTTCTGGCCGACTAGAATCAGTTCCCTGCCGTTCTCGTCCCGGGTCAGTATCGGTGAGGCGCCGATATCGTAGTCGGGCCCGTTCTCTTCCGGGCAGTTTGGCGTGCCGCGCGAGCAGGCGCCATTCCAGGCATCGTCGCGGGTCAGCTGCGCGCTCCAGACTATCTGGCCAGTCCCGAGGTCCATCGCCAGTACGGCATCGCTGTAGGCATTGGCCGGCGAGGAATAATTCTCCCCGGTGCCGGCATATACCAGGTTGCGCTGCGCATCGATGGTGGGGCTGGACCAGATGGGGGCGCCCGAAGGGCCGTACTGCTGTATGCCCGCGGTGCTCAGGATGGTCGGGCGCGGCTCGTCGGTGGTGTAGGTGCGCCACCGCTCTTCACCGGTGCGGATATCCAGCGCCACCAGGGCCCCGCGAAAAGTACAACAGGAATAACCAACCCGGGCGGCCAATAACACTTCCAGTGACGACACCGGAACGATGACCGTGTCCTCATGGGCGATAACGGAGCCCGTGATCGTGGCCTGGGGGTGAGCGTGTACGTCTGTCTTCCACTTCAGCGCCCCGGTGTGTGCATCGATGGCGTAGGCCTGGCCGCTGAAGTCACCGAACAGCAGGGTTTCCGGCACACCCGCGTCAGTGGTGTCGACGAAAATGGCACCGCGCACTTCGGCATCGGCAGTGAAGGTCCACCAGGGACAGCCGTTGGCATTGTCCAGCGCATATACGGTGCCATCCTGGCTGCCGATGAACGTCACCTCTGGCGTGACCACCGGCTGTGAGCGCGTGCGCGTCGCGCCCGGAAAGGCAAAGGCCCACTTCAACTGCAGTTGATTGACATTGCTTTTGTTCAGAATGGTTTCATTAGCTTGATGGCGTGTGTTGCCCGCCGTGCCGCCCCAACCGTTCCAGGCCACGGCCCGGTTTAGTGGCGAGGATGCCGCGCGGGTGGCTTCGCAGTTGAAGCCTACCGTCTCGATGCGTGCTTCATCGTAGCGGTCCCCGGTCAGGTAGTAGGCGATATTGCGTTTTTGTGCCCGGGTTAACGCCATGCCTGAGGTCGCCATCGACCCGAACTCCAACGCATCGACGATGCGTCCGGGTGTGTACAGTTCGAACGCGGCCCGTTGCGGTGCCTCCAGCATGGCACCCTCGTGGCATTCCGCGCAAAACAGTGTGTATTGAGCTTCCCCCTCCGCGCGTTCTGCATCGTCCGGCGCAGGCTGCGCCAGGACCAGCGCGGGCGCAAGACTCAGCCACAGGGCAATAAAAGACCGGGTTTGCTTTTTTGATCCCATGTTCTGGTTCCTGTCCTGTTTACGTTCCTGGCGCTGTTCGCTTTGCCTGTTTGCTTTGCCTGTTTGCTTTGGCTGTTTGCTTTGGCTGTTTGCTTTGGCTGTTTGCTTTGCCTGCTCTCTTTGCCTGCCTAACGGCCGGAAATCCAGTAATGAATAGCATTCATTATTCGTGCAGTAATCAGCAAAATATCGCTTGATCGCTGAACATCGTAGTCACTATTAATGGGAATTACAAACCTATTTTAGCGTTTCTTTTCAATACTACCTGCTAACGTCGCGCCCTGATTTCATTGTTGAATTGCGTTCACTATTGTGGCACTTTAGATGCCATTTACCGGCAAGCACCAGCGGAACACATCTTTCATGAGCATTGTGGCCCTCACCAAAGTACCGCGCCCCTCGAAAGAGCAGCGCATCGACACGATTGTCGAGTCGGCACGCAAGGTGTTCTGTGCTTGTGGGTTCGAGAAGGGCTCGATCGTCGATATCGCGGCCGATGCGGGCATCGCGGAAGGCACGATCTATCGCTACTTCGATGGCAAGCGCGGCCTGCTTGATGAGGTGCTGCGACGGCACTACGCGGCCATCTTCGACGACATCCAGCAAACCCTGCCGGCTATTGAAGGCTATGGCAATCGCCTGCGCTATCTGATTCGACGCGTACTGCTGGCCATTTCCAGTGATCGGGGCATGTGCGGGCTCATCACCCGTGACCTGCGGCAGTTCGATACCACGCAGCCCTCGCTGGCGCAGTCGCTCAATCACCAGATCGGCATCTTAATGGCGGACGAAATCAAGGCGGGCATCAAGCGCGGTGATTTTAGATCTGACGTCTCTCCAGGCATTGTGTGCGACATGATTGGTGGCGGGCTGGAGCTGATCGCCTGGTCCTACATGACAAACGGCAAGGCGATTGATGTGGACAAGGTAACGAATGCGATTTCACGCACGGTGCTCTCCGGTATCGAGTCGAACAATGCGACCACCGCGTCCCTTGCCAGCCTGGTCACGCGGTTGGAACAAACGGCTGACCGCCTGGACTCTGCGTGAGCTTTGCATCACCCGATTGCAACTTCTTTACGCCTGCGGCGCGTGTGAAGCCAAGAACAGAGCTGAGCCTGTTCATGGTCACCTGCCACGTGCGGGCGACGCCTGCTGACAGGTCGCCGAACTGATTCGAGCCAGCTAAACAATAATCACATTCGTGCTCGACTGTTATTGGGCAAAATGCAAGGGAGAAAACTAAATGGGACCTATGCCTCAGAACGGCACCGTCGCGGTGACAGGGAGCGCCGGATTTATCGGCGGCTGGATCGTGCGAACTTTGCTGGACAAGGGCTACCGGGTGCGCGCCTGCGTACGCGATGCCAACGACGGAGTCAAAACCGGTTTTCTGCGAGCCATGCCCGGTTATGCATCCGGGCGCCTGACCCTGCATTCAGCAGACCTGGACAAGGCGGGTTGTTTTGACACTATCTTCAAAGGCTGCCACGGCGTCGCCCACGTGTCGCATATGTCCACCTATAACGACCAGGACTACGTGCAGAAGGTGTATGACCACATCATCAACAGCATCAACCTGTCGGAGTCGGTCAGCCGCGTCGTGGTGACGTCCAGCATCGCCGCTGTCATTGGTGAAACCGATATACAGGAGTTGGTGCGTCGGCCCGTGTGTGACGAGGACCGCTACCCGGATGAGACCAACCCGCAGCGATCCGCCAAAGGGGGCCAGGGCTATTCCATCGGCAAGATGTTGCTGGAACGGGCATTTGCCGATGCAGCCGAGGCCAGCGGCCGGTGGGACGCGATTACCTGCTGCCCCGGTGACAATGTGGGCCCCATCCTCGCCACGCATCAGAAAGAAGTCGGCCCCTGGCAACACAACGTCGAGACTATGCTGCTGGGGCAATACACCGAGAATGTCATCGGCGCCTATCGCCCGTGGTGGACCGTGGATGTCCGTGATACCGCGGAGGCGCACGTTCGCATGCTGGAAAGTGACAAGGTGAAGAACGGGGAACGCTTCATCGCGTGGTCGACCGACTCGCGAGAAGTGGACGATGTGTGCGCCAGCATCGACCGTCTGCTGCCGGAGCTCGGTTTTGCCGGCGGGACCAAAGTGGACCCCTTCCCCGCGCCCATCCAGGCACGAAAAGCCGAATTCCAGGCCGCGTGGGGCGGCTGCGAACTGCGCAACGAGCGCATCCGCAAGACACTCGGCATGGAATTTCGGCCACTCGATACGTCGTTACGTGACTGCGTGGAATCACTCCTGGTGCATGGGGTGAACGTAAATAATGAGTAATGACAAAAATATGCACAAATCTGGCTGGATGCTGCCGCCAAGACCGAATGTGCCTAGAGGCGAATCTAAGCCCAGCAACGAAGAACTAGAGCGGCAAATGAGTGTGCTGCTACCGACTAAATCACCCGATAAAGAGGAGTTGAAGTTTATGAGTGAATTGAACCCTAAGATAGCCGAATCTGATGATGAAATAGAAAATTGCTTCGATGTCATGGCGGAGCTAAGAACCCATTTGAAGCGCGATCAATTCTTAGAAACCGTCAGGGAGATGGAAAAGCAAGGATTCAAGCTTGCTTTTCTCAAGGACGGCGAGAATATAGTAGCTGTCGCTGGTTATCGTATTGCTACGAATCTATTTTTGGGGAAGCACCTCTACATCGACGATTTGGTCACTTCGCAAAATATAAGATCCCAGGGGTACGGAAAAATACTCTACAACTGGCTGAGAGACGTGGCTAAAACTACGGGATGCAGTTACATTCATTTGGATTCCGCTGTTCATCGCGGCGACACCCATCGTTTCTATTTCAGAGAGGGACTGGCAATATCAAGCTTTCATTTTAGAGAGAAGCTGGATTAGTGATTTCGATTCATAACAATCTATACAAAAAATCGGACTCACATCCTTGGCACAAGCCTCAAAGCTGTATATCAGCTCTTGGGCGGTCGAGTAGATCCTGCGCTTGCTGCTCGCTCTGGCTCTTCTGTGGACGACCGCCAACGTCTTTAACCAACTCCATCGCTAGACCTCCGTTCATCAAATTCATCAAACAGAAAGACCGTCACCATCTTCCGCACATGACTGGCCAAAGATATGTCTTCAGGTTTGTCTGGTAGTACCCGCATGCAGAAGAAATCACGCCAGTTGTTCCAGCCGTCTTCGTAAGCCAGGACTTCAAGTGCTTGCCAGTATTCTCGCTCCAAAGCTAAACAACTACGCCCGCTGTCTAGGTCAATGTGACGCTGCTCCATATATTGTTTAAGCATAGTCATTATTTCTTTCAATAAGGTTACTTAGAGAATATGG
>JAYPVK010000034.1:881-35135 GCA_038134565.1 Pseudomonadales bacterium | reverse complement strand
TGTTCGCCACCAGGGAATCGGCGGTGGAGAAGAAGCCCAGGTTGCGCTTGACGATCAGGCGCTCGTCCTCGGTGAGGCCGCCCGGCGTTTTCCACAATGCGATATCCGCATTCATATTGACTTCCTGGGGCATCCAGTGATTGGCGCAGCCATCCAGGTATTTCTGCCAGGCCCAGTCGTACTTGAATGGGACCAGCTGATTCAGGTCGGCGCGGCAATTGATCATGCGCTTGT
Organism: Pseudomonadales bacterium; assembly: GCA_038134565.1. GTDB lineage: Bacteria > Pseudomonadota > Gammaproteobacteria > Pseudomonadales > Pseudohongiellaceae > UBA9145. Next base: position 34,901 of record JAYPVK010000034.1, on the reverse strand, counting down.
CATCTACCGCTACGCGGGCGGCGGTGCCTTCCAGTTCTTCCAGGCCGGCACTGACGTCAAGGTCCTGCAGATCATCGATTGCCTGCGCCAGAGCGTCGGTGTTGTTTTTCTCATCCGCCGCGTCGAGATTGGATTCCTGCGACGGTGCGGGGGTAGCCTTTGCCTGTGGAGATGGTTTCTTCACGGCTTCCACTGCCGCTACGGCAGTCTCAACCGGGGATGCAGGCTTCTCCTGCGCTCGTTGGGGAGTGACAGGCGCAGCGCCAGGTATCTCTTCTTTGTCAAATTCGTCCCATGACAGCATAGGGTATTACCTCTTAATTCTTTATGTGCGTATTGATCGGCTGTTTTATAGGTTGAGCCTGATCTTCATCGTGTTTACATGTCATAGTGTCGTGCCACCGATGGTGGCACGATCATGTTATTGACAGGCCTCGCAATCCGGATCGTCCAGTGAACAGGCCTTGGGCACTGCGGCGGGCTCAGCCGTCGCGGATACCTTGTTCAGGCTATTATTCTCCACGGTGGATTTCTCGGTTGTGGTGGCTGCCAACGCGCGCAGGTAATAAGTAGTCTTCAATCCGCGTAGCCAGGCCATGCGGTAGGTGACGTCCAGCTTCTTGCCGCTGGCCCCGGCCACGTACAGGTTCAGTGACTGGGCCTGGTCGATCCACTTCTGGCGGCGGCTCGCCGCATCTACCAGCCAGCGTGGTTCCACTTCGAAGGCGGTGGCATAGATATGCTTGATCTCTGCCGGGACACGATCGATGCGCTGCACGCTGCCCTCGTAGTATTTGAGGTCGTTGACCATCACGCTGTCCCAGAGGTTCAGCTTCTTCAGGTCTTCTACCAGGTAGGGGTTAACCACGGTGAACTCGCCGGAGAGGTTGGATTTCACATACAGGTTCTGGTACGTCGGCTCGATGGACTGCGAGATGCCACAGATGTTGGCGATGGTCGCCGTCGGTGCGATGGCCAGGCAGTTGGAATTGCGCATGCCATGTTCCTTGATGCGGGTACGCAGGCTGTCCCAATCCAGGCGCTGGTCGAAGTTCACATCCAGGTAGTCATCGCCCCGCGCTTCCTTCAGCATCTTCAGGGAGTCGATAGGCAGGATGCCCTGATCCCACAGGGACCCCTCGAAGGATTCGTAACGACCCCGTTCCTGGGCCAGCTCATTGGAGGCGCTGATAGCGTAGTAGCTGATCATCTCCATGGAGACATCGGCAAATTCCACGGCCTGCTCGGAAGAGTAGGCGATGCGTTGCTTGTACAGTGCGTCCTGGAAACCCATGATGCCCATGCCGACGGGCCGGTGCTTCATGTTTGAGTTCTCAGCCTGTGGCACGGAGTAGTAGTTGATATCGATCACGTTATCCAGCATGCGGATAGCGGTCTTGATGGTCTTCTCCAGCTTCTCGCGGTTAAGGCCGTTCTCGTCCACGTGATTCACCAGGTTCACGGAACCCAGGTTGCACACCGCCACTTCCTCGGCACTGGTGTTGAGCGTGATCTCGGTACACAGGTTGGAAGAGTGGATGGTGCCTACATGCTGCTGTGGCGAGCGCACGTTGCAGCTGTCCTTGAAGGTGATCCAGGGATGGCCGGTCTCGAACAGCATGGACAGCATCTTGCGCCACAGGTCGGCGGCGCGGACAGTCTTGTAGGGACGTATCTGTCCTGCCGCTGCCTTGCGCTCGTATTCTTCATAGGCGCGTTCGAAGACTTCACCGTGCAGGTCATGCAACTCGGGTACGGTGTTGGGTGAGAACAGGGTCCATTCCTGGTCGTTGAAGACGCGCTTCATGAACAGGTCGGGAATCCAGTTTGCCGTATTCATGTCGTGGGCACGACGACGGTCATCACCGGTGTTCTTTCTCAGTTCGAGGAACTCCTCAATGTCCAGGTGCCAGGACTCCAGATAGGAACACACGGCACCTTTTCGCTTGCCGCCCTGGTTAACAGCCACGGCGGTGTCGTTGACTACCTTGAGGAAGGGAACCACACCCTGTGACTTGCCGTTGGTGCCCTTGATATGGGCACCCAGTGCGCGCACCGGTGTCCAGTCATTACCCAGGCCGCCCGCCCACTTGGACAACATGGCGTTGTCGCGGATCGCGCTGTAGATGCCGAACAGGTCATCGGGCACGGTGGTGAGGAAGCAGGAAGACAGCTGTGGCCGCAGGGTGCCGGAGTTGAACAGCTGCGGAGTAGATGTCATGTAGTCGAAGCTGGAGATCAGGTCGTAGAACTCGATCGCTCGCGCTTCTTTATTATCCTCTTCGGCGGCCAGACCCATGGCGACACGCATGAAGAATACCTGGGGCAGTTCGAAGCGAACGCCTTCGCTGTGAATCAGGTAGCGGTCGTACAGGGTTTGCAGGCCGAGGTAGGTGAACTGCTGGTCACGTTCAGCCTTCAGGGCCTGACCCAGCACTTCCATATCGTAGTCCAGCAAGTGGTCAGACAGCAGGCCCAGCTCGACGCCTTTCTCTATATAGGGCTTCAGCGTGGCGGCGTAGCGGTAGTGCATCTCGGACTGGGTGGCTGCATCGGTAATACCCAGGAAGCTCAGGGCTTCAGAGCGCAGGGTGTCCATCAACAGGCGAGCGGTCACGTAGGAATAGTTGGGGTCTTTTTCCACCAGGGTACGGGCAGTCATCACCAGGGAGGTGCGAACATCCTCCATCTTCACGCCGGGATAGAGATTCTTCAGTGTTTCATTGTAGATCGCATCGCTGGATACATCGTTGAGGCCTTCGCAGGCTTCCTCGATGACTGTGCGCAGGCGCTGGGTATCCAGTTTTGCCTGCTGGCCATCGTCGAGAGTGACTGTGATTTCCGGCTCATTGCTGCGTTCGGTTTCCAGCTTCTGCTGGCGTACCCGGGAACGCTCGGCGCGATAGATCACGTAGCTGCGGGCAATCTTGTGCTCCCCGGTGCGCATCAACGCCAGTTCCACCTGGTCCTGGATGTCTTCGATGTGAATGGTGCCGCCAGACGGCATGCGACGACGGAAGATCTCGGTAATCTGGGACGAGAGTTGCGCGACGGATTCGTGAATTCGCGAGGAAGCTGCCGCGTTGCCACCTTCTACGGCCAGATAGGCCTTGGTGATCGCAACCGAGATCTTGGACTCGTCATAGGAGACAACCTTGCCATTGCGCTTGATGACGCGTAACTGACCCGGAGCGGTGGAGCTTACGGAAAGAGATTCGTCATTACTGGAAGTGGCGGTGCGGTGGGAGTCACCTGTTGATTGAACATCAGTCTGCATATTTACTCCGAATTTGGTCTTTACTACAGGCCCTGCGGCCTATTTATTGTTTTTGCGTATAGCTGAGCTGGGGTGCTTTGTAGGCGTGCCGTGCTGTCTATACTTCTCGCATTGTTTCTCGCCGGTGTTGTGCCCGGCATTGTCTTGCGTTGACCCGGTGGCGGATATCCCGGCCCATTAGTGCCGGGCTGGCGGTCCCTGGTCGAAAAAGGCTGACGCTGTGCTGGCGGATTGGGCCACCTTGCTGTTCTGCGACGCTGCGCTGTAGCAGTATCGCGGCCAGTGATGGTCTGCAATCGGGCCAGCCAAGCCCGGTAGACGACTGGCGGACGCCTGGATGTTCCAGGGTGGTCCTTGCTGTTCGTCCGGGTTGGGCCGATCTGTCTTGATGCGGATGGCTGGCGGTCTCAACTGTGCAATCAGGCGGGACTGTCTTACCTGTTTATGTAATGCCCGATTGATTGCCCGGTAGACCCGATAGAGCCTCGCCTGCCTGCCGAATTACGCGGCAATTCCTGTTATTCGCGACAAATCAAACCACGTCTGGCGGTGACCAACGCCCAGTCCTTTCCGTAGGAGCTGGAGGCTGACTGCCAGGCAGCGTTCAAGCCATATACTATATATTGTGTTTTTGCGGCTGGACTTTAACTTTTTCTTTCGGTGTGGCCAGGAAAAGCGAAAATACCGAAAATTCAGTCCTGCAAACCGGTGACTCCGACCCGGTTGCTGTCAGTTTCCATCAAGTGCTGTTCTTTTTATGAGACCGGTTCGTCTGTGAATGAAACCGGCTTGCCCCTTGCCGATTTGGCTAAAAATGCACCAAGACTAGCCCTTGATGTATGCTCAGCTACTACAACATATAGACAAGCTATAAATCACCGGCACAAGATAATGCGCTTGCAGATGCTTTGCAAGAGTTTTTCTTGTGAGTTATTTGTGGGCAATTTGTGTGCAACGGCGTGCACTGGAACAAGCCGTTAATAAGCTGTGGAAACGCGCTGGAGCACTGATTCTGTGCGGCTGTGCCAGACTTTTCGCGGGGCCGGGGCAGGCCCTGCCGGGGCGTGCCGGCGGTGGCATTGAGGAGAAAAACCGGGAAACAGGGCAATACTACATCTTGTGTTTCAGGTTTGCCCTGTTTTATCACGATAATTGCGGGAATTGCCGCTGACCAGCGGCGGCGATCTAGTCGCTTAACAGGTATTCCAGCAGCGCTTTCTGGGAGTGCATGCGATTCTCGGCCTCGTCCCAGACCACGCTGCCGTCGCCGTCGAGATAATCGGCGGTGATTTCCTCGCCCCGGTGAGCCGGCAGGCAATGCATGACCAATGCGTGCTCTGCGGCATGACTCATCAACTCCGGGTTCACCTGGAAACCATTGAAGGCCTGCAGCCGGTCCAGCTGCTCCTCCTCCTGTCCCATGGAAGCCCACACGTCGGTCACCACCAGGTCGGCGCCGCGGGTGGCGGCAACCGGGTCACGCACGATGCTGACCCTGTCCTTGTGGGATTCCACCAGGGCGGATGCGGGTGCGTAGTCGGCAGGGCAGGCGATACTCAACTGGAAGTCGAAGACCTCCGCCGCGTTGATATAGGAATGGCACATATTATTGCCGTCGCCGATCCAGGCCACTTTGGCGCCCTTGATGTCGCCGCGGTGCTCCATGAATGTCTGCACGTCGGCCAGCAGCTGGCAGGGATGGAAATCGTCGCTCAGGGCGTTGATTACCGGGACCCTGGAAAACTCGGCAAATTTCTCCAGTGTGCTGTGGGCGAAGGTGCGGATGGCGATGCAGTCCAGCATCCGGGACAGCACGCGCGCGGTGTCCTCGATGGGTTCGCCGCGGCCGATCTGGGAGGAATCGGAGGTCAGGAAGATGGAGTTGCCGTCCATCTGGTTCATGGCAACTTCGAAGGCGACCCGGGTGCGGGTAGAGGATTTCTCAAACACCAGCCCCAGGGTCTTGCGGGCCTGGCTGTTGGCCTTGTCGGGCGATTGCTTCAGTTCGATCGCCCGCTTGACGATGGCCAGTACATCGCTGGCGGGAAGGTCTTTCAGTGTCAGGAAGTGCTTAACGGCCATTGTTTTCACCTTATTTGGCTCCCGTTACCGTGGGTGAGCAGGTGCCAAAAATAAGAAAATAAAAAGGGCAGCTCGCGCTACCCTCTGAAAACGCGCCATTGTAGCCACTAATTTCAGTGTCGGCAATTGTCTTGCCCTGGCTCTTTGGTTAGTCTTTTTGGCCCATGAACCCGATCGAACTCAAGCTGTTTTCCAGTCGTGTCTCGGCCATCTGCGACGAGATGGGGCTGGTGCTGAAGCGCACCGCATTCTCCCCCAATATCAAGGACCGGCTGGATTTCTCCTGCGCCCTGTTCGGCCCCCGCGGCGAGCTGTTTGCGCAGGCTGCGCATATCCCGGTGCACCTGGGGAGTATGGCTTTTGCCATGGGCAATCTGGTACGGGAGCAGCAATGGCAGCGCGGGGATATGCTGGTGCTTAACGATCCTTATCTTGGTGGGACACACCTGCCGGATGTCACCCTGATTGCGCCGGTATTTATCAGCGACCACGACGGAGCCGCCGATTTTCTGGCGGGCTTTGTCGCCAACCGGGCCCATCACGCCAATATAGGCTGTGACACCCCCGGTTCCATGCCCGTGTCGCAGCGCCTGGACGAGGAGGGCATCATCATTCCACCCACCTTTCTCTATCGTGGGGGCAATCTGCAACAGGACTGCCTCAACACTCTGCAGTTACCGGGCCAGGGTATCAGCGGTGATTTCGCCGCACAGGCGGGTGCCAACCAGGTAGGGGTTGAAAGGCTGAGCTCGCTGTTGCAGAAGGCTGGCGTCAGCCACTACCTCGACGGCATGCGGGAGCTCAACGAATACGCCGATCGCGTTAGCTCGGCCACACTGGCAAAGTTGCAACGGGGCACTTATTCCTTCCAGGATTTTCTCGACGGCGATGGGTTTAGCGAAGGGCAGATTCCTCTGTCGGTTCAGCTTACTATCAGATCGGGCGAGGTTTCACTGGATTTTTCCGAGTCATCTGACATGGTGCCAGGTAACCTTAATTGCCCCGAGTCGGTGGTTGCCGCTGCCGCCTATTACTGCTTCCGTTGCCTGATGCCTGACGAGGCGCCAGCCTGCGAAGGCCTGTTTCGTCGTATCAGGCTCAAGACGCGGCCGGGTTCCATCCTCAATGCCCGGCGCCCGGCAGCGGTCGCTGCAGGTAACGTGGAGACATCTACTCGCCTGGTGGATCTGGTGTTCGGTGCACTGGCACAAGCCTTGCCGAACCAGATTCCTGCCGCCAGCCAGGGCACCATGAACAATATCGCCATGGGGCGTATCGACGAGGCCACGGGTGCGCGTTGGGACTATTACGAAACCCTGGCTGGCGGTTGTGGTGGTGGCCCGCGTTACCCGGGTCTGGATTGCGCCCACAGCCATATGACCAATACCCTGAACACGCCAGTCGAAAGCCTGGAGATGCACTATCCGTTGCGGGTGCGCCAGTATGCGGTGCGGCGGGGCAGTGGAGGTGCCGGGGAACGCCGGGGTGGCGACGGGGTGGTGCGAGAGTATGAGTTTCTCGAGCCGGCACAGCTGAGCCTGTTGACCGAGCGGCGGCTTACCTTGCCCTGGGGGCTTGCCGGTGGTGAGGCGGGGGCGGCCGGCAGCAATCTGCTCAATGGTGAGGAGTTGCCGGCCAAGTGTTCTCTGGCTGTCAAGGCGGGGGATCGGTTGTTGGTTCGGACGCCTGGGGGTGGGGGATATGGGGCTGGGTGAAGCATCTTCCGAAGAGTGGGTGTGCTTATGGCCTTCAGATTTTAGCTATAGCTTCATGTTGATGTGCACAAAGTGAGGCAGGGAGTCGCCCCTGCTAGACACGCCGTGAACCCATCCATGGGGGCTCGTAAGCAGCATCCCTGCTGCTTACGGTCCAGCAGCGGCGACTCCCTGCCTCACCGTGAGTTCACCGCCAGGTTCGGATGGCTGTAGCTGTCAGCTTTCAGGCTCTCGGGCATTCTGGAAGTGTATTGCGGTCCTGATGTAAAATTCGCGGCCCTTCTTGAGAATGTATGGCCTTAACGGTCGAGGTAATTCATGAGCGCTGAACAAACTGCCGAACAGAACGTCGAACAAACCATCAAAGATCAGATCAGCAGCAATTCCATTCTGTTGTATATGAAAGGAAATCCGGAGCAGCCGATGTGTGGTTTTTCTGCCCAGGCTACCCAGGTCTTGATGGCCTGTGGCAAACGCTTTGCCTACGTGGATATCCTGAGTAACCCTGAGATTCGTGCGACTTTGCCGAAGGTGTCGAACTGGCCAACTTTCCCCCAATTATTCGTGGATGGAGAATTGATTGGCGGTTGCGACATCGTGACCGAGATGTATGAGAAGGGTGAGTTGCAGCCGATTATTGATGCCGCTGGTGGCGGGGAAGAATCTGCTGAGTAGGGTTTCTTTCGAAGCGGTTCAGCAACAGTTTTTCCTGGGCTGTTGAGTCTGACCTATTGGGTCGAATTCCAGCCCCCCATTTCTTTCCAGCGATTCACTATCTTGCAGAATAGTTCTGCGGTCTTCTCGGCGTCATAGCGGGCTGAGTGAGCTTCCTTGTCGTCGAATTCTATGCGGGCTGCTTCGCAGGCGCGGGAGAGGACGGTTTGGCCGTAGGCCAGGCCGGCCAGGGTGGCAGTGTCGAAGCTGGAGAAGGGGTGGAATGGATTGCGCTTGAGGCTGTGGCGTTCGCTGGCGGCGCGGATGAAGCCGTGATCGAAGTGCGCGTTGTGCCCGACCAGTATGGCACGCTTGCAGCCGTTGGCCTTCATGGATTCCCTGATCATCTTGAACATGGATTGGAACACGTCCCGCTCCGGGCGCGCGATGCGCAGGGGATGGAAAGGGTCGATGCCGGTGAATTTCAGTGCAGCTTCCTCGATGTTCGAGCCCTCGAAGGGGATGATGCGCTGGAAAAAGGTCTGCTCGATCTGCATGACTCCGTCATCGGTCATCTCCGGCACCACGGCGGCGACCTCCAGGATGGCGTCTGTGGCGGCATTGAAGCCGCCGGTCTCAACGTCGATCACTACCGGCAGATAGGTGCGAAAGCGTTCCGCCATCAAGGTGTTGATGGTAGGTTCTTCGTCGTAGTCGCTCACGAATTGGATTCCAGTGTCCAGTGCAGGGTTTCGTTGGCGCGTACGGGCACAACGGTGGAACCCGCCAGTGGGAAAGCGGCTGGCATGGTCCATTGCTGACGATGCAGGGTGATCCTTTCCTCGTTGACTGGCAGGCCGTAGAAGGCGGGTCCGGACAGGCTGCTGAAGGTTTCCAGCTTGTCCAGTGCTCCCTGTTCCTCAAATACTTCGGCGTATAACTCGATGGCAGCGGGCGCGGTGTAGATGCCGGCACAGCCGCAATCGGCCTCTTTTTTCTCGCGGGCATGGGGTGCCGAATCGGTGCCCAGGAAAAACTTGGGGCTGCCGCTGGTGGCGGCGGCGAGCAGTGCCTGCTGGTGTATGTTGCGCTTCAGTATAGGAAGGCAATAAAAGTGCGGCCTGACCCCTCCGGCGAGTAAATGATTGCGGTCATAGAGCAGGTGGTGAACGGTGATGGTTGCAGCCACGTTGCTGAGCTGGCTCATGACGAAATCCACTGCCTGTTTGGTCGTGATATGTTCCAGTACGACTTTTAGTGTCGGGATGCGTTGCAGCAGCGGTGCGAGGATATCGTCGATAAACGCCTCCTCGCGATCGAAGATGTCGATGTCGCTCGTGGTGACTTCTCCGTGCAGCAGCAGCGGTACGCCCAGCTCGGCCATCTTCTCCAGCACCGGGTAGACCTTCTCGATGGCTGTCACGCCATTCTCGGAGTTGGTGGTGGCGCCGGCGGGATAGTATTTAACCGCTTTCACTTCCTGGCTGGCTGCCGCCTTCTCGATCTCCTCCGTGGCCAGTCCGTCCGTCAGGTATAGCGTCATCAGAGGGTCGAAGTCCTGGCCTGCTGGCACGGCGTCCATGATGCGCTGTCGATAGGCCAGGGCCGCCTCCACCGTGGTGATCGGTGGCACCAGATTGGGCATGATGATCGCGCGCCCGAAGCGGCGGGCGGAATGCGCTACAGTTGTAGAGAGAGCCTTGCCGTCACGTAAGTGGAGATGCCAGTCGTCTGGCTTGCGGATACTTATGCTGTCTGGGCTCATTACTGCGGCTTGCTTAGAGAGAATCGGTCTATTGTAGCAAATTAAATCGCGGGCTGGTTTGCCGATCTTGTCCATGTGCCAGCACTGCGCGCCAGCTCGGTGCCGAGGCCAGGAGACTGCTGGACAACATCGTGCTGTACAGCCGCGCCGACGAGCGGGTGGTGGGTTTCGAGGTGGACAGCTTCACCGACACCGCAGGCGAAACCCGGGAGAATCTCTTGCTGTCGGAAGAACGGGCTTTCCTGGTGACCAACTACCTGATCAGCCAGGGGGTCGACCCGGAGTCCATCGCGACCCGCGCCCATGGTGAACGGGAGGAGTTTTTGGTGGTGAACCCGGAACGCACGGCTGCCGATCGGGACCGCAATCGACGGGTCAATATCGTGATGCTGTGGCGCTGATTGCAGCCCGAATCCACGATTGCCCGGCACCCTTCTCATTGCGTCCGTTGATGCTAGAATAGTCGCCTTTTTCCTGCCGGAGAAGCCCTGATCCCGGGGCCGTGGCACTGGATTCTGGAGTACATCATGTCGGGTATCAACAAAGTCGTCCTGGCCTATTCAGGTGGTCTGGACACATCAGTAATTGCGCGCTGGTTGCAAGAAACCTATGGCTGCGAGGTGGTCACCTTTACCGCCGATATCGGTCAGGGCGAGGAAGTAGAACCCGCCCGGGCCAAGGCTGAGGCCATGGGCATCAAGGAGATCTACATCGAGGACCTGCGCGAGGACTTTGTGCGGGACTATGTGAATCCCATGTTCCGTGCCAATGCCCTGTACGAGGGTGAATACCTGTTGGGTACCTCCATCGCCCGTCCTTTGATCGCCAAGCGCCTGGTGGAAATCGCCGCCGAGACCGGTGCCGATGCTATCTCCCACGGTGCCACCGGCAAGGGCAACGACCAGGTGCGATTCGAGCTGGGTGCCTATGCACTGAGCCCCGGCATCAAGGTTATTGCACCCTGGCGGGAATGGGATCTGAACTCCCGTGACAAGTTGCTGGCGTACTGTGATGAGCACGGCATCTCGGTGGAGAAGAAGAAGGGCAACAAGTCGCCTTACTCCATGGATGCCAACCTGCTACACATCTCCTACGAGGGTGACAACCTGGAGGATCCGGCGGCGGAACCGGAAGAGCCCATGTGGCTGTGGTCGGTATCCCCCGAAGAAGCACCCGATCAGCCAAGCTATATCGAACTGGACTACGTGAAAGGCGATATCGTGGGTATCGACGGCGAGAGCCTGAGTCCCGCCCAGGTCTTGACCAGACTGAACCAGGTGGCCGGCGCCAACGGCATAGGTCGGGCCGATATCGTGGAAAACCGCTACGTCGGCATGAAGTCCCGCGGCTGTTACGAGACACCGGGCGGCACCATCATGCTCAAGGCGCACCGGGCCATCGAGTCCCTCACCCTGGATCGGGAACTGGCGCATCTCAAGGATGAACTGATGCCCCGTTATGCCTCCCTGGTATATAACGGTTACTGGTGGTCGCCTGAGCGACAGGCCTTGCAGCAGTTGGTGGATTATTCCCAGCTGTATGTAAACGGCAAGGTGCGACTGAAGCTGTACAAGGGCAATGTGATCGTCGTGGGCCGTGAGTCAGCGGATTCACTGTTCGATGAAGACATCGCCACCTTCGAAGACGATGCCGGTGCCTATGATCAGGCCGATGCCGGCGGCTTCATCAAGCTCAACGCCCTGCGCCTGCGTATTGCCGCCCAGAAAGGACGTAAATAAGGCGGAATGATATTGTCGGAGACCCTTGGGTTTCGGGAATCTGGCCACGCACTGTGATCGGAGACAGGGGGCCGCTGTGTTTGCTATTTTCTGGGATTCTGGCTTGGGCGCTGTTCGTTCGACTTACTCGATCTCGGTCTTCTGCTTGAACTCACACAGGTCTTCAATGATGCAGGCACCACAGCGTGGCTTGCGTGCGATGCATACATAGCGACCGTGCAGGATCAGCCAGTGATGGGCATCCAGCAGGAATTCTTCCGGCACCAGGCGCAGCAGGCGTTTCTCGACTTCCAGCACATTCTTGCCCGGTGCAATGCCCGTACGATTCGACACCCGGAAGATATGTGTGTCTACCGCCATGGCGGGCAGGCGGTAGGCGGTATTGAGCACCACATTGGCGGTCTTCCTGCCAACACCCGGCAGCGCTTCCAGTTCTTCTCTCGTGCGGGGCACCTGTGAGTCGTATTGCTCCACCAGTATGCGGCAGGTCTTGATTACGTTTTCGGCCTTGGTATTAAACAGGCCAATGGTCTTGATGTATTGCTTGAGACCTTGCACGCCCAGCTTGAGAATGGTTCCGGGGGTGTTGGCGACCGCGTACAGTTTCTCCGTGGCCTTGTTGACACTGACATCGGTAGCCTGGGCGGAGAGGATGACGGAGATCAGCAGTTCGAAGTCGCTGTCGAACTTCAACTCCGTGGTGGGGTTGGGGTTTGCCTCGCGCCAGCGCGAGAAAATTTCGATTCGCTTGAGCTTGTTCATGATTGCTGTAACCAGTCTGTGGCGTGTCTGCGGGCTTGGCAGCTTCGCTTGTCAGTTCTTTCGTTTCAGTCGGCCAGTAACCCGTTCCCGTTTCACCGGTTCAGGGTTGTGGACTTCGAGCTGTGGTTCACGCAACAGGCCGGCCTGGCGCAGCGCCGCGATCAGCAGGCCCAACAGGATAAACGCGGCCGGAGGCAATGTGCCGAAGCGAAACCACTCACCGCTTTGCTGCCGCAGCATGGGGTCAAGTGACTCACTTCCCGGCAACAGGATCGCCCAGTCGCTGAATACGGTTCCGGTTATTAGCGCCTCGCGCAGGAGTGCCAGCAACATAAGCGCCACCAGGAACCCCAGGCAGAGCTTGCAGACATCCGTCAGCACCCAAACTGGTCGTTCCGACTGGTAGTAGGTATCCATCTTGAGTAACAGGGCGACGTTCGTCGCCACCAGGTAGAGATAGACTCCCAGTTCGCGCCACAGGGGATAGAAGAGCAACTCCACCAGCAGGGACAAGATACTGGTAAGAAACGCCAGTGTCAGGGCGTAGGCGGGATAGCGCAGCTGGACGGCAAGCCTGCCGCGCAATGCGAACACGCTGAGCGCTGCAGTGACCCCGACCAGGAGGGTGCAGAGTCCGATCGCCAGCGCCGTCGTGCTGCGATCACTCAGCGCCAATACCGGGCTGATTCCCAGCAGGCCAGTCAGTACTGGATTGCTGGTCCAGGGGGAGGAATCCTGCTCGGCCTGTGTGTCCAGATGACTCATATGATCTTCCTCCTGCTGATGTTGCCGAGTAGCTTCGCGAAGAATCCCGGATGGCCGTACTTGCGCGGGGCCAGCAAGCGGTCCAGCAAGGGCGCGCAGAAATTGCCAAACAATACGGCGATGGCGACCGCGTCGAGGTAGCTGCCCCAGACTCTGATGCTGTAGAGACTGACACCGATGATCAGGCCGTAGGCAATCTTCGCCCGGCTGCCGGTGGCCGCGCTGACCGGATCGGTGGCAATAAAGAAGGCGCCCATCATGGTGGCACTGCCCAGCAGATGCAGATAGGGTGTGCCCAGCACGGCCGCCGCGCTGGGCGAATAGTAGAGCAGGGACATGACGAGTGTGGCGGCGATCATGCTCAGGGGTATATGCCAGCTGATCAGGCGGGTCGCCAGCAGGAACAGGCCACCGAGTAGCCAGGCGACATTGACGAGTTCCCAGCCGGTTTCAGCGCGGCGTGCGAACAGCCCATAGCCTTCTTCCATCGCGGTCCTGATTGCATTGCCGGCAGCCAGCTTGGATTCGATCAGGGGCGTTGCCATGGCCAGACCGTCGACAGTGAGGCCATCACCGAGCACCAGCAGGAACGGAAACAGGCAGCCCAGGCTCTGCAGCAAGCCCTGCCAGCCCAGGGGTGAGTGGGTCGACGTAAAGTCCTGGGCGGCAACAGGCAGGTGCCAACTGGTCATATCCAGGGGATAGGCCAGCAACAGAAACAGGTAGCCTGCCATGGCTGGATTGAAGGTATTCTGCCCCAGGCCGCCGTAAGAATGTTTGACCAGGGCGATGGCAAACACCATGCCCATGGCGATTAGCCACCATGCCGTACCTGGCGGAATGGTCATGCCGAACAGTACCGCAGTTAGCAGGCAGCTGTTGTCGGCCAGGGTCGCTCGCACGGCGCGGCCACGAATCCGGCAGATTGCTGCTTCACACAGCAGGCCAATAAGGCTCGCGAACAGGACATTGAGGACGACCCCATAGCCAAAGAACCAGGTGCTGACCAGCATGGCTGGCAAGGTCGCCAGAATTACCAGCAACATGATCTGGGAGGTCTGCAGCGGGAAGAATTGCATGGGGGAACTGCTGAAGAGACGCTGTTTCACTGCGATTTCTCCTGCCCCGGATCCTTCTCGCCAGCCAGTGCCTGGCGGCGACGTCTGACCCGTTCCACCGCGGCGCTGATTTCCATGCGTGCCTGATCCCTGGAGAAGCCTTGTGCCTCCTTCACAGTCTGCTCGACGGCCTTGCGCGGCTGTGCCCTGTCCTGGTTTTTCTTGAGGCGATACTGGTGATACTGGAAACGTGCCTGCCAGTGCCGGCTTTGATCATGGCTGGTGAATTCTTCCCTGTGTATTTCCTTGGCTGCCCGGTAGTAACTAACAAGCGGTATACGGCTTGGACAGACCATGGCACAGGCGCCGCATTCGATGCAGTCATAGAGGCCGAGGGCCAGGGTCTGTTGCCGCTCTTCACTGCGAATGCTCGCCAGTAGCTGCTGCGGTTGCAGTTGCGCGGGGCAGGCTTGCTCACAGTAGCCACAGCGAATACAGGCCAGTTCCGTCTCCCATTCTGGAATCTCCAGGCTGTTGCTGGCGATAATGCAGTTAGTGGTCTTCTCGATCGGAGCGGATTGCTCGAGCAGATACTGCCCCATCAGCGAGCCACCGCGGATTGTGAATTCATGTTGTTTATCGTCCACGCCGCAGAGCATCAACAGGTGCTGCACCGGGGTGCCGATAGGGACGTCGAAATTTTTCGGCGTCAGCAAGGCACTGCCAGTGAGGGTGACGATGCGACTAATACAGGGCTTCGCGTGGACTATGGCTTCGTAGACCGCGACTGCCGTGCCAATATTCTGGACCAGTACGCCCACGTCGGGGGGATGACCTTCGCCGGGCACTTCTCGCCTGCAGATCGCCTTCACCAGTTGTCGTTCGTCTCCGGCCGGGTAGCGGCGGCGCACCACCCGGAGCGAAATCGATGAACCTTGCAAGGCCAGCGTGAGGGCCTTGCGGGCGGCTGGCATGGCATTGTCGATAACGATGATGCAGTCATCGGCCAGGCAGGCAGCCTGCAGCAGTTCTGCGCCCTTTACCGTGAGACTGGCGCGCTCCCGGAGCAGCGCTTCATCACAACTGATATAAGGTTCACACTCGACGCCATTGATGATCAGGGTCTTCACGTTTTTTTCCACGGCATCGCGAATCTTCCTGGCCGTGGAATAACCGGCGCCTCCCAGGCCACAAATGCCTGCCTCCTCGATGAGCTGAACCAACTGTTCCGGCGCCAGGGCGCGATAGTCGGACGGCGGCTCCAGGGGCAATTCGCGTTCGTCGGCGTCGGTGAGCAGGCGAATCGCCAGCTGTGGTCGCTGTCCGATGGCGGCGGCCGGGATCTGTTCGATTGCCTGGACGGTGCCGGAAGTCGGCGCATGCAAGCGGAGCGAGCCAGGTTCCTTGCCCTTCGCCAAGAGCTGGTATTTCGCCACCCAGTCACCCACATCGACACAGGGTGCAATCCTGTCGTGCTCCCTGGCGAGCGGATCAGCATAGTCCTGCAGTGGCAGCAGAAGCTGATCAGGCATGGGGGTGGGCATGATCCGGGAGCGCAGGGAGGATTCGCGCAGGGTAGGGGGGCGAATGCCGCGCCGGGTCGTGCTGCCAAGGCGTGCGAACAGGTCGGTGAAGGCTTGCCTAATCATGGCAGGGTTCTCCGTCCAGGGCTTCCCTGTTGGCAGTAGCGGCAGGCGAGGCGAACCCGCTGAGAGACCAGTAGCGCGGAGCTGCATCCCGCTCCACGAGATCGATGCAGTCCACCGGGCAGGGCTCGATGCACAGGTCACAGCCCGTGCATTCGCTTGCTATGACCGTGTGCATGCGTTTGGCCGCGCCGATAATCGCATCCACCGGACAGGCCACGATGCACTTGGTACAGCCGATACACTCCGCTTCCCGGATTACCGCCACGCTTGCCGGTTCAATCTCGCCATGCGCAGGGTCAATTGGCACTCTTGCCTCGTTCAGCAGCAGGGCGAGACGATGAATCGTACTGTCGCCGCCCGGTGGGCAGCGGTTGATCGCTTCGCCGGTGGCGATGGCGCGGGCATAGGGACGGCAGCCGGGATGGCCGCAGCGGCCGCATTGGGTCTGGGGCAGTATGCTATTGATACGGTCGAAGAGGAAACGTTGTTCCTGCAAGCGCTTGCGCGTGGCGACAACACCCCAGGCGATGGCAAGCAGCAGACTGCCCAGCAACAAGCAGCCTGCGAGTAGTTGGAAGAAGAAATTTTCAGCCAGGGGAATCATGTCTACACCAGCCCTGCGAATCCCAGCAGGGCCATGCTGGCAATGCCTGCGCTGATGAGGTAAAGCGGGATGCCGCGCAGCGCAGCAGGGCTGCTGCCCTGGTCGATACGCTGCCGCAGGGCGGCGAACAGTAGCACTGACATCGAGAAGCCGGCCGCGGCACCGAAGCTGTAAACAAGCTTCATCGGCAGACTGCTGAGACTGCTGCCCTGCAGAAAGGACAGTCCGATTACGGCGCTGTTGCTGCACATCAGCAGGACGGCCCGGATATGCCGCCGCGCCAGCAGGGGAAATACGCTCACGAGCTGCCGGGCCAACAGCCCGGTGATGCCTGCGCTTACGGCGACGAACAGGAACAGCCGGAGGAATTCCAGGTGCAGTGGCTCCAGCACCAGGGCCTGCAGTAGCAAATTGATACAGGCGGCGGGAAACAGCACCAGGAAACTCAGCAGCGCCAGTTCAGCGGCTGCTGAGAACTGGCGACTGGCGCTGAAGAAGGTCGAGACGCCCAGCAGTTGAACGAGGGCCAGGTTGTTTACCAGGGCGGCCGCGATGATGGTGCTAAAGAGTGTAGCCAAGTACAGCCTGATCCTTTCTGCCAGCGGGTGGGTTTTGTCACGCTAAAATGAGCGCGAATTCTATCACGCCCCACCGGCAGACTTCAGTTCGCTCGCCCTGTTATCAGCCCTCGTTGAAGAGGCCCATGGAGAAGGCGCTGGGTACCCGGTACTGTTGCAGGATTGACTCTTCCGAGGCGATGGCTTCATCGTGATTGATGACCATCTGGTAGCCGTTGTCGTTCTCCAGCACCACGTTGTCTGCCTCGTTGTTCCTGATGAGCGTGGCGAAGTGTTTGAAATCACGAATCGGCTCGCCATTCACATGATTCACGATCCAGTTGCGCCAGTCGTGATAGCCCAGGTTGACGTCGGCTGCCAGAACCTGCAAGGCCACCACCAGTTCCCGGCGCTCCGGTGATGTCCATTCATTGCGTGCCTGCAACAGGCTGACCGGAGCGCTGCGGCTCCAGTCGTTGCCCCAGCGCTTGATGAGATTCATGTTGAGTGGGACAAACAGGACACCGCCGTAGATGTAGTATTCGGGAATCTGGTCGAAGGTCTCGCCCCGCACGAGGCTGTAGTTCGTCATGGCGCGGTCTGCTGCCAGTGTTGCCGTATTCTGCACACCACGGCGTGAATAGGTGATCTCGATTTCCTCACCGATATGATGCATGTCGATGGCATGCTTGTAGTCGGTGAGCAGGTCGTCGGAGAGCTTGATCGAGCCGTCGTCGGCGATCGTGTAGTCATCGATCTTCTGGATGACGTCGTTTTCCTGCAGGATGCCGTAGGCCGGAGAATCCTCAAACACCTTGATGATCAATACGCCATCATCCTCTTTTTCCAGGCCATAGGCGCGCTTGGCGGCCGGGCTGTCGAGTGTCTGGGTGCGGAAGCCCAGATCCGGGAAACCGTCGAGTTGGCCGTCTTCACTGTCGCGCAACATGTGCCGCACGATGCTGGGGGGGACGAAATAGCCCAGGTTCTCGGCCCGGCCCCCGCTATTGGCCTGCATCACCACCCCGACGATCTCGTTGTTGACGATTACCGGGCCACCGCTGTTGCCGGGATTGATGGCGGCGTCGATCTGCCCGGCCAGCAGGAACGCCCCGGCGTGGGCATAAACCTGCTGCTCCACCCTGGACAGGATGCCCTTGGTGATGGAGAGCGTCTTGCCACCAATGGGGTAGCCATACACCGACACCTCCTGCAGCGGATCCGGAAGATCGCCGATGGGCAGCGGCTTGAGGTCGCTGAAGAAGCCGGGCTCGTCCACGGTGATCAGTGCCAGGTCGGCCTCGTGGGAGACGAAAGAGACCCTGGCCAGGTAGCGCTGTGGGTCATTGTGTTTCTGGGCCTGCACGTAGCTGGCATCGGCCACCACATGGGCGTTGGTGAGAATGCGATTGCCGGAAATCACGGCGCCGGAACCGCTGCTCTGCCGGGGGTTCAACAGGCGCCAGGGCGTAAAGTAGTCAGGCGCGGACTGGGTGGTGTAAATCTTGATGACCGAGTCTTCGATACTGCGCAACTCCTTGATCTGGGTAGCCTGTGCCGATGCCCCGCTGCTGACAACAGTGAGGCAGACGACGAGCACCGGCGCGCCAATCACACAAGCGCCGAACCGGGCGAGGGAGTTACCGAGTGTGGAGAGTGCTGGAATCGAAGAGAGAATCTTGAGGATAGTAGTCATAAGCACCTGTTTTAGCAGCGTTTGTCGCTGGAGCCTGTTCGATTTTCTGAGGGGAAGCTTATTACTTTCGATGAGGCAGCACCAGCGGTGAGTTATCCAGTTAATGTGCAGGTGCAGGCCGTAGCGCTGCCGTTCGGCACGGCAGCGGGGACTGGAGGAACTGAGTCGGGCTCTAGATGACGCGCATGCCAGGGGTGGCACCGTCATGGGGCTCGAGCAGGAAGATGTCCTTGCCGCCAGGACCCGCCGCCAGCACCATGCCTTCGGACATTCCGAACTTCATCTTGCGAGGCTTGAGGTTGGCCACGACCACGGTAAGTTTTCCTACCAGGTCTTCCGGGGCGTAGGCTGACTTGATGCCGGAGAAGACGTTGCGCTGAATGGGGTCGCCGTTCTTGTCGGGGCCGAGGTCCAGGGTGAGTTGCAGGAGCTTGTCGGCGCCTTCCACGTGCTGCGCGTTGCTGATCCTGGCGATGCGCAGATCAACTCTGGCAAAATCGTCGAATTCGATCTCTGCCTCAAAGCCGGTATTGTCTTCGGTGCTTGCCTGCGGTTCGGCCTGGCTCATTTTTGTTGCCTGCTGTGCTTCGAAGTCACGCTGGGTGGCGTCGATCATCGCCTGTACCTTGTCGGCCTCTACCCGGGTGATGAGGGGTTTGAATTTGTTGATCCTGTGATTGACCAGGATGTCGCCGCTGTCTTTCCATAACAAAGGCTCGATGGACAGGAACTGTTCGGCCTGGGCGGCGATGCCGGGCAGTACGGGCTTCAGGTAACAGACAAGCAAGCGAAACGCGTTGATGCCGGTGCTGCAGATTGCCTGTAGCTCGGGCGATTGCTTGTCGGTCTTGGCGACTACCCAGGGTTCCTTGTCATTGATGTACTGGTTTGCGGCATCGGCCCGGGTCATGATCAGGCGGATGGCCTTGCCGTATTCGCGCTTCTCATAAAATTGCGCTACCTCACCGGCGATGGACTGAATGTCGGCCAGCAATTCGGGATTGTCCGGCTGCGCGGCCAGCATGCCGTCGAAACCTTTCGTGATGAATCCGGCGCAGCGGCTGGCAATATTGACTACCTTGCCAACCAGGTCGGAATTGACTCGCTGTGCGAAGTCTTCCAGGTTCAGGTCAAGGTCATCGATACCGTCGGACAGTTTTGCGGCCAGGTAGTAGCGCAGGTATTCCGGGTTCAGGTGGTCGAGATAGGTGCGGGCATTTACGAAGGTGCCACGTGACTTCGACATCTTGGTGCCATCTACCGTGAGGAAGCCATGCACATAGACCGCGCTGGGTGTGCGGTAGCCGGCACTGGTGAGTACCGCGGGCCAGAACAGGGTATGGAAATTGACGATATCCTTGCCGATGAAGTGATAAACCTCACATTGAGAATCGGTTTTCCAGTACTCATCGAAATCGAGACCGTTGCGCTCGCAATAGTTCTGGAAACTGGCCATGTAACCGATAGGCGCATCGACCCAGACATAGAAGTACTTGCCCGGTGCGCCCGGTATCTCGAAACCGAAATAGGGAGCGTCACGGCTGATGTCCCACTGCTGCAGGTCGTCGTCCAGCCACTCGCTGACCTTGTTCGCCACCTGCTCCTGCAGGGTGCCGCTGCGGGTCCACTGCTTGAGCATGTCGCGGAAGGCGGGCAGGTCGAAGAAGAAATGCTCCGACTCTTTCTCCACGGGTGTGGCCCCGGAGATCGCAGAGCGCGGATCGATCAGTTCGGCCGGGCTGTAGGTGGAACCGCAAGCCTCGCAGTTATCACCGTACTGGTTGTCGGTCTTGCACTTGGGGCAGGTGCCGACGATATAGCGGTCGGCGAGGAACAGGTTCTTCTCCGGGTCGAACATCTGTCGTATGGAACGGCGTTCGATATGGCCGTTGGCATCCATGGCCTTGTAAATGCTCTCCGACAGCAGACGGTTTTCTTCCGAATGCGTGGAGTAATAATTATCGAAGCCGATCAGGAAGTCGGCGAAGTCCTGCTGATGTTGCGCATTGACCCGGTCGATGAGTTGCTGGGGAGTAATGCCCTGGGCTTCCGCGCTGAGCATGATGGCCGTGCCGTGGGCATCGTCGGCGCACACATAGATGCAGTCATGACCCAGCAGTTTCTGCAGGCGTACCCAGATATCGGTCTGGATGACTTCCATGAGGTGGCCCAGGTGGATGTCACCGTTGGCGTAGGGGAGAGCACTCGTAATGAGAATCTTGCGCTTGTTCAAAACCAGGTCCTGGAATCAGGTTAATATAAGGAAGCTGTTTACCGGATAGCGGGAGACTAGATTTCGACCATCTCGAAATCTTCCTTGCCCACACCGCAGTCGGGACACATCCAGTCATCAGGAATATCCTGCCATGGGGTGCCGGGCGCGATGCCTTCTTCTGGCAGACCCTGCTCTTCGTCATAGATGAAGCCACAGACCATGCATTGCCACTTCTTCAATTGTGTAGTCCTCCAATTGCTAATACTCGGGCCCTTCGCCCGATTCTATCCCGCACGGGCAAGGCAGCTAACGTAAACCGTCATGAGCTTGCCAGGAAGAGTGCTGTGACCTTCGGTGCTGGAGAGCATCCAGCCAGCCCCAATTCGGGGCAAAAAGTCGGTGCGAGGATAGCGGTTTTCGGCGTCTATCGAGGCTGCGCATCATACTAAAGTTGCCGTGAAATTGCCATGTAAGGGCGGCAGGCATGGTGGCATCTGGGGGCGGGAAAGAAACAGATGAATCGCTGTTCGATAGGCTTTATCATGCGCCCTTCATTGACTAGCCACTGCTGGCTACCGGCAGTTTACAGGGAGGCTTCGCCAGCTCGTGACAATCAAATCAGACAAATGGATCCGCAGGATGGTCGAAGAGCAGGGCATGATCGAGCCCTTCGAAGCGCGACAGGTGCGGGAAGTCGGTGGCGAGAAAGTGATCTCCTTTGGCACCTCCAGTTACGGCTACGATGTGCGCTGTGCCAGTGAGTTCAAGATCTTTACCAATGTGCACACGACCAATGTGGTGGATCCGAAGAATTTCGATGAAGGCAGCTTCGTCAGCATCGATGAGCCAGTCTGTGTCATCCCGCCCAACTCATTCGCGCTGGCGCGCACGGTTGAATATTTCCGCATTCCCAGCGATGTGCTGACCGTGTGCCTGGGCAAATCCACCTATGCCCGCTGTGGAATCATCGTGAACGTGACGCCTCTGGAGCCCGAATGGGAAGGCCATGTCACCCTGGAATTTTCCAACACCACGCCCCTGCCGGCGAAGATCTACGCCAACGAAGGTGTGGCACAGATGCTGTTCTATCAGTCCGATGAACAGTGCGAAACCACCTACAAGCAGCGGGGCGGCAAATACATGGGGCAAACCGGGGTCACCCCGCCCAAGGCCTGATTGCGATCAGGTTGGTTTCTTCATTGCGCTGACTCCAGTCAGGCCTGCTGCTGGGTGCATAGCCTGTCCATAGTCTAAAGAATATCGAATGTTTCGCAGACTGAATCCTTCGCCTGTTCTGTTGGCTTTGGAGTAATGCAGGGTCTGCAATGCGAGTGGCTCTCTCTCTCTCTCTCTCTCTCTCTCTCTCTCTCTCTCTCTTGATTGACTAAATTGTTAAAACTTTGGCGGTTACCGCGCGTCGGGAGTCAATATTTTGGCGATTTATGGATCAATGTTACGTCGAGATTAGCAAGACTTTACCGCCAAATATCGATTTTTATCGGGTGCGATAGCTATTTGCTTTGGTTTTGTCTGGTTGGAACGAATCTTGCTGGTCAGATATAGAGGTCTGTTTTTAGCAGCAATTATAAGAAATAACCGTGATGTTCTCGCCAATGATAGACAAGTGAGATTGGGCCGAGCCTCTTGGTATTCAGTTGATCGGTAGAATTCTGATTTTGTTTAACTAAGGCTTTAATTGGATAACAGCCCGTTACCTGCGGCATGTCTAGCGTACCGCAGCATGTTAGGACTAGATAACAGGCTTGGAAATCTTGCCTAAGAGCAGTCGGCCTTTCTAGCTTGAAACGAAGTAGTAGCGCTTGAAGCGTAATTAGGGTTGGCTGCCGCCGATCATGATTGGAAATGAAAGCGAAGAATAATAATTCAGATGTATCTTGGTAAAAACCTTGAGACATCTACAAGCTCTTTTGGGGGCATATTGTGATGATTCCGACGATGTCTGGCAAACAGGCATTAACTTCAGTGGGTCCGGGATTTCACGTCGATCAGATCCGCGTGAAGAATCCGAAAGTTGGTTCGTTGTACGCGTTGTATTCATCAAGCGCAATCACAGCAAATAAATCTCCCGAGAGTAAAAATTACAATGCTGCCAAAAGACTTGCAGAAGGGATATGGCTCAGGCTTGGCTTAGGCCAGCGTCGTGGGCATCTATGTCTTTTTATAGAGCGCTTAATGTTTGGTCCAGAGGCGGCAGAGCGTCGCGGCTTGGGCGTCAAACTTGGAAAAACGGGACAGAACAAATGAATTCAGCGACAGGGGCTTCCGCACTCGGAGACGTTCAACTACAGAGCGGGGTTAAAGACGCCCACAAAGATGAGGACATGAACGATGTCGTAGACAGATACGCTCCTCTGGTTAAGCGTATTGCCCATCATCTTTTGCTGCGCATGCCAGCGAGCGTTCAAATAGACGACTTGATTCAGTCAGGCATGATAGGGTTGCTTGAAGCTGCCAAGAAATATGACGTATCCAAAGGTGCGAGTTTTGAGACTTACGCCGGTATTCGGATTCGCGGATCGATGCTGGACGAAGTCAGAAAAGGGGATTGGGCGCCGAGATCAGTACACCGAAAGTCTCGCAAGGTGGCTGAGGCCATAAAAACTATTGAGGCGCGCACGGGTCAGGATGCCAAGGACAAAGAAATCGCGGCGGAACTCGAGATTGATCTCAATGCTTACTATGCGATTCTGCAGGATGCCAGTGGAAGCCGTCTGTTCAGTTTTGATGACATTATGGAGGGCGATGATTCTGCGATCGAATTAGCGGCTGGTGAGTTGCCAGGCCCTTGTGATGGTCTGACTCGAGATACGTTTAAGCAGCATTTATCCAACGCAATTAATGGACTTCCTGAGCGGGAGCGGCTGGTTCTGGCGCTCTACTACGATGAAGAGCTAAACCTCAAAGAAATCGGTGAGGTTATTGGCGTGAGTGAATCCAGGGTGAGTCAGATTCATAGCCAGGCGGCAATGCGATTGAGGTCCAGATTGTCTGAATGGAGTTAGATGGCGAGCCTCTGATCTGGGCTATAGAGATTGCTGGCTCATGTGATGAGCCCTGAGTAGATGCCGGAGAGTATGATAGTGCAGCCATGGGATGGTTTATTGCTCGTTAAGGCTGGTAACAATAATTCGATCTATTCTCCCTAAGCTTTTATTTGAAGCGGAGGGATGTGGTCTGTTTTGCCATGATCCGTCGTGGATCTTACCCGTGGGTGTCGGTTGTGGTTCCGCTGCTCAGGTACGGTGGGTTCTCATAGTCTCCTGCACTTTCTCATTGGTATTAAAGAAACGATTGCATCCATGCCTGCGTCAATAGGCGGCTAGAGAGAGTTGTTTGTTCTCTCACTTCTGATCAGGGCGCGGATTCCGGGCGTGAGACTCCCATAGATCAGAAAGGGCAGGGCGCGCCGGACTTCGCTATAATCGCCGCTTTGCTTGGAGCCCAAGCGGACATTTGGGGTAATCTTGCGCCTGTGAGCGAAGCCATACCAGACAAGTCCGGCAGCACCCGTGACGCGCGCATCATGTTGACGGCGGCGCAGCTGTTCTGTGAGCGTGATGACCGTGTGCTGTTTGCCAATCTGAACCTGCAGTTGCAAGAGGGGCAGGTGTTGCAGATTAAGGGTAGCAATGGCTCGGGCAAGACCACCCTGCTACGCATCCTGTGTGGCATCAATGATTCCTACGAAGGCGATATCCTGTGGTATGGCAGTCCACGGGACAGGCAGGCGGAACAGTTCCTGGGTTCTCTGCTCTACATCGGGCACCGGGTAGGGGTGAACAAGGTGTTAACCCCCCTGGAGAACCTGCGCTGGAGCGCCAGCCTGCAACGCCATGTTTCCGATGACGATCTGCTGGCGGCATTGACCCGGGTCGGCCTGCGGGGATTCGAGTATTCCCAGTGTTTCTCGCTGTCTGCGGGCCAGCAACAGCGGGTCTCCCTGGCCCGGCTCTTGGTGAAGGGTGCCAGACTCTGGGTGCTGGATGAACCTTTCACCACCCTGGATGTCTCCGGCGTGGCGCTGCTGGAGTCCATGCTGGCCGATCATGCCAGGCAGGGCGGTGCGGTGCTGGTTACGACGCATCACACCCTGTCGGTACCCGATCTGCAGGTGCTGAATCTGGACGCCAACCGGGAGGAACGGCAATGAGCCCGTCTGCCTCAGCGTCTGCAACGCCGTCCTCTTCCCCGTCCACAGGGCATGCTTTCTTGTCTACCCTCAAGCGCGATCTGGTGATTGCCTATAAAAGGAAGAACGACATGCTGAATCCGTTTATGTTCTTCCTCATCGTGGCAACCTTGTTTCCGATCGGCATTTCCCCGGATCCTGATCGACTGGGGGAAATTTCAGCCGGGGTGTTGTGGATCTCGGCCCTGCTGGCCTCACTGCTGGCCATGGATAACCTGTACCGCTCCGATTACGAGGATGGCTCCCTGGAACAGCTCTTGCTCTGTCCCTATCCACTGTATTTCCTGGTGTTGGCGAAGAATCTGGCCCACTGGCTGGTGAGCGGACTGCCGGTCGTGCTGGTGTCGCCACTGATTGCCTACATGCTGAACCTGCCGGAGGAGGCCTACCTGACCCTGTTTTTGACCCTGCTGATGGGCACACCGGTACTCAGCCTGCTGGGTTCGATCGGTGTCGCGCTGACGGTGGGGCTTGGCAGCAGGGGACTGATTCTGGCGGTAATTACCCTGCCCATGAGTGTGCCGGTCTTGATAGCCGGAACCCTGGCAGTGCAACAGACCCTGAACGGCGCTCCGCTGCTGGCCTACCTGGCCATCATGGGGGCCATGTTGCTGACCGCGCTGACCCTCGCCCCGCTGGCTTCGGCCGCGGCCTTGCGTATCAGCGTCAACTGACAGCAATTGGTCCGAATGTCGTTTATCCGCGTAATTACAATGAGTTACAATACGTAACACCGGGCCTTGCGGGCCCCATGCTATAGTGATTTCGACGCCAGTTAGCCGACTCGCCGCGCAGGACGCGCCGCGGGTAAAAGTCAGACCCTGGCTAGGCGCGTCGCTCAACAGTCGATCAACAGAAGTAGGAATGCCGTGATCTGGACCTGGTTTCACAAATTGGGCTCACCCAAGTGGTTTTATGAGCTGACCAGTAAGTGGTTACCGTGGCTGATTGGAGCCATGGTAATTTTTCTGGCAGTAGGGGTAGTCTGGGCACTGCTCTATATACCACCTGACTATCAACAGAGTTACACCACCCGCATCCTGGTGATTCACGTGGCGGTGGCCGGTACCTCCCTGGCGTTCTTTCCGTTGATGGCGGTGGCTGGCACCATCACCCTGGTGTGGCGCATGAAGCTGGCGGACATGGTGGCGAAGAATGCGGCGCCCCTCGGTGCCTGGTTCTCCTTCATTACCCTGGCAACCGGATCCCTGTGGGGCAGTGTTATGTGGGGTACCTGGTGGGAATGGAGCGATGCCCGGCTGGTCTCCATGTTGTTCCAGTTTTTCCTGTTGGTCGGTGTGGTTGCCCTGCGCTCTGCGCTGGAAGACAACGATACGGCGGCACGGGCCTGCGCCTTGTTATCCATCGTTGGCTGTATCAACGTGGTGATCATCAAGTATTCGGTGGAATGGTGGAACGTCCTGCACCAGCCCAGCAGCCCCCTGTCCATGTCGGGGGAGAGTGCCAACGGTCCGGAATTCTGGGTGCCGACGGTGGTCATGATCGTAGCGGTCTATCTGTTCTTCGCGGTGAGCCTGATTCTGGCGACCCGCAACGAGATTCTGCAGCGTGAACGCAAGGCGGCCTGGGTGCAGGAACTGGTGAGTAAGACATGATCGAAGCAATCCAGTTTGCCAGTTTCAGTGAGTTTCTCGACATGGGTGGTTATGGCTTCAATGTATGGTCCGTGTATGGACTGTTCGCCGTGTTCGTTGCAGCAAACCTGATATCGCCTGTGATGAAACGTAAGCGCATCGTGCGCGACCTGAAGCGCAGGGCCGTTGTCAATAAGCAGCAGAGTAACTAATACAGGAGCGAAGTGATGAAGCCTCATCGGCAGAAAAGGTTGGGTATCATTTTTTTTATTGCCGCAGGATTGAGCGTGGCCGTGGGCCTGACTCTGTTCGCGTTGCGCCAGAATATCAATATGTTCTACACGCCTACCCAGGTAGCGGCGGGAGAGGTCGCCTCCGGTGTGCAGTTCAGAATCGGGGGCATGGTCAAGGCCGGTACGATCCAGGAGGATCAGGGCAGCCTGCGGGTCAGCTTCGTGACCACCGATTACTCCAGCGATGTGCCCGTGCAATATGAAGGCATCCTGCCCGATCTGTTCCGTGAAGGGCAGGGCGTTGTCGCGGAAGGTCAGATCGATAGCGTCGGTGTGTTCCATGCAT
Source organism: Pseudomonadales bacterium (assembly GCA_038134565.1). GTDB lineage: Bacteria > Pseudomonadota > Gammaproteobacteria > Pseudomonadales > Pseudohongiellaceae > UBA9145. Next base: position 7,979 of record JAYPVK010000034.1, on the reverse strand, counting down.
CGAAGGTGCTGGCGAAACACGACGAAAACTATATGTCACCCGAAGTGAAAGCGGCGCTGGATGCGGCGGGTGCATCTCCTGAAAACCATTCGATACAACCGGAAACCTGATGCTTCCCGAGCTTGGCTCTTTCTCACTGATATTGGCCCTCTGCCTGTGTGGCATGTTGGGCACGCTACCCATGGTCGGTGCCCACACCGGCAACCAGCTGTGGATGAATCTGGCTCGGCCTCTCGCCGCCGGTATCTTCGTGTTTCTCGGCATAGGCTTTGCCATTCTGGTCTATGCATTCCTGACGGATGATTTTTCTGTCTCTTTCGTCGCCCAGCATTCCAATTCCCTGCTGCCCATGCGTTACAAGTTTACGGCGGCCTGGGGCGGCCATGAAGGCTCATTCCTGCTGTGGACGTTCATGCTGGCCGGCTGGATGTTTACCGTCGGCGTGTTCAGCAAGAGCATGCCAATCGATTTCGTGGCGCGGGTACTCGGCGTGCTGGGCCTGATTACCTTCTCCTATATTCTGTTCATGCTCGCCACCTCCAATCCCTTCGACCGCATCGTGCCATTACCCCCGGTCGATGGGTCGGATCTGAATTCGGCCTTGCAGGACATCGGTTTCATACTGCACCCGCCAACCCTGTACATGGGTTACGTGGGCTTCTCCGTGGTATTTGCCTTTGCCATCGCCGCACTGATCAGTGGGCGCATGGATGCGGCATGGGCACGCTGGTCGCGACCCTGGGCTAACGTGGCTTGGGCCATCCTGACTATCGGCATCGCGCTCGGTAGCTGGTGGGCCTACTATGAGCTGGGTTGGGGTGGCTGGTGGGCCTGGGACCCGGTGGAGAATCCACCGCTGATCACCTGGTTGTTTGGCACGGCACTGGTGCATTCCCTGGCCGTCACCGAGAAGCGTGGTGTGTTCAAGAGCTGGACCATTCTGCTCGCCATTCTTGCCTTTTCTGGCAGCCTGCTGGGAACATTCATCACCCGTTCGGGCCTGCTGACTTCGGTGCATGCCTTCGCCAGCGACCCCGATCGTGGATTCTTCATACTCGGCATTCTAGGAATCGCCATCGGCGGCTCACTCCTGCTGTATGCCATACGCGCGCCATTGATGAAGGCAGATGCTGGTTTCGAACTGGTGTCCCGCGAGATGTTCCTGCTGGCCAACAACGTAATCCTCGTGGTTGCGGCGGCGTCGGTGTTTCTGGGTACCTTGTTTCCCATGGTGTACCAGGCGATTACCGACGACCTGATATCCATCGGACCGCCCTATTTCAATGCGATCTTCGCGCCACTCATGATGCTATTGGTAGTTTTTCTCGGCATAGGGCCAATGAGTCGCTGGAAGCGTACTTCACCAGCCTACCTCGTTGCCCAGCTCTCCAGGGTTGCACTGGCAAGCCTGGTGCTGGGAGTTGTTCTGCCCTTGCTGGTCCTGCTGGAGTTCTCGCTGGCCGCCTCCATCACTCTGTTGCTGGCGCTGTGGGTTATCTTCTCCATAGCGAGGGACATGGCAGACAAGACGGCGAACAAGAAAACCCGCGTGGCTGGGCTGCGTTCCCTGTCCTGGAGTTATTACGGCATGCAGCTTGCCCATCTCGGCATTGCGATCATGTTGGTCGGGGTATCCCTCACCAGCTATTTCAGCAGCGAGCGCAGTGTCCTGCTGGATATTGGTGGCACCGTGGAACTGGGTGGTTACAGGTTTGACCTTGTGGATAGTCGCCGGATCGAGGGTCCGAATTACTTCGGCGAACAGGTTGAGATGACAGTTAGCCGGGATGGTGAGGTGTTCCGGGTACTGTATCCCGAGCGCCGCTTATATGTGGCAAGTGGCACGCCATCGACGGAGATGGCGATCGATGCCGGATTCTTCCGTGACCTGTTTGTCACCCTGGGAGAGCAACGGGAGTCGGGTGCCTGGACCATGACTCTCTATGTGAAACCATTCGTGCGCTGGATCTGGCTGGGAGCACTCTTCATGGCCTTCGGAGCCTGCATTGCCGCCGGCGACAAACGCTACCGAAGACTCAGGGTAAGAGAAACCAAAAAAGCAGGTTCGCCTTCAAGCGAGGCGATGCCGGCAGCGTCCTGAGACTGCGCGGTTGTTACGAGACACTGGTTACGCATTATGAGCAAACTCAAATACTTCATTCCGGTTATCGCCTTTGTCGGCCTCGCTCTGATGCTATGGCGCGGCTTGTACCTCGATCCGAAAGAACTGCCTTCGATGCTGATCGACAAGCCTTTACCGGAATTTGCCATGACCACGGTCGAAGACAGCGCTATCAGCAATGCCGATCTGCCCGATGGCATGTTCCTGCTCAATGTGTGGGGCAGTTACTGCCTGCCTTGTCTCGTTGAGCACCCGACGCTCATGCGGCTGGCGGAAGAGGGGGAGATTCCCGTTGTCGGAATCAACTACAAGGATCGCAAGGAGCTGGCCCTGGACTGGCTGGACACCAATGGTAACCCCTTCGAATTCAGCATCTATGATGACCTGGGTCGCCTCGGAATCGATTTGGGTGTGTACGGTGCGCCTGAGACTTACCTGGTGGATGCCAATGGTGTCATTCGTTATCGCCATGTCGCCGTGCTGGACGAACAGGTCTGGCAGGAAGTGTTCGAGCCGGCCATCGCCGAGCTGAACGCTGAATCCACTCCTTGAGAAAATTGTCGCTAGCCATGAGAACACTACCCGGCACAGTCCTGTGTTTCGCAAGCTTCCTCTTTGTGCTTCTGTCGTCGCAAATCGGCTATGCCCAGGTCGACACGTTCGAGTTTGAAACCGATGAGCAGCAGCGGCGTTTTCGCCAGCTCTCTGACGAGCTGCGCTGCCCGCAGTGCCAGAATGCCAACCTGTCCGGTTCCAGTGGTGGTGTGGCAGAGGATTTGCGACGGGAAATCCATCGCATGATCATGGAAGGCATGAGCAATGCAGAGATCGAGCAGTTTATGTTCGAGCGCTACGGTGATTTCATTTTCTATCGCCCACGGTTGCGCAGCGACACCCTGCTGTTGTGGTTCGGCCCCCTGATTTTTCTTGGCATCGGTGGCGTGGTGGCGTGGACCATCAGTCGCCGCGCTCGGCAGACGGATGCAGCGAAGACTGAACTGGATCCCAAACAACAACAGCAGTTGGACAAACTGCTTAACAACAGCGAAAGCCGTTCCTGATTCCCCGGTAGCCCATCTTGTTCTGGATATACACAGCAATACTGTCCTTTATCGCCGTCCTGTTCGTCGTCTTCCCGCTCTGGCGCAGGCGCCGGAGCCAGGGTGATCAGTCCGAGCAGTTAAGACGCGACGCGAATATCGCCCTGTTCCAGGAGCGCAACGATGAACTGGAGTCCGAGTTATCGGCCGGCAATATCGACCAGGATGAGTTCGACAAGCTGTTGCTGGAGCTGCAACGCAACCTGCTCTCGGATGTTGGTTCGGAAGAGGCCGGTTCTGCCGCGGCCGAGGTCGAGCAAGGCGAAACCACCAAGCTGAGCATCGTGTTGCCGCTGGTTCTGGTCCTGCTGATTCCGCTGTTGTCCTATCCGCTCTATCGGCAGTGGGGATTTATCGATGATGTGGAAGTCATGGATCTGTTCCAGGCCACGATCGATACTGGCGGTGATCCGGAGGAGGCGCGCAGATTGATTGTGGCTATCGGTGAGTACGCCCAGGATCATCCGGACATGCCCTGGCCGTTCTACTTCCTCGCCGAGAATTTCGCCAGCCTGGGCATGTTCGAGGAAGCGCAGATTTCCTATCAACAGGCGGCATCCCTCATGGAGCCCAATGCCGAGAAGGCGCTGGTACTGGCAAGGGTCGCCACGGCCATGTATATCACTTCGGGACTGCAGTTCACCCCGGAGATTCTGGCCGTGGTAGAAGAGGCGAGGGAACTGAATCCGAACGATATGGCTATTCTGCAATTACTGGCTGCGGACGCCGAGAATAATGAAGACTGGGAGGCCGCCATCTCTTACTGGCGACTCCTGATACAGGCCAGCCCCAATTCCGATATGGCGCAGCAGCTGCGCGCCCGTATTCCTGTCGCGCAGTCCATGCTCAATGCCGAGCAGGGTGTGGCAGATGGTCCGGTTATCAATGTGCGGCTGTCGCTTGCCGAAGGCCTGGAGTTGGATGACAACCTGCGCATATTCATTGCGGCCCGCGATGCGAGCCAGGAAGGGCTGCCCCCACTTGCGGCATTCGATACCCAGGTAGGGCGACTGCCGGCCACCATTCGCCTGGATAATAGCGCGGCGGTCGGACCGTTTAACCTGTCTTCGGCCGATGAAGTCACTATTACGGCACTGGTCTCCTACGCCGGTGTAGCCTCACCCAATAGTGGCGACTACCGCGTGGAGTCTGAAGTGTTGGTCCTCGAAGCCGATCCGCTCGAAATCGAACTGACTATCAGCGACCGCCTGCCCTAGTACGATTTCGGCATGGACTGGACAGAATTTTTAACAATTGCCATCGCCCACCTGCTGGCAGTCGCCTCGCCGGGACCAGATTTTGCCATCGTAACCCGACAAAGTGTGACAGCTGGTACTCGTATCGGCCTGTGGACCAGCTTCGGCGTGGGCGCAGGTATCCTGGTACATGTCAGCTACTGCATACTCGGTGTCGCCTTGCTGTTATCCCAGTCGCCCGCATTGTTCAACACCATGAAGCTGGTAGCGGCGGCCTATCTATTCTACCTGGGCGTGCAAGCGATTCGCGAGTCCCTGCGAGCCGTAGCCTCTAATGGCGCCGAAATCAGTGTGACAGTGGAACCGAAGCAGGCGTTCTGGTCCGGCTTTCTCACCAACGGCCTCAATCCAAAGGCTACCCTGTTCTTCCTGGCACTGTTCACCGTGGTGATCGATCCGCAGACTGCGCTGGGAATGCAGATCTTCTACGGCTTGTATCTCGCCGTCGCCACCTTCCTGTGGTTCGCCATGCTGTCATCCATTCTGGGTCGGCAGGGTGTACGGCAGTTCATGCTCAAGGCTGGCGTATGGTTCGAGCGGGGTATGGGGCTGCTGCTGATTGGTCTCGCAGTTCAAATAACCCTGTCCCGCTGATGGTTATTCGCTACTACGCCGACGCGCCTTTCTGCGTTATAGTCTACAGCGGAGAATGACATGTCCCGAGCCGAACTGCCCACAGAACTGATCGACAAATTCAACCGTCGGGTGGATTACATCCGCCTGTCGGTGACCGATCGCTGCGATTTCCGTTGTGTCTACTGCATGACGGAGGATATGACCTTCCTGCCCCGAAAACAGATCCTGTCTCTGGAAGAGTTGCACCGGGTGGCCCGGGCCTTCACCGAGCTCGGTGTGAAGAAGATCAGGCTCACCGGCGGTGAACCCATGGTGCGCAGTAATGTGATGTCGCTGATCGAGAAGCTCGGCGCTCTGCCCGGGCTGGAAGAACTGCTGTTGACCACTAACGGTGCCCAGCTGGAAAAATACGCGGCGCCTCTGCGGGGGGCCGGGGTCAATCGAATCAATATCAGCATCGACAGCCTGGATGCAGACCGCTTCGAGAAGATTTCCCGAGTTGGCAAACTGGACAGGGTGCTGGCCGGCATCGACGCTTCCGTGGCGGCAGGCTTCGATCGCATTCGCCTGAACTCGGTCATCATGCGTGGCTACAACGAAGACGAAGTACTGGCGCTCACCGACTATGCCATTGCCAAGGGAATCGATATCGCCTTCATCGAAGAGATGCCACTCGGCGAGGCTTCCGATCACGATCGTCGACAGACAACCTGCAGCAACGACTGGGTCAAGTCCGAGATAGAGAAAAAGTATCAGCTGCTCAACAGCGCCTCGAAGACCGCGGGGCCTTCGCGGTATTCCCAGATCGTGGGCCATGACAGCCGGGTCGGGTTTATCTCTCCCGTGACCCACAACTTCTGCGCCGACTGCAATCGTGTGCGCATTACCGTGGAAGGGCGCCTGCTGCTTTGTCTTGGCAATGAACACTCCGTGGACTTGCGTGAGATCCTGCGTGACAAGAGCAAGGATGATTATGACCTCAAGGCTGCCATCGTCGCCGCCATGGACATCAAGCCTGAGCGGCACTATTTCTATGACCGTGATCATGCGCAACCCGTGCGCCTGATGAACATGACCGGTGGCTAGTTGAACCATGACCGCAGCAAGCGCCCTCAATCTGGCGGTAGTGACCGTCTCCGATACCCGCACCGAAGACACCGACAAATCCGGCAAGGTACTCGTGGAATGTCTTGCAGCGGCGGGACACAGGCTATACAGCAAGCACATTGTGAAAGACGATGTGTACCAACTGCGTGCGGTAGCGTCACAGCTGATCGCCGATCCTGCGGTTCACGGCATACTGATGACCGGGGGCACTGGCTTCACTGCGAGAGACAACACGATGCGCGCGATTCAGCCACTGCTGGACGTACATATCGAGGGTTTTGGTGAGTTGTTCCGACAACTTTCCTATGCCGAGATAGGGACATCCACCATCCAGTCCCGTGCCTTCGCAGGCATGGCGAATGGTTGTATCGTGTTTTGTGTGCCAGGCTCTCCAGGCGCCTGTCGCACCGCCTGGGAAGGCGTCATCGCCGAGCAGCTGGATAGTACCCACAAGCCTTGTAATTTTGTCGACAAGCTGAAGCTGGGCTAGTTGCTGCCAGCCTGCCGCCTAGGCTCAGGTCTCCACATCGATTCGATGATCCGGATCTGCCTTCGGTTGTGGCCTGTCCTTGCCTGTTCCCGGCTCCCTTTTGCCCCTGTCTCCGACCTGAAGCTCGAACTCGGGAACCTGGCTGGAATTGCTGTTGTGCTTCTTGCGGGTGACCTTGTAGGGCTGAATGCCTGGCTGGGTGTTGATCTGCGTGTTTCTACTCCACTGGCTGTTCATGGATGGAATAGGTACTGCTAATCCTGCGGGCTGCGAAGCGGGTGTTCGCTGATTCTCTACCCAGCATAGTACAGAATCCGAAATGTTGGGGTGTCGGGGTGGGGGTGTCCGCGGCAGACCAGGGCATCGTGGCGAGCGGTGTGGAGTGGTGCCCGAACGGGCGGCGCGCGGGGCCGGGGGGGCGGGGGGGGGGGTGGGGGGGGGGCTGCG
>JAYPVK010000034.1:0-871 GCA_038134565.1 Pseudomonadales bacterium | reverse complement strand
GGGCCTGCGCTGGGGGTGTTCGCTGTTTCCCACCCCCGCATTGTACACAACCCGAAATGTGGGGGTGGCGGGGTGGGGGTGGGGCGGCGGTGCGCGGGGCCGGAAAGTAAAAACGCCAGCGCGATGAAATCAGGCTGGCGTTTTACATACCGTTATTTACTTCAGAAAGGCTAAGCATACAGCCTCCTTGGTTTTTAGGTTTTACACGGCGGCGTAGACGATAGCAGCGGGGACAGCGAGCGCAACTACGAGGAGTGCAATGCTGACCACAATAGCTTCAACTACAGGCCGTGCCTTGTTGATTGCCTTACTCATTTCTTTCTCCTTGATTCAACGAGTGGGTATTTCAGTTAATTTCCGGATGTGATCTCCACAACACGGTGCGTATAGTAACACATATCGGGAGTAATGGTAACATTTATGAGTATAAAAGCGCAATTTTTATAGAAAGTAACATTTTTGCCTGAAAATGCCCTGCAGGAAAGTAATAATACATATATATCAATAAGTTAGTATTATTTGCCTGTAAAATTACTGTCAAAAACCAGGCTTAAATAGGGGCTATAAGACGCTGAAATATAATAACTAAGTATTTTAAGATCTGCTTTTGTGATTCCAATCACACTGTTACCAAATGTAACAGGTGTGAATTGGCGGTGGGCAGACTACACTGATAAGCGCCGCATCGGTGACAGATCCGGGCCACTCAGGAGCGTGCCCATGAAGACCAGGACCATGGCGTCCACCGTTGCTGTGAATCGTAAACCCTGCCGGATTTGCCAGAGTATGCGCCTGTTGCTGCTGCTTAGCCTGCTGCTGGCGGTGCAGATCACCTTCAGCCAGTAAATCCCCCGCGGATTCTCAGCTAACC
>JAYPVK010000033.1:34896-35372 GCA_038134565.1 Pseudomonadales bacterium | reverse complement strand
GTCTGGCGCGGCGCTCAGGGTCCCTGCAGCACACTTGGTGTGAGGTCTCGAAGCGAGACCTTGTCTGAATTCAGACGATGAATTGGGTGCGAGTGGCAATTCGCATAATAAACAATATGTTACTAAAGAAACTTCGAGCGAAGACGACATAAAGGGCAGCAGTACCGGGCCTGGGTTAGGATTGAGTTCTTAGCGCCAGGCCCTCTGCGCTTTAGACCCTCTGCATTTTAAAAAGCGGGGCGCAGCGACCTGCCTCCTGCCTGCGGGAGATGACGAGCGACAACTGTGCAGAAGAGGGGAGACCGCAGCTAGTTAAGCACGCGGTAGCCACGCCCGATGAGGCAGCGGCGAATGATGCGTTGCTCTGCGCTGGTGCCCCGCTGGTATCCGCGCAGACCACCCAGCACCGCCCCGGCACCGGCGCCCCGCCGGGCGGTGTCCGAATTGCCGACGGCGGCCCCGATGAGTCCACCCAT
>JAYPVK010000033.1:0-34886 GCA_038134565.1 Pseudomonadales bacterium | reverse complement strand
GCCGCGGTTTCTGCCGCGACAGGGGCTTGTTCGCCGAGTGCACGGCACTCCAGCAGATCCCGCTCGTAGGCCACTCTGTTCACTCCCTTGGGGTCGATGACGGGATCGCGACTGCTGGCGCAGGCGATCAGGGCAGTTGTCGTGGTTAACAGCAGCAAGAGGTGCTCGAGGGCAGGCACGGGCTCTCTCCGGCAGCGTGGATTCCATGTCTTACAACGCCCCCGGCAGGACATGGTTGACCCGGTGTTGACCTAAACGTTTTGGTACAGACCGGGTTTGCGGGACCCACATGGGAATGGGGGGAGTTGCGGACACGGCTCTGGTGAAAAATTGCTCAATTAGTGAAAATAGCACCACCAAACCACAATATTTAGTGTCTTTGGCCGGCCATTTTGGCTAAAATGGCTTTCCGTAGAAGCACTGGAACAGGTGGTTTTTTGCGGTGGTACACCGGGCTAGTCAGCCATCGGGGTCCATCAGCCAGACCACAGCACCAATCACAAGGTCTCGCACTTTTAGCGGGCCAACGAGTAACCAGAATCCAGGCTTCGTGTTACGAATTCATGCTGCGAAAATTTAACAAAACCAATAATTTCGCCACCGGACAAGCGCTTCAGCCACCCACGCAAGAGACCTCTCCATGCGACTGAAGTGTATTAAACTCGCTGGCTTCAAATCCTTCGTCGACCCGACCACCGTCAACTTCCCCTCGAATTTGTGCTCGGTGGTAGGCCCCAATGGCTGTGGCAAATCCAATGTGATCGACGCTGTGCGCTGGGTGATGGGAGAGAGCTCCGCCAAGAATCTGCGTGGCGAGCACATGACCGACGTCATCTTCAATGGCTCCAGCGCCCGCAAGCCCGTTGGCCAGGCCAGTGTGGAGCTGGTGTTCGACAATGACGACCACAGGCTCACCGGCGAGTATGCCAATTTCACCGAGGTCTCCATCAAGCGCAAGGTAGATCGGGAAGCCCAGTCCACCTATTACCTTAATGGCACGAAATGCCGGCGCAAGGACATCACCGATATTTTCCTCGGAACCGGGCTCGGGGCCCGCAGCTACTCCATCATCGAACAGGGCATGGTATCCCGCCTGATCGAGTCCAAGCCGGAAGAGCTGCGTGTCTATATCGAGGAAGCGGCTGGCATCTCCAAGTACAAGGAGCGGCGCAAGGAAACAGAGAGCCGTATCAAGCGCACCAAGGAAAACCTGGAGCGCCTGGCAGACATCCGGGAAGAACTGGAACGGCAGCTGCAACACCTGAAACGGCAATCCGTAGCGGCAGAAAAATACGGTGAATTGAAGCAGCAGGAGCGGCAGACCCAGGCCTACCTGAATGCCCTGCGCTGGCAGGTGCTGGACGCCGAGATCAGGGCCAACCAGGACACCATCAACCAGCTACAGATCCAGATCGAAGCCACCACGGCAGAGCAGCGGCGCATCGATGCCGATGTCGAAAAACATCTTTCTGACAACGCCGACCTCAATGATGCCCTGGGTGAGGTGCAGGCCAGATTCTATAGCCTGGGCAATGATATCGCCCGTCTCGAGCAGTCGATCGAGCATCACCTGGAAAGGGTTGAACAGCTGAAGCTGGATCTGACAGAAACGGAAGAGGGCTGGGAACAGACCCGGGAAGAGCTGGATATCGACCTGCGCAAGATCACCCAACTGGATGAGGATTTGAATCAGGTAAGCCCGCAACTGGCGCAGGCGCGGGAGCAGGAAAAAAGCTCGTCTGAGGCCCTGGCCCAGGCGGAAGCGGCCGTGCAGCACTGGCAACAGGAGTGGGATGAATTCAACAAGCGAGCCGAAGAACCACGCCAGGCCGCCGAGGTTGAGCAGTCCAGGATCCAGCAGCTGGAAACCATCATCGAACGCGGTCTCGAGCGCAAGCAACGCCTGCAACAGGAACGGGAGAACCTGAAGCAGCCACAAGAGAATGGCGAGATGGACCAGGCCGCGCGGCAGCTCACGGTGCTGGAGCGGGAACTGGCCGAACTCAAGCAGCAGAACAGTGATCAGGGACAGTCACTCACCAGTAAGCGCGGGCAACTCGCCGACTGTGTCGAGTCCCTCGATAAGGCCCGTGGCGAACTGCAGACCGCGAAGGGTAAACAGGCATCCCTGGAAGCCTTGCAGCAGGCCGCGTTGGGACAGGACAACCCCAAACTCAACGAATGGTTGAGCAGACGCGGGTTTGATAACCAGCTGCGTCTCGCGGAAAGCCTGACCATCGAATCCGGTTGGGAACTGGCAGTGGAGTCGGTACTCGGTGACTCCCTGCAGGCAATCTGCGTGGAAGGATTGGAGCAGGTGGCCAGTGCACTGGCCGATTTGCCACAGGGCAAGCTGGCCTTCGTGGATGTGCTGGACAGCAGTGGTAGGTGGATTGGCAGCCATGCCTCCCTGCAATCGCTCTCCAGCAAGGTCAGCAGCGACTGGAACATGACGGCCCTGTTGAAGGGGATATACGTCGCAGACTCGCTCGAGCAGGCGCTGGCCAATCGCAATAGTCTCGCGGCCGACGAATCCATTATCACCCGCGACGGGATCTGGTTGGGCCCGGCCTGGTTGCAGGTCCGCAACATCAGCGCGCAGGAGTCCATCGTGGAGCGGCGCGGTCTGATTGCAGACCTGTTCAGGCAGATCAAGGCGCTGCAGGAGCAGTCCGATTCCCTGCAAAATACCAGGGCGCGGCTCAATGAAGAGTTGAAGTCACTGGAGCAGCAGCGCGAAGAGACCCAGGAAAAAATTGCCAGCAAGACGCGCGAGATGGGCGAGATGAAATCACGCCTGAGTGCGCACCAGGCCAAGCAGGAAGAGATGGAAGCTCGCAAGCAGCGCGTACATCGCGACCTCGAAGAGCTCGAGAAACAGCTGCATACCGAGGAAGAGAATATTGGCGCTTCCCGGGCCCGCCTGCAAACCGCACTGGACAGCATGGAGCAGGATGTGGGCAAGGGCGAGAGCCTGGAACAGAGTCGGGAAGAGCTGCGCGAGACCCTGGTCCGCTGCCGGGACGAGGCACGACTGCACAAGGACAAGTCCCATGAACTGGCTCTGAAAGAGCAGTCCCTGCAATCCCAACTCCATTCGACCCGGGAAACCATGGACCGTATGGCCAGCCAGGTGCAGCGATCGAAGGAGCGCATGGAATCCCTGAACCGGCAACTGGCGGAATCCGATGCACCGCTGGAAACCATGCGCAGGGATCTGGGCGAGCAGTTGGAGAAGCGTCTCGAGGTAGAGAAAGAACTGGCTGCCGCGAAAGCGAAGGTGGATGAAAATGAGCACACCATTCGCGGCCTGGAAAAAGAGCGCAACGAGAAGCAGGAAGCCCTGAACGGTATCCGCGAGACCCTGATGCAGAACCGGCTCAAGTCGGAGGGTGCCTCGGTGAAGCGGGACGCGATTCTGGATCAATTGCAGGAAGCGAAATTCGAGCTGGAGTCAGTGCTGGCGAGCCTGCCAGAAGATCTGGATCTGGCCAGCTGCGAGACTGAACTGGAGAAGATCGGCAACCGTATTCAGCGTCTTGGCCCGATCAATCTCGCGGCGATCGATGAATATCAGACCCAGTCCGAACGCAAGGTCTACCTGGACAAGCAGAACGACGACCTGGAGAAAGCGCTGGCGACCCTGCACAACGCCATTCGCAAGATCGACAAGGAAACCCGAACCCGCTTCAAGGATACCTTCGACAAGATCAACGGCGGCCTGCAGAGTCTGTTCCCAAGAATCTTCGGTGGCGGTCACGCCTATCTGGATATGACCGGTGAAGACCTGCTGGATACCGGTGTCGCCATCATGGCGAGGCCACCGGGCAAGCGCAACAGCACCATCCACTTGCTATCCGGTGGTGAGAAGGCCATGACGGCGATCGCGCTGGTGTTTTCCATCTTCCATCTCAACCCGTCACCGTTCTGTATGCTGGACGAGGTGGACGCGCCCCTGGATGACGCCAATGTCGGCCGCTATGCGCGGCTAGTGGCAGAGATGTCCGCCACGGTGCAGTTTATCTTCATTACCCACAACAAGATCACCATGGAAATGGCCAATCAGCTGCTCGGTGTAACCATGCACGAGCCTGGTGTTTCCAGGATTGTTGCGGTGGATATCGACGAGGCTGCTGAACTGGCGGCGATGTAAGTCCTGCGGCCAGCCCCGCAATTTTCATCCTGCCCCGTTTTAGTGCTAAAGAAAAGGCAGTAACTGTAAGATAATACTAATAATTTTTCGCCAATTACTATCTAGATTCACCGCTGATTTCCATGGGTTTGCGCGAACTTCTCATTCTTCTGCTCGGCTTCGCCATCGTTGCCGTCATCCTGCGCGGTCTGTACGTGGCCATGCAGGCCCGCCGCGGCCAACTCAAGCTGGCTATCGACAAGAACATTCCCCAGGACGTTGACCTGGAGGCCCTGGAAATGGCCGAACTTCCCGGTGGTGGTGCCCGGGTGGTGAGTCGCGGCCCGGCAGCCGGTGACAGTCTCCGGGCCACCGCAATCGATACGGCGAAGCAGCGGGCCGCGGCCATGGATCTGGGCGAAGACGATGACGCCATCCCTGTGCTGATGGACTCGGTGGCGGTGGCCGATGCCCAGGAATCCTGCCAGGAGCACGTCGAAACAGAGGCCGACGATCTGGACGACTACGAAACCGGCCTCTATGACGAAGAAGCCTACGAGGATAATGAGGTCGAGGACGACTTCGACGATGAACGTGATGTCCAACTGGGCAGCGAGGATTGGGAAGATCCCGAAGATGTGCTCCTGGACTACGGCGACAGGCCGTCGGCCCCCAAATCTGCCCCCACAATGATCAACAGCGATCCTGATTCGGTGCGTCCGCATGACCGTGATGAACCAGCTCAAGACCTGTTTGCCGAGGAGCAGGGTGAACTGGCCTTCACCGATGAGTCGCTGTCTGATGAGGACGATGCGTATTCCGAAGATGCTTATTCCCTGGACGACTTTGCACGGGACGAAGCTGAGGTGCCTGCAGACCTGGCCCAGGAAGAAGACGATGATACGCTGCCCGGGTCAGAACAGGCGGCTTCTACATCGCTCGATGATGACTTCGAGGACTACGAGGACTACGAGGACGGCGAGGACAACTTCGGCACTTCTCTCGAAGTAGAAGAAGATGAAGAAGACTATGCGGAAGAGTGGCGGCCAACTGTCGCCGCTGATGCCTCAACCTATGAGTCCGGGGGCACTGCGTCCGAGGACTACGAAGAGTACGATGAGTACGAAGATTACGACGATGAATTCGCAGAAGCCGATCTGGCGGAGTCCGCTCCCCAGGCCGGTGAACGGCTTGAACCCGGTTTCGATCCGAATGCAAGCCTGGATGATGATCCCTTCTCCATGACGGCTGGCGAGCGTATCGGCTATCAGGAGAAGGCGGTGCCGCCGGCACGCAGCATGTTCAGCCGCTTCCGCGGCAGCGAAGGCAAGACCAGGCAGGCGGAGAAGCCGGGCAGGGTACTGGCCGAGGCGCCCGCGCCAGCCGAAGAGGCGCCTGCCAAACGGAGCTCCCTGTTTTCAGCCATCGGCCGCAAGGTTGTTGAACAGTCGCGGGAGCGCTTCAGGTCGCGCGAGGATGAGCGGTCGGAGGCAGAGTCTGTCGAGAGGGAACTGCCGCAAGAACATCAGGAACCGCTCCAGCAGGATATTGAGCACTACACCGACGACGCACCCAACGATCCTCCGGCAAGCGCCCCGGTAGAGGCCGAGATCCGACAGCCAGCCAGCAGTGGCCAACCCACAGAAATCCGGCAGCAGAGTGCGGCCACACAACCTTCAGAGGTCATCGTGCTTAATGTCATGGCGCGCGAGGGCTATGTATTCCACGGCGAAGACCTGATGCCATGCCTGCTTACCAGCGGCCTGAAGTTCGGTGAGATGGCTATCTTCCACCAGCGATTCGGCAATGACAGTCGTGGACCGGTAATATTCAGCGTTGCCAATATCCTGAATCCGGGCACCTTCGACCTCAACAACATGGCCAACTTCACCACTGTTGGTGTCAGCATGTTCCTGGCCTTGCCTTCGCCCATCAATAATCTCGAAGCCTTCGAAATGATGCTGGGGACGGCAAAGCACTTGTGCGCAACACTTGACGGGGAATTGAAAGACGATCATCGTAACGTCATGACAGCGCAGACCATCGAGCACTATCGCCAGCGCATTAGAGATTTTGAGCTACGTCAGCTACGAGCCGCGGGCAGTCGCGGGTAGGCTTCGTTGTCGGTGTAAGTTTCAAACTAGAATTGCGGAAACGCGCTCCCAGCAGTAATCACCCATGAAGATTCCTGAAACGATCAAACAGGAAGTCTCTGAACTTCGTCGCCAGATCGATCATCACAACAGACTCTATTACACCCATGACCGCCCCGAGATTACGGATGCGGACTATGATGCCCTGTTCGACCGCCTGCAGTTTCTCGAGCAGGAATATGACCTGGTTTCCCCGGATTCGCCAACCCAGCGCGTAGGTGGCGAGCCGCTCGGCCAATTCAGTCAGGTCGCCCATGAACTTCCCATGCTTAGTCTGGACAAGGTGTTCGGCGAACAGGACCTCATTGATTTCGATGCCAGGATCAAGAAGCGTCTGGAAGATGACTCCGGGCTCGAGTACAGCTGTGAACCCAAGGTCGATGGTGTTGCCGTCAGCCTGCTGTACGTGGATGGCCTGCTGCAGCGGGCTGCAACGCGGGGTGATGGGGTCACCGGCGAAGATATCACCCACAATGTGCGCACCATCAACGGTATTCCACTGAAACTGGCGGATAGTAAGCTCCACGGACGTATCGAGGTAAGAGGGGAGATATTCCTGGGAAAGGCCGGATTTGCCAGATTGAACGAACGGGCGCGAAAAGCGGGGAGCAAGACCTTCGTTAACCCCCGAAACACAGCGGCCGGTGCGGTACGACAACTGGATCCGCGCAAGGCAGCGAAAATTCCCCTGGAGATGTTTTGCTACAGCGTGGGCGTCGTGGATGAAGTCGACATGCCCGACAGGCTCAGCGAGGTGTTCGATCTGATCGACGCCTGGGGTCTGCCTGCTAATCCGGATCGCAGCACAGAACAGGGCATCGAGAACTGCCAACGTTACTGCGATCACCTGTTGTCGAAGCGGGATAAATTGGACTACGAGATCGATGGCGCGGTCATTAAGGTGAACAACCGTTCCGTGCAGGAGCAACTGGGGCAGAACGCGCGTACACCGCGCTGGGCAATGGCCTACAAATTCCCGGCCGAAGAAAAATCAACGAAGGTCATCGATGTCGAATTCCAGGTTGGGAGGACTGGCACTATCACTCCAGTGGCACGCCTTGAGCCAGTGTTTGTCGGCGGCGTCACGGTGAGTAACACCACGCTGCACAATATGGATGAAGTGGCACGTCTTGGATTGCGCATAGGCGACACAGTCATCATCCGGCGCGCCGGCGATGTCATTCCCAAGGTAGTGAAAGTCATCGACCCCGCCAGGAACAAGTCGCCAAAACCGATTGAGGTACCGGCCACCTGTCCCGCCTGCGGTTCTCCGGTAGAGAAGGATGGCGAGGTGCTCTACAAGTGCAGTGCCGGGATCATCTGTCCGGCCCAGCGCAAGGAGTCCATCAAGCACTTTGCCTCCCGTGGTGCGCTCGACATCGAAGGCCTCGGTGACAAGCTGGTGGAACAACTGGTAGACAGCGGTCTGGTCGAAAATGTCGACGATATATTCTCCCTGACCCAGGAACAGTTGATTGGCATGGAGCGTATGGGGGGAAAATCGGCGGCGAAACTCCTGCAGGCCATCGAGAAGAGCAAACAGACAAGCTTGCCCCGTTTCCTGTATGCCCTGGGTATACGAGAGGTGGGTGAGGCGACCGCGCAGGCCCTGACTGCCCACTACGGCGACCTGCAGCCGATTATGGATGCCAGCGCCGAGGAGCATGAACAGGTCGCCGATGTCGGCCCAATTGTCGCTGGTCACATCGAGACCTTCTTTCGCAATACGGAGAATCGGGCACTGATCGAGAAGCTGATAAGCCATGGCATTCACTGGCCACGGCTGGAACGCTCTGCGGGCTCCCAGGCCCTGGCCGGCAAGACCTATGTGCTCACCGGTACCCTGGAGCAGATGACCCGCACTGACGCCAAGGCCAGGCTCCTTGCCCTGGGAGCGAAGGTTGCTGGCAGCGTATCGAAGAATACGGACTGTGTGGTGGCCGGCCCCGGCGCGGGTTCCAAGCGCAGCAAGGCCGAAGAACTCGGTATCGATATCATCGATGAAGGGGAATTTTTACGGCTGCTGGACAGTCTTAGTTAATACGGGGATTGCGGGCCGCTGAGCCACGACCACATACAATGACTCCGGTTTCATGATGACTGAACTGAAGAAGATTGCACTATCCACGATGCTGGCAGGCGCTCTGGCGGCCTGCGCCAGTTCGCCTCCGCGCAACGTGGCCAATGTCTGCGATATCTTCGAGGACAGGCGTTCCTGGTACCGCTCTGCCAGGAACGCAGAACGGCGCTGGGGCATTCCCATCGCGGTGAATATGGCATTTATCTATCAAGAGTCCAGTTTCCGTGCCCGGGCGCGTCCGGCACGCAACCGTTTCCTGTGGATATTCCCCGGGCGCAGGCCTTCGACAGCCTTCGGCTACGCCCAGGCTCTCGACAGTACCTGGGCCGAGTATGAGCAGGTGTCGGGTAACGACGGCGCGTCACGGGCCAACTTCGGCGATGCCGTGGATTTTGTTGCCTGGTACAACGCCAACTCTCATCGCATCAGCCAGATCGCACAGAACGATGCGCGCAGCCTCTACTATGCCTATCACGAAGGCAATGGCGGCTTTCAACGCGGGACTCACCAGGACAAAGGCTGGTTGATCAATGCCGCCGCCCGGGTGCAATCCAATGCCTCTGTGTTTGCAGGTCAGCTCGACTCCTGCCGGTCTGATCTGGACAAGAACTGGTTCCAGAGGCTGCTAGGCTAGTATTTCATGTTTCTATCAAGCACTGTTCAGTCCACCCATGACTGTGGGATATCCGCATGAGTTGGTGGGGTAAGGTAGTCGGGGGAACCTTCGGCTTCATGATGGGAGGTCCCCTGGGAGCTCTGCTAGGCGCTGCCCTCGGCAATTATTTCGACGGTGGCCTGGATGCCATCTCCCTGGACAGCTCGCTCGGCATTGGCGCCACTGAACGCGTACAGTCTGTATTCTTCACGGCCACATTTACCCTCATGGGTTACATCGCAAAGTCTGATGGCCGTGTCACCCGCAATGAAATAGAGATGGCCGAGCGGGTGATGCAGCAGATGCAGCTCTCTCCCCAGCAGCGCAAGGTGGCCATCAACCTGTTTAACGAGGGGAAAAAAGAAGGCTTTCCGGTGCACGAGGTGCTGGAACAGTTTCGGCGGGAGAGCCATCGACGCCGCAATCTCCTGCAGATGTTCATTGAGATATTGATCGCCACCGCCTTCGCCGATGGCCACTTCGATGCGAAAGAAAAGTCCATACTCGAAGACATAGCCAGCGACCTGGGTTATACCCAGAATGAATTCAGCGCCTTGCTGGATCGGGTCACAGGCCAGGCCCATTTCTCTGACAAGGGTTCCATGCAGGAACGCCTGCAGGCGGCCTATGAACTCCTGGGTGTGAGTGAAGGCGTGAGTGATGCAGAGCTGAAGAAAGCCTATCGGCGTCAGATGAATCAGCATCATCCGGATAAACTGGTCGCCAAGGGCTTACCCGAGGAGATGATCGAAATCGCTACCCAGAAGACCCAGGATATCAAGGCGGCCTACGAGCTGATCAAGTCCGAACGCTAGGGCCGCATCGATTGCGGACGGGCGAGCGCCTAGCGAAACGTGTCGTTGATATCCATCAGGGTATCGTTGCCCGGGCACAGGTCGTGCTCGTTCAGCTGGTTGAAGGGTTTATCCACGGTGTCTGCCAACTCATGCAGGTCGGCTGCGCCCTGATTGATATAGAGCAGGCCGGTGGCGATCTTGCCGAGTTTCTTGTTCTCGTTGATGTGGTGCAGGGCATTTTCCTTGTCATAAGGATCGTAATTATTGCCGGTCTTGTGCAACCTGATCACCGAGCCATCGTGCAGCGTAATTTCCTTTTCCTTGCCCGCTGCATAACTGGTTGTGATCTCCTGCTTCATGGGAACGTAGTCGATGGCGCTGAGGGCGACGTGATTTTCCCAGGTATTCTTGTAGCCGTGTGAGGATTTGTCCGTGTTGTTGAAGGTGACGCAGGGTGATACCACGTCGATGAAGGCGAAGCCCTTGTGCGTCAGTCCAGCCTGTATCAGGGGCACCAGTTGCGCCTTGTCGCCGGAGAAGCTGCGCGCCACGAAGGATGCGCCCAACTCGATGGCCAGGGTTGCCATGTCGATGTTCTCGTACTGGCTCTGCTCACCGGACTTCGTTGTTGAGCCCAGGTCTGCGGTGGCAGACAGCTGTCCCTTGGTTAGACCGTAGGTGCCGTTGTTTGCCACGATGTACAGCATATTCACCCGGCGCCGCACAATGTGACAGAACTGGCCCAACCCGATGGAGGCGCTGTCGCCGTCGCCGGAGATACCCACATAGTACATGTCCTTGTTGGCCAGATTGGCACCGGTGGCCACGGAGGGCATCCGACCGTGTACTGAGTTGAAGCCGTGGGCCTTGCTCAGGAAGTAGGACGGGATCTTTGACGAACAACCAATGCCCGACACCTTGACGACCCGGTGGGGTTCCAGGGACATGTCGGCGGCGGCCTGGATGATGGCGGCACTGATGGAGTCATGGCCGCAACCACCACACAAGGTGGTGAGCGTTCCTTCATAGTCGCGGCGGGTGAGACCAATCTCGTTGGTCTTCAGTTGGGGATGGTGAAACCTGGGCTTGGTGATGTAACTCATAACAGACAGCCTGTGTTATCAAGCGGGAACGTCATTGCTGGCCTCCAGTTCTGGCATGGACTCCAGTATCGCTCTTTCAATATGTTGAGCCGTGAGCAGGACGCCGTTATAGCTGAGAATAGAGTGCATGGATGCAGGGCTGGCATCCAGTTCGATCTTCAGCAGGCTCTTGAGCTGGGCATCACGGTTCTGGTCGATGACATAGACCAGCTCGTGCTTGTCGATAAATTCCCTGATGCTGTCATGGAAGGGGAATGACTTGATGCGCAGGGTGTCCAGCTTGATTCCCCGCCTGCCGAGGCTGTCCAGTGCCTCGCCGATGGCGCTGTGTGAGGTACCAAGGTAGATGATTCCCAGTTTGTTGTGCATGCCGCTGATCTCGGGTTCCGGCAGATAGTTCAGGGCCGTCCTGAATTTCTTCGCGATCCGGTCCATCACCTCGGCGTAGACATTGCCGTCTTCCGTGTAAGCCGCATTGGCATCGTGTGAGCTGCCGCGGGTGAAGTAACTGCCCTTCTCGGGATGTACGCCGGGATAGGTGCGATAGGGAATACCATCGCCGTCGACATCGACATAGCGGCCAAACTTGCCTATTTCCTCGAGCTGCTGGGCATTCAGGATCTTGCCCCTGTCGTAGCTACGCCCATCGTCCCAATGCAACTGGTCGCAGATTTGCTCGTTCATGCCCAACTCCAGATCGCTCATGACGATTACTGGGGTCTGCAGCCGGTCTGCTATGTCGAAGGCGTCAATCGCATATTCGAAGCATTCCTTGGGGGTTGCTGGAAACAGCAGTACCTGCTTGGTGTCGCCGTGTGAGGCATAGGCGCAGGTGAGCAGGTCGCCCTGCTGCGTTCGAGTAGGCATGCCGGTAGAAGGGCCCACCCGTTGAATATCAAACAGGACAACTGGCACTTCAGAGAAATAGGCCAGCCCGAGGAATTCCTGCATCAGGGATATACCCGGACCGCTGGTGGCGGTGAAAGCCCGGGCACCGCTCCAGCTTGCGCCGATCGCGATACCGATGGCGGCCAGTTCGTCTTCCGCCTGGATGACGCTGTACTTGCTCTTGCCCGTGCCGGGATCGATGCGCAGGCGTTTGCAGTATTTGCCAAAGGCATCGACCACGGAGGTGGATGGCGTGAGTGGATACCACGATGCCACGGTAGCGCCGCCATAGACACAGCCGAGACCGACCGCCGTGTTTCCGTCGATCAGTATCTTGCCTTCATTCTTGTTACTGCTCTTGAGTCGCAGATTGAGCGGGCACTGGAAATTCTCGCTTGCATACTGATGACCCAGCTCCAATGCATGGATGTTAGGCAGGATTAGTTTTTCCTTGCCGCGAAACTGGTCGCCAACGAGATCCGTCAGCACCTTGAAATCGATGCTCAGAAAAGCAGACAGGGCACCCACGTAGACAATATTCTTGAACAACTGCCGCTGGGCGGGCTTCTCATACTCGCGCAGGCAAATCTCCGTTAATGGGATTGGGAGGAAGTTGATGTCATCCCTGATCAACTCATCCGGCAGGGGTTTCGATGAATCGAAGAGTACATAGCCGCCGGGAAGCACCTCGGCAATGTCTTTGGCCAGGGTCTGCTCGTTCATGGTGACTGCGAGGTCTACGCCTTCCCGTCGACCGAGGTGGCCGGCTTCATTGATTCGTACTTCATACCAGGTGGGCAGGCCCTGGATGTTGGAGGGGAATATATTGTGGGGACTGACCGGTATTCCCATGCGGAACACGGCCTTGGCAAACATATTATTGGCACTGGCGGAGCCGGAGCCATTGATGTTGGCAAACTTGACGACAAAGTCGTTGAGTTTTGTGAGTGTCTCTACCCGTGCGGTGACTGGAGTATTCATGCATTCACCGCCTTGGCCGTGTTGAACAGGTATTTGTGCATGTCCCAGGCATTGGTGGGACAGCGCTCGGCACACAGACCACAGTGCAGGCAGATGTCTTCATTCTTGGCCATGATGCGTCCTGTCTTCAACTCTCCGGACACATACAGGTCCTGTTCAGTGTTCTCAGCCGGCGCCATGAGTCTGCTGCGCAGCTCGGCTTCTTCCCCGTTCAAGGTAAAGCTGATGCAGTCGGTGGGGCAGATATCGACACAGGCATCACATTCGATACACAGTTGATCCGTGAATACCGTTTGCACATCGCAGTTAAGGCAGCGCATGGTCTCGCCGTAAGCCAACTCGGGGCTGAAGCCCAGCTCGACTTCCATGCTCAGGTCCTTGAGTGTCTTTTCCTTCGGAGCATGGGGTACCGCATAGCGCACATCGTTGCTGATGTCGTTGTCGTAGGACCATTGATGGATGCCCATCTTCTGGCTCTGCAGATTGGTGAGTGGATCGGGCCGCTTGTTGACATCTCCCCCCGAACACAGCAGGTGGATCGACACGGCGGCGTCGTGGCCATGGGCCACGGCTGTGATGATGTTGTCCGGTCCCAGCGCCGCGTCACCGCCGAAGAAAACCTTCTCATGGGTAGACTGGAAGCTGCTCTTGTTCAGGATGGGTAATTCCCAGCGATCAAATTCGATGCCGATGTCCCGCTCTATCCAGGGAAAGCTGTTTTCCTGGCCGATGGCGCAGAGTACGTCGTCACAGGGGATAAGCACCGGATCTTCTCCTGTGGGCACCAGTAGTCGTTTGCCATTCTCATCCAGTTCCTTGCGAACCTTCTCGAATTCCATGGCAACCAGTTTGCCGTCTTCTATGATGTACTGTCTGGGCACATGGAAGTTAAGGATTGGGATATCCTCGTTCATGGCGTCTTCAATTTCCCAGGGCGAGGCTTTCATTTCGTCGAAGCCGCTGCGCACGACCACCTTCACATCTTCACCGCCGAGACGTTTCGAGGTACGGCAGCAGTCCATGGCGGTATTACCGCCGCCAAGCACGATGACCCGTTTGCCGATCGCGTGAATGTGTTCGAAGGCGACGCTGGCGAGCCATTCGATACCGGTGTGAATACTGTCCCTGGCTTCCTCATAACCGGGCAGGTCGAGGTGTTTGCCGAGAGGTGCGCCGGTGCCCACGAAGATCGCATCGAAGTCTTCATCCAGCAGGGTCTTCATGCTGGTGATCTCCTCGCCAAAGCGCTGGTTCACACCCAGGTCGAGAATGTAATTGAGTTCTTCTTCGAGCACTCCCTGGGGAAGTCGAAAGCGGGGAATCTGTGTGCGCATCGCGCCACCGGCCAGCGGGTCTCTCTCGAACAGGGTTATTTCATAACCCAGCGGAAGCAGATCCCGGGCTACGGTCAGGGAGGCCGGGCCCGCGCCCACCAGAGCAATGTGTTTGCCGTTCTTCTTCCTGGGAATTTTTGGCAGGCGTTCCTTGATGTCAGACTTGAAGTCTGCGGCCACGCGCTTGAGGCGGCAGATTGCGACTGGCTCCTCCTCGATGCGCCCGCGGCGACAGGCGGGTTCACAGGGGCGGTCACAGGTTCTGCCGAGGATTCCGGGAAAGACATTGGAATGCCAGTTGATCATGTAGGCGTCTGTGTAACGCTTGTCTGCAATCAGGCGGATGTATTCGGGCACCGGAGTGTGTGCGGGACACGCCCACTGGCAGTCGACTACCTTATGGAAATAGTTAGGGTCTGATATATCAGTGGGCTTCATGATTCTTGTTCTGCCCTTCATTAAGAAAACCTGGCTGGCAGGGATATCCGACGTACTGCAGGCTGCTGCATCGACCTTCAGGATGGCTTGTTATGGACAACAGTATAGGGAAATAGGGGGCTTTTGTAAGCAGTTTATGAGACCGCCAGACCAACGCGGAAATCATGGGTTTTGCTGTATATCCGCAGCTTCTGTATGTAGCTGAGCCGCTGCAGTGCGTTGGCGAGCCGTTCGGCTTCTGCCTGCCCCAGGCTGCCCTCGTGAAGCGTCAGTTCTACCTCAATGCCCTGTTCGAGGAAATGCAGGGAAATACTCTCGATGGCATGATCATCGATGAGCCCGTTCCAGGCTTCCCGTATGGATGCGATGATCTCCGGACGTTCCGGAAAATCGTCCAGGGCCTGGGACGTACTCTTCTCCGATTCCGGGGGCAGCGGGTCCACGTGCACCAGCACATCGCTGACATCACTGAAGTTTCCGGTGAGGGTGCGACTGACCAGTTCCGCGATCTGGTGCCCCTCCGAGACGGATATTCTAGGGTCGACCAGGATGCACAGGTCGAGGATGACTTTTCCGCCGGAGAGCCGGGTACGCAGGCCCGGGATGCCGTTTACACCGGCAATCTGCAGGATACTCTCTTCGATCTGGGCGCGCCGCTTGGCGGGAATGGAGGTGTCCACCAGTTCCTTGAGGCTGTCTGTGCACAGCTCCCAGCCCACCTTGGCAATGATCAGCGCGACAAACGCACCGGCAACCGTATCCATCCAGATATAGCCTTGCTGGGCCGCCAGAATACCGATCAGCACGGCGACAGACGATATGGCGTCTGAGCGGCTGTGCCAGGCGTTAGCCCGCAACAGGTTCGAATTCAGGCGGCGGGCCACCCGCATGGTGTACTGGAAGATCCATTCCTTGCCGGCAATGGAAATGAGCGCGATGAGCATGCCCCCGGCGGCGGGAATCGGCAATTCATCCGAGGCTTGCAGACGCTGGTAGGCGTCATAGAAGAGCACGGCGGCGGTCGCCACCAACACCAGCCCCATGGAGATCGTGCCCAGGGTTTCAAAGCGGCCATGGCCATAGGGATGGTTCTCGTCCGGGTCCTCATGGGCGATGCGGGCTACAATTATCACGAAGATATCCGTGATGGCATCGGTGAGAGAATGAATACCGTCGGTGATCAGGGCAAAAGACTGTGTGTAGATGCCGCCGATTATTTTGATGACCACCAGAAAAAGGTCCAGCGCCATGCCGATGAGCGTAACCTGGGTGGCCTGTTGTTTGGCATTGGAGTCTGGCATGGGCGCTGGGAATGTCGGGGACAGTCTTTACGATAGCTTGGATAGGGCGTTGTGCGGCTGCATGGACAAGTCAGGGAGTGGCGCGCCTTGGTATGGAGAACATCAGGAAAATTGTGCAATCAGGTCTGGCCCGGCAGGGCTGTAGTGCAGTTTACCAGAGCTCCGGGCCTGGGAGTGGCCATTACAAAGCCCATCTGCAAAGACCACAATAAAAAAGCCCAACGACCGAAGTTGTTGGGCTTAACATACTATCAAGGGAGAGATAAATGAAACAAAACCCACAATTTTGTATGCCATCTACCTACACTTATTCAGACTGCCCGGTTACGGCTTAGTTCCCGAAGTTCCAAAATATTTTTAATTATTTTTTAGAACGATTTGTATTTAATATCCAACCTGCATAATCCTTTTTAAGCTACTGTAAAAATTAAATATTTATAATCTCCAGACCCTCGATAGGCAGTGTCTCCACCGCCTCCCGATTGGAAATAATACCCAGGGAAGCCTTCTCCGGGCTGAAATACCGTTCTGCCACCCGCCGCAAATCGGCCAGTTCGGTGGCCAGAACCTGCTGCCGGAATTGCATGCGATGCGCTGGTGTGCGGCCGAACAGGTAGTTGTAGTAGGCCTGCTTGGCTTCGCCTGCCGGAGAGGAGGATTTGTCCATGCTGGAGATAACGCCAAGAATGGCCTCTTCCAGCCTGTGGGGCGGATGCTCCTCATCCAGAAGCCACTGGATGGAGCGATCGAAATCGCTCAGGGTCTCTTCCAGCCGTGGGTCCCGATAGGAGAAGAAACGGAAAGAGGCCGAATTGGGATCATGGGCGGCACCGCCGCCATAGGCACCGCCTTTCTCACGGATGGCGGTATGCAGGAATCCGTTCCGCAGGAAGCCCGCAAGAATTGTCAGCGCTGCATTGTCTTCGTGCCCGGCGGGCACCGTGGGGAAGGCCTTGGCGCAGAAGTTCACCTGTGTCGATGTGGTCCAGGCTTCCAGGGTTCGCTGGCGAATTCCGGGAAGTGCCAGCATCGGACTGTCGGCGTCGCCTGCAGCGCTCCAGCAAGCGGCCAGTTGATCCTGTAGCTTGCCCATGGCCTTCTGTTCACCTACCAGCAGGAAGCGTTTGTCAGCTGCCCGCACCTGTTCATGAATGGCCTGCAGCTTGTCCATGAGCGACTGGCGTACGCTCTCGTCCTGTAACTGATCCCGCAGGTCCTTGAGGTTCTTGATGCCTTGCAGGCCGCCAAAGCGGTGACTCAGGTTCGCGGCGGGGCTGAGCCTGCTGCTGGCGAGACTCATGGCGAGGCTATGGCCGCTGCCGGTGATGCTGTTTTCCTTGCGCACACAGATCTGCTCGATAAGGTCTGACAGCCTCTGGGTCTCATCGAAACGGACATGCTGGATGGTTTCAGCCAGCAAGTTGGATAGTTCGGCGTGATTACGCACCAGGGACTTGGAGGAGAAGGTGAGGTAGGCCTTCACATTCTGTTCGTCATCCCGATCGCTGCGTATGCTGCTGAAGCAATTGATGCCTCCGCTGATCCGGGATTGCCAGGTCTGGACCTCGGCGTAGTCTTTGTCACCCACACCAAATTCCGGCAGGCAACTGGTGAAGAGGGGCAATACCTCGAGCAGCGCATCATCCAGTTGCGGGAGGGGAAAGACGATCTGCTGGTACGCGAGTCCATTGGTGCCCTGGGTGTAGTAGCTCAGCGGACCAGCGTCCAGTTGTTCGTCCTTTCTTTCGGGTTCGAGGATCTCCTTCGGCACGTCCTCCAGTCCAACCTTGGGCAAGAGTCCCGGGTCATCCACGACTTCCTGACGGGCGGCGAGGGCCTGCGCCTGACTCACTATCGCCGCGCGGTCATCACCACTCAAGCTGGCCTTGATCGTGGCGAGGCGTTGCTTCTCCGACTCCACTTTCTGCTGCGCGAGGCCAGCATCGGGTCGCATGGTCAGGGTAACCCGGTGCGGATTGTCCAAAAGCAACTTCTTGATGAGTCCCGGAATGAAATCTGGATCCTCTGCCCGCTGCCGCAATTCGTCCAGTACCGGGTCGATATCCATGAGCCGGATCGCGTCACCCCGGTGCAGTGCGGTAGAGAGACAACTCAGTATCAGTTGCAGGCCGTAGGGGTAGCTGTCGCCTGAAATCTCTCGCTGGTTCAGTTCCAGTTGATGCAGCGCGGCGTCTACCTGTTCCTGGTCGACACCGTTTTCCACAATCTCTTGCAGAGTGTCCAGTACCAGTGACTCCACGGCCTCGGTACAGTCTTCAGCACAGCCTTCGAGGCCAGCCATGAAGCTCATTTCGCGATTGGAGTCTTCCAGTCCACACATCGGGGAAGGTGACTGACCCAGCGGCGAGGTCTCCAGTGCCTTGAGCAGGGGGGAGGCAGAGTTTTCCATCAGTACGGATGACAGCAGTTGCGCCTCGAAGAGTTCCGGCAGATTGGTGCTGTGTCCCAGCAGCCAGCTCACCACCAGATGGGTCTTGTTGTCGATGGGTTGTTCGGCCGCGTAGCTCTCCTCGACGCGCACGGGCGCCTTGTAGCGCTGTTCATCGTCGACATGGATATCGACATCCAGTCTGTCGAAATTCGAGAGTGCCAGTTCTTCAAACTGTTCGTGATGTTCGAAGGCGGGTATGTTGCCAAAGGTCATGAAGACAGCGTTGCTCGGGTGATAGTGAGAGCGATAAAAATCCAGCAACTGCTGATAACTGAGGTCGGGGATATCTTCCGGTTCGCCACCGCTGTTGTAGTGATAGGTTGTGGTGGGGAACAGGTGACTAGAGATCGTGTGCCACAGTACGCTGTTAGTGGAACTCATGGCACCTTTCATCTCATTGAAGACCACTCCCTTGTAGAGCAGTTCGCTCTCGGGGTTATCCGGTTCAGCAAATTCGAGACGATGGCCTTCCTGTGCAAAGTCGAGTTCATGTAAGCGAGAGAAGAACGCCGCGTCGAGATAGACCTTGAGCAGGTTGCCAAAATCCTTTCGATTCTTGCTGGCGAACGGGTAAGCGGTCCAGTCACTGCTGGTGAATGCGTTCATGAAGGTGTTTAGTGAACGCCTGATCATCATGAAGAAGGGGTCACGCACGGGGTACTTCTTGCTGCCACACAGTGCCGTATGCTCGAGGATATGGGCTACCCCCGTGGAGTCCATGGGCACGGTGCGGAAGGCAACCAAGAAGACGTTTTCCGGATTGTCGTTGCTGAGATGATAGTGAACGGCGCCGGTCTTGCGGTGCTCGTATTGCTCGATTGTGATATTGAGCGAGGCTATTTCTTCGCTGCGAATCCAGGTGAATGCGGGATGATGTCTGGTGCTTGCTGAATGTAAATCCTGCGTCGTGGATTCGGTACTGCTAACGTCGGTCATCTTTAATTGTGTTCCAGGGTGTTGGGAGGTGGCGGGCAGAGCGTGTTGCGTGCTTGCCGGTGATTTGCCTCAGCGGCAGCTGGCGATTCAGTATGGCGCCTGCTCCAGGGTCATTGGGCCTAGTTTACCTGAGCGGAAGTCATTTAGTAACGATTCGGCAGCCCGTGTCCAGTTGACGCTGCCCTTCCTGCTTAGCCCACCGACGCTGTGGGCGATGATTTCCAGCAATTCCTCCGCGGATTGCGGGACTTCCTGCAGCTTGTAGCGTGCGCAGAGGGATTGCGGCTGTTGCGCGAGCAGCAACTCCGCTGCCAGCCAGCCTATTTCATCCAGGTCGATGGCCGTCTGGCGGATGGTGCCAGTGAGCGCCAGTAGTAGGGCAGCCTGCTGGTCATCGAGCCGGGGCTGCATCATTCCCGGAGAATCCACTAGGGTCCAGTGATCATCGAGATGGATGCGTTGCAGGGAACGGGTTACCGCGGGCTCGTTTCCCGTGCGTGCGATCTTGCGGCCGGCCATGGCATTGAGCAGGGTGGATTTACCGACATTGGGTACGCCGAAGATCAGGCATTGCTTCCTGCCCTGTTTGTCTGTGGCGCCGACCGGGAGCAGGCGATCCAGTTGCTTGATCACCCTGTCATTGATCGACTGCTTGTCTGGTCCGCTACTGATGCAGGCGCGCCTGGGCAGACTGTTGAAGTAGGCCTCCCAGTTAGCCGTGTGGTCGGGATCGGCAAGGTCGCTCTTGTTAAGGATGATGAGTACAGGCCGCTCTGCCGCGAGTTCGTCGAGTAAGGGATTGGCGCTCGCCATTGGGATGCGCGCATCCCTGACCTCAATCAGTACATGGGTTGCACTCATGATCTTGCGCAGTTCTTTCCCGGTCTTGTGCATGTGACCGGGAAACCAGGAAATAGGCATAGAATACTTATCGGCACTTGTGGATCAGATTGAGTATATAATCTGCCGCCTGGCAGGGCAGTAAAGCAGGCGTTTTACATTTCTTCCTGCCAGCAAGTAGTTTTCTGTTAGTAGCAGCGAAAAGGGTCAGGCATTCCATGAATACTCAAGTCGCAATCGAGACTAAACTCACCTCCGCATTGAAGCCGCTTCATCTCGAAGTAGAGAACGAGAGTCACCGGCATTCCGGTCCGGCAACAGAGTCCCACTTCAAGGTTACCCTGGTCAGCGACGCATTCAGCGACCTCACTCGCGTCAAGCGTCATCAGGAAGTCTATGCGATTCTCGCCGATGAATTGGTGGGCTCTGTCCATGCGCTCGCACTGCATCTCTATGCTCCCGCTGAGTGGGATGCAGACAAGGTGCCCGACTCCCCCAATTGCCGCGGGGGTAGCAAGGCCGAGAGCCGGGGTCTTGCATAGTAGCCGGGTGCGCAGCGATCAGCCGTTATTGCCGAAGGCGCCAGCCCACCAATCATGACCCGACGTTCCGGAATAGCCTGTGTGAACCTGGCAGCACGCGGCGCGTTCGGGGTGACGGGTCCAGTCGCTGGTAGCCTGCCGCGGCAGGGCCGGATCAGGGCCTGGGGCGAGCTAATCCGGATCCCGCTCCGTGACGTTAAGGTACATTAAGAATAGTGCCGATACAGAACTTAATTCTTGCGTAAATCATTGATTCCTAAGGTGCAGTTGGTGTCGTGAATTGTCGAGTAATTTCATATAGATGGGAATTTATCTGCATTCAATTTGTCGAGAAGGGGCGGATTTTGCCGGGATGAAAGTCGGGTAAAATCAGGTCAAAACGAGTCGAAAATGAGCACTCCAGGCCCGGAATTATCTTAGAATTCCCGGATTGGTAGTGCTTGCCGAGAGGTGCCGTTACGGGCGGCAGACGTCTTGGAGTAAACGTCGCAGCGTGCGAATGCGCCAGCTGTAAGCAGGATCGGAGTGAAGGTCATATAGATCGTGGATAGAACCGAAAACACAGAGCGTGCCCAGGTGGACAGCAATCATTCACAGTCGGATATTCTGGTGACATCCAGAAGCGGAGAACTGGGAGTGGCTGCGTTGACGTCACTGGCCCTGGCTGGGCTGGCGGTCCTGGTGAGCCAGTTGGCGAATCCTGTGTTGCCGGAAATCATCAAGGAGCCGGAGTTGATTCCAATCACCGTGTTCCCTGATTTCAGGTCTATCGAAGATGTCGATGTGAAGAAGCAGCAATTCTTCGATTACCTGGAAGGCTATGTCATCGCGGAGAACGAAGCGATAGCCGATGTCAGGGCAGAGCTCCAGTCCTTCGTCGATATTGCAAACAGCGGTGTGGGCTTCAGCAATCGCGAGCGGGAATGGATTTTTGATCTGGCCGACTACTACCGAATTGACACGTCCGAGATGACGGATCGCGAAATCGCCAACGAGTTAATGCTGCGAGTAGATGAGATTCCTGTTTCCCTGGTGCTGGCACAGGCGGCGAACGAGTCGGCCTGGGGTACCTCCCGCTTTGCCCTGGAAGGTAATAATATTTTTGGTCAGTGGTGTTTCGAAGAAGGCTGCGGAATCGTGCCCAGTCGCCGCCGCAGCGGGGCAATCCATGAGGTGAAGCGATTCGATTCTGTAGGCGAGTCCATCAGCGGCTACTTTCAGAACATCAATACCCACGACTCCTATCGCTACCTGCGGCAACTGAGGGCGGAGATGCGCGATGCCAATGCGGAGCTGGATCCGCTATTACTGGCATCTGGTCTCGGCCGCTATTCGGCGCGCGGCGACCACTATGTGGATGAAGTGCAAAACATCATCCTGCAAAACGACTTGATGGACCGGGACCAGAGCTAAGGCTTTATGCCTAGTTGATCGCCGGATTAATCCATTGCACCGAATACCAGAAGTAACGTGATGTCCCCGGTAAGGGTGCCGTACAGATGTAGCGCCAGCGCCTGCCGCTGAAACGGTCTGTCGGCCGTAATTCCACGATTCCCTGTTCCCTGTCTATCCACTCCATGGGTATGGTCTTGCTGTTGGCGAAACAGCCAATCTGGGAGAGATTGTAGGCCCCGGGGCTAAATTGCAGTGTGATGGTGGGGCTTGCAGCGCTGGTAACCGGCGACTCCGGTTCAACGATGCGCGCGCTGAATGCCAGGGATTCAAATTTCGTGCGCGCCGTGTCCAGGTCTGCGTAGATGCTGGCAAGTGGATAGCGGGGCAGGGCGAGGTAATCGGAATCTGGCCCCATGGCCCCTGAGTTCTGCGCGAAGCCGGTGAAGCCCTCTTCGGCCAGCATGCGCTTGATCGCGGGGTCGAACTCGCCATAGGGATAGGCCAGGTAGCGATGATTCTGGCCGGTGTGCTCGGCGATAGTCCGTTCGGCCTCCAGCAACTCTTCACGATTTCTGCGAATCCAGGTAGCATCATCCTCGCCAGGTGGCCGGTCCAGCATGTAGGGGTGATAGACCATGTGGTTGGCGATAATTACACCGGCATCTGCCATTTCTTTTATCTGGGCCCAGTTCATGTAATTGGGCTGATTCTGATTGATCGGATCGGTGCTCAGGAACAGGGTGAATGGCATGCCAAATTCCTGCAG
Source organism: Pseudomonadales bacterium (assembly GCA_038134565.1). Classification (GTDB taxonomy): domain Bacteria; phylum Pseudomonadota; class Gammaproteobacteria; order Pseudomonadales; family Pseudohongiellaceae; genus UBA9145. The sequence goes on along the minus strand of JAYPVK010000033.1, from coordinate 12,093 downwards.
CATGGGAAAGGCCGTGTCGTAGATGGAGATATAGCCATCATCGAAGGTAATGGCCACGGCCTTGTCCGGTATTTCGCGGCCCGCTCGCAGGTCTTCCACCATGCGATCCAGGGGCATGACGGTATATTCATTGTCCCGCAGGTATTCCAGATGGCCGCGAAAGTCGGCTGGCGAGATGCTGGTGGAGGGCGGGGTATCCGTCGCTACATGATGGTAGAGGGTGATCACGCCGCTGCTGGCGGCGCCGACGAATTGGGGGAGTGCCAGGGCCAGTGTGCCCAGACTCAGCAGAAGCAGGCGTAAAACTCGGTAGATCGGCAAGGGGCCTCTCCCATTCAGGGCTCGAAAAGTCGCATGATAACTCAGCCCGTGGCGCTTGTACCCGTCTGTCCCGAGACCCCCGATAAAGGTATAATCCGAATCCCTTCCGGGCATGGGATTCAGGCCCTTAAAACTGGCCCTTAAAACTGGAGATAAAGCATGAAGTATTCAGGCAAGGCGCTCAGCGTCGACGTATTGCCCTCCGGTGTAGCGACGCTCACCTTTGACCTGGAAGACTCGTCAGTCAACAAGTTCAATCGTCAGACCCTCGAAGAGCTGCGCCAGGCAGTGTCGGAACTGGCCGGGTCGGATGTCAAAGGCCTCGTGTTCTGCAGCGCCAAACCCGCATTCATCGTGGGCGCTGACATCACCGAATTCACAGCCATGTTTGCCCAGTCTGAAGAGCAGATCCTGGCTTGGCTGGTAGAGGCAAACAGCCTGTTCAATGCCATCGAAGACCTGCCTTTTCCCACGGTGACGGCAATCAATGGTATTGCGCTCGGCGGAGGCTTCGAACTCGCGGTGTCGACTGACTACCGAATCGGTACCAACGCCGCCGTAGTTGGGTTTCCTGAGGTCAAACTGGGCATCATTCCGGGTTTTGGGGGTACGGTTCGCCTGCCACGCCTGATTGGAGCCGACAATGCCAATCAGTGGATCAGCTCTGGTGCCCAGGTCAGGGCAGAGCAGGCGTTCAAGGAAGGTGCCCTGGATGCACTGGTGGAGGCAGATAAACTGCTGGCAGCTGCCGAGCATCTCATCCAGCAGTGCAATGATGGCAAACTAGATTACAGGGCCCAGCGCAAGACGAAGAATTCCCCGCTCAAGCTGAATCCCATCGAATTGAATGTGGCTTTCGAAACCGCCAAGGGGCTGGTAGCGGCCCAGGCAGGGCCGAATTACCCGGCCCCCATCACGGCTGTCAAGGTGATGCAGCAGGCCGCGACCATGGATCGTCAGGGTGCGCTGGAGGCCGAGCATGCCGGTTTCGTCAAGCTGGCGAAGCTCGAAGTCACAGCGAACCTGATACAGATGTTCCTCAACGACCAGTTCCTCGGTGGCAAGGCCAAAAAGGCCATCGCCAAGGCTTCTGCCGTCAACAGCGCCGCCGTGCTGGGCGCTGGCATCATGGGTGGCGGTATAGCCTACCAGTCAGCCCTCAAGGGCACGCCTATTCTGATGAAGGACGTGCGCCAGGAGGGGCTTGACCTCGGCATGGCAGAAGCCCGCAAGCAGTTTAACAAGCGGGTGGAGAAGGGCAGGATGAGTACCGACCAGATGATCGCGGCGCTCTCCGGTATCAGGCCCACACTGGACTACAGCGGAATAGACAAGGTAGACATAGTCGTTGAGGCGGTGATTGAGAACGCGGATATCAAGAAGTCTGTGTTGTCTGAATTGGAAGAAAAAGTTACATCTGACACCATTATTGCGTCCAATACATCCACTATTTCCATTGATGAGCTGGCAAGCTCGCTGAAACGGCCGGAGAATTTCTGCGGCATGCATTTTTTCAATCCGGTTCCGGTGATGCCGCTCGTAGAGGTAATTCGCGGTAAGCATTCCAGCGATGAAACCATCGCCACCACCGTGGCCTATGCCAAGAAGCTGGGCAAGACACCCATTGTCGTCAACAATTGCCCCGGCTTCCTGGTGAATCGCATTCTGTTTCCCTATTTTGGCGCGTTTGCACAACTGTTGCGCGACGGTGCCGACTTCCGCCAGATAGACAAGGCCATGGAGAAATTTGGCTGGCCCATGGGTCCTGCCTACCTGCTCGATGTAGTAGGCATTGATACGGCGGTCCATGCCCAGGCGGTCATGGCGTCGGGTTTCGAGCGCATGCAACAGGATTTCGACAGCGCCATAGAATTGCTTTTCCAGCAGGGCAAGCTGGGTCAGAAGAGTGGCAGCGGCTTCTATCTGTATGAGCCGGACAAACGGGGTAAGCCGAAGAAGCTGCCTAACCCCGAGATCGATGCCCTGATTACCTCCGTGCAACAGGCGCAGCGGACATTCGATGATCAGGAGATCGTCGATCGTATGATGGTGGCTATGTGTCTGGAGACAGCCCGGTGCCTGGAAGATGGCATCGTGGAGACGGCCATTGAGGCAGACATGGGGCTCGTGCTTGGTCTCGGCTTCCCGCCATTCAGGGGCGGTGCCCTGCGCTATGTAGACAGTATGGGTGTGGCAAATTTCGTGGCCCTGGCAGACAAGTATGCAGAACTGGGTGCGATGTTCGAGGTGACCGCCGCGATGCGTGACAAGGCTGCCGCTAACGGTCGCTGCTATCAAATGTCCTGAATGAATTTTCCCGAGGAATAGCAGTATGAGTCTGAATCCAAGAGACGCAGTAATAGTCGACGGAATCCGCACACCGATGGCGCGCTCCAAGGGCGGTGCCTTCCGTAACGTACGTGCCGAGGAATTATCAGCGCGCCTCATCGATGCGCTGATTGAGCGTAATCCCTCATTGCAGCCGGAAGAAGTCGAAGACGTTATCTGGGGCTGTGTGAACCAGACACTGGAGCAGGGCTGGAATGTGGCGCGCAACGCAGCACTCATGTCTGTGCTGCCCCACAGTACCTGTGCGCAAACGGTCAATCGTCTGTGTGGCTCATCCATGTCTGCGCTGCACACGGCGGCTACCTCTATTCAGTCGGACAACGGTGATGTGTTCATCGTGGGCGGCGTAGAGCATATGGGGCATGTGGGAATGATATATGGCATCGATCCTAATCCGAAGGCGTCGAAACACATAGCCAAGGCTGCGTGGATGATGGGGGTCACGGCCGAAGTCTTGTCCAAGATGCATGGCATCGGGCGTGAACAACAGGACGAGTTTGCGGTTCGCTCACATCGCCTGGCTGAGGCGGCGCGACTCTCCGGTGGCTTCAGGAATGAGATTGTGCCCATCGAAGGGCATAACGGTGATGGTTTCAAGACCCTGGTGGAGGATGATGAGACGATCCGTCCCGATACCTCCCTGGAAGGCCTGGCCCAACTGCGCCCGGTATTCGATCCTGTCAACGGCACAGTCACCGCCGGAACTTCATCACAGATATCCGATGGTGCTTCGGCCATGCTCATGATGTCGGCTGAGAGGGCACAGGCGCTGGGGCTCAAAATCAGGGCGAAGGTGAAGTCCATGGGCTATGCCGGTGTGGATCCCTCCATCATGGGCTACGGTCCCGTGCCCGCCTCGCTGAAGGCGCTGAAGAAGGCCGGACTGTCTATCAACGACATCGATTGTGTGGAATTGAACGAGGCATTCGCTGCCCAGTCACTGCCTGTGATGAAGGATCTGAAGCTGCTGGACGTGGCAGACGACAAGGTAAACCTGCGCGGTGGCGCCATCGCCCTCGGCCATCCACTGGGATGTTCGGGTACCCGCATCACCACGACTCTGCTCAATAACATGGAAGACAAGGATGCCAGCCTCGGTCTGGCTACCATGTGTATTGGCCTGGGTCAGGGTATTGCTACGATTCTGGAACGGGTCTGATCGGCTAATGACGGCTAACAAGGACAGGTTCAAGCTAAATCGCAGCCGCAAGAACCTGCGTCGCGATGTGGGCAGGGCGATTGCCGACTTCAATATGATTGAGGACGGCGATCTCGTTATGGTGTGCCTGTCCGGTGGCAAGGACTCCTATACCTTGCTGGATATCCTGCAAAACCTGCAGCAGCATGCGCCGATCGACTTCCGCCTGCATGCGGTAAATCTCGATCAGAAGCAGCCCGGATTTCCAGAGGACGTGCTGCCGAATTATCTCTCTTCCTTGGGTGTGGAATATACCATCCTCGAGCAGGACACTTATTCCATCGTTACCGACAAGGTGCCCGAAGGCAAGACCTTCTGCGGGCTCTGCTCGCGCCTGCGGCGGGGAATTCTGTATAACTTCGCGGAGTCCATTGGCGCTAACAAGATTGCCCTTGGCCACCATCGGGACGATATCGTGGAAACCCTGTTCCTCAATATGTTCTACGGGGGCAGCCTGAAGGCCATGCCACCGAAACTGTTGAGTGACGACAAACGCAATGTCGTGATTCGGCCCCTGGCCTACTGCAAGGAAACAGAGATAGAAAAGTACTCGGCAATGATGGATTTCCCCATCATTCCCTGCAATCTCTGCGGCTCACAGGACAACCTGCAACGGCAGGCTATCAAGTCCATGCTGACCCAATGGGACAAACAGCATCCGGGGCGGGTAGAGAGCATCTTCCGGGCGATCAGCAATGTGTCTCCCAGCCAGTTGGCCGATACCGCCTTGTTCGATTTTACCAACCTGCGCAATGGACAGTCCGGGAAATCTGACAAGTCAGGGAAGCTCAATTACGTGGAACTGGTCTAGCACTGGCGGGCGTTGTACCAGGTCGTTCTAACAGTCCCGGAACTTGCCATCGCGGTCCATGCGGGTCTCGCACTCATGGCGAAAGTTCTGGCAGGCGATGGCCTTGCTGTTTGAGGGCCGGGCGATGCTGTTGCATTCATTCAGTTCGGCACGTAGCACCAACTCATCCAGGGATGCGAGTCTGCCCCGGGGACCGCAGGCAGCGAGCAGCAGGCAGGCTCCCAGAAAGAGGGCGAAACGAAAAAGGCTGTGTGCTGGGTAGTGCATGGTGATTCCCGGATAGTCGCCTGATTGATTGTCCCGGCCTGTTAAGCACCTTTGTCGTTTGCGTATAGTTTAATCCTAGACAATAACCGCCAATTTGCGAGCCAGCCACGGGCTCTTCCGGATCGACTCCGATCTGCAGAGCTTTATAGCGCTATCGAGGAAGCCGGAAACCATGGAGATTCCATACACAGCCCTCTCGTCCGACGCACTGCAGGGTGTAATTGAAGAGTTTATTTCCCGTGAGGGGACAGACTACGGTGAGCAGGAGTACAGCCTAGCGGAAAAGATAGCGCAGGTGCGGGCACAGCTGGAGAGCGGGGAAGTGGTGCTGACCTTCGATGAAGAGTCTGAAACCTGCAACCTGGTCAGGTTACGCTAGGACCTGGCCAGCCATCTCTTCCGTGACGCGGGTGTCCTGATGCTGCCTGGCATAGTCCAGCCAGCGGTCCATGACCTGTTTGGTCTGTTTGAGCACTTCATGGTCGCCTTCCCGGGTACGCAGGGTGTATTGCGCCATGGCCAGGCCCACTTCGCCGAGGGTTTCCACGATACGCTTGAGGCTGAAGGTATCCAGATCCAGGCTGAACAGGTCTCCGCGCTGGGGATGCTGGTCGCCGACAATGCGCAGGGATGAGCCCGGGGCGATGATGTTCTGGATGCGCAGGGCCAGGGAGGGATTCTGTACCCTGATCAGCTTCACGGTGAATTGCAGTGTCGCGCGGTCGAAGATGTTGGCTTCATGACAGTGTTCGACCGAGGCGTTGCTGCTGTTCAAGATTGTCTTCCCTCGCTATCTGTCTACCAGACCGCAGTGCCGTGGTTGTAAGGGGTGTTATCATCCCCGGTGTCAGCTAACCTAACCAAACCTGATCTAATCTAATCTATTGTAATCTGATCTGATCGGGAATCAGGCAGTCCCTGACCACCGAATTGTTGTAGTATCTCGTTACCAGTAATAGTGAGCAACAGCCGTTTGGTTATGTGAACAGATGTCGAAAGATTCGAATCCTATAAGCGAAGATGCAGCCGCGGACAAGGCCGAAGCCAGGCCATCCGCAGGCGATGCGATACAACTGGATGCCACAGGATTGTATTGCCCCGAACCGGTGATGCTGTTGCACAACAAGATCAGGGATATTGCGCCGGGACAGTTGCTGCGCCTGACGGCGACCGATCCCTCCACCACCCGGGATGTGCCTAAATTCTGCCTCTATCTAGAGCACGAATTGCTGGAGAGCGAGCAGTTGGGTGAGATGTACAGCTACCTGATTCGCAAGAAGCAGGGCTAGTCCGATGGCCGCCCGCCCATCCAGCATCCCGGTCTACCTGGTAGATGCATCGATCTACATCTTCCAGTCACATTTTTCTCCTTACGTTGAGTGTTATGACCGGGCCGGCAATGATCTCTCAGCCGTCTATGGCTTTACCCAGTTTCTGTTGCAGTTCCTGCGACGGGCACAGCCCCGGCATGTGGCCATAGCCCATGACGAGAGCCTGTTCTGTGGCTTTCGCCACGCGCTCTGTCCCAATTACAAGTCCAACCGGGAATTACCCGACGAGAACCTGGCGATGCAACTACAGGCCAGCAAGGAAATCTGCTCGATTCTGGGCATGATGGCCTACGGCAGTAAAGTCTACGAGGCCGACGACATCATTGGCGTACTGGCCAGGCGTGTGCGCGCGGAACTCGGCAGCGATCAGGTCGCCATTCACCTGGTCAGCAAGGACAAGGATCTGGCGCAGTTACTCGAACATGAACAGGACTGCCTCTGGGAGTTCAGTGCCAACCACAAGCGTTTCATCGTGGACATAGAAAATGACTTCGGGGTGAGTCCGGTCCAGATTGCGGATTTCCTCGCGCTGGCGGGAGATTCGGTGGATTGTATCTCAGGCGTACCGGGCATCGGTCCCGTCGCGACACGGGAACTGTTGAGTCGCTACGGTAGCCTCGAGGGTATTTACCAGCACCTGTCTGACATACCGGCGCTACCGATCCGCGGTGCCAGGCGACTGGCCAGCCTGTTGGAAGAACACCGGGCCCGGGCCGAGTTGAGCCGGCAGCTCGCAACCATCGTCTGTGAGGTTGATACACCAGGCGAAGCATTCTCCGGCATCACCTTCGATGACCTCGGTGCGGCAACGCCGGACCTGGATGAACTACGGGGCTTCCTCGTCGAATACCAGTTTCCATCGGAAGAGAGCGAGCGGCTCATAGCACAAACCCGCCGCATCATAGAAAGCAGGGAAAGCATGGAGAACAGAGAGAGTACGGCAGGCTAATGCGTATCGTCGTCGATCAGGATCTGCATCTGCAACAGCTGGAAATTCCAGCTGACTGGGAGCTGGTGAAACGGGAAGGCCGCCTCATCAACAGTGAGGACGTGAGGGATGCCGATGCCTTGCTCATCCGTTCGGTAACCAGGGTCAATGAGGCCTTGCTCCACAACAGCCGGGTCCGCTTCGTTGGCACCGCCACATCGGGCCTCGATCATATCGATCGTGCCTATCTCGCCGCCAACACCATTCGGTTGGCCGATGCGGCTGGCGCCAATGCCAATGCGGTAAGAGATTACTGCCTCGCGGCGCTGGCATTTGGTGTATTGCGGCGGGGGCTGGACATTGCCGAAGCGCGCATCGCCATCGTGGGTGCTGGCCATGTGGGTGGATTGCTGGCGAACAAGTTGCGCAGGCTGGGGCTGCACGTACTGGTCTGCGATCCACCCCTGCAGCAGAGTGGTGCGCCAGGAGAGTTCAGTTCCCTGGCAGAGGCGGCCACCTGTGACGTGGTGAGCCTGCATGTGCCCTTGCAGGAGTCAGGCGAGCATGCGACTCGAGAATTCATCGATGCGGATATCCTTTCTGCCATGCCAGGTACCGGCATGCTGATCAACAGTTGCCGTGGAGAAGTCATAGACGAGTTGGCTCTGCAGGCACACCTGCGGGACAACGAGAAGTTCACAGCCGTGCTCGATGTGTGGCAAAACGAACCCAGGGTAAACCCGGAGACAATGGCGCTGGCCCATATCGCGACACCCCATATCGCCGGTTACAGTGCCCGGGCCAAGGACGAGGCTGCCGCGAGAATAGTCGACGCACTGAAAATCTTCTCGGGTTGTGCGACCGGCCCGGCGGATGCGGCACGATCAGGGAGCGGCGATCGGGATACGGGGGCGGTGGTGCCTGATCCAGGTAATCGGCAGGGCTGGAAAACAGTCCTGCAGCACTTCGACCTGCCCGCACTGAGCCGTGCATTCAGGCAGGCTTACCGCAGTGGCATTGAGAAGCAGGCCTTCGACGCCATGCGCAGGCAACTGGCCAGTCGCCGTGAGTTCTGTGAAACACGGGTGGTAGAGGTTTCCGAAGAGGCTGCGGGATTCCTCGGCGCGCTGGGCTTTAAACTGGAATCCTAGCGGTACTGGCTCAGCACATTGCCGATCTGGGTCACCGCGTGGCGCAGCTCATCTTCCCTGGGCAGGAACACCAGCCGGAAATGATCCCGGTCCTTGATGTTGAAGGCACTGCCTTGCACCAGCAGGATCTTCTCCTGCTCCAGGATATCCAGGATCAGGGCGACGTCATCCTTGATCCTGTAGACCTCCGGATCGAGTCGCGGGAATATATAGATCGCGCCCCGGGGCTTCACACAGCTAAGGCCGGGTATCTGGGTCAGCAGCTCATAGGTGGCATCCCGCTGATCCCGCAGCCTGCCGCCTGGTAGTAGCAACTCATTGATACTCTGGTAACCGCCGAGGGCCGTCTGGATGGCGAACTGCGCTGGTACGTTTGCGCAAAGGCGCATATTTGTGAGAATCTCCAGCCCTTCGATGTAGCTCCTGGCCAGATGTTTGGCACCGCTGATGACCATCCAGCCGGAACGGAAGCCGGCCAGTCTATAGGCCTTCGACAGGCCGTTGAAGGTGACGCACAGCAGATCATCACACAGGGAGGCGATGGGAATATGCTGGGCATCGTCGTACAGGATTTTGCTGTAAATTTCGTCGGCAAACAGGATCAACTGGTGACGCCTCGCCACTTCGATCAGTCGTTCCAGTAACTCCTTGCTGTAGACTGCTCCCGTGGGGTTGTTGGGGTTGATGATGACCAGGGCCCGGGTGCGTGGGGTGATCTTCGATTCGATGTCTTCGATCGATGGGAACCAGTCAGCCTGCTCGTCGCAAATATAGTGCACCGGTGTCCCGCCACTCAGGCTCACGGAGGCTGTCCACAATGGGTAGTCGGGGGCAGGCAGAAGGACTTCATCACCGTTATCCAGCAGCGCCTGCATGGCCATGGTGATTAGCTCGCTGACGCCATTGCCCAGGTAGATGTCCTCAATCTCCACGTCGGGAATCTGAATGCGCTGGCATTCCTGCATCACTGCCTTGCGGGCAGAATACAGTCCCTTGGAATCACAATAACCCTGGGCCGCGGCGAGGTTGTGGATCACATCGTAGAGGATTTCATCGGGGGCGTTGAACCCGAAAGGCGCCGGGTTACCGATATTGAGCTTAAGGATCTGGTGACCCTCTTCTTCGAGGCGCTTGGCTACCTCCAGTACCGGCCCGCGGATGTCGTAGCAGACATTGCTGAGCTTGTCGGACTGTTCGATTTGACCTTTCAGGGGGTCTTGAAAGCTAGTTGCATGCTCCATGTCAGTAACCACAGATTTTTTAGGCTTCACCCCATGGGGGTGGCGGTTGAAATGAGTTAAAATCAGTCTCGTGGGCAGGGGGTGAGTTCGGTAGTGCCGGAGCCCTGGAACGAAATGCCGCTGTGTAGGCGACTGATTCTACATGAAATTCGCCGTGGCAACTAATTCTGAATGCCACGGCCTGTTAAAAACTCACCCCGGGCAGGATTAGCTGCCAGCCAGTTTCAATATCGGCCAATTGCCGCAAGAGCATTATCATGAGCAGTAATGAAGAGATGACGGACAAGAGTAAAGAAGCACGATCCGAGAGTGAATTACGCCAGGAACTGGGCGAGGAGCGCTACCACGTATTGCGCGAGCGGGGGACGGAGCGGGCCTTCACGGGAAAATACTGGGACCTCAAGGACGATGGTAGCTACCATTGTGCGGTGTGCGGCGAAATGCTGTTCTCTTCCGAGACCAAATACGACTCTGGTTCCGGCTGGCCGAGTTTCTACCAGCCGGCCAGCGATCAGGCTGTCAGGGAGCTTCCTGACAGTTCCCACGGTATGCTGCGCACTGAGGTGGTGTGTCAGAAATGCGGTTCCCATCTCGGCCATGTTTTCCCCGATGGGCCACTGGAATCCGGCCTGCGCTACTGTATCAACTCGGCCTCCCTCGATTTCGAAAAGGCGGGTGAAGGCGAAGGTGCAGGTGGTGCGAGCGCAGATGACGCCGGGTAGGGTGGCGATTATGCAATCCTGAGCCAATCAGGCAGCTAATAAAAAGGGGCCAAAAGGCCCCTTTTTATTGCACTCAAATCACTACCGCTCGATGGTATAGAGGCCATCGACCTGGTTGATCTCATTGATCTGGTCGATCAGGTCGAAACCGCCAACGAAAGCTTCCGCCTGGTTGCAGATGCTGCCAGTGATGGTTCGGAAACCACCCTGGATAAGACTCATGGTGGACGTATCACTGCCCGGATTCTGCTCGTAGCTGTAGGCAACGATCTCGAACTGGGTGTGCTCCTGCAACGACACGATGGCTGAGTCGGACATGCGGAGTTGGGCGAATGAAGAAGCATCGGTGATGATGGTGTCACCGACGTGAATCTCGCTGCGTCGAACGAGAGTCCGGGAGGTTCCGTTTGGGTCCAGTGCAGATACGACCCCGTTTACCGCAACCACTCGACCGGCGATTTCTGGTTGCTGTGGGTAAGCGCCTGGCGAGTAGAGAGACAGGCAAAGCAATAAGACATTGAAACAGCCACGTTCAATTATTTGCTTGGAAAAAAATCTCATAGTAAATCGCTCAATAATGGAACAGTCTGTATTAAAAGTTAGAACTGGTACCTGAAGCCAGCCTGGTATTTAAAGCGAGAGTAATCGAATAGCTCGATGTTGCTCGCATTGTCCATATAGGAGGCTTCGGCAGTAATCATCAGGTCGCGGGTAAACTGAAAGAACCAGCCGGCGGTAAACGATCGATTGTCATCGCTACGCACCGTGTTGAAAAACACCGGGTGTTCACTATCGTGCTCGACATCCTGCGCCGTCGCGCGCAGATAGGGAGCGTGTTGTGCTTTCAGTCGATACAGCAGGCTGTAAGCGAGGCCAGTGAAGGTGCGACCATTATGACTACCACCATTCGGGTTCTCCGGATCTTCGTTCGCGTGGTAGAGGTTCATGGAGTGGGTGAACTGGCCGGCGATCTTGGTAAGGCCGCCGGTGAGCAGCATCTGATCCACATCACGTAGAGCATTGCTCGCACCACTGCTGGTTTCGTAGCGAATCTGGGTATAGGACGCGGAGACATTCTGGTACCAGCCATCACTGCCCACGTGTTGCCAGGAACTATTTAGTGCCAGCGAATCCTGGAAGGTGCTGCCGTCGAGGTTCACCTGACCCATCGAGATCCCGTGACGAAAGCGATTTACCTCATCGCCCCAAGTGTACGCCACTTCGCCGCGGGCATTGGCGATATCGAACTGGTCGGTGCCGAAGTTGTTCAGATGCCCCAGGTTAACTCGCGCTTCGACAGCGCGATTACGTGTGATGGGGTAGTTGTAGACCATGCCCAGGGTCGTATTATTGAACTGATCCTCGGTTTCCTGCCGTTGGGGTCGAGTTCGATCTGGCCAATCAGGGGCGAGTCGATGAAGCCGTTGCTGGTGGCGCTATTGATGTTGCCGTCCTGGCCCACCGCAGAGGCGATGGTCCAGTTGAATGTCGGGGACTGCTGGTTCCTGCGTGCCTCGATCAGTTGCAGGCAGGCTTCGATATTCTGTCGCACGTTGGCGGGAGGGTTACTCTGCAGCACGGTGTTGAACAGATTCTCCGCCGCCGTGAGGTTATTGGTGACAAAGTAGGCTCGGGCCAACTCCAGTCGGGCTCGTTCCCGGAGTACCCCACGCGGCGCGGTGGCCGACACCCTCTCCAGGGCAAAAACGGCTTCGTTGGGCTCGCCCGATTCCAGTGCCGCCAGGCCGAAGGCGAAGTCGAATTGTGGATCGCC
>JAYPVK010000032.1:17722-38678 GCA_038134565.1 Pseudomonadales bacterium | reverse complement strand
CTGGCGGTGCAGATCACCTTCAGCCAGTAAATCCCCCGCGGATTCTCAGCTAACCCATCGCCTGTTTTGTCCAGCGGGCTCCCCGCGACTGCAAATTGCCTGGTATGGCAGGTAGAATTGCGCTCTGTTTTCAAATCGAACCACTGAATGGATTCTGCATGCGCATCATGACTTTCAACTGCAATGGCATTCGTGCGGCTGCCCGCAAGGGATTTTTCGACTGGCTGCCCTCGGCCGATGCCGACGTGATCTGCCTGCAGGAAACCAAGGCGCAGATCGACCAGCTCTCCGACCCCATATTCCAGCCCGAGGGCTATCATTGCAGCTACTTCGATGCGGAGAAGAAGGGCTATGCGGGGACGGCGCTGTACAGCCGGGAGAAACCCGTCAGGCTATCCACCGGCCTGGGTTTCCCCATGGCTGACACGGAAGGCCGTTATATTCAGGCTGACTTCAGCAAAATCAGCGTAGCCTCACTCTATCTGCCGTCGGGCTCGGCGGGCCCGGAACGCCAGGAGCGGAAATACAGCTTCATGGATGAATTCATGACCCACATGAAAGCCTTGCGGCGCAAGCGACGGGAATTTGTGATCTGTGCCGACTGGAACATCTGCCACAAGGAAATCGATCTAAAGAACTGGCGTGCCAATCAGAAGAACTCAGGCTTCCTGCCCGAGGAGCGGCAGTGGCTGGATACCCTCTATGACGAGGTGGGCTATGTGGACGCCTTTCGCGTCGTCAACCAGGAACCGGACCAGTACTCCTGGTGGTCCAATAGAGGGCAGGCCCGGGCCAAGAACGTGGGCTGGCGCCTAGATTACCACGTGGTGACCCCGGCATTGAAAGACAAGGTCCGTTCTGCTGAAATTTATACAGCAGAGAATTTTTCCGATCACGCACCGGTAATAATTGATTATGAGCTTTAGCTACTTGAAACAGCCCAAACTCCTGCGCTCTGTCTTCAGCTGCCTGGCGGCAGTCACCGTGTTGATGATTTCATCCCTTGCATCCGCGCAACTGGTGGCTGTCATCGATACCAGCAAGGGTGTGATGCGTGCCGAACTGAATGATCGCGCAGCACCTACAACAGTTGCCAACTTCGTTAATCTGGCCATGCGGGGATTCTATGACGGCCTCACGTTTCATCGGGTAGAAAGAAACTTCATGGCACAGGGTGGAGATCCGTTGGGGAACGGAACCGGGGGTCCCGGCTACCGTTTCACCGGGGAATTACTGCTGAAGCACAATCGTCAGGGCGTACTGTCCATGGCCAACTCCGGCCCCGGTACCGATGGCAGCCAGTTCTTTATTACCCACCTTGCAACACCGCATCTGGACGGCCTGCATTCCGTGTTTGGCAGGGTAATAGAGGGGCAGTCCGTGATCATGCAAATCAGGCGTCGGGATGTGATCAACAGCATTACCATCGAAGGTGATCCCAGTGAGCTGTTTCAGCGGCGCTCCGGGCGACTGGCGCAGTGGAACGCTGTTCTCGATGAAAACTATCCCAATTTGAAACCGGCTTTCACGTCGGCGGGTTTATAGGACTTTCTTGAAGGGTTTAACAGTCACCTCGGCGTAAACGCCGGCGGCAACATAGGGGTCGGCATCGGCCCAGGACTGTGCCTGTTGCAGGCTGTCGAATTCGGCAATCACCAGGCTGCCGGTGAAGCCGGCTGCTCCGGGATCATCGCTGTCGATGGCAGGGTGCGGCCCCGCCAGTAGCAGTCTTTTCTGCTCGGCGAGTTGGTTCAAGCGCTTCAGGTGAGCCGGCCTTGCCGATTGTCGCTTGCTCAGGCTGTCTTCTACATCCCTGCTCATGATTGCGTAATACATGATTCCCTATTGCTCCCTTAGGCCGCTCGTTGTTTCTTCGTCGCTGGTATTCGCTTCGGGTTCTTCTTCAACTTCGATGTACCTGGCCAGTAGTGGCATCTGGCCAATGATAAACGCGAAGGTGAGTATCAGGTTGCCGAATACCTTGAATTGAATCCACAGCGCTTCGCTTAACAGGAAGGCCACGGCGAGGTTTATGGCGCCGAGTACGATGAAATAGAAGATCCAAATCGTGTTAAGGCGCATCCACACTTCTTTTGGCGCATTGATGGCATGGCCCATCATGTGTTCGATGGCGGGTTTGTCACCGAAGAAACGCGAAGCAAAGAAGATGCTGGCGAATATCCAGTTGACGATCGGTGCCTTCCATTTCAGAAAATCCACATCCCGAAATATGATCGTGGGTATGCAGAAGAGAATGACCGCGCCAGCGGTGATCCATTGAAACTTGTCGAGGCGCTTCTGATAGAGCAACAGGCTGCCATAGACCAGTACCGAGGCGAGCAGTAAAAATTCGGCGGCGCTGAATATGCCGCCAATGCTGTGCTCGAAGCCAGCGATAGAGACACTGCGTTCGTCCATCGCCCACACGGTGAAGAATACGAGTAATGGAATGTAATCGATAAACTGCTTCATGGCTGTCGAACCAAACTTATCTGCGGATGAGGTCTGTGAGTAATCAGCATGGTAATGCATTTACAAAAATGTGTCTGCTTTTGCCGGCCCATGTAATAGAATCAGCCTCTTTTTGAGCGAGCGCCTTGCTAGCGGAGACGCTACCGAAATCCAGGTCCTGAAACAGCAAATGGGTGAATACTTACAGATACATCCCCAGAACCCTGAGCCCAGGGTCATCCGGCAAGCGGTGCAGTGCCTGCTGCAAGGCGGCGTGATTGTCTATCCCACGGACTCTACCTATGCTCTTGGCTGTCATATTGGCGACAAGTCGGCGCTGGACCGGATTCGCAGGATTCGGCAACTCAGCGACAAGCATAATTTCACCCTGATGTGCGCAGATCTGTCCTCTCTCGCTACCTACGCGCGAGTGCACAACAGCGCCTACCGGATTCTGAAAGCCTACACCCCCGGACCCTATACGTTTATCCTCAAGGCGACTCCCGAGGTGCCGCGGCGGTTGATGCACCCCAAACGCAAGACTATTGGTATACGGGTACCGGATAACGAGGTTGCCCAGGCCATCATCGGCAGCCTGGGCGAGCCCATCATGAGCACCAGCCTGATTTTGCCCGGCGAGGAAGAGCAGCTTTTCGATCCCTATGAGATGCGGCTCAAGATCGGCAAGCTGGTAGACCTGATTATCGATGGCGGTGCCTGCGGCCTGGAGCCCACCACCATGATTGATCTGGTGGAGGGAGTTCCAGAAATCATGCGGGTGGGCAAGGGCGACCCGGAACCGTTCCAGTAGGGTATTCGCTTTTCAGGATAGGCAAATCAGGAAAAACACCCCTGAACGAAGCGAGTGATAACAGTATAATGACGCGCTGCCAGGAAATGGGTGCAGCGCAACTGGTCTGATGGGCCAGCGTATTGAAAATTAACGAGGAAGCAGGCTTGTCTACGGTAGATTCACAAAAGCGGGTATTGTCAGGCATGAGGCCCACGGGGAAATTGCACCTGGGTCATCTCCATGGGGTACTCAAGAACTGGGTGAAGCTGCAGCACGAATATGAATGCTTCTTCTTCGTGGCTGACTGGCACGCCCTCACTACCCACTACGGTGAGCAGAACCTGTTTGACGAAAACGTCCTGGAAATGGTGATTGACTGGCTGGCCGTGGGAGTGAATCCGGGTTCCGCCGCGCTCTTCGTTCAGTCTCGCATACCCGAGCATGCCGAACTGCACCTGTTGTTATCCATGACGACGCCGGTCAGCTGGCTGGAGCGGGTGCCCAGCTACAAGGATCAGCAGGAGAAGCTGCAGGAAAAAGACCTGGATACCTATGGCTTCCTCGGCTACCCGCTGCTGCAGGCCGCCGATATTCTGATTTACCGCGCGGGCTATGTCCCCGTGGGGGCGGACCAGGTAGCCCATGTTGAATTGACCCGGGAGGTGGCGCGCCGCTTCAATCATATTTACGGCAAGGAGCCTGGATTCGAGGAAAACGCGGAGGCGGCCATCAAGAAGATGGGCAAGAAGGCGGCCAAGCTCTATTCGGAACTGCGCAAGGCCTTCCAGGAGCAGGGCGACCATGCCGCACTGGAGAAGGCCCAGGCCCTGTTGCGAGAGCAGCAGAATATCTCCATCGGAGACCGGGAACGGCTGTTTGGTTACCTCGAAGGCGGTGGGAAAATGATCCTGGCGGAACCGCAGTCACTGTTGACCCCGGCCTCCAAGATGCCCGGCCTCGACGGTCAAAAGATGTCCAAATCTTACGATAATACTATTAGCCTTCGTGAAGACCTGGATCAGATCAGCAAGAAGATCAGCACCATGCCCACGGACCCGGCCCGGGTCCGGTTGAGTGACCCGGGCGATCCGGAGAAGTGCCCGGTCTGGCAACTGCACCAGACCTACTCCGATGACGCAACCCGGGAGTGGGTGGTGGAAGGCTGCAAGAGCGCCGGCATCGGCTGCCTGGAATGCAAGAAGCCGGTGATCGACGCGGTAGCGGCTGAGCTGGAACCGATTCAGGCTGAGGCTGCGCAGTACGAGAAAGATCGCGACCTGGTGCGCTCCATCCTGGTGGAGGGCAGCGAGAAGGCCCGCGAGACCGCTCGGGAGACCTTGTCCGAAGTGCGCTCGGCAATGGGGCTGGGGAGTTGGTAACTCACAGCCTGGTAGTTGATAATTGGCACCCAGCCATTGCGCCGTAGTGGAAAACAGCAGGCTGGCAGCCGGGATAATCTATCTGGCTGGGAAGCCCGCGCAACAAGCAATTTAACCGGTTATACAGTAGAATGGCCTAAGACAGGCCTCGGCAGAACAAGAGATTGACCAGCACAGGAACTGAAGCAGACACGGAGAACCTCGAATCGGCAGGCGCTCCCGCTTCCCCTGAAGAATCCACCCCGGAAACGCCCAGTCAGCAGGAGCTGCCACTGGCGATTGTTGGTGGCGAGGCGTTTACCGAGGTTCCCAAGGACCTCTATATTCCACCGGATGCCCTGGAAATTTTCCTGGAAGCCTTCGAGGGGCCCCTCGACCTGTTGCTGTACCTGATCAAGCGGCAGAACATCGACATCCTCAACATCAATGTGGCCGACATCACCGACCAGTACATGGCCTACGTGGAGCTGATGCAGTCCAGCCAATTTGAGCTGGCCGCCGAATACCTGGTCATGGCCGCTACCCTCGCGGAGATCAAGTCCCGCATGATCCTGCCACGCCAGGAAGAGGAAGAGTCCGATGAAGACGACCCACGCATGGAGCTCATTCGTCGCCTGCAGGAGTATGAGCGCTACAAGCAGGCCGCGGAGGATATCGATGAGATGCCGCGCCTGTACCGTGATATCCAGCTGGTGAGTGCCGATCTGCCGGAAATGGAGCGCGTCACACCGGACCCTGAGGTGAAGCTGGACGAGATACTGCTCGCCCTGTCCCGTGTGTTGACCCGGGCCGACATGTTTACTCACCACCATATCCAGTTTGAGACCCTGTCCACGCGGGAAAAAATGTCCGAGATTCTGGCCCGGTTGTCGGTGCAGAAATTCGTGCCCCTGGTGTCCCTGCTCATCAAGGAGGAGGGTCGACTCGGGGTGGTGGTGACATTCCTCGCGGTCATGGAACTCATGAAGGATTCCATGATTGAGATCGTGCAGTCTGAACCCTTTGCGCCCATCCATGTGAAGTCGCGGGAACAGACGGCGACAGTGCCCACCATTAATTAGCGTTCGCAGTATTGAATCGGTAAGGAAACATTCGAAAAGCAATGAGTGATATAGACAATAAAGTAAAGATGATTGTTGAGGGGCTATTGTTGGCGGCTGGAAAGCCCTTGTCCCTGGATAATATCGCTCAGGTGTTTTCGGAAGCGGAGCGCCCGGATCGCAAGGAACTGAAATCGGTGATGGATGCCATCGCCGCAGATTGCAACGACCGTGGCTTCGAGCTCAAGGAAGTAGCTTCAGGATTTCGCTTCCAGGTGAAGCAGGAAATCGGAGAATGGGTGGCCAAGCTCTGGGAAGAGCGTCCTCCACGCTATACCCGTGCCTTGCTGGAAACCCTCGCACTCATCGCCTACCGGCAACCGATCACCCGGGGTGACATCGAAGAAATACGCGGGGTCGCCGTCAGCCCCAGCATCATCCGTACCCTGCTCGATCGGGAGTGGGTGAGGGTTGTGGGCCACCGCGATGTACCGGGACGACCAGCCCTGTTTGCCACCACCAAGCAGTTTCTCGATTACTTCAATATCAAGAGCCTGCAGGAATTGCCCACGCTGTCAGAGATCAAGGAACTCGCCCAATCTGAACCAGAGATCGATCTGGCCGAAGAACTGGCCAAACAGCGGGTCATCGACCTTCCGGATGAAGAATCAGAAGAAGCCCAGCAGCAGAATGAGCAGGAAATGGCGGAACTGTTGGCCGAAGAGGAAGCGGTTGAGCTGTCGAAGAAGCCACTGGATGAGATTCTCAGCATGGGGCCCTATGAGGAAGATGGGGACGACGATGACGCGGATGAAGCCGACGAGTCGGACGACGATGATTTACACGATGACGATGATTCGGACGATGACGATGATCCGGATGACGACGATGACTGGAACGATGACGAAGAGTCAGTCGACGATGATGATTTGGACGGTGACGAAGAGGATTCTGCAGAAGAGCAACGCGTTGATGCGTTAGCTGAGTCGGCGGATTCCGATGACCTCGAATTCGCGCAGGACCATGAACCGGACACTGCCGACGAAGAGGCTGAATTCCTGCAGGTGTTCGAAGATGACGCCTTGCTGGAGGAAGATGCAGACAGCAGTACTACGCCTGACGCGGAAGAAGAGCCCGTATTCGACGTACAAGCGGCAGATGATCCTGTGCACGACGAGCCTGCAAGGCCGGAGGCTGGGGGAGACTCCCCAACACAAGACGCCGGATGCGGGTGCATCAATAATTGATTTTTCCACCGAGGAAGCGGAAGACGATCGCGATTTCTGATTTCTGAGACGTACTGACCCGGGGCTGCACCTGCACGTTCCCACTGTTACCAGGACCTGTCAGCGCCCTTTGCCTGACCATTGAACCCTACATGTCACTGACTACCGAGAAATTACAGAAAGTACTCGCCCGTGCCGGCTTTGGCTCGCGCCGCGAAGTCGAAGAGTGGATCGCCGCAGGCCGGGTCAAGGTGAACGGCAAGGTCGCGTCAGTGGGAGAGCGGGTGAGTGCCGATGACAAGATCCTGGTCGACGGCAAGAAGCTGGCGTCGAAGAACAAGACCAGGGAAGAGACCCGGGTGTTGCTCTACAACAAACCCGAGGATGAGATCTGTACCCGCAAGGATCCCGAGGGCAGGCCGACCGTGTTCGACAGGCTACCGCCCATCAAGCATGGACGCTGGGTGTCCATTGGCCGACTGGATATCAATACCAGTGGTTTGTTGCTGTTCACCACCGATGGCGAACTGGCCAACAAGCTGACCCATCCCAGTTCCCAGATCGAAAGGGAATATGCTGTGCGTGTGATGGGAGAGGTCAAACCGGACATGGTGCAGGCGATGCACAAGGGGGTCATGATTGATGGTCATCTGTGCCGCTTCACCGACATACAATACTACGCAGGGACTGGCATCAACCAGTGGTATCACGTGGTGGTCATGGAGGGTCGCAACCGCGAGGTGCGAAAACTGTGGGAGTCGCAGGGCCTCAGGGTAAGCCGACTGAAGCGTGTCAGGTTTGGCCCCATATTTATCCCAAGCACAGTCAAGCGTGGCAGTTTTATCGAACTCAAGCAGAATGAAATCGATAAGCTGCGCCTCGCTGCAGAGCCTCCCTCAGAGTAGCTGATTCTTCGCTCTTTCGTTCAGGCTGCGCGCCGAATCGGTTCCCGTCAATGATGCACAACCGAAGCTCAGGCTCACCTGGTGTTCATGGTGTTTCTTGAAGTGCGCTGTCACAGACCGCTCGATGCGGCGGGCGATCGATGCCGTACCCCTGGCGTCATTGTGCAGGATCAACTGGAAGTCCTTGCCCCCGAATCTCTGCAGCATGTCGGTACTTCGACAAACCTCCAGGCTCTAACCACTGTTCGTATGTACCTGCTGCCTGTTGCGGCGACGAATGCGAGAACGCATTCCTGCGGTCAGTGAATTCTTGCTTTCAGCTACTTTGCGAGGGTCGTGCCAACTCCGGCGTGGGACGGGGAAAGTGCCGGGTTTACAGGCACATAGCTGATTCCAGGTTGGGGCTGGGAGATGGCAGGCAGGGGCGGGAGCGGCAAGTTATCCCCGCCGAACACCGGTAAGCGGCAATCAGCTGCCGTCAAAACCCCGCGCATCGAGGGCCCGGCCATGGAGGGCATCGGCGTCCGGCCCGAACAGGTAGAAATAGACGGGCATGAGGGATTCTGCAGTGGGCTGTGAATCGGGCTTCTCAGCCGGGTAAGCGGCCTGCCGCATGGCTGTGCGAGTGCCCCCCGGGTTGAGGCTGTTAACCCGAATGTTGCTGGTTGTGGCCAGTTCATCAGCCAGGGTTTGCATCAGGCCCTCCACGGCGAACTTGCTGACGGCATAGGCACCCCAATAGGCGCGACCCTGGCGGCCCACGCTGGAAGAAGTAAACAGGATGCGTCCGGAGGCTGCGTTTTGCAGTGCTGGCAACAGCGCGCGGGTTAGCATGAAGGCCGCGTTCACGTTGACCTTCATCAGGGTTTCCCATTCGCTCTCCGGATAAAACTCAATGGGGCTGCGCGCACCCAACAGAGCCGCATTGTGGAGCAAGCCGTCCAGGGCCGGAAATTGCTCATTGAGGGATTCGGCTAATAGTTTGTAGTCATCAGCCTGGGCTGTCGCAAAGTCCATGGGGTGAATGATCACCTTGCCGGCTTGCCTGGCTTCGATGTCATCATAGAGGGCTTCCAGTTTTTCCTGGGAGCGGCCCAGGCAGATCACCGTGGCGCCGTGATCGGCAAAACTGTTGGCGCAGGCCTTGCCTATGCCATCACTGGCGCCAGTGATCATGATGACTTTGTCTTTCAGTAAATCTTCAGGCGGATTGTATTCAAACATGGCTCAGGCTGTTCGTGAATCGAGTAGAGTGGGTTTATGGATCAGGCAAATTTCAAGGTGTTGAGTAATCCAGCGATCTGGCTGGCTTCCTGCACGATGAAGTCCGCGTACCATTCCTCGGCCCTGGCCTCGGGGCCGAGATAGCCATAGGCGGCAGCGATCGCGATGACGTCGGCATTCTTGGCGGCCTGGATGTCACGCAGGTGATCCCCCACATAGACCGTACGTTCCGTATTGGCAGACAGGGTCTCGCAGGCCTTCAGAATGGGTTCGGGATGGGGCTTCCTGTGCTCCACGTGATCGGGGCAGACCAGGGCACCACAGCGTTGCAGCAACTGCATGTTCTCCAACAGGCGCAGTGTGTATTTTTCCGGCTTGTTGGTCACGATGCCCCAGGGAATATTGCTCGCGTCCAGGTCGGCCAGCAGTTCGGCCAGGCCCGGATAGAGCAGGGCCTGGGTATGGGCGAGTTCCTCGTAGTAGAGGTCAAGCAGGCGCTGGTTTAAGCCTTCGAATGACGCGTGGTCTTCATCGATGGCGAAGGCCAGTTTCACCAGGGCCCGGGCGCCGTCTGAAACGGTCTGGTAGATGCGCTCGCTGGTGACAGCCTCGCGGTTGTTTTCGGCAGTCAACTTGTCGAGAACGACCTTGAAGTCCTGTGCTGTATCGATAAGGCTGCCATCGAGGTCGAACAACACACATTCTATGGAGGTATCGAGCGCCATCCCTAGTTGCTCTCCTTGCTGTAGCAGGTCAGGTAATTGACATCCAGATTAGTGGTCAGGGAATAGCGCTTGCTGAGCGGGTTGTATCCCATGCCTATCTGGTCTTTGAGAGTCAGGCCATGTTCCCGGGTCCAGGCTGCCAGTTCGGAAGGGCGAATGAATTTTTCATAGTCATGGGTTCCGCGGGGCAGCAGGTTTAGCACGTACTCTGCGCCGACTATGGCGAACAGGTAGGACTTGGGATTGCGATTGATGGTGGAAAAAAACACGAGCCCGCCGGGCTTCACAAGCGTGTGGCAGGCTTTCACTACCGCCGAGGGGTCAGGCACGTGCTCCAGCATCTCCAGACAGGTCACCACATCAAACTGACCCGGCTGTTCGGCAGCGAGTTCCTCTGCCGCGCATTTGCGATAGTCGATATCCAGTTTACTCTCCAAAAGATGCAGGCGTGCCACGGACAGGGACGCCTCCGCCATATCGATCGCGGTAACCCGGGCGCCGTGATGTGCCATGGCCTCGGAGAGAATGCCGCCACCGCAACCCACGTCCAGCACAGACAGGCCGGCCGGGTTCACGTGCCGACTGATGTAATTCATGCGCAGGGGATTGATCTCATGCAGTGGCTTGAATTCGCTGTTCGGATCCCACCAGCGCGCCGCAAGGGCTTCGAACTTTCGGATTTCAGATTGATCTACGTTTTCCATCGATGTCTACTCGCTGATGAATTTCTTTTGCCAATAGGCAGCCTGTTCCCTTATAAACGCTTCATCCATGGTCTTGAGTTCACCTTCCGCCAGCAGGGCCTTGCCGGAACACCAGACGTGGGATACCTGATGGGCTCCGGTGGCGTAAACCAGGTGTGACAGGGGATTGTTTACCGGCGTGGTATGCAGGGGCTGCATCGAAACCGCGGCCAGGTCTGCATACTTGCCTGCTTCCAGGCTGCCGACAAGAGAGTCCAGTCCCATGGCGCGCGCACTGTTGATGGTGGCCATCTCCAGTGCATAACTGGCAGGAACCGCGGACGCGTCCTCGGCAACGGCCTTGCCCAGCATTGCAGCCAGTTGCATCTCACCGAACATATCCAGGTCATTGTTGCTGGCCGCACCATCCGTTCCCAGGGCGACGTTTACCTTGTGACGCCGCAATTTGTCTACCTCACAGAATCCGCTGGCGAGTTTGAGGTTGGAGGAGGGGCAGTGCACAACGCTGGCACCCTGTTCCGCCAGCGCCTGCATCTCAGCCTCGGTCAATTGCGTGGCATGGACGCAAACGATTCGGGGGCTGATCAGGCCGAGCTCAGCCATGCGTTGCAGCGGGCGCCTGCCATCGGCAGCGATGGCGTCGGCAACTTCCTGTGCAGTTTCATGCATGTGTATGTGAATCGGCACGTCCAACTCTTCCGCGAGCACCGCGATTTTTCGCAGGGGCTCATCCGACACGGTATAGGGAGCGTGAGGACCGAATGCGCTGTAGATGAGTTCGCTGCTGCGGTAATCGTCGTGTAGCTGGGTGGCCTTGCTGATGTATTCATCGGCATCCTGAGCCCAGGCCGTGGGGAAATCCAGGACCGGACTGGCCAGTTGCACGCGCATGTGGGCATCGGCAGCGGCACGCGCCACTTCATCGGGAAAGAAGTACATGTCGGCGAAACAGGTTGTACCCCCGGCTATCATCTCCGCCATGGCGAGCAGCGCCCCTTCATGGACAAACCTGGCGCTGACATAGTTGCTTTCCAGCGGCCAGATTCGCTCCTCCAGCCACTGCTTGAGCGGAATATCATCGGCAATGCCCCTGAACAGCGCCATGGCGGAGTGGCCGTGGGCGTTGACCAGTCCGGGCATCAGCACGTGGTGAGGAAGTGACACGGATTCCGAGGCCTGGTAGCGCTGCTTGCACTCCTGGGTAGGCCCGATCGCCAGAATCTTCCTGTCTTTTATCGCCACGCTGTGGTTTTCCAGCACCACACCCCGGGGTACGACCGGGATGATCCAGGCGCTGCTTATCAACAAGTCGATCGCTGTTTTGTCTGATTGATCCAAGGAAAACCTCTCCGCAGGTTACTGGGCTGGCAGCACTGTCCTGAAGACTGCCCCGTGAGCCGAAAATCGCTCCGCAAGTGAGTAATTTGAGGGCGGCGATTATACCCATTTTGATGATAAAGTGCGCCCCCGTATCGAGGTCGGGAAGTGATTCGCAAGTTGCTGAATTTAATGGGGAAAATTCTCGAATTTTTGTCCCGTTTGGGTGTCATTTCAAGCCCGGAATATGGTACACTTTCGCCCTTGAAATGAGGCCCGATCGGGGCCTCGAAAAGAGCTTGCCTGGCGCCAGAAAAATGCGCGCCTGGACCCTCGAAATCAGTAAAAAAATTGCATCGGAACGCCGATAACAATACACAATACAGGACCGAATTCGATAGCAAACGAGATGCCTACGCAATTGCTACTACGTCATTTTACCCAGCGCGTTACACAACACGTTACCCAACTCCGCGATTCCCTCACGAAACCCGACGAAGTCTAGGAAAGATCTGATCTATGTCTGAATTTGCCAAGCAGGTCTTGCCTGTTGCATTAGAAAGCGAAATGCGCGAGTCGTATCTCGCCTACGCCATGAGCGTGATTGTCGGAAGGGCGCTGCCAGACGTACGCGATGGCCTGAAGCCGGTGCATCGTCGGGTCCTGTTCGCGATGAACGTGCTCTCGAACGACTACAACAAACCCTACAAGAAGTCTGCCCGTGTGGTGGGTGATGTTATCGGTAAATACCACCCCCACGGCGATTCTGCCGTCTACGACACCATCGTCCGTATGGCCCAGAATTTCTCACTGCGTTATCCGCTGGTGGATGGGCAGGGCAATTTTGGTTCCATCGATGGCGATGCCGCCGCCGCCATGCGTTATACAGAGATTCGTATGGCCAAGATCGCCCATGATCTGCTGGCCGATCTCGACAAGGAAACGGTCGATTTCTCGGAAAATTATGATGGCACCGAGCTAATCCCAGACGTCCTGCCAACCCGGGTACCGGCGCTGCTGGTGAACGGTTCGTCCGGTATCGCCGTCGGTATGGCGACCAATATACCACCCCACAATCTCAGTGAAGTGATACATGGCGCTATCGCCTTGCTGGACAATCCTGAGCTGGATGTGGATGCCCTGATGGAGCATATACAGGGTCCGGACTTCCCCACCGCCGGCATAATCAACGGTAAGGCTGGCATCGTGCAGGCCTATCGCACGGGCAGGGGCAGGATCTACGTCCGTGCAAAGGCTGAAATCATCGACAATGAGAAGACTGGCAAACAGAGCATCATCGTCACGGAGATTCCCTACCAGCTGAACAAGGCGCGCCTGATCGAACGTATCGCCGAACTGGTCAAGGACAAGAAAATCGAAGGTATTACCGAGCTGCGCGATGAATCCGACAAGGATGGCCTGCGCATCGTCATCGAGTTGCGCAAGGGCGAGATGGGCGAGGTGATACTCAATAATCTCTATGCCCAGACTCAGATGCAGTCCGTGTTTGGTATCAACATGGTGGCCCTGGTTGATGGCCAGCCCCGCCTGCTTAACCTCAAGGAAATGCTCGATGCCTTCTTGCGCCATCGCAGGGAAGTCGTCTCGCGGCGAACTGCCTATCTGCTGCGCAAGGCGCGGGAGAGGGGTCACGTGCTGGAAGGCCTGGCCGTTGCCCTGGCGAATATCGATGCGGTTATCGAACTGATCAAGACATCTCCGTCCTCCGCCGAGGCCAAGGAAAAACTGCTCGCTCGCTCCTGGAAATCGGACAGCGTGCTGACGATGCTGGGCGCGGTGGGTGCCGATGCCTGCCGTCCCGACAACCTGCCCGATAAGTATGGGTTGAAAGATGCCGAATATTACCTGTCGCCGGAACAGGCGCAGGCCATTCTCGAGTTGAGGCTGCATCGCCTGACCGGGCTGGAACACGAAAAACTGATCAACGACTACAAAGAGTTGCTGGTCCAGATCGCAGACTATATCGATATCCTCGAGAACCGCTCCCGACTCATCTCCGTGGTCCGGGAAGAGATGGAAGCGCTGTTGAACGAATACGGCGACGAGCGACGCACCGAGATTGTGGGTTCGCAGCAGGATCTCACTGCGGAAGACCTGATTTCCGAAGAAGATCGTGTGGTCACCATCTCCCAGGGCGGCTATGCAAAATCCCAGCCGCTGGCAGATTATTCTGCACAGCGCCGTGGCGGCATGGGCAAGGCTGCCGCCACGGTGAAGGACGAGGATTTCGTCGAGCATCTGCTAATAGCCAATACCCACGACACATTGCTGTGCTTCAGCAGTGTGGGTAAGGTGTATTGGTTGAAGGTCTACCAGATACCTGTGGCCAGCAGAACGTCCAGGGGCAAGCCCATCATCAATATCCTGCCACTGGAAGAGAACGAACGAATTACCAATATGCTGCCGGTGAGCGAATACACCGAGAACCACTTCGTGTTCATGGCGACCGCCAATGGCACGGTGAAGAAAACGGCCCTGGATAATTTCGCCCGCCAGCGCAGCGTTGGCCTCAGGGCCATCGAACTGGACGAAGGCGATGAACTGGTAGGCACGGCAATTACCGATGGCAGCAGGGATGTGATGCTGGTGAGCAGCAGCGGCAAGGCGATTCGCTACGCAGAGAGTGATGTGCGTCCCATGGGCAGAACCGCCAGAGGAGTGCGGGGTATTCGCATGGCGGATGGCTTCAGCATGATCGCATTGATCATTCCCGCGGAGGGTAAACAGATCCTCACGGTCAGTGAGAACGGATACGGTAAGCGAACCAATACCGAGGAATTTCCCCAGTACGGGCGCGGCGGCCAGGGTGTCATCGCCATGCAGACCAGTAAGCGCAATGGCGCCGTGGTAGGCGCGGTGCAGGTCACCGACAATGAAGAGATAATGCTTATCTCGGACAAGGGTACCCTGGTGCGTACCCGGGTTGCCGAGGTCTCGGTACAGGGCAGGAACACCCAGGGCGTGCGACTCATCAAGTTGAAGGAAGGTGAGGCGCTCGTAGGACTGGAGCGTGTCGAAGAGCCCACTGAGGAAGACGTCGAAGAAGCTGTTTCAGTGGCGGAACAAGCTGGCGAGGCAGCTTCTGCCGGTGTGCCCGATGAAGAGCCCTCAGCGGATGAAGAGCCCTCAGCCGATCCCGAAACCGACGACTAAGTGCCAGGTCGCATACTACAGCGTTAAACGAAACCAGCCTGACAGGCTGGCCAGGATTTCAATTGAAAGCTAAGCCCACAGTTGCCTATCTGGGTCCGGCAGGAACCTTTACCCAGGCGGCCGCCCTCAATCATTTCGGTGATACGATCACGCTGAAATCATGCGTCACCATTGGGGATGTGTTTACCCGTGTCGAATCCGGAGCCGTCGATTTTGGCGTGGTGCCGGTAGAAAATTCGACGGAGGGAATCGTCAATAACACCCAGGACTGCCTGATAGACAGCAAGGTAAAGATCTGTGGTGAAGAGGTCATCCCGATTCATCATCATCTGCTGGTGGATGCCAGTAGTCCTGACATGACCATCGAACGCATAGCTTCCCACCAGCAGTCTCTGGCCCAGTGTCGGGGTTGGTTGCAGAAGCATTATCCCGATGTGGAACTGGTGGAGTGTTCAAGCAATGCCGAAGCCGCGGCCTCGGTAGATGCCGATAACGGCACCGCCGCTATTGCCGGTGACCTGGCCGCTGCGACATACCACTTGCATGTCAGGGATCGGGCAATTCAGGACCAGGACCATAACAGTACCCGCTTTCTCATTCTGGGCTCCGACCCCGTGCCTGCCACGGGCCGGGACAAGACCAGTGTGCTCATCTACACGGCCAACAAGCCAGGTGCGCTGTTCCGCGTGTTGGAACCCTTTGAGAACTTACAGATCAGTCTGACCAAGATCGATTCCAGGCCATCCAAGCGGCGGGCCTGGGAATATGTATTCTTCATCGACTTCGAGGGACACGAAACTGACGCGAGAGTGCAGGATCTGTTTGCACGTCTTGCCGACAGGGCTGAAGAAATCAAGGTGCTGGGTTCCTATCCGGCGTTCGCGAAATAACACGGATAAATAGTCAGCATCCGGGATCTTTCCATTGGACGAGCAAAAGACATTAATCGCAGGGTTGGGGCTAATCGGGGGCAGTCTCGCTTCCGCGCTGCGCAAGAATGATCCTGAGTGCATATTGCTGGGCGCTGACAGCAATGCGGCGTCTGTAGCGGCCGCCCTGGAATCAGGAGTGATCAATCAGGGTGGTGAGCTGGAAGAGTTACTTCCGCAAGCCGACCTGTTGGTACTGGCGCTGCCGCCCCTGGCCATATCCGGTATCGTGAACCTGGTGGCGAGCAAAGTCTCGCCGACCTGTGTCATCACCGATGTAGGCAGCGTCAAGTCGCACATTATAGAAGCGGTAAACAGCCTGGGTGCCGATTTCAGCGCCCGATTCGTGCCTGGTCACCCGATCGCAGGTTCGGAACAGAGTGGTTTCTCTGCGGCGAAATCCGATCTCTTTGCGCAGCGCAAGGTCATTCTCACTCCCCAGCGACACACCGCGCCGGCGGCAATTGCCAGGGTGAACGCGATGTGGCGCAAGGCCGGGGCCGAGATCCTGGGCATGTCGCCAGGCCGCCATGACCGGGTGCTGGCTGCCACCAGCCATCTGCCGCACCTGCTGGCCTATGCAATCGTGGATATGCTCCTGCACACGGAGGACAGTGATGACATCTTTCGCTACGCAGCGGGCGGGTTTGCCGATTTCAGCAGGGTGGCCTCCAGCAATGCGAGGATGTGGTCCGATATTTTTGCCGCCAACAGCGAGGCAACTGTCGCGGTGCTGGACGACTACATCGCCAACCTGGAATCGCTGAAGCGACGCATACAGAACCGCGACCTCGAAGGCATGATGGCAATCTTCGAGCGAGCCAAGCAGACACGCGATAATTTTATCAAGAAGCATTACAACACCGGAAAAGATTCTATGGATAGCCCATCTCGAGAAGTCGTATTCAAGGTTGAGCCCGGGGGTTCAGTGGCAGGAAAACTGCGGGTTCCCGGAGATAAATCGATTTCTCATCGCTCGGTTATTTTCGGTTCACTGGCTGACGGCACCACCGAGGTTACAGGCTTCCTTGAGGGTGAAGATGCCCTTAACACCGTGGCTGCATTCAGGGAAATGGGCGTAACCATTATCGGGCCTGAGCAGGGTAGTCTCACGATTTACGGCGTGGGCAAGCACGGCCTGCAGGCGCCACGTAAACCACTTTATATGGGCAATTCCGGAACAGCGATGCGCCTCATGGCCGGCTTGCTGGCGGCGCAGGATTTCGAAAGTGAATTGAGTGGGGATGAATCGCTGAGTGGTCGTCCCATGGGGCGCGTGGCCGATCCCTTGCGCGAGATGGGCGCGACTATTGAAACAGCCGCCGGCGGCACACCACCGTTGCGTATCAGGGGCAGTAAGCTAAAGGCAATCGACTACACCATGCCGGTGGCCAGTGCCCAGGTCAAATCCTGCCTGCTGCTGGCCGGGCTGTATGCCGAGGGTCTTACCCGCATTACCGAGCCGGCGGTCTGCAGGGATCACACGGAACGCATGCTGACCGGCTTCGGCGTTGAAGTAAGGGGCGGCTATCCCGACCCCACTGTCACCCTCAGGGAGGGGCAACGCCTGACCGCCACCAGCATCGAGGTCCCAGCCGACATCTCCTCGGCCGCATTCTTCCTGGTTGCTGCCTCTATCGCCCCGGGATCGGACCTTACCCTGGAGCATGTGGGTATCAATCCAACCCGCATCGGTATCATTACCATCTTGCAGCAGATGGGTGCCAACTTGCGCCTGCACAATGAGCGGTTAGTGGGCGGTGAGCCGGTGGCCGATATCCGGGTGCAGCACGCCAATCTCAGGGGAATCGAAATCGATCGCGCTCTGGTACCCCTGGCCATAGATGAATTTCCTGTGCTCTTCGTGGCCGCCGCCTGCGCGGAGGGTGAGACCCTGTTGCGGGGTGCGGAAGAACTGCGGGTGAAGGAGAGTGACCGGCTGGACGCCATGGCCCAGGGTCTGCAATCCCTTGGAGTTGAACTGGAGACCTATCCGGATGGAATTCGTATCCAGGGCGGCACGCTGGGTGGAGGCGTCATCGACAGCCGCGGTGACCACAGGATAGCCATGGCTTTCGCCGTTGCGGCCCTGCGTTCCCGGGACGCCATTACCATCAGGAATTGCCAGAATGTGGCCACATCGTTCCCGGGTTTCGCCGAAGTCGCCCGTGACGCAGGCCTGGCGCTGAGCGAGACCCTGGAATGAGCGAAGAGGCTTCAATGGTACCGGTAATCGCCATCGACGGCCCCTCGGGCACCGGCAAGGGTAC
Source organism: Pseudomonadales bacterium (assembly GCA_038134565.1). Classification (GTDB taxonomy): domain Bacteria; phylum Pseudomonadota; class Gammaproteobacteria; order Pseudomonadales; family Pseudohongiellaceae; genus UBA9145. Next base: position 20,541 of record JAYPVK010000032.1, on the reverse strand, counting down.
GGTGGCAGATTATGTTTCCAAGTCCCTCGGTTTTCACCTGCTGGACAGCGGTGCCCTGTACCGGGTGCTGGGAATCGCGGTGGCGAAACGGGGAATAGACCTCGATGATGTTGAGGCCGTGGCCGCCGTCGCCAGGGATCTGGACCTGGAATTCGGCGCCAGCGGACCGGGTTCCATCCACCTCAACGGGGAAGACGTCAGCCTCGAAATCCGCACCGATCTGGGCAGTGACATGGCGTCCAGGGTTGGCGCTATCCCGCAAGCCCGGGAGGCCCTGCTGCAGCGCCAGTTGGCCTTCCGAAAACCGCCGGGTCTGGTGGCGGACGGGCGTGATATGGGCACGGTCGTTTTTCCCGATTCCGTGCTCAAAATTTACCTCACGGCCAGCGCCGAGGAGAGGGCGAACAGGCGATATAAGCAGTTGATAGATAAGGGAATCGATGTTAAGCTGCCCGCCCTTTTGCAGGACCTGAAGGAGCGTGACGCCCGCGATAGCGAGCGCAGCATCTCTCCTCTGAAACCGGCTGCTGATGCTTTCGTCCTCGATACTACTACACTGTCAGAGAAACAGGTGGTGGATCGGGTCATGGACATGGTGTCCAAAGCACTCGCGTAAGCCTGAATCACTGTCAGCCCCGCAAAGGAAACCGGTGTTCTCACTTGACTCACCCAGCCTCGGCAAGTGTGGAATGTAAAGCAATTACCCCCGCGACTGCTGGATCGCAACAATATTTACAAAGTTTTTAAGTAAGTTTTGTAAATATCTGTTTTTATTGGATTATTAAATGAGCGAAAGTTTTGCAGATCTGTTCGAACAGAGTTTGAACGAGATTGATATGACCCCTGGTGCCATCGTGACCGGTACCGTAATTGACATCGATTCTGACTGGGTAACGGTACACGCCGGCCTCAAATCTGAAGGTGTCATTCCCCGCAACCAATTCCTCGATGAGCAGGGCAATCTGCCACTGGCGATTGGCGATGAAGTTAAAGTCGCGCTGGAAACCGTGGAAGACGGTTTCGGCGAAACCCGTCTGTCCCGTGAGAAGGCCAAGCGCGCCGAATCCTGGATGGAACTGGAAGCAGCTTACGAGAAGAACGATATCGTCACCGGTGTCATCAATGGCAAGGTGAAGGGCGGTTTCACCGTAGACCTGAACAATATTCGTGCATTCCTGCCAGGCTCCCTGGTGGACGTGCGCCCCGTGCGCGATACCCTGCATCTGGAAGGCCAGGAGCTGGAATTCCGTCTGATCAAGCTGGATCGCAAGCGCAACAACGTGGTGGTTTCCCGCCGTGCCGTACTGGAATCGGTCAGCACCGAAGAGCGCGATGCGCTGCTGGAGAAACTGCAGGAAGGTATTTCCGTCAAGGGTATCGTCAAGAACCTGACCGACTACGGTGCCTTCGTGGACCTGGGCGGTGTTGACGGTCTGCTGCACATCACCGATATGTCCTGGAAGCGCATCAAGCATCCGAGCGAAATCGTCAATGTGGGCGATGAGATCGATGTGAAGGTCCTGAAATACGACCGCGATCGCAACCGTGTATCCCTCGGCCTCAAGCAACTGGGTGAAGATCCCTGGGTGGCCATCAAGCAGCGCTATCCGGAGAACACCCGGGTCAAGGCTGTGGTTACCAACCTGACCGACTACGGCTGCTTCGCCGAGCTGGAAGAGGGTGTTGAAGGACTGGTTCACGTGTCCGAAATGGATTGGACCAACAAGAACATCCACCCCTCCAAGGTTGTGAACCTGGGTGATGAAATCGATGTGATGATTCTCGACATCGATGAAGAGCGTCGTCGTATTTCCCTTGGTATCAAGCAGTGCTTCCAGAATCCCTGGGACGGCTTCGCCGAGAAATTCAACAAGGGCGACAAGATAAGCGGCAGCATCAAGTCCATCACTGATTTCGGCATCTTCATCGGCCTCGATGGCAACATCGACGGACTGGTTCACCTGTCCGACATCTCCTGGGATGAGACCGGCGAAGAGGCTGTGCGCAACTACAAGAAAGGTGATGAGATCGAGACCGTTATTCTGTCCATCGACCCGGAACGTGAGCGCATCTCACTCGGCATCAAGCAACTGGAAGATGATCCTTTCATGAACTATGCCTCCGAGTTTGAGAAAGGCAGTATCGTGAAAGGCACCGTCACCTCCGTAGATGCCAAGTCTGCCACGCTGTCTCTTGGCGAAGGCATCGAGGGTGTGCTGCGCGCATCTGAGATCAGCCGCGACAAGGTTGAAGATGCCCGTAATGCATTGAAAGAAGGCGATGAGATCGAAGTCAAGATCGTCAGCGTCGATCGCAAGAACCGGGTGTTGAGCCTGTCTGTCAAGGCGATCGAAATCGATGATGAGAAGGCGGCTATCCAGGAGCACAAGAACCAGGAAGCAGCTGATGTGTCTCCGGGTACCATCGGTGACCTCATCAAGGCCGAGATGGATAAAAGTTAATTCTTTTAATAAATCAGAGGTTTATGGTAGCCTACCCGGGTATCGGATAAGCCTCGGCAAGCCCGGCAGGAAATCCCTGTCGAATGCCGCTGAACAGGCTAGCCGTCCCTCCGGGGCGGCTTCCTGAATCAAGGCAGCGGCATCCGCGGTAAGAAGACGGCGGCATATAGAGCGGTATATAGAAAGACAGGGGATAAAAATGACAAAGTCTGAACTCATCGACCGTATCGCAAGCAAGCAGACACAGCTTTCATCAAAGGATGTTGAGCTGGCGGTCAAGGCTGTCATCGAATACATGTCTCAGGTGCTCGCCGACGGTGGGCGAATCGAGATTCGCGGTTTCGGCAGTTTTTCCTT
>JAYPVK010000032.1:0-17712 GCA_038134565.1 Pseudomonadales bacterium | reverse complement strand
GCACTACAGAGTGCCAAGGATTGGTCGTAACCCGAAGACTGGCACCCCCGTTGCACTGAGTGGCAAGTATGTACCGCACTTCAAGCCCGGCAAGGAATTGCGAGATCGGGTGAATAGCAGCATGCTGGCTGAGCAACAGTTCTAGTCGCCAAATCAGGCGCTACCGGACTCTGATCCTCATATGAAACGGCATGACTCATTGAGTCATGCCGTTTTTATTTAGGCAAATTAATTTCCAGTAGATTGATTTCGCTCTACTAACTTCAACCATCGACTTGAATTAAACTTCATGAGAGTTCAATCGGGATTGCAGGAATGCGCAAGTTAGGCAATCTATTCTCAGGTCTGTTTCTCGTGCTGGTCTTTGTCGCCAGTATCACCTTCTCCTATTTTAATGCGACTCCCGTGGCGATCAGTTTTGGCAACCTGGAGTTTCCCGCCTTGCCCGTGTCGGTCTGGATAATCGGCGCGTTCGTGAGTGGTGGCATCATCGGACTATTGCTCGGCCTGGGCATCTTTCGACGGCTCCGCTCGCGCTCCGAGATGCGGCGCATGAAGAAAGAGCTGACTGCGGCAAAACAGGAGCTCAAGCAGCTACGCTCCGTATCCCTGAGGGACCTGCAGTAACATGGCTAACCTGGAAATCTATGTTCTCCTGCTGTTTGCTGTGATCGCCGGCTGGCTGCTGGGTCGCTTCGGTGGTCGCAGGCTCACAAGGCCGCGGCAGTCTGGCTCCGATGTACAGGATATTTTTCGCGATTACTTCGTGGGTCTGAACTATTTGCTGAACGATGAGCCGGATGAGGCCATCGACACCTTCATCCGGGCACTGGAAGTTGACAGCGGGACTATAGAGACTCACCTGGCGCTGGGCTCATTGCTGCGCAGACGGGGCAAGGTGGACAAGGCGATAAAAGTGCACCAGACCCTCCTGGCCCGGCCGGGCCTGGAAAGCAGCTTCTTCGATTCCACCCGTATCCAGTTATCCCTGGATTATATTGCGGCAGGACTGCTGGATCGGGCCGAGAGACTCCTGAAGGATATCCTGGAGGACGATCGGGCGTCGAAATGGGAAGCCCTGCGTCACCTGATTACCATTTACCAGACCGAGAAAGAGTGGGAACTCGCGGTGGAGTATGCCCAGCGGCTGCTGGTGAATCCCGTCTTCAAGAAGGACCCCAAGACCCTGTCGGTCGCGGCGCATTATTGCTGCGAGCTCGCGCTTGCTGCCATGCAGGAACAGCAGTCCGGCAGGGCACGGCAATGCATCAAGCGTGCATTCGGCTTCGATCGCAAGCACACGCGGGCCAGCCTCGTGCTCGCGACACTGGAGCAGAAGCTGGGCAATTATCAGCAGGCTATCAAGGAGCTGGTACGCGCACGCGCGACCCGGCCTGATTACACTCAACTGGTAATCCAGCCGCTTCATGATTGCCACAAGCAACTTGGTATAATGCGCGAGCTGGAATCCCTGTTGACCCGGATGCATGAGGAGTCGCCGCATCCCGAACTGGTGTTGGCCCTGACGCGATTAAAACGGCAAAACCAGGGTTCAGAAGTGGCCTTCCAGTTTCTCAGTGGCCAGCTGGCGCAGCATGCAAGCCTGGAAGGCGTAAAAGAATTGCTGCAGCTGAAAATGGGTTCCGGGGATACACAGTCCGATGCAGGCTTGCAGGCTGTGCCGCAGATTCTCGATGCGTTACAGCATCAAAGGGCGGCACACCAGTGCACCCATTGCGGCTATGAATCCAGGAGCCTTTACTGGCTCTGCCCCAGCTGCCAACAGTGGGACAGCATCAGGCCGCGGGTAGAGAAGGTCACTTGATCAGGGGCTCCTCAATAGGGGCAGCGAGCGCCAGCTTGCACAATCCATCACTCAAACCAGGGAAATTGTCTTGGAAAAACCAATCATCATCGCCATGGATTTCGATACCGAGGAATCCGCACTCAGCTTGCTCGACCAGTTGGATCCGCAAAAATGCCGGGTAAAGATCGGCAAGGAACTTTTCACCCTGGCGGGGCCGCAATTCGTCAGGAACGTGATCGGGCGTGGCTTCGATGTCTTCCTCGACCTCAAGTTCCATGACATCCCCAATACGGTCGCGCGCGCTTCCAGAGTGGCAGCCGACCTCGGTGTGTGGATGCTGAATGTCCATGCCTCGGGGGGCAGGGCGATGATGGAAGAGACCCACAAGGCCCTCGCCGACTATGGAAACGACAAGCCCCTGCTGATCGCAGTCACGGTGCTCACCAGTCTCGCCGACTCCGATCTGCGGGAAATTGGCTTCGAGCGCTCTCCTGCTGAGCAGGTGAGCAAACTGGCAGCACTCACCAGGGTTTGTGGCCTCGATGGCGTAGTCTGTTCTGCGGCGGAGGCACCGGCACTCAGGTCCCAGTCCGGTAGCGATTTCATTCTGGTAACACCGGGAATTCGTCGCCCCGAAGATGCCCGGGGAGACCAGAAGCGGGTCATCGGACCCGCTGAGGCCATTCAGTCAGGCAGCAGTTACCTGGTCGTGGGCAGGCCCATAACCCGGGCCGAGTCACCACTGCAGGCGCTTGAGGCGTTTAATTCGGCCGTGGCTGGCGTTCGCTAGCACCTGGACTAGACTGAATCCGGCAATAATTGGGTTGCGATTCAGCCACTGATAAGGATATTGGTATGTCTCGTCTTTCGCTACTGGGCGCACTGTGTGCGCTACTCTTTGGACTCTTTTCCACCCCTGTTCTCGCTGCGGAATCTCCCCAGGCAAGCAGCGAGCAGCTTAGCCAGCTCGATATCAACAAGGCAGACGCGAGCGCTATCGCGTCGGCCCTCGATGGCATCGGCATGGTGAAGGCGGAAGAGATCGTCGCCTATCGGGAGATGTTCGGAAATTTCCGTTCCCTGGATGAATTGCTGGCGGTTCCCGGGATAGGTGAGGTCACCCTGGAGAAGAACCGCCACCGCATCGTCATCACGGCGGACTAGCTGCACACGGAATTCGGCACTTTCGGATTTGCTTTCAGTAGTATCTGAAAGTGCCTGATTCTTATACTGAAAATCACACCCGTCACGTTATAATCCCGGTTTTGACGACGGGATCGCGCCATGCTTGGCACGCAAGAAATGCAATCGATGCTGTGGCTGTGGCCGTGTGTATTCCTTGTCGCCGCAGTCATGACCGGTGCCATTCGCCGGTTCGCACTGCAGCGTCAGGTTCTGGATGTCCCCGTAGCCCGCAGTGCCCATTCCATGCCAATTCCGGTCGGCGGTGGTCTGAGCATCGTCCTGCTGTTTTGTCTGTTATCCACCTATTTCTACTCACAGGATCTAATCAGTAACGCCCTGTACCTGGGGCTCTTTGGCGCGATGGCGGTGGCCGTCGTGGGCCTGCTCGATGATCTCTACCAGTTACATGTGTTATGGCGCATGCCCTTGCACTTCAGCGCAGCCGTGTGGTCGGTCTGGTGGCTGGGGGATATTCCGGCAATTGGGATCGCGGGTTTTCTGGTTGATCAGCAGTGGTTGCTGACGCTACTCGCCGTGCTGGCCCTGGTGTGGCTACTGAACCTTTACAACTTCATGGACGGGATCGATGGTATCGCGGCCACGGAATTGCTGTTTGTAAACCTGGTGTCATTGTTGTTTGTTATAAACAGCGATTCGATTGAAATCGCGCTGCTCAGTCTCCTGCTCATCAGCGCTGCGGCCGGATTCCTGCTGTGGAACTGGCCGCCCGCCAAGATTTTCATGGGCGATGTGGGCAGCGGCTTCTGTGGTTTTACGCTGGGTGTATTGGCGATTATTTCCATGCAGTCCGGGCTGATGACGGTGTGGACCTGGGTCATCCTGCTGGGGGTCTTCGTCACCGATTCCACGTTTACCCTGTTACGCAGGTTATGGCGCGGTGAGCGCTGGTATGAGGGGCATGCTTCCCATGCTTACCAGCATGCTGCACGACGATATAAGAGTCACGCCAAAGTGACGATAACCATAATAGCGATTAACTGCCTGTGGCTGGCGCCACTGGCCTGGCTCTCGGTGAAGATGCCAGAACTGGGATTTTTTCTCAGTTTAATTGCCCTGGCGCCACTCGTTGCTGCCGCTTTCCGCCTGCAGGCAGGAACGAGTAGTATCGAGTAGTGTCCAAACCAGGAGGCGCCACAGGGCCATTTCTCTTGTTAGAATTGGGTACGGGCCTGTGAAGGCAGAAACCAGCGACCAGGCTCCATGCCTGGGATATTTATTCAAAGGGACCGAATAGAGAAGCATGCACCTGCATTCCATTCCGTTATCACGCTCTATCAAGCAACTCATCATGATGACAGCCGATGTCGTGATGATGGTGATGGCGTTGGCATTTTCCTTTGCGCTGCTGGGCATGGATTTCCTCGCCCAGGACCAGCGCTTCTACGCCTATCTGTCCGTGGCCACGGTAATCAGCATCCTGTTCTTTATCCGGATTGGTCTGTACCGGGTGTTGCTTCTCTATATGGGTCTGCAGGCAGCCTTCATCATCCTGCAGGGCGTTACCTTCGCCACCTGTTTGCTGGCCGCGTCCTATTTCTTCTCACACGCACCCCAGGAATCTGATTACTCGTTACTGCCGATCTTCTGGATGATCTCGGTGTTGTTCGTGGGCGGCAGTCGATTCGTCGCCAAAGTATTACTGCAGAGTCTCATCCAGAATTTCCGTCCCAAGGAACCCGTCATCATTTATGGTGCAGGTAGCTCCGGCATGCAACTCGTGGTCGCGCTACAGAACGGTGACCAGTATCTGCCGGTCGCCTTCGTGGATGACAGCCAGAGCATCGTTGGCAGCACTGTGCACGGCATCAGGGTATACAGCCCCAACTCTCTCTATGAACTGATCGAAAACTTTTCCGTGCGGCAGATTCTGTTGGCGATTCCCTCGGCGACCCATGCCGAGAGGAAAGAGATTCTCAACCGTCTCGAGCACCTGCCGGTACACGTGAAGACAGTTCCGGACCTGTTCGACATGGTGTCGGGCAAGGTAGGGGTGGACGAGATCCGGGATATCGATATCGAGGATCTGCTGGGCAGGGATATCGTGCCACCCAATCCGGAATTGCTGGGCGCCTGCATCGCCGGCCAGTCGGTGATGGTAACCGGCGCGGGAGGCTCGATCGGATCGGAGCTGTGTCGCCAGATTATCACCATCAATCCGGCTCGTCTGGTGCTGCTGGATTCCTTCGAGTACGGACTCTACGAGGTCGAGAACGAATTGCGGGAAAGTCTGAAGGGCATTGAGCACGGCGAGGATATCGAGATCGTCGCCTTGCTCGGATCGGTGTGTAACCGTGCCCATATGGAAAATGCCATCAAGAGCTTTGCCGTGGATACGGTTTACCATGTAGCTGCCTATAAACAGGTGCCCATGGTGGAAAAGAACATCGTGGAAGGCGCGCACAACAATATCTTCGGCACACTGATTTCGGCCCAGGCTGCCGAGTCACTGGGTGTGAAGAATTTCGTCTTCATCTCTACCGACAAGGCGGTGCGACCGACCAACTTTATGGGGGCCACGAAACGCTGTGCCGAGCAGGTCCTGCAGGCCATGGCCCAGGGCGGCAGCAAGACCCGTTTCAGCATCGTGCGTTTTGGAAATGTGCTGGGTTCTTCCGGGTCCGTGGTGCCACTGTTTCGCAAACAGATCAGCAGCGGCGGTCCGGTGACCGTTACCCATCCTGAAGTGACCCGCTATTTCATGACCGTACAGGAAGCCGCCCAGCTGGTGTTACAGGCAGGCTCCATGGCCACCGGAGGCGACGTCTTCGTGCTCGACATGCACGAGCCCATTCGCATCATCGATCTGGCGAAGAAGATGGTGCACCTCATGGGTTATGACGTGAAGGATGAGAATTCCTATCGCGGCGATATCGCCATCGAGTACACCGGCCTGCGTCCGGGTGAAAAGCTCTATGAGGAATTACTGATAGGGGAGTCGGTAACCGGTACCGAGCATCCCAAGATCATGCGCGCCGAGGAGGAAACCCTTTCCCTCGACGCCCTGAAAGACCTGTTGCAGCGCCTCGAGGTGGCTTGTCGGGAAATCAACCTGCCAGAGGTGAAGGCGATCCTGATGGAAGCGGTGGATGGCTTCGACCCCAAAGAGGAAGTAAGCGACCCGCTGTGGGAGTTCTACCAGGAATCGGCGGCGGAGCATGATGCCGAGCGAAAGGATCGTCTCGGCACCAAGGTCACGCCGCTGTTCAGGGAATAAGTCCCTGGAATAAATCCAGGGCAATTGTTTCTCAGTCGGCGCGGCGTACTGAGTTAATCACCACGGCCTCGGTTGGCACATCGCTGTACACGCCGACGCGTCCCGTTGCCACCGCAGCAATCGCGTCCACTACGTCCATTCCTTCGATGACTTCACCGAAAACGGCGTAGCCGAAGCCGCTGGGTGTCTCGTTGCTGTGGTTCAGGAAATCATTGTCCACCAGGTTGATGAAAAACTGGCTCGTTGCACTGTCGACGACGTTGGTGCGTGCCATCGCCAGGGTGCCGCGGTTGTTGGGTACGTCGGCCCTGGCTTCGTTCTTGATCGGCTCGTAGGCGGATAGCTGATTCATATCGGGCCGGAATCCGCCGCCCTGAATCATGAAGCCGTTGATCACCCGGTGGAAAATCAGTCCATCGTACAGCTCGTTGTCGGTGTAGCGCAGGAAGTTTTCCACGGAAATGGGGGCCTTGTCTGCCCACAGTTCGATGGTGATGCTGCCCTTGTTGGTGTCCATGACGACCACAGGATTATCCTGGGCCATTACGCAGTTGCTGAGTACCAGCAGGGCAGATAAGAGTAGAGCTCGCATGCTTGTCTCCTGTGACATGATCTCAAGCGCGCTACTATACATTATTTGCTCCCGCCGCCTCTATAGAGCTGCGCGGGAGTGCTGGTAACGGGCGCTGGGAAGCGGGTTTAGGCCCTAGAGGTCGGGCTTGAGCGTGCAGAGGGGGAGGGGAAGATGGCTGCCCAACCTGGACTCGAACCAGGAACCAAGTGATTAACAGTCACCTACTCTACCATTGAGCTATTGGGCAGCAGAGCAATGGTTATTTCGAGTATAGCTCGAAAGGGGGCGTAGTCTAATGAGATTTGGCTAGGGGGTCAACAGTGAGGGCGCTTGTAGAGGGCTTAGGTCCTTTTCGATATCTTGCAAGTTGGGTTGAGAAGCTGGGGTGGGATATGGCGACACGCCTTGAACCCGGCCCAGCCGCCGATCATAGATCGACGTCGTTCGATGCTCGCTGCAAGCTGACGCTTGCAAAACGCTCGGTCTCACCCCTGGGGGCTCGGGAGCGGCATGGCCGCCATGGATGGCGGTACTGCAGGAAATGCAGGAGCAATTTCCTGCCGCTGCCGCTCCACGGTCTCCATATTCCACCCCAGCTTCTCAACCCTGTCAGCCTCGATGAAACTAACAGGTCTGGATGAAAGCATCCCCTAAGCAAGGAGGGGAGGAATGAGGTAATCTTGGGGGTTTGATTCCGCATTCCAGAAAATCCATGTCCAAGCAGTTCGAACTCAAGTCCAGATTCAAACCCGCCGGAGATCAGCCGGAAGCCATTGCGAGCCTGGTGGAGGGCTTGCAGGATGGGTTGCATGCGCAGACGCTGTTGGGGGTGACGGGATCGGGCAAGACCTTCACCATCGCCAATGTGATTGAGACCGTGCAGCGGCCGACCCTGGTGATGGCGCCGAACAAGACGCTGGCGGCGCAGCTGTATGGGGAGTTCAAGGAGTTCTTTCCCGACAATGCGGTGGAGTACTTCGTCTCCTATTACGACTATTACCAGCCGGAGGCCTATGTGCCTTCGTCGGATCTGTATATAGAGAAGGATGCGACCATCAATGATCACATCGAGCAGATGCGGCTGTCGGCGACCAAGGCGCTGCTGGAGCGGCAGGACGTGGTCGTGGTGGCTACCGTGTCGGCGATCTATGGTCTGGGTGATCCGGATTCGTATTTGCAGATGGTGGTGCCGCTGGAAAAGGGTGGGGCTATCGATCAGCGTCAGTTGCTGCACCGATTGACTGATCTGCAGTATACGCGCAATGACATGGAACTGCGCCGTGCCACCTACCGGGTGCGTGGGGACGTTATCGATATCTATCCGGCAGAATCGGAGAGAGATGCGATTCGTATCGAGCTGTTCGATGATGAGATCGAGAAGCTGTCCTATTTTGATCCCTTGACCGGGAGTGTGATCCGGGAAGTACCACGACTCACAGTATTTCCGAAATCCCACTATGTGACACCCAGGGAGCGCCTGCTTAATGCCGTCGATGAGGTGAAGGCCGAACTGAAGGAGCGCCTGCAGCAGCTGAACTCCAACAATCGCCTGGTGGAGGCGCAGCGGCTCGAGCAGCGGACGAAGTTTGATCTGGAGATGATCCAGGAACTGGGTTACTGCAACGGCATCGAGAATTATTCCAGGTATCTCTCCGGCCGGGAGGCGGGGCAACCGCCACCGACGCTCTACGATTATTTGCCGGCGAATGCGCTGGTGGTCGCGGACGAGTCCCATGTGTCCATTCCGCAACTTGGTGCCATGTACAAGGGGGATCGCTCGCGCAAGGAGACGCTCGTGGAGTATGGCTTCAGGTTGCCATCGGCGCTGGATAACAGGCCATTGCGTTTCGAAGAGTGGGAGAACCTCACCCCACAGATCATCTTCGTGTCCGCGACCCCGGGACCCTATGAAGAGGAGCACGAGGGACAGCGGGTGCGGCAGGTGGTACGACCCACCGGACTCGTCGATCCGGAGTTGGAGGTGCGACCCGCGTCCAGCCAGGTGGATGATCTGCTCTCTGAGGTGCGCCGGGTTGTGGCGCAAGAGGAGCGGGTACTGGTCACCGTGCTCACCAAGCGTATGGCAGAAGATCTTACCGACTACCTGGCGGAGCATGATGTGCGGGTGCGCTATCTGCACTCCGATATCGACACGGTGGAACGCTCTGAGATTATCCGTGATCTGCGCCTGGGGCACTTCGATGTGCTGGTGGGTATTAACCTGCTGCGGGAGGGGCTGGATATTCCCGAGGTCTCCCTGGTGGCGGTGTTCGATGCCGACAAGGAAGGCTTCCTGCGCTCCGAGCGTTCGCTGATCCAGACCATCGGGCGCGCCGCCCGTAACCTGAATGGCAAGGCCATCCTCTATGCCGACCACATCACCGGCTCCATGCAGCGGGCCATCGATGAGTCGAATCGGCGGCGGGAGACTCAGCTGCAGTACAACGAGGAGCACAATATCGTGCCGATCGGGGTCAAGAAGCGGGTGCTGGATGTGATGGAAGGCGCCCACGCGGTGCCTGGCAGCAGGGGGCGGCAGCGGGCCTCGGTGGCGGAAAAATCCGGTGCTTACAAGCGACTGGACTTCTCTAACCCCCGGGATGTAAAGGCCGAAATCGAAAAGCTGGAGGCGCTGATGTACGAGCAGGCGAAGAATCTCGCCTTCGAAGCGGCGGCCGCCACCCGCGATCGCATCGCGGAGCTGAACGAGCAACTCCTAAGGTAATGACTTCATAGAGTTTTTTATCGGTGATTTGTCCACAAAGCGTTCGACACCGGGGCGCCGAATTCCTTATAATCGCCGTTCTTTTCTGCCCGGGTCCCTTGGGATCTGATTGATGCGGAGCGAGACAGGGCAGGATGTGCATGCACGAATCCTTGTTTCAAGAGGGACCTTATCTTCGGCCTGGTCTGGCGACGATTGTTCTCTCGGGTGTTAACTCACTTAATTGGCATAAATTGGCTCAGGCTTAAGGTAAGGCCGAAAGCTGAAGGCTGAATAGGCGCGTAGCTCAGTTGGTTAGAGCGCTACCTTGACATGGTAGAGGTCACCAGTTCGAATCTGGTCGTGCCTACCACTTCGCACAATCCAATCGGCACACTTTTATCCAGGCTGACACCGGGGCAGGACTTCGGTTTCGGTCGCCCAATGGCCGCCACGGGCGGCGTAACAGTCAGACGCTAGGACAACAGGTTTTAACGATGCCACAAATTACTCTTCCAGACGGCAGCAAGCGGGACTACGAAGGTCCCGTTACTATTGCGGCCGTTGCAGAATCCATCGGGCCGGGTCTGGCGAAAGCCGCCCTGGCGGGTCGTGTTAACGGAGAACTGGTAGATACCTCCTACACGATCGACGCCGATGCTGATCTGGCTATCGTCACCGAGCGGGATGATGACGGTCTGGAAGTGCTGCGGCATTCCTGCGCCCACCTCATGGCCCAGGCCGTCCAGCGCCTCTTTCCCAAGGCCCAGGTGACCATCGGGCCGGTTATCGAAGATGGCTTTTTCTACGACTTCTCCTTCCACCGCCCATTCACCCCGGAAGACCTGGTGGAGATCGAGAAGACCATGCAGGAAATCGTGAAGGAGAATCACGAGGTGGAACGCTCCGTGCTGGAACGGGACGAGGCCATCGCGCTGTTCAAGGAGATGGGCGAGGAATACAAGGTTGAGATCATCGAGAGCATCCCCGGTGACGAACCGCTGAGTTTCTACAAGCAGGGGGAGTTTATCGACCTCTGTCGTGGCCCCCACGTGCCCAATACCGGCAAGTTCAAGGCCTTCAAGCTCACCAGTGTGGCGGGTGCCTACTGGCGGGGCAACTCCGACAACGAAATGCTGCAGCGCATCTACGGCACGGCCTGGGGTTCCAAGCAGGACCTGAAGGATTACCTGCACCGGCTGGAGGAAGCGGAGAAACGGGATCACCGTAAACTGGGCAAGAAGTTGCAATTGTTCCATTTCCAGGAAGAAGCACCGGGCATGCCTTTTTGGCACCCGAAGGGCTGGACTATCTACCAGACCATCCAGGATTACATGCAACAGAAACAGCGTGCCCATAACTATCTCGAAATCAACACGCCGCAATTGGTGGACTATTCGCTGTGGGAAAAATCGGGCCACGCGGCCAAGTTTAGCGAGGAGATGTTCAGCGTCGAATCGGAAAACCGCATGTATGCCATCAAGCCCATGAACTGTCCCTGCCACGTGCAGGTGTTCAACCAGGGCCTGAAGAGTTACCGAGATCTGCCCATGCGTCTGGCGGAATTCGGTTCCTGCCATCGCTATGAACCCTCCGGCAGTATGCATGGCCTGATGCGGGTACGCAGCTTCGTGCAGGACGATGGCCACATTTTCTGCACCGAGGACCAGATCCAGACCGAAGTGGCGGATTTCATGAACCTGCTGTTCGAGGTGTACAAGGATTTCGGCTTTGACGACATCATCCTGCGGCTATCCACCCGCCCGGAAAAGCGGGTAGGGTCCGATGAAATCTGGGATGACGCCGAGAAATCCCTCACCGATGCCCTCAATGCGACGGGACTGGAGTGGGAGCTGCAGCCGGGTGAGGGAGCCTTCTACGGCCCCAAAATTGAGTATTCCCTGAAGGACTGCATGGGCCGTACCCAGCAATGTGGCACGATCCAGGTCGATTTCTTCACCCCGGGACGCCTCGGCGCCGAGTATGTCACCGAGGACAGCAGCCGCAAGACCCCGGTCATGCTGCACCGGGCGGTATTGGGCTCATTTGAGCGCTTTATCGGGGTATTGATCGAACATTATGCCGGCGCCATGCCCACCTGGCTGGCCCCGGAGCAGGCCGTGATTCTCAATATCACCGACCGTCAGGCTGAATACTGTGGAAAACTCGAAGAATCCTTGAAAAATAAAGGGTTTAGGGCTGTTTCGGACTTGAGAAATGAAAAGATCGGCTTTAAAATCCGCGAGCACACTTTACAGAAGATTCCCTACCTTCTCGTGGTGGGGGATAAAGAAGTGGAATCAGGTACGGTAGCAGTCCGTACGCGTGGAGGTGAAGACCTGGGAACGATGACATTCGAAGACTTTTGTGATCACTTGAACCAGGACATTGCCTGTTTTGGTAGAAGTTGAAGCTGGTAGTTCGAAGTTAGCAACAATCAGTGAACACGGCCAGGCCAGAGGGTCTGGAGGAGTCAGAGAATTAGCATCGTAGTGAGGTCAGAGCGCTCGCGCCAATCATGAGAAGTAGTGCAAAAAAGCCACTGATTAACGAATTTATTGATGCCGACCAGGTGCGTCTGGTGGGGGCGGATGGTTCCCAGGTGGGAATCGTCTCCATCGAAGAGGCGCGGGCGGCAGCAGAAGCAGCCAAGCTTGATCTGGTGATGATCGCGCCGGATGCAGACCCCATAGTCTGCAAGATCATGGACTATGGCAAACATATTTTTGATCTCAAGAAGCAGAAAGCTGCTAACAAGAAGAAGCAGCGACGTATTCATGTCAAAGAGATCAAGTTTCGTCCAGGGACGGAGGAAGGAGACTATCAGGTAAAACTACGCAACCTGATACGTTTCCTCGAAGATGGGGACAAGGCCAAGGTGTCATTACGATTCCGCGGCCGGGAAATGGCCCATCAACATCTTGGGCAGGAGCTCGTAGACCGCATCAAGACAGACCTTGCGGAATACGGCACTGTCGAACAGGAACCCAAGATGGAAGGACGCCAGATCGTTATGGTGCTGGCGCCTACAAAGAAGCGCCAATAAGTAGAGGTGGTCAGTTCTGACCCCTGAAGGGTCAGTGTCTATTGATCCTTAAGGGGAAAACCCTGGGGTTAACAGACACTGGCCTTTCTGTTTTATTGGATTTTATTTGCTCGCCTGTATTGCTGAAAGATGCGAACAGGCCATTAAATGCGAGTTTTGAGAAATGAAGAAACTTAAGTCACACAGTGGAGCCGCCAAGCGGTTCAAGAAGACCGGTTCCGGGTTCAAGCGCAAGCGCATGAACAAGAACCACATCCTGACCAAGAAAACCACGAAGCGTAAGCGTCATTTGCGGGGCACGACAGAAGTTCATGCTGTCGACGTACCAGCGATCAAGCGCATGCTGCGTGAGAAGTAATTCAGCCTACTAGTCAGGAGAAGAAACATGTCCCGAGTTAAACGCGGCGTCGTTGCTAATCGACGTCACAAGAAAGTATTGAAGAAGGCCAAGGGTTACTACGGTGCCCGCAGTCGTGTTTTCCGTGTTGCCAAGCAGGCTGTCACCAAGGCAGGTCAATATGCCTTCCGTGATCGTCGAGCCAAGAAGCGCGTTTTCCGCTCCCTGTGGATTACCCGCATCAATGCCCAGGCCCGTGAAAACGGCATCAGCTACAGCCAGCTTATCGCCGGGCTGAAGAAAGCCAATATCGAAGTCGATCGACGCGTTCTTGCCGATCTGGCTGTTCATGACAAGCCAGCGTTTGGCGCGATAGTCGAGCAGGCTAAAGCCAGTCTCGCCGCTTAAGCCGGTCCCGATAGGTCCGGTATATGGCTGACACCGAATCCCTTCTGGATGAGGCCTTACAGGCCATCGAAGAGGCCGCCGATGAGCGGTCTCTCGATGACCTGCGTGTCCAGTACCTGGGTAAGAAAGGCAGTTTCACGGATCTGTTGAAGGGGCTGGGCAAACTGGCTCCCGAAGAGCGTCCGGCGGCAGGCGAGAGCATCAATCTCGCCAAGAAGCAGTTGCAGACGGCCATCGAGACGCGCAAGCAGACACTGGTAGCCGCTGCTCTGGATGCGAAGCTCGGTGCTGAAAAGATCGACGTGACCCTGCCGGGCCGTCGCCAGAGTGCCGGTGGCCTGCATCCCATCACCATCACCATCGAGCGCATAAAGAAAATCTTTAGCGCCGCTGGCTACGATGTAGCGGAAGGGCCCGAGATGGAAGATGAATACCACAACTTCGAGGCGCTCAATATCCCCGAACACCATCCGGCTCGTGCCATGCACGACACCTTTTATGTGAGCCCTGGCACGGTTCTGAGGACCCATACCTCACCAGTGCAGGTTCATGTCATGGAGAGTGGCGAGGCGCCATTCCGCATGATCTGTCCCGGCCGCGTCTATCGTTGCGATTCAGACCTGACCCATACCCCGATGTTCCACCAGGTGGAGGGCCTTCTCATCGATGAGAATGTGAGCATGGCCGACCTCAAAGGCACCGTGGTGGAATTCCTGCGCGCCTTCTTCGAGGAAGACATGCCTGTGCGCTTTCGTCCGTCCTATTTCCCGTTTACCGAACCCTCCGCTGAAGTGGACATGGGCTGTGTAAGCTGTGGTGGTAAGGGCTGTCGTATCTGCAGCCACACCGGTTGGCTCGAAGTCATGGGCTGCGGCATGGTGCACCCGCGGGTGCTGGAAATGTCGGGCGTGGACACTAACAAGTATTCCGGTTTCGCCTTTGGTATGGGTATCGAGCGGCTCGCCATGTTGCGCTACAACGTGAGCGATCTGCGCCTGTATTTCGAGAACGACGTACGCTTCCTGCGCCAGTTTAACTGACGCGCAGCATTTATTGATCAGAACACAAACTAAGCTAGATTCGACATGATTATCTGTGAAAGCTGGTTACGTGAGTGGGTTAATCCCGACTTCACCACCGAAGAACTGATGGCAAAACTCACTATGGCGGGCCTCGAGGTCGATGGCGTGAGTGGGGTTGCACGGGCGTTTTCCGGCATTGTGGTTGCAGAAGTCGAGGCGGTAGAAGCGCATCCCGACGCGGACAAGCTGCGGGTGTGCAAGGTTAATGACGGCAGCGCCGTGCACCAGGTAGTGTGCGGTGCACCGAATGTGCGGCCCGGCATTAAGGTGCCGTTCGCCCAGCTTGGTGCAGAGATTCATACCGGGGAAGACAAGCCTTTCAAAATCAAGGCTGCGAAGTTGCGCGGTGTCAAGTCCAGCGGCATGCTTTGCTCAGCCGAGGAATTGGGACTGGCAGAAACTTCAGATGGCCTGTTGGAGCTGGCAGATGACGCGCCGGTTGGCACCAATATACGCGACTACCTGGCACTAGACGATAACAGCATAGAATTAGACCTGACTCCTAATCGGGGAGATTGCCTGTCGGTGGCAGGGGTTGCACGTGAAGTTGGAGTGATTGCGAGACAGGATGTCACAGTTCCCGAGATCGCGGCTGTGCCCGCGACTCACCAGGAAGAGTTTCCTGTCAAGATCACTGCAGCGGATGAATGTCCGCGCTATCTCGGTCGCATCATTCGCAATGTAAACCTGGGAGCCGAATCCCCACTGTGGATGCAGGAGAAGCTGCGCCGTTCCGGACTGCGTTCGATCGATCCCATCGTGGACGTGACGAATTTCGTATTGATGGAGCTGGGTCAGCCCATGCATGCCTTCGATTTCAGCAAGCTGGAAGGTGGCATCGAGGTACGCCTCGCGGGCGACAAGGAAAAGATCACTCTGCTGGACGGCAAGGAAGTAGAGATGAGCCCGGATACCCTGGTGATCGCCGATGCCAGGAAGCCCGTGGCCATGGCGGGAATCATGGGAGGTGGGAACTCCGCGGTGAGTGACACCACCCGCGATGTGTTTCTCGAGTGCGCCTATTTCGCGCCACTCGCCATCGCCGGCAAGGCCCGCGGCTACGGTATGCATACCGACGCCTCCCATCGCTATGAACGCGGAGTCGATCACGGCCTGCAACATCGGGCCATGGAGAGAGCCACCAAGTTGCTTCTATCTATAGTAGGAGGTGAAGCAGGACCGGTGACCGAGGCGGTGGGCAATCTGCCAGAACCTGCCACGGTAAGCCTGCGCTACGAGGAAGTGGGGCGGCAACTCGGAATCAGCATGGAGCAGGCCGAGATCAAGGACATCTTTAGCAGGCTGGGCCTGGAAGTCTTGTCCGAGTCAGACTCGGCGGTAAACCTGGTGGTACCCAGTTACCGCTTCGATATCGCCATCGAGGCCGACCTGATCGAGGAAGTGGCCCGCATCTACGGCTACGACAATATTCCCCTAGCCAGCGGCAACAATTCCACGAAATTCGCCCGGGCCGCCGAAACGAGACTGGATATCAACCAGTTGCGCAATCACCTGGTGGCGCTCGGATACCAGGAGATCATCTCCTACAGCTTCATCGATCCGGCACTGTCCGATCTGGTGTGTGGCGCTGACGCCAGGCCAATCCGCTTGCAGAACCCGATTTCCGAAGAGATGGCGGTGATGCGTAGCAGCCTCTTGCCCGGCCTGCTGCAGACCCTGCAATACAATGCCAATCGTCAACATGAGCGCCTGCGCCTGTTCGAGACCGGCCTGGTGTTCCAGAGGCAGGGTGATGAGACCCTGCAGACGCCGAAGATCGGCGGCCTGTTAAGCGGCACAAGAAACCCTAAAAACTGGAATAATAACAATGAAATATCTGATTTTTATGATGTAAAAGGTGATATTGAATCTGTGCTGGATCTGGGCGGCAACGGGGCCGACTTCCAGTTCGTGCCCACGGAAGCCCAGGGCTATCACCCCGGGCAGTGTGCCGAAGTGCAGGCTGCCGATGGCAGCAGCATCGGTGTGATTGGTGCACTGCACCCGTCTATCCAGCGTGAAATGGGGCTGGATACCGCGGTGTACCTGTTTGAGCTGGATCTGGCGGCAGTCCTGGCAGCGGAAATCCCCGTGGCCAGCGAGCTTTCCCGCTATCCCGAGGTGAGTCGGGATCTGGCGCTGGTGATCGATGAATCCGTGTCATCCGGGGCGATATCGCAACTGGTACGGGAAAATGCCGGTGAATTTCTGGCGAGTTTGCAAATATTCGACGTTTATCAAGGAGATGCGGTCACAAAAGGCAAAAAAAGTGTGGCTTTGGGCTTGACGTGGCAGCATCCTTCACGCACTCTTAGCGACGAAGAGATAAACACAATAATTAGTAGCTGCATCAACGCACTACAAGAACAATTTAATGCAAATTTGCGGAACTGACTGGGGATCGGACTATGCCGGATGGAGCACTCACTAAAGCCGATATGGCAGAGCGCCTGTTTGAAGAATTAGGCCTGAACAAACGCGAGGCCAAGGAAGTTGTTGAACAGTTCTTTGAAGAAATCCGCCTCTCCCTGGAACGCAACGAGCAGGTTAAACTCTCCGGATACGGAAATTTTGATCTCCGCGACAAGAAACAGCGCCCCGGCCGCAATCCCAAGACCGGTGAAGAAATCCCCATCAAGGCACGCCGGGTTGTCACTTTCAGGCCAGGGCAAAAATTGAAGGCGAGAGTAGAACGCTATGCTGGAACCGAAGAATAACGACGAACTGCCCCCAATCCCCCCAAAACGCTACTTCACCATTGGCGAAGTGGGCGAGCTGTGCGCAGTCAAACCCCACGTTCTGCGGTACTGGGAAGCGGAGTTTCCCCAGCTGAAGCCCGTCAAAAGACGGGGAAATCGCCGTTATTACCAGCGCCAGGACGTGATTCTCATTCGGCAGATCAAGAGTCTGCTGTACGAGCAGGGCTATACCATCGGCGGCGCACGCCAGAAGATGACCGACAGCCCGGAAGACCTGTCCAAGGCGAACGTGGATAGCAGTGAGATCAAGTCCATGATTCGGGAATTGGAAGAGGTGATTGCCAAACTATAGGCTCTCTTCGGAAATTACTCCTAGAGTCTCACCAAGTAATTTCTGTAAAATCCGTTTACTTTTCGGGGCGTAGCGCAGTCTGGTAGCGCACTACACTGGGGGTGTAGTGGTCGTGGGTTCAAATCCCGCCGTCCCGACCAAATTCTTGTAGCTTAATGTCTTTATGGTAGTTAAATACCAGTAAAAACAACAAGATATAGAGCATTCTAAATCCACCATAGTCTCCTAATAATGCCTGTAGTGCAGTAATAATGTATCTATTTGTATTAAATTCTCGTTACCT
>JAYPVK010000031.1:0-40893 GCA_038134565.1 Pseudomonadales bacterium | reverse complement strand
ACGGCAGCGACTGTACGGCAAGAAAGAAGTCATCATGCTGGTGGATGATGACGAGATGGTGCTGGACGCCAACCGGAAAATGCTGCAATCGCTGAACTACGAGGTCGTCGCCTTTACCAGCTCGCTCAGCGCCCTGAAGGCGTTCAGGGAAGAGCCGGAGAAATACAGGCTGCTGTTCTCCGACCTTTCCATGCCGGAGATGGATGGCGTAAGGCTGGTGGCGAATATCCGGGAGATTTCTCCGCACATACCCGCCATCATCATTACCGGCTATGAAGACGCCTTGCATCCGCAGGACCTGAACGGCCTGCATATCCTGAGGAAACCCGTCAGCACTGCGGATATTTCACAGGCCATACACGCCCAGCTGGCCGCAGCACGCAATCACTAGAACAGACGCAGCCTGCACCTTTCGTCCTGCCGCCAGGAACTGCTGCGCCAACCCGCTCAGTGCGGGTTTACTGCTTGCCTGGCCTGACCTGGCCCGTCGCAATCAGCATCGCGCGTAAAGCCGGCACCTCGATGGCTTTGCTGAAGTAGAAGCCCTGCCCGTAGTCGCATCCCATCTCACGCAAGGCTTCCTCGACCTGCCCGGTTTCGATGCCTTCCGCCACCACATCCAGGCCCAGGGCATGGGCCAGATCGATGGTGGATTTCACGATGCAGTGATTACTCTTGCCGTCGCGCATGCCGCTGACGAATAGCCGGTCGATCTTCACCGTGGAGACCGGTAAGCGTTCGAGGTATTGCAGGGAACTGAAGCCGGTACCGAAATCATCGATGGAGAGTCGGATGCCAAGGTCCGTAATCTGGTTCAGGCGTGCCACGGCCGTATCCAGGTCCGACAGTACCCCGCCCTCCGTGAGTTCCAGTTCAAGGCAGGCGGGCGACAGACCAACGGCCGTCAGCAATTTTTCGACAGACTCCACAAAGGAGTCCTGACCAAGATTGGTCGCCGAGATGTTCACCGCGACCGATTGAAAATCAACAGCAGCGGATTCCTTTAATAACAGAAAGTCGCGCGCAGCCTGCTCAATCACCCACAGAGTCATGGGTGTGATCAGGGCGCTTTCCTCCGCCAGTGGCAGAAACTGGGACGCCGGCACCACGCCCCGATTTGGGTCCTTCCAGTACATCAAGGCTTCCACACTAACGATCCTGCGATCACTGAGTCGATACTTGGGCTGATAACGCAGCTGCAGAATCCTGTCATCCAAGGCGTGCTTCAGCAGCCCCAGCACTGCCAGATTCTCTCGTGACTTCAGAGCCAGGGAACGGCTGTAGTGACTATGCTGAATGCGCCGCACCCGGGCCTCGTTAGCCGCCATCTCCAGGCGCCTGAGGTAATCCTGTGGCTCAACCTTCAGGTCGTCTATTTCGATATCCGACCAGACGCAATTCAATAACAGGGGAATCTGCTCGAACTCGATCGGCGATGCGATGCAATTCTCTACAATTGCACGTACTTGCTCGTGCCGCGCTGCATTGCCGTGCCTGGCCAGAATCACCAGTCGATTGGTGCGAATATGATGAATCATTTCACCGAGCAAGAGCTGCGCATCCAGTTTCCGCACCAGACCAATAATCGCCGCCTTCTCAATAGATGGCCCAAGCTTCAGCGACAACTCATTGAAATTGGTAATGTCGATGAGATAGAGGTAAACACAAACAGGCCCGGTGTCGACTGCTTCCCGGTGACCGCCCATCACCCGCTGCAAAGTGACAAGCAGTGATTCCCGGTTGGGTAAGTCACTCACCGGATTGTGCAGCCAGTGCCAGCGCAGGCGCTTGATGTAGTTGCGGATCAGGTCGGAAGAACTGCCGACGATCACACCCACCAGCAGGAAGTAAGCGAGACGATAGACCCAGTTGGCAATGGACTGCAGTTCCCCGGTTGCGACATTGAGGGGCATCAGGGGGCCGAGCAGCAAGCCAGCGCTTACCGCGGCGACCAGGCCACCACGCAGCCCGAAGACCAGACCGGCGATGACCACCGGCACATACATGTTATGGGTATACACCACATAAGAGCCGCCAGTGTAGTAGACGGTGAAGGTACCCAGGGCCAGAGTGAGCAACACCAGCGCCACAGCAGCGATCTGGAAGCCATGGCTGCGTTCCTCAACCCAGTAGTAGAGAGAGGTCATTGAGGTGGGCGGGTTAGAGGTGTCCTCTGCCATTGGAATCGAACGCGGCCTTCCTGTGCAGGATTGGTGCTGGCTATTCAGTACGTTGAAGGGAGTATAGCCGGATTTATGGCGCAATTGTGGACAGTTGAGTGCATCATCGACATTTTTCGCCGCCCCGCAGATTTTCCAAATCAGTCAGAAACCATCAATCGGGTGATAGCAGATTTTCAACGATCCAATGTGCTGCAAAATTAAGTTCTGGGCGAGTTGAGAGGCTATAATCCACGCCCGATGCAATCTGCCACCGACACCCTGCAACACGTTTTTGGATTCAGCGAGTTTCGCCCCTTGCAGGGCGAGATCATCGCCACCCTGATGGCGGGTGGTGACGCGCTGGTGCTCATGCCCACCGGCGGCGGCAAATCCCTGTGCTACCAGGTGCCGGCCCTGGCCATGGCTGGCTGTGGAGTAGTGATCTCCCCGCTAATCGCGCTGATGCAGGACCAGGTGGATGCGCTGCGCCTGCTGGGAGTGAATGCCGCCTTCCTGAACTCCTCCCTCACCCAGGCCGAGACTGCCGCCATCGAACAACAGTTGCTGGCCGGCGAGCTGGATCTGCTTTACATCGCACCGGAACGCTTGACCCAGGCGCGTACCCTGCAACTTCTGCGAGACGCCGACATCGCCCTGTTTGCCATCGATGAGGCCCACTGTGTCTCCCAGTGGGGCCATGATTTTCGGGCAGACTACCTGCAACTGAGCCTGCTGCACGAGTTGTTTCCCGCGGTGCCGCGTATCGCCCTGACAGCGACCGCCGACAAGCGCACCCGGCAGGAGATCATCAGCCGACTGCAGCTCGAGGACGCACGGCAGTTCATCGCCGGCTTCGACCGGCCGAATATCTGTTACCGCATCGCCCTCAAACAGAATCCGCGGCAGCAGCTACTGAAGTTTCTGAGTAGCGAACACAGCACCGATGCCGGCATCGTCTACTGCCTGTCGCGCAAGAAGACCGAAGAGATTGCCGACTGGTTGTGCGAGCAGGGCTTCACCGCTCTTCCCTACCACGCCGGACTGAGCAACGAGGTTCGCGCCCGCCACCAGTCCCGGTTCCTGCGCGAGGAACGCGTGATCATCGTGGCTACCATCGCCTTCGGCATGGGTATCGACAAACCGGATGTACGCTTCGTGGCACACCTGGATATGCCGAAGACCATCGAGTCCTACTATCAGGAGACCGGCCGTGCCGGGCGCGACGGCGAGGCGGCGGACGCCTGGATGATTTACGGCCTGCAGGACGTGATCAAGCTCCGGCAGATGATGGGCAACTCCGAGGGTGACGAGAACCACAAGCGCTCCGAGCAGCATCGCCTCACGGCCATGCTGGGCCTGTGTGAAATCACCAGTTGTCGACGCCAGGCCTTGCTGGCGTATTTCGGCGAGACCCCGGATCAGCCATGTGGCAATTGTGATAACTGCCTGCAGCCTCCCCAGACCTGGGATGGCACGGAGGCGGCCCGCAAGGCACTCAGCGTGGCCTTCCGTACCGGCCAGCGCTTCGGGGTGAATCACCTGATCGATGTCCTGCTCGGCGCCAACAGCGACAAGATCTTCCTGTTTGAGCACCAGCATCTCTCCGTCTATGGCATCGGTGAAGACCTGACGGCGGCCCAATGGCGCTCGGTGTTCAGGCAGCTGGTGGCCCGTGGCTACATGAGCGTGGACCTGGAACGGTTTGGCGCCTTGCGCCTGGAAGAGAAATGCCGACCGCTGCTAAGAAACGAAGAAGCCATCGAGCTGCGCAAGGATGCCGTGGCAAAAGTGGCGAAGCAGCGCAGCAAGGTGAAGCTGGCACCGGAGATAGACATCGCCCTGTGGGAAGCCCTGCGGGATTGTCGGCGGGAATTCGCCGAAGAACTCGGTGTGCCACCCTATGTGGTGTTTCATGACTCCACTCTGCAGGAGATGTGCCTGCGCCTGCCCCGGGACATGGAGGCCTTCGCCGGGATTTCCGGAGTTGGCGAGCGCAAGCGGGAGAAGTATGGACCCGGGTTTGTCAGAGTCATCGCAGATCATCTTGCGAATTGAATCCACCCGCAGCGCAGCGCCTGCACCCCGGCTACCGGATCGCCTTCAGCGACAGGTGCATCGGGTTCGAAGCATCAGGCAGCCCTGATTACTCGCCCACCATCTTGCGCGCATCGACCAGCGCATCGAATTGCGCCTCACTCAGGATACCCAGTGCCGCTGCGGCCTCCCGCAATGAGACTTTTTCCTCGAATGCATGCTTCGCCACCTTCGCCGCATTGTCATAGCCAATTTCTGTGTTCAGCGCCGTGACCAGCATCGACGAGCCATTCACATAGGCTTGTACCTGTTCGCGGTTTACCGAGATGCCTGCGATACAGTACCGCGACAGATTACCGAGGGCAGAACTCAGCAGCCGAATGGATTCCAGCACGCTCATGATGATCAGCGGTTTGTAGGCATTGAGCTGAAACTGACCCTGGCTGCCGGCCATAGTCACCGCCAGGTTATTCCCCATCACGCGCAGACAGACCATGCTGACCGACTCAATCTGGGTTGGATTGACCTTCCCGGGCATGATCGAGCTGCCGGGTTCATTGGCGGGGATGCTTATTTCCTGCAGTCCGCAGTGTGGCCCCGAGGCCATCAATCGCAGATCGTTCACAATTTTCAACACACTCACCGCCAGGCCATTCAGGGCGCCATGAACCTGTACCAGCGCATCGTGTGCGGCGATCTGCGCAAATTTATTGTCGGCGGGTGTGAACTGTAGCGCCGAGAGTTCGCTGATCTTTTCGCACATGAGCCCGGGCCAACCGGGCTCGGAATTGAGGCCGGTGCCCACCGCCGTGCCGCCGATGGCGAGCTGTCGGGCCTCCTGCTCCGCCCGGCTGATGTTTTCGAGCGCGCTCTCCACCTGGGATTGGAAGGCTCTGAATTCCTGGCCGAAGGTCAGCGGCACGGCATCCATCATATGGGTGCGACCCGCCTTGATTATGGAATCGAACTCAGCGGCTTTCAGTTTCAGCGTGTCCCGCAGGAGCACCAGTGCCGGGGCCAGGTCGTGCTGGATTGCCAGACAGGCAGACAGATGCATCACCGTGGGAAACACATCGTTGGTCGACTGCGACATGTTGACGTGGTCGTTGGGGTGTATCGGGGACTTCTGGCCCCGCTCCGCACCGGCCAGTTCGTTACACCGGTTTGCTATGACCTCGTTGAGATTCATATGGGTCTGGGTGCCGCTTCCCGACTGCCACGCACTGAGCGGAAACTGATCGGCGTGCTGTCCTGCCAATATTTCATCGCAGGCCTGAACGATCAGGCCGGCCTGTTCTTCCGAGAGTTTGCCCAGCGCTCTATGACTCAGTGCGGCCGCTTTCTTGACCAGGGCAAATGCCTCGATGAAGCCATGGGGGAATTGATCCGAACCAAAATCGAAGTGCGCCAGTGCCCGCTGGGTCTGCGCCCCCCACAGCTGCGCCCTGTCTACCTCGACTGTTCCCAGGCTATCGGTTTCCAGTCTTGTGCCGGACACCGACGCTGGTTTCGCTGAATCGCTCATAACTGCCACTCCCGTTGCACTCGCCTGACCCGATTGGCCACCACAAGCACCTGACACCCAAACGGCGTCGCATTACGACTATGCTACTCAATTCACAGTGTGCCGCAAAATTCAGGGCGAGGAACAGGACTTCACTACCAGTTTAGCTGCCCAGGGAGAGAAAGCCCGGCAATTCTGAATCAGTTTCGCCGGGTTTGGTCTGGGAGATCACAGCGCTTGCTAGCTGACCACGTCTCTTTATCATCTGTCCTGACCTCCTGGTCGGGGCGAAATCGCGATGGAAAATTGTGCCGCCTATTGTAGCGTATTCAGGCTGCACCTGAATCAGGAAACGAGAGCCGATAAGGCCTGCGGAAAACGCCAGAAGACTGGCCAGGCCAGATGGGGTATCTTCCATCTGAATCTGACAAACAGGGACGGAAAGACCATGCGCAAGCACGCCGGCCGCTTACCGGTCACTCTGCTACTCCTGCCGCTTATGCTGGGCAGTCCGCTAAGCGCTCAAGATCAGGGAATCAGCACTATGTCCGACAACGCACTCATCATTCGTGAATTTATTCAGGCCTGGTCGCGCCTGGATGCCGGAGAACTGGCAGGCTACTTCACCGAAGACGGCACCTACCACAACATCCCCGCCTCGGCGGTGAGCGGCCGCGAACCTATCGCGCAGTTCATTGCAGGCTTCACGGAACACTGGCAATCCACAGACTGGGAGATCATCAGCCTGTTTGCCGACGGTGATCGGGTGCTGGCCGAACGCATCGATCACACGGTGGTCAACGGCAGGCCCGTGGACCTGCCCGCCGTCGGTGTATTTGAAATGGAGAACGGAAAGATCAAGGTCTGGCGGGACTACTTCGACCTGGCGACTTACACCGATGCGCTCACGGCTGCCTTGCAGGCCCAATAGTCCCGACAGACCCGACGCGCAACTACAGGGGGAAATCCCGGCCCACGGACCCCAGGCTCAGGCCACGCACACGGTCTTCACGTTGACAAATTCGCGCAGGCCAAAATAGCTCAACTCCCGACCATAGCCGGATCCCCCGATGCCGCCGAAGGGAAGTCCGGGATCAGATTTCACGAAGTCGTTGACGAAACAGGCACCGGCCTTGATGCGCGTCGTGGCGATCTCCTCGCCACGTGCCAGATCCTCGGTGAACACAGCGGCGCCCAAACCAAATTCCGTGTCGTTTGCGATGCGGATGGCATCCTCCTCATCCGCCGCCTCGATAATGGCCGCCACCGGACCGAACAGCTCTTCGTCATAGGCTGGCATGCCCGGCTTCACATTCGTCAGCACCGTTGGGGGATAATAGGCGCCTCTCATGTCTGGGACCTCGCCACCGAGCAACAGGGTGGCTCCCTGCTCCACTGACTTCAGCACCTGCTGGTGCAATTCATCCCGTAGATCCATGCGGGCCTGGGGACCGATGTCGTTGCTGCGATCTGTCGGGTCGCCCATCTTCTTCAATTGCATGGCGGCCACAAATTTCTCCGTGAATTCACCGAGAACAGACTTGTCGACTATGAAGCGCTTGGCGGCGATACAGCTCTGGCCGGCATTGAGCAGACGACTGGTAACACAGACATTAACGGCCTTGTCGATATCCGCATCGGCCAGCACCACGTAGGGATCGCTGCCACCCAGCTCCAGCACCGACTTCTTGATCATCGCGCCAGCCTTGCCGCCCACGGCCTTACCGGCACCGGTGCTGCCCGTCAACGTAACAGCTTTTATATGGGGATTTTCGATGACCGCGCTGACCTGCTCATTGGCAATCAGCAGAGTACGAAACGCATTCTCAGGAAAGCCCGCCTGCAGGAAAATGTCTTCGATGGCCAGGGCGCTGCCGCAGACGTTGCTGGCGTGCTTGAGGACGCCGCCATTGCCGGCCATCAAGGCCGGGCAGGCAAACCGAAACACCTGCCAGAAGGGAAAGTTCCAGGGCATGACCGCAAGCACCACACCGATCGGGCGATAGGAGACCTTGCTGACACTGTAACTGGTGTCCACCCACTCATCCTGCAGGAATTTCTCCGCATTGAGTGCGTAGTATTCACAGGCCAGTGCGCATTTCTCGATTTCCGCCTCGCCGCCCGCGAGATTCTTGCCCATCTCTTCGCACATCAATACCGCCAGTTCTTCCTTGCGGGACAGCAAAACCTCAGCTGCCTTGCGCATCAGCGCCGAGCGTTCAGCAAAGGTGGTCTGCTGCCAGGCTTCGTTGGCGATCGCCGCCTGCTCGATTATGTCAGCCACCTGCCCTGAGCTCATCGCCTCGTAGCGGCGCAGCACTTCCCCGGTGGCAGGATTGATGGTTTCCAAGCTCATACTGTTATCTCCCGAATCGTTGCGACTTCAGCCTGGCGGTGTACTGCGAGTAACGATAACCGCTAGGTGACAGGAAGTCACTGGGGCGCTGGAGCCGGGACAAACTGCCCCGGTTTAGCTACACTCCAGTACCAGCTAGACCTTGTAAGGAAAACCACGATTCATGTATTCCCCGGAGCCACCCATGACCACGATTAGCTATTCCCGACTGGCCGCCTTCTGTGCCTTTCTCATTATTCACAGTGCGGCTATCGCAGATGTAACCCTGGTGCGTTACGGTCCAGCGGGTGAGGAGAAGCCGGGAATACTCGACGATCAGGGTCGTGTGCGAGATCTCTCAGCACAGCTGAATGAGATTACACCTGCCACTCTTTCCGATTCGGGGCTGCAGGAACTCTCCAACATCGATGTTGATAGCCTGCCCCTGGTGCAGGGTAATCCACGACTGGGTGTCCCCCTCACCGGAATCGGCAAGATCATTGCCATTGGGTTCAACTACGTGAACCATGCCGCCGAGATGGAAGTCACACTGCCTACCGAACCGCTCACCTTCATGAAAGCCACGTCTTCGCTGACTGGCCCGTTCGATAATGTCATACAACCCCGCAACGGTCACAAGCTGGACTATGAAGCCGAACTGGTCGTGGTTATCGGACGCCGCGCACAATACATTTCCGAGGACGAGGTCTTCGACTATATCGCTGGCTACACTGTGGGGCATGATGTTTCGGAACGGGCATTCCAGCGTGAGCGTGGTGGCCAGTTTACGAAAGGTAAATCGGCGGACACATTCGCGCCGGTCGGCCCCTACTTCGTGAGCAAGGATCAGGTTGACGATATCCAGAATCTGTCGATCTGGTCTGAAGTAAACGGGGAAATGCGCCAGCAGGGCAATACTGCGGACATGGTGTTTGGCGTGAAAGAGATCGTGAGCCACCTGAGCCAGTTCATGACCCTCTATCCGGGCGACATCATCTTCACTGGCACGCCGGCAGGCGTGGGAGACGGCATGGTACCTCCACAATACCTCAAGCCAGGCGATGTCGTCAGAATCGGCGTAGAAAATCTGGGTGAACAACGCCAGACCATTTCGCCACCGAGGTAGTGGCGCACAGCCAGGACCCTGCTCAGCGGGTCATTCAGAAAGTGCTGCTTGGGCGACGGAACCTGCAAGCGATGGCAAACTACAGTGAGAGACTGCCAGGGACGGCGGTGAAGTAAACACGGCGAAGGGTGCCGCCGCAGCGAGTGCATTCATGCCCAGGAGGTTGCGGCCGCCCTGCTGCATCACCGCGACTTCCACCGGACCCAACTCGCAATCCTGACCAATGGAAAAGTGTTCTACCCGGTAGACATCGATCAGATTCAGTTTGCCGTTTGCCATCCTCGCGCCGACCTGACGTACCTTCACGGTGCCATCTAGCCTTCGCAGTTTCTGGAACAGATCCCTGCTGACCGTGATCATGTTGGCGCCGGTATCGAGCAGGAACGTATCCTCAATGCCGTCGAAACTGCCCTTGAGAGTCAGGCTACCCGAGGCAGACTGATCCAGGTGTACGCTGACACTGAACAGATCCGGGTCTGCGGGCGGCGCGGCGAGCGCGAAACCAGGCAGCAGGGCGAGCACAAGCAGCAGGGAACGCGGTATCCACACGGGTATGCGCTGCCCGGGACGGCGATCAATAAGCTGCTCTCTGTTGCACAGTAAACCCATGGGCAGAGTGCAGCAAGAACCAAGCCAAATCCAAGCCGTTAAAATATAAAGAGATTATTTTCCCTTACTGTCAGAGTCGCACCACGTAGGTGCTTTTCAGACCAGAATGCTCTCTTATGGTGCAATAAAATTCGTTTTTCGAAGACCAGGCGCCCGAAATCTGGCTTTGTGATAGATAGAATCTATCGCGAGATCCCATGAATTGCGGTACTGGGCCAAAATTCTTTCCGTATAATTTCCTCACATAAGACATATCGGCCCGACAGCTGAATCGAGCCGGGGTAAATTATATCTATTTATCAATGTGTTAGGAGAGTTGCATGAAGAAGTCAGTTGCCCTTGTCAGTCTGGTAGCCCCTTTTGTCCTGATGTCCTGTGGAGCAGCGAGTGGCCTGGAATCTGGCGCCGAAATGGTGCAGGTGTGGAGCGTCGATACAACTGGCAAGCCGCCGTTTAAACGTACGCTGGTGGAAGTGCCTGCGGCGGATATTGCGCGCATGGAAATCGAGGGCGCGGCGGTGGAAACCGTGAGCATGCGGGTGACGGATTTCCGCGGCAAGCCCCCGTTCCGCCGCACAATCCAGGAAGTCCCGGTGATTGACGCCGCCAGCCTGGAAGCCGCGCAGGAAAGCAGCCACAAGGCAGGTCCAAGACGCTTCGGCAAGCGCCACCCCTGAGACGAGCAAGGCCGGCGCGTCCGGCTCCAGCCCGCGCCGAAAGCCGCCGCCTGACAGGCCAGGCGCCTGTCGGGCCAATGCAGTGACCTTCCAGAACAGTCCTGCACAAGCAGAGGCAGCAAGCGTGTCCTGGGACAGCTTGCTGCCACATTACCCTCCCTGGCCACCACGCCATCCCACTGCAGCAGCGGCGATTCCGCCGCACTATCCCCGCTCCCTGCGCCTGGCCGGGCAATACTCAAGCCCCCGATGAGGCTTCGGACCAGGGGAAATAGTTGATGCAAATGAAGTATCATCTGCAGCCACAACTACAATAATAATGATCTGGAGGCGGGGAAGGATTTGGACAATTTAGTGTGGCTTGGAATCGCCCTCTGCGTCTCCCAGTCGGCCATGTTTTCGGGCCTGAACCTGGCTTTCTTCGGCCTCTCCCGATTGCAGCTGGAAGTGGAGGCTGAAACCAATCCCAAGGCGCAGCGAGTTCTCGCCATGCGGCAGGACTCCAACTTCCTGCTAACAACCATTCTTTGGGGTAACGTTGGCATCAATGTGCTCCTCACCCTGCTATCGAATTCTGTACTGGCAGGGATCTCAGCGTTTTTCTTCTCAACCTTCATCATCACTTTTCTTGGTGAGATCATTCCCCAGGCCTATTTTTCCCGTAATGCCCTGCGCATGGCC
Organism: Pseudomonadales bacterium; assembly: GCA_038134565.1. Taxonomy (GTDB): domain Bacteria; phylum Pseudomonadota; class Gammaproteobacteria; order Pseudomonadales; family Pseudohongiellaceae; genus UBA9145. The sequence continues at coordinate 29,765 of JAYPVK010000031.1, read as the reverse complement.
TCGCTGCTCGGCCCCGTGTTGCGGCTGTACCAGTTCATCTTCTACCCGGTCGCCAAGCCTGCCGCCATGATCCTGGACAAGTGGCTGGGTGCTGAATCCGCCGAGTTTTTCCGCGAGCAGGTAATTCGGGATATGTTGATGAAACATGTGGAACATCACGACAGCGACGTGGATGATGTAGAAGGCATTGGAGCCCTCAACTTTCTGGAGATCGACGACATCGCCGCCGTACTGGAAGGTACCGATATCGATCCCGACAGCATCCTGAGATTTCCCACGGACGTGGACCTGCCACGACTGCCCGAGTACGAGGCGAACCCGGATGATCCCTTCCTGCAGAGTCTGCATGCCTCCGGCAAGAAGTCATACTCGCCGACGAAAGCGGGCTGCCCTTGTTGCTGCTGGATGCCGATGGCTTTCTCCGTGACGTGCTGCTCAGCCACGGCAACTCAGACCCCTATCACTACTGTCATCGCCCCATCATCGTGAAGAGCGCCAACACTAATCTCGGCTCGGTGATTCGTATGCTGAAACGCTCAAACAAGGACAGCCACGGTGTGATCGAAAACGACGTGGTGCTGGTATGGACCGAGAACCCGCGCATAATCACCGGTGCCGATCTGTTTGACAGGTTGCTGGTTGGGATCAAATAGCCCATGCAATGCAGGTATAGTGTCTCTATCCCCTACGGGGTATCCGTCAGTCGCAGGCCTGACTTTGAATCGAGGTTCCGATGAACGACTTGTTAGCAACATTGACTGAAGCACTGACCGACCAACAGACCTATTTGCAAGTAGCCTTGATCCTGGTCTCTTTATTCGCAGGACAGATTGTTGCAGGCGTCATTCGCCGCCGCCTCAACATCCTCAAGCAGCCTCCTGCAGACGCGACCGGACCAAACCTGCAGCTCACCGTCTATCAACTGGGGCGGCTGCTGGTACCGGCGCTGACCATCCTGATTCTGAAGATTTCCTCGGAACTGATACTGGACCCTGACAACAGCGCTTGGCTCAGCATTGCCGCGATCACCATCCTCGTCGTATATGCCTACTTCAAGGCCATTGGCATCCTGGTCAGCAACCAGCTGGCCGCCCGGGCCTTGCTAATGGTGGGCATTCCGCTGCTGGTGCTGCAGTCTGTGGGTGCCTTGCCCTACCTCACCTCCATCCTGCAATCAATTGGCATCGAGGTGGGCAATATCCGCATCACTTTGCTGGGGGTGATGCGGGTCACCATATTCGGTTCGCTGATTTTCTGGTTGGGAAGAATCTCCAATGCCACCGGACAACAGGCCATCAGGAAGCAGGAACAGCTGGATTTCCGCACTCGGGAAGTTGCCGCCAAACTCTTCGAGATCGGTGTGTTTGTCGTGGCATCCTTGTTGCTGCTGCAGATCATGGGCATCAACCTCACGGCGCTGGCTGTATTCGGCGGCGCACTGGGTGTCGGCCTCGGCTTTGGCTTGCAATCCATTGCGTCGAATTTCATCTCGGGGCTCATCATCCTGCTGGATCGATCACTTTCAATCGGCGACTTCATTGAACTTAAAGATGGCCGCAGCGGCTATGTCACCGCCCTCAACATGCGATCCACGACACTGGAAACCTTCGAGGGCAAGGACATCATGGTGCCCAATGAGATGTTTATCACCGGCACCTTCGTCAACTGGACCCACAAGAACGAGAAACAACGCTACCGGGTCGATTTCTCAGTGGCCTACAACACCGATATCCGCAAGCTCGTTGAGGTGATAAAGGAAGCCGTCGCCACTCACCCCCAGGTGCTGAGCGGTGAAGAGTATCCCATCGAGGAAAGGCCGGACTGCGAGATCGACAGCTTCGGCGACTCCGGTGTCAATATGTTCGTGGAGTTCTGGATCGAGGCCATCGATGACGGCAAGAACAGGGTCGGCGGCGATCTCTTGCTCATCATCTATGAGACCATGCGCGATCATGGCTTCACCATCCCATTCCCGCAACGGGAAGTGCGGATTCTCAACGAGGGTGAGGCGGAAATTAAGTCGGTTGAAAAGAAGTAGGCAGCCAGGAGTCGGCTGAGGGGAGTCAGCGCAAGCAGAAAGCTTGCACCGACCCCCGCAAAGGAAAGCGCTCAGTCCGGTTTAATTGGAATACTCGGTGCCGTTAACCGGGATCATCAGGTGCGCACCCGACGTACCGGAATTCATCATCCAGGGCGTACCCCGGCCCGCCAGTGAATTGTTGCGCTGCGAGCCGGTGGGCATACCCAGTTGCTCGGCAGTAGCGAAAGGCAGGGATACGACCATCAGGTACTGAATACGATCAGGTGTATCGAAGCGGCGGTAGGCGAGTGAACCAAAAACCCGCGCCGGGATTCTTCCTTCATCTTCTGCCTTTTGCAGTGCCAGTTGTAACTCTTCACCCTCCAGGCCCTGCGCTGACAGCTTGGCCTGCAGGTCACGACGCGCGCGCTGGGACACGGGTCCACAACGGGTAAAGCCTTCCTCATCCGTGGGCTGGCACTCTACATGATTGCTACCAACCTTTAGGGTCACTCGATTTCCGTCGTCGTCGTAATTGTATACGGTGGCATCGGCGCGCAGGTCTTCTGGCAGTGGTGACAGTGCTTTCTCGATGGTTGCCTGGTCAGACTGGGCTGCGACCTGGCCCGATAACAGCATGGCTGCGGCCAACATGGCTAATCCGCTTTTCTTCTTTTGCATCACTACCTTTAGCATGACTACCTCCTGAGGTTTCTTGTATTGCTGTTTTTTTACTGGTTCTGTTTTTTCACAGTTGTTGGTTTCGAACTGGCCCGGACCCCTGGGTCATTCCACGGCCGGATTCTGTGTCACCGGAAACCGGCATTCTATGGCATTCCCGGGACCAGCCACAGATTTTCATCTGATCTTGATCAAGAATCTGGCAAAATACCCGCTCCGGTTAGCGGCGGCCCTTATCAAATCCCATAAAATTCAGTAAGTTGTTCCCGCGACCCCCACAGCTTCGCTGTGTTAATGGATGTAATTAATCAAGCAGGGAGATTGTAGGCAGCCTGTGGAAACCAATACAACAATAAACAATCCGACTTCCCGTGGCATGCCGCAGATTGACGCCCTGCTCGTGCGCGCCCATTCAATAGCCGCGTTCGTCACCTTGCTCGTCGCGGTGACCTTCGGCATCCTGGTGTCCCTGCAGTTCGTGTACCCTGACCTGATCGGTGTCTTCCCGAGCTGGGGGCGCATGCGCTATGCCCATACCCAGGGCATCATGCTGGGCTGGCTCGGTAACGCCTTCCTGGCCTTCCTCTACTATGCCGTGCCGATTCTGACTGGTCGTCCAGCGGGTTCGCGCAACCTGGGGCTGCTGCTCTTCGCGCTGTGGAATTTCGCGGTCATGATCCCCGGATGGGGCCTGGTGTTGAGCGGCTACAGCCAGCCACTGGAGTGGGCCGAGTTCCCGCTGCCGGTGGACGTGCTGGTAATTCTCGCGTTCCTGCTGGCTGCCCTGCAGTTCCTGCCGCCCTTCTTCAAACACGGCTTTGAAAACCTCTACGTGTCCAGCTGGTACATCATCGGAGGACTGGTGTTCACCCTGATGTCCTACCCCATGGGTAACCTGGTACCGGAATTCGTGCCGGGTGCCGCCGGTGCCGCTTTCAGCGGCTTGTGGATTCATGACGCGGTAGGACTCTTCGTCACACCCCTTGCCCTGTCTATCCTGTATTTCGTCGTGCCCGCCTCCACGGGGCGGCCGATCTTCAGTCACTTCCTGTCCATGCTGGGATTCTGGGGCCTGTTCTTCCTCTACCCGCTCAACGGCATTCACCACTACATCTATTCGGTGATCCCGATGGCGGCGCAGGCGACGGCTATCATCGCCTCATTCCTGCTGGGGCTGGTGGTGATCATCGTGGTCAGCAACCTGATGTTGTCGCAACGGGGCAGCGGCTGGATTGCACAGAATATCGCACTGCGTTTCGCCTCCATGTCGGTGGTATTCTACCTGATCGTCAGTCTGCAGGGCTCCCTGCAGGCCGACATGGCATTTAGCCAGGCCGTGCATTTCACCGACTTCATTATTGGTCACTCCCATCTGGCCATGCTGGGCTTCGCCACCTTCGCCGGTATTGCAGGCATCGTGCATGCCTGGCAGAAATTACCCGACAGCACCCTCAACGGGCGGGCCCTGGAGTGGTCATACTGGTTGCTTACCATCGGCATCACCATCATGGTGATCGACCTGACTGTGGCCGGGCTCGTGCAGGGCGAGTACTGGCAGGGTAGCGCGTCCTGGCTGGAGTCGGTGCGAGCCTCCAGTCCTTACTGGCTCGTCCGCACACTCTCTGCCATTCCAGTCACCCTGGGTTTCATCCTGGTGTTCTATGGTCTGGTCAGCGGCAAGCCCGTCGCGGCCGAGGCATCAAGTGCCACGCAGGAAGCTGCTGCGGAGCCAACCCAGGCGCCGGCTACTGGCCTGTCTCCAGCGCTGCGCATGTCCTATACCGTGGCTGCCGTCGCCGGTGTTGGTTTCTTCGTATTCTCGGTATCCCTGCTTGGCGTCATTCCTCGCCAGACCCTGTCCGATGAGACCCTGACCCTCGCCCCCGGCCCGGCACTGAGCCTGTCGGCATCTGAGGCGCGTGGCCGAGACATCTACGCTAGGGAAGGTTGTTCCTATTGTCACACCCAGCAGGTGCGCTACACCGAGGCTGACATGCAACGCTTCGGCGCACCCTCCCTGGCCTGGGAGGGACGCATGGACTATCCCCATATGCTGGGCACCAGGCGCATCGGACCAGACCTGGCGCGCACTGTGAATACCAGGACAAAAGAGTGGCACCTGGCACACCTGTTCTCGCCACGCAGCGTGGTTCCACAGTCCATCATGCCCGCCTACCCGGAGATGTTTGACGGCAGTGCGGACCGGCCGCAGCGGGATGCCATGGATCTTGTCGCCTATCTGGAAAGCCTGGGACGGGAACGCGACCTGGCCTGGCCGGAGGGCGATCGTCGGGCGCGCCAGTTGACCCAGGACGAGAGAGCGCTGATGTCCCTCAATGCCGAAGTGCTCAATGCCCATCCCGCCATGACCCGTCCGCGCGGCGATGCGCCTGTCTTGCCAGCAATTACGGATACCGACTACGGGCAATCACTGTGGCGGGATAACTGCAGTGGTTGTCACGGCAGCGATGGACGCGGAGATGGACCCGCCGCCGGCTGGCTACAACCGGCACCGGTTAACCTGACCGAGCACCGCTACCGGGCAGATCTGCTGGCTGATATATTGTGGAATGGCGTGTATGGCTCTTCCATGCCAGCCTGGCGCGACATGAATCCGGAACAGCTCGCGGCGCTGGTAGCCGTCGTCGATTCCTTCAGCGAGGTCAATACGGACCCAGGCGCGCCCGCCGCAATCGGCCAGGGTCGCCTGGTCTACCAGACCCATTGTGCCGAGTGTCACGGGGACGATGGCGATGGTAACGGCTTCGCCGCCAGCAACCTGCCCATACCGATCATGCCAACCGACTTCACCCGCGACCTGCTCAGCGAAGCGGCCATCCTGCGCACGCTGCAAGAGGGCGTGGTCGGCACATCCATGGCACCCTGGGGGGATCGTTTGAGCGAGACGGAAATGAATGCCGTCGGACAGTTCATACGCTCGCTGTTCCGGGGCGGGAACGAGCTGGCCAGTGGAGGTATCAACAATGATTAGCACCGTGATCGTGGCGTCGAGCCTGGTGATGGCCGTCCTGTTTACCGCAGTGTACCTACTTAACCCCACTATGAGAGCGCGGATAGAGGCGCCCAAGTTTGTTTTTCTCCGGCAACTGGCAGAGTATGATCAATCCTTGAGAAATGATTGCCATGGGCCATCCGATGTGGAGCAGCCATGAATTACCTGAAAGCTAGACAATCCACTACACAAAGCGGCCTCAGCCTGGTGACCGCCTCCCTTGCTGCGGCGGTCGTCGGTGTTGGCGTCATGGCCGCCGTGATGGCATTCACGCCCGGCCCTGCCAGCGACTCTGTGATCGCAGAGCCCAGCGTGGAGTATGGTCGCCTGCTGGTCCGGGAAACCGCGGCAATGATGGGCCCCGGTCATGCGGACCCGGCCATGCGCTTCAGCGGCAGCAGCATGGATTGTGCCTCCTGCCACCTGGATACCGGTACCGAACCCGGCACCCTGTCCCTGCTCCAGACTGACTCTGCCTACCCGCGATTTTCCGGCCGCGATGGTGGCATGCGTGACCTGCGCGACCGCATCAATGGCTGCATGACGCGCAGCATGAACGGCAGGGAATTAGCCCGGGACAGCATCGAGATGGTATCCATCGAGATGTATATCAAGAACCTGAACCAGCAATACGCCCTGATGGGAGAGAGCAAGACTACTCCCGCCGAGCCAGCCCCGTTCAACGAACCCAACCGACGCGCCGACATCGACGCCGGCGAAGTCGTGTTCCGGGAGCGCTGCCAGGTGTGTCATGGCGACAACGGACAGGGCCTGCTACAGACCACGAATCCTGCCGATGGTTACCTGTTCCCACCCCTGTGGGGACCGGACAGCTTCAACAATGGCGCGGGTATGACCCGGATACTGACTGCCGCACGTTTCATCAAGGCGCGCATGCCACTGGGACAAGCTGACCTCAGCGATGATGAGGCCTATGACGTGGCAGCGTTCATGAATTCCCATGAGCGGCCGCAACGCGACAATCTCGAGCTGGATTATCCCGATCTCACCAACAAGCCGATCGACAGCCCCTACCCACCCTATGCCGATGAGTTTCCTGTGGATCAGCATCGCTATGGACCCTTCGAACCGATTCGCGACTACTACCGCAATCTGTAGGGCATCACAGTTACGGCCAGCACCAGCAGCGCAAACAGAAACGCCCGTGATGACAGCTCATCACGGGCGTTTTTTATTACCGGCAGGACTTTCCCGGGGCGAGCAGGACGCCCCTTGCATCAGCCCGCGTAAATCAGACTGTAGCCATGCTCCTGGCTGCGCGCGGCGGCCACCACGCCGGCTGGCACGAAGCGACTGCCCGGGATGTTATTGGCCAGCAGTTCATTGTAGATCTCTTCCGCGTTGCCGCCCGTGGCACGCGCTAGGGATTGCGACATGCTCTGGGTAGCCCTACTGCAGACGCAGTAGCTGACCCCGCGTGCGATCAGGGATTGAATTGTGTTGCCGCGGTTTGCGAAGGAAGTGCCTTCAATCATCATCGGATTCTGTTCCCAGGGACCATCGGTCTCCCGGTTATTGAAACCGGTAATGCGACTGAAAACGCCGCCATACTTTTTCCACATGGCATCATTATAGCCGAAGGCGGTGGACGCATGGCGGAAGCAGACGATGATGGCATTGTCGGATTCCGCGCCACCGGCATAACCCGATTCGTGGCCTATCATGAGGTTACTCGCATAGTTGAGCGCTGTCATACCACCATTGCCGGTAGCGGAATCCACAAAGATGCGGTGACTGCCGGGTTTTTCATCCATCCAGGCATCCTCGGCATGACGGGCCGGGGTAAAGCCATGATGCTGCGCATGATCATGCTCCTGAGCGCTGGCCCCCCTGGCCAGAGCCGCGGTGGTGGCGACCACGCCTACTCCGGTCAGGAATCGACGACGATTGCGGGTATTGTCAGAATTGTTGCTCATTGAGGTCTCCCCCTCCCTGCGCTGTGATCCACATAAATCTAGCCGCGACATTCAACCGCAGAAAAAGCATGAAGTCGAGTGAGGCAGATCAATATTGCTGGGCTTTTAGCGGGATAAAGTGCCAACCCGCATACGGCGATACGCGTAAAAAGCTGGCCACCGGGGCGGCGAACGCAGGCGGCGACAGCCAGTCGCCAGATTGCAACAGATTGTGTCTCGGTGACCCGGCCGCAGGCATGTTGGCTGCTTTGCGTTATCATAGACAGAGATCAAATTCCGGAGCACGCGCTTGGAAAAACGGTTGCCTACTCGAATGCCTGTCCAGTTGCTAGGTCGATTGCAAAAATCACTAAGCAAGGCCTGTCTGCCGGCACTCCTCATCGGGGCCAGCCTGCCTACCTTGCTCGGCGCCAGTGTGGAAACCCTGTCGGCAGATCAACTCGCCTGGCTGGACTTCAAGAATGCCCGTGGTGAGCCTTCCCTGATTCTCGGAGATCTGGAACACCCGTCTGCGAATGCAGTGTTCAGGGTCATCCCCGAAGTCACTTCCCAGCCACTGGATGCCGAGAAACTGCAACTCGGTTTCGAGCTGTTCAATGAAAAACGCCTGTCCCGTGATGGCAGCATCGCCTGTAGCTCCTGCCACATTGGCCTGCTGGGAGGCGTGGATCGCCGGCCACTGCCTTTCGGCATCGATGGTGCCCTGGGCGAATTCAATGTGCCTACCATTCTCAACGCCTCGCTGAATTTCAGGCAATTCTGGGACGGGCGCGCGCTGACCCTGCAGGAGCAGGCCCTCGGCCCGATCGAAAACCCGGCGGAGTTTGGTCATGATCTCGACAGCGCTATCGCGGTGCTGCAGAGCATCCCCGAGTATGCGTCTGCCTTTGGCACGCTCTACCCCGATGGCGTGACCGTCGCCAATCTCAGCGATGCCATTGCCTATTACGAAACCATGAACTTCACCGGACTGCGCACGCCGTTCCTGCGCCAGTTCGATGAGGCCGGAAAAGCACTGAGTAGCAAGGCCCTGCGTGGTCAGCAACGATTCGTAGAAGTGGGTTGCGCGAGTTGCCACAACGGCATCAACCTCGGCGGCAATTCCTACCAGCAACTGGGCGTCGCGCTGGACTGGTACGACACGGCACGGCCAGCCAGTGCCAGCGATGCAGGCCTGATGGGGCGAACCGGCCGCGAGCAGGACAAGCATGTATTCAAGGTGCCCACACTGCACAACGTGGCCACTACCGGTCCCTGGTTGCACGACGGCAGCATCACTTCCCTGCAACAGGCCGTGGACCAGATGGCGCGTAAACAGTCCGGTCGCTACCTCGATAACCGGGACATCGACGACATCGTCGCCTTTCTGCGCACACTGGGAGATCCGCAAAGCCTCATCGGCGACTGCACGGCCAGTGGCAACTACGCCATCATCCTGGATTGCGACGTGAAGCAGGTCACCACCGACATGACGCTGTCGCCTGTGGACCGTGCAACGCTGCCCGACCCGGACGAGATCTCCGCCCTGCATGCGCGCGAATATGCCGCCGCACGCGAGGCTGCTGCGGCAGCACCGGTGCGCATCGAGACAGAGATGCAACGCATACGCACCGGCGAAGTCGCGCACTTCGACTTTCTGCAGTTCGAACACATCGAGATGACGCGTCATGCGCTGGCGCTTTCCTTTCCCCCGGCGGACAGCAGTCCGCAGCAACGCGACTCCCTGCTGGAAGAGGCTGTCAGATGGCAACAGGCCGCCAGGGATTATGAATTGGAGATCGCAGACTTTCTGCGCAAACAGGCAGTCATCGGCAGTGCACGGGCCAATTACCAGGACCTCCTGAACCAGCTGGCCATCGATGCCGATGAAAGAGTGCTGGCCCTGCTGGCCAGGGCCGAGAGAAGTGCGCTGGCGTTTTACGCCAGCCCGGGGGCCGAAACCCTGGCCAGCCTCGCAGCAGCGACCGCGGCACTGAAGGCGGTCGAGGCAGAACCGCGACTGATCGATGAACTGGACATACAGCTTCGACTGCTCAGCACCTACACGGCTTTTCCCCAGGCCTGAAGGCGAGACTGCGGGGGCGATACTGCACAAGCCTCGCACCGGCAAACCGATTTCCACACCCCCACAGCATCCAGACCCGAAGAGACAAGTTCAATCAAACCAGGAGAGCATCAACGATGAAACTTTCAACATTCCTGCTAATCGCCCTGCCAGCACTACTGCTCGGTACACCGGTTTTTGCCGCGGATGAATTACCGATTCCCGGCTACCCCGCCAGCAGAGACTACCCCGGCGCCCATCTCACTCCGGATCCCAACACCGAGTACAAGGTGGTATTTGACTTTGTCGTGACAGACGACAACCTCGATGACCCCTACCCGATGCTTCCCCTGGTTGCCCGGTATGTGAATACCCTGGCGAAACTGGGTGTGCCCGCAGAGAATCGCAAGATTGCCATCGTCATGCACCAGGGGTCCGGGCTGATTGGCCTGAAGAACGACGAATTCAGGGCGCGACACGACGGCAAGGACAATCCCAATATCGAATTGATCAGGCAACTGCATGCCGCCGGGGTCGCCTTCCATCTCTGCGGCCAGGGTGTACTGTCCCGCAACGTGGAGGAGAGTGATCTGCTCGACGAGATCCAGGTCGACTACTGGGCCCTGACCACCTTGATCGAGTTGGGCAGACAGGGCTATGTGAAGATTGGCGGCTAGGCCGCCGCTGGCCGGGGAAGGATTAACAGGGCCTTGCGCCCCTCGGTTCTTCCCCGGACCGGCCAGCGGCCTGCTCCGAGGCACCCAAATTCCAACACTTTGTAACAAAGCCATTGGGTGTTTTGAATTTCCAGTACAATTCCGCATCAAATAATAATGACCGAGCCACTGCAGCTCTTTATCCAGCGGGGTAGCACCCATGTTTTCTGCTAAGCGGAAAGCGCGCCATCTCTCGAGTAACAGCGCCTTTCACCCGCGCCTGTATCCGTTGAACCGCAGTCACCTGGCCTCGTTTCCAGGCCTGCTCGCGGGCACGGTGTTGCTGCTGATCTCAGGCCTGACCCAGGCCCAGGAATCCGCCGAAGACGACACGACCGTGATCTATGCCGCCGACTACTTCAACGAGTGGCAACCCATTACTGCCCAGGACATGCTGGATCGCATTCCCGGCCTCGCCGGTGGCGGCGGCCCCGGTGGACGCGGCGGACCGCCGGGTGGTGGAGGCAATCCCTCGTCGGGTGGTCGCGGACTCGGCAGTGGCAGCGGCGGCACCGACATACTCATCGACGGTAAACGTATCGCCGGCAAGAATAACCAGACCGGCGGCCTGTTGAGTCGCATCCCTGCCGACCAGGTGCAGGAAATCCAGATTATTCGCGGCACATCCGGCGAGCTCGATGTGCGCGGTAGCAGCCAGGTGATCAACGTGGTGCTGTTCGAAGCGCTCTCCTCCAACAGCGTGTCCTGGGAAACCACCGGCACCTATTCCCAAGACCAGACCTTCACGCCAACCGGTGCCGTCGCCCTCAGTGGACAGCGCGGAGATTTCAATTATCTGCTGAGCCTGCGCAGCGACCGTCGCTACACCCATTCCCAGACTTACGAGCACAGCGTGCTGGCGGACTTCGCACCCAATGACACCATCTATGAGGACCGGCTCAATACCCGGGACAACAACGCGCTGAGCATGAACTTCGGTTACAACATTTCGCCCAACAGCAGTGTGCGCATGAACGCCCTGTATGCCATACAGGACTCACCCACCGACATCGATCGCATCACCCGCGACCTGCGCAGCACACCGACCGCCCTAACCATCGAGAAAGAAACCAATCCCTCGGACCGGGACAACTGGGAAGTGGGTGGCGACTACGAGATCAGCTTTGCCAACGGCGGTCGCTTCAAGTTGCTCGCCATCGCCAACCAGAACAACCAGGACTCCACACGAAACCGCTTCAAGATGGATGCAGATGGTCTGTTCGAGAAGAACCTGTTTCTCAACAGCGACAGCACCACCGAGGAACGCATCGTCCGCAGCTCCTACACCATGGATATATTCACCGGGCAGAGCCTGGAATTTGGCATCGAGCGCGCACAGACCCTGCTCGATTCCAAGCTGGTACTGGGCCTGCTCAGTACCACCGGCACACCGTCAGAGGCCTCGGGTGGACTGGTTCCCCAGAATGTCAGCAATGCCAACTCCCAGGTGGAAGAGATTCGCTACGAACCCTTCGCGATCCACAACTGGACCATCAATCCCAAACTGTCGCTGGAATCTACCCTGGTCTATGAGACCTCAGAGATTTCCCAGACTGGCGACGTCCGCAACTCCCGCGACTTCGACTTCATCAAGCCAAAGCTGGACCTGCGTTACAACCTGACGAATAACCTGCAGTTCCGTGGCACCATCGAGCGCATCGTCAATCAACTGAGTTTCTCCGATTTCGTGGCCAGCAACGACGAGGCAGACAACGACCGCAACACGGTTGCCGGTAACGCCCAGCTGCGCCAACAGACCCAGTGGCGCTACAGCTTCAATACCGAGTACCGCTTACCGAATGACGTTGGGGTGATGAATGCGGAGCTGTTCTATGCCGATCACCAGGACGTGATCGACCGTATCGACGTTTCCACCTCGGATACCAACCTGGCGTCTGCAAATGGCAACATCGGCGATGGCACCGAGATCGGCGCCGATCTCTCCGCCAGTATCCGCATGGGCTTCATCGGCATGCCGAATATGCTGGTTTCTCCCGCCTTCCTGGTGCAGGACTCTGAAGTAATCGATCCTTTCCTCGGCATCGAACGCCGCTTCCGTTCCTACATCCGCGGACAATTCAGGCTCACCCTGCGGCATGATATTCCCGAGTGGCGATTCAACTGGGGCTTCCAGAATTTTGACCGTGTGGACGGAGGGCTGTTCGCCTACGATGTGGACGATATCGAGTTTGAGATCGGCGACCCGCGCTACAATTTCTTCGCCGAGTACAGGGACTCTCGCAACATCACCTACCGACTGGATATCCAGAATGCCAGTAACAATGTACGCTGCCGCGAGCGGCGTCGATTCGTCGGGCGTATCGCCGACCAGATCCTCGAGGAAATCGAAGACCAGTGCACGATCACCGGCCTCGATTTCAGCGTGAAGATTAGCGGCACATTCTGATCGGGCTGTAGCTGGCGCCAATGTGTCTATTGGTCCACTCGCATTGGCCTCTCAAACGCCCATGGCGCGTGTTTGCTCGCCTCTAACAGTCAGAAAAATAGCAGCCTGGGCACAAGGCCGCCTCCACTCTCGACTACATGTGGCTTCCCGGCAGGCCTGCCATTACGGCTAATTCTTGAGCGCCCACTCAGTTAAATGGCACTTCCTACACCACACAAATGCCACTTTTCTCCTTATCTTATTGTTTTAAAAGAATAAAAATATTTTGTGACATTCTGTGACATTGACAAAAAAAGTGCTAGAGTAAACGCGCTGGCATTAAAAATAACAAGTGCTCCATCTCCCAGGGAGCGAATTAGCAATGTTTCGGTCTGCACACTATGCGCTCAACGACTGCTTTCGATCACAGGTACCACCGGCTAGCGGCCGGTGCATCGGCGCTGTGCCTCATGGCACTGGCCTTGATTGCTGACCAGGCCCTGGCCCAGAACAGCGAACCGGGTGCAGCCGATAGCGGGCAACCCGATAGCAAATCCTTCAATGTGTATCAGGTCAATTCACTCTCACCGCTTATCGAACTTGGCCTGCAGATGCAGGAACAAGACCGCCATGAAGAAGCCATCGACTACTTCAAGCAGGCGCGACAGGTCAGCCGAATCCAGAATGGCCTTTATGATGAAACCCAGCTAGCACTGGTGGAAGCTATCATCGAGAGTGAGATGGAACTGGAGAACTGGGAAGCGGTTGATAATCACTATCAGCATGCGGAGCATTTGTATCACAAGCTTTACGACCTGCAAGACCCACGCCTTGAAGAGGGCCTGGGCAAGGTATCCCGCTGGCTGTCTTATTCGCTGAGTGCGAGAGACAGCGGTGACAGAATAGACAAACTGTTTCGGGCCAGGCGCATTTACAGCCTGCGCTTACAGATCGCAGAACAGACTCTGGCCAAGGACCATCCCAAGCTCGCCTATCTGCAGGAGAACATCAAGATCTGCGACAAGCAGCTCTACCCTATCCCGTCCTACATCAATGACGACTCGCTCAGGATTGGTGAAGAGCGTGGTCGGGTTCCCCTGGTGGCCAGCCTGGAGCGCTAGCCAGAACCGGGGAATACCGTTTCCTGTAGCTGACTAAAATTCGTATTCCAACAGGATCCGGAACGTGGAATCCGGTGTCTCGTCGTCCAGTCCGAATATTAGCCCCGCCTCCCAATTGAGAGTCTTGCGGATTCCCAGATTCAGATTGCCGCCGAAGGCAGGGCCGAGTCCCAGTGTATTCTGACCTGCATAGAGTTCTACTGCGGGTTCGAATACGCGGCTATGGCGATAGCGTGCTTGCAGTGAGACAGCGGTTTCGAACTCATCCTTGATGGCACTGCCCCATTCCTGAATCAGATTGAGATTCGCTGTTGTGCTCCAGCGTCCAAATTCTTTCTCGGCCAATATGCCAATCGTTACCTCATTGATACTGGTATCGACCACGTCTTCGAATTCAAACAGCAAGCCCCAATCCACCGCGTATTCCCCTTGTTCGGTGAGCTGCCATTTGAACTCGACTTCCCATGCTTGAAGATCAAAACCAGTAGCTGGGGTGCTGCCTCCAATGAGATATACCTCCGCGAAGAATTTCTCTCCCAGAGAGCTACCCAGGGACAATTGATGAAGCTGGTCATATTTCACATAATCTGTGTTACCACCCGGGAATACAGACCGGTACTCGAGTTCATTCTCCAGCGCATCGACGTAGGGATGGTACACTTTGTCTATGATCATGCCGTCCGCGTTCGCCACGGAAGGAAAAATCACCAGAACCAGAGGCACCCACCTGCGAGTCTGAAACAGGGCTAATAGACGAGACACTATACACTCCCTTGCAAACGATCTTTTTGCCACCACGCACGCCGGAACAGCGGTCCGATCAGAATCGCCATCACGGCCAGACCATAACAGGTAACCTGCAGGATCGAGGGCGTTGCCTCATAGCCGACCAGCGCATACAGCAATCTTCCCGGTAACGAGCCCTCCGGGATCAGCGCGGAAGAATTCCATGCCTCGGCACTATAAGGTAGCCAGTCCGCCTGCGACAAGAACGTGACCACCTGCGATGCCATATTCCCGGCAAACAATGCGAGCAATAGCACACAGGCTCGCATTGACCAGCGCTGTTTCAAACTAATCAGGCTGTAATAAAGGAATATACCTGAACTGATACCGATACCGGTGCCTATTACACCGCCGGAAAGCACGGGCATGGTATTCTCCGCCTGACTCATAACCCCGTTCAGATAAAGAATAATTTCTGAACCCTCTCGCATCAGGGCCAACAAGACGATTATCACCATACTCTGTACCGCAATTCTGTTGCGTAGCAGGGGCTTGTTCTTAAACAGGCTGGATGGAACTATCGTGGCCAACACCAAAAGCAACAACAAGCTGAGCAAATTTAAAAGGGAGTTCACTACCTCGAGCCCCACGTAATCGAACCATTCGGAAATCGTTGGCATCGCCACAGCATATCCCCAGGCCCCGATTCCACCAAAGAGTACGGCATAAAAAACCCAGTAAGTTGGCAGCCGGAAATCACGGCCGGAAATCCTGTGGAAATGCTCAGTCAGTGCCAACAGCACACTGATAAGCAGTGACGCCTCCAGAATTTCTTGCAGAAAAAGAATTACCGCATCCAGGAACATAGGGTCAGTCTCTCGTCTTCATGCTATTGTGCCACCACCTTGCCCTGTGCCGTACGCGGATTGAACTCTCCGAAAAACGGGTATTCGCCTGGCGTTAAGGGGCCAATAAATACCACCGTCTCTCTGTTCCCGGCGATAACTTTCTCCCGGTTTAACTCATAGCTCTCGAATTCTTCCGGCGTCGGATCCTGGTTGATGATTCTGAGCCGTATCTTTTGACCCGCCGGCACTTCAACAACGGAAGGGAAAAACAGGTGATCCTTGATGACTATTTCGACTTCCGGGGTCGCTGCCTGTACCGACCCAAGCAGCATGCAGCTGGCCAACAGCAAGACTGAATTCTTTCTCATAATGCTTCACCGAAAATAACCCGTACAGCCGTACCAGACGCGAAGCGTGAATCCTCTATCAGGATTCGCGCATGATGCAGCTCGGCTATGTGGGCAACAATGGTCAGACCCAAGCCACAGCCCGGCACACTATCTGGCCTGTCACTCTGAACAGATCGATAGAAACGGTCAAATACACGCTCCCGATCCTGCTCCGGGATGCCCGGCCCATCATCTTCTACCGATATTACAGGCCTGCCCTCCGACAGTTGCAGACTCACCTGAATATTACCTCGTTCAGGTGCATATTTGTTGGCATTGCTCAGCAGATTGGACACCAGTGTTTCAAGGCCAAATCTGTCTCCTTGTACGACAATGCTGCTACCATCCAACTCCAGAGCCTGCTGCTTCCTCTCTACCTCTGGGTAAATTGACGCGATTCGCTCCTGCAGCAATTGATAAAGATCAATCGGGCGACAGTTCTGGCTAAATTCCTCCGGGGTAGTCCGGTAAAGCGACAACAATTGTTCGATCAGATGCTGCATTCGCTCCACAGCACCGTGTAACTGCTGAAATGATTCATGTTCTGCGCCAATTTCCTGCCGCAGGTTGTGTAGCTGTATCTTGATTACACTGATGGGCGTTCGCAATTCATGGGCTGCATCGGCTGAAAAGCGTTTCTCCCGTTCCAATGCATTATCCAGGCGCCGGATGAATCCATTCAAAGACTCCACAACCTGAGAGAGTTCTTGCCGGGTATTCTCAGTGTGGATGGGAGAGAGATCATGGACCTGTTTACCTTTGAGTTCGCGGGAGAGCTCCTTGAGTGGCCGCAATCCAATGCTGACGATAGACCAGATCAACAAGCCCGCCAGGGGAATACCCAGAAGTATGGGCACCACAGTTTCCAGAACGACATTCTCGGCGATGATAAAACGCAGGTCCGTTCGCTCTGCCACAATCACCACACGATTTCCGGCAGCATCCGATAGACTGTAGGTGCGCCAACGATAACTATCAAAATTTACATAGCCGAAGCCGTCCGCCAACACGGGGATGCGTTGCATCGGCGCATCCGGCGACGCCAGACTCAACTCGTCGCGCTCCCAGATCTGGAACAGGATGCCGTTTTCCAGAGCCATCTCCGAGACGTCGGCCGATCTGTCCAGATTAGCGACCAGTTGCGCGATATCGAACAACTGGTTATCAAACAAGGTTTCTGCTTCTTCCAGACCAGAGCGAAAGCCCTGCAGGACGGCGACAAAGCTGAACAGTATCAGAGTAGCCAGGATGCCAGCCACCAGAAACAGGCGCATGGAACGCAAGGCTAGTTCTCCACGATGACGGTGTTCATGGCTAGGCGTCTACCTTGTAGCCAACTCCACGCACCGTCTTTATAAAGTCATTGCCCAACTTTTTACGCAGATGATGGACATGAACTTCCAGCGCGTTGCTGGCGACCTCTTCGCCCCAGCTATACAACCTGTTCTCAAGCACGCTACGAACCTGAATGCGACCCGCATTTTCCATCAGGCTCTTCAGCAACATGTATTCCTTGCGCGACAGCTCCAGCACTTCGTCCTTGACGGATACCTCGTGGGTCGCGGTATCGAGACTTACATCTCCCACGGTGATCCTGGTAGTCTTTGCCGTTCCAAGGCGCCGTTCCACTGCGCGCAGCCTGGCCAGTAGCTCAGTCATTTCGAATGGCTTCGCCAGATAGTCATCGGCGCCGCTGTCGAGTCCAGCGACTTTATCTTCCACCCTATCCTTGGCGGTTAGCAGGATAACCGGCAGTTCGGCATCGCGCTGACGTATAGACCGCAGCACCGAGATACCATCGATATCTGGCAAGCCGATATCCAGCAACACGATGTCCGGTCTATCCGTATCCAGCGCATGCAAGGCAGCCCGGGCCGTGCCGACGTGATTACACACATAGCCAGAATTCTCTAGCGCCTTGACCAGGCCTGATGCCAGAGGCCAGTCGTCCTCAACGAGCAATATCTGCATAGTGCCTGCAATTGTATTACTTGCCCTGGATCGCCTCCAGCGCCAGCCTGATTTCTTCCTGTCGGCCAGAGTCTGCCAGAGGGCGGTCCGGTCGGGCCGGGGCGTGCCTGGCCCGCTCGAAATAATCCCGTGCCTCGTCATAGCGCTTCCTGGATACCAGATAGGACGCATAGAAGTAGTTGTTGTCGATCGCCTCGGGGCTTAGATTCAGCGCCTTCTGCAAAAGTTCCTCGGCCTTGTCGTCATCACCGAAACCGACTGGCCAGCCAGGTACGCTGTAGTATAGGGTACCCAGGCTGGCGTAGGCCGAGCCATCAAGCGCATCTGCATCAATCTCCATGGCACGCTCGAGGTCGCGTTTGGACTCCTTCGCCAGACCCAGCGCGCCAAGACCACCTTTCGCGCCTGCATAGGTGGACTTGATTATGCCACTCCAGATCCAGGCACCGGCGTCATCCGCATGGGCCTCAGCATAGCTGCCGGCCTCCGCTGCGAGTTTTTCGAACGCTTCCAGCTGGGCATCGCCTTCAAGCTCATAGTTGACCTGTGCCCAACGGGTCTGGAATTGGTGTACTTCATCACTCACTTCCGCCAGTGCCTGGGTAGCACCGAATACGCATACGAGTCCCAACAATAGTCCGGTTTTCATACCTTGACCTCCTCTGCCTTTGCATACTTTTTAATGACCCCCAGTTGATTCACCAGGGACTTGTGAACCAGTGCCGGAAACAGCGCATTGATTCTGACAAAAAGTTTTTCGGGCCAACCCAGAAAACTCACGGTTTTACCCGACTCCGCTTGTTGAACGATAGCTCTGGCAACCAATAGCGGTGGGTCAGACTTGTTACCCAATTCAGAATTGAGCTGATTTACCCGGTCATTGTTCAACGCAGTGCGCGTAGCGCGCGGCGCGATGTAAGAAACCCTGACCGCCGTGTCGGCTAGCTCGCGTGACAACGCTTCGGAGAAACTCTTGATACCGGCTTTGCTCGCGCAGTAGGCAACAAAGCCCGGGTGACCGATACTGCCAAAAATAGAGCCTACATTGACGATGATCGATTCATTACGGGCCTTGAGCTGGGGTATGAGATCATGGCAAAGCAACATCACCGACGTCAGATTGACGGTCATGATGCGCGTGATGGTTGACTCATCCTGATCTTCAAACAACGCAAAATCCAGTATCCCGGCTATGTTGATGAGTCCGTCGATTCCACCCAGGTCGGTGCACTTCGACACCAGCGCCTGTCGATCAGTGGACTTGCTGATATCGGCGACCACAAACCGGTGCTGGCCCGGCAGCGCAGACTGCAGACTGGCAAGTGCCTCTGCATTGAAACAGGTCAGCACCAGTTCTACCCCTTGTTCTGCCAGTAATTGACACACCAGCGTCCCGATGCCACCCGTGGATCCAGTGACGAGAATTCTCTTACCTCTTAGCTTCATGCGATTTTCCTGCTGGGCAGCACCGGCACCCCATGCTCACTGCGGAGTGAACGGAAGACATCACCGTACAGGCCATAGAACATCTTGCAGGCATGGATGATCAGCGCCTGCTCTTCCTGGTCCTCGATGCGATCCATGAGATCCTCAAAGAACTTCACATGATTCTGGTCCAGAGAACCATGGGAATAGAGATAGCTGAAACAGTTTCTGGGCAGGTTCAGCTTGGCTCGTACGGCGTCGGCCACCTGGTCGGCAAGATTAATACTCGTGCCTTCCAGTACATGCACCATACCGAAGAAGGCCAGTGGGTTATTGCGATTCACCTGATCATAGGCATAGGAAACCATCAGTTCGGTTGCGGGTGCAGGCTGACTCGCCCTCACGAATTCCTTGTCATAGCCACAATTTTCGATGTCATTCAGCACCCATTCCTGATGGCCTATTTCTTCTTCAATATACTCAACCACCGCGCTGCGTAGCCACTCCTTGTCTTCCGGGAGCCTCGCGCCAACCGCCATTAGCAGCGGCACAGTGTGCTTTACATGGTGATAGGCCTGCGTCAGGAAACCCACGTAATCATCAAGGCTGATCTCTTGCGCCAGTGCCCGTGCGATTATTGGTGCATCAAGCAGCCCCATACGCGCTTCATGCGTCTCGGTTTGTAGCGTGTTGAAAAAAGGCATTTTTAGTCCTCCCGGAAATGTCAGGCGTAATTCGCTAGTGCGCCGCCTTCATACATAAATTCAATCTGCTCAGACAGTGCAAGGTTGATAGCCTCCCTGCGGGGACGACCATTGGCCGTAATAAGGCCTTCTCGAGCCGCCAGAGGAACCTCGAGGAGGAAATAACGTTTGACCCGTGCATAATCGGGTAACTTGCTGTTGACTACCTCAATCCACTGCTCAAGCGCAGCTAGCGACATAGAGCGATCACGCAATGAGATCAGGGCTGCACAGTAGGGCCGGGCATCGCCGACTAACACGGCTTCCGCCAGTTGCGGATTCACCAGTAATTCACTCTCCACCCATTCGGGAGAAATATTGCGTCCCAGGCTGGAGATGATGAGATTCTTCTTGCGCCCGCTTACATGCAGGTAGCCCTGCGCATCGATGTGCCCAATGTCGCCCGTGGCGATCTCGGCGGGATACCAACCTTCTGGCTCCCCCAGGTAGCCAAGCATGGCATTACCCTGCACAACGATTTCACCGTCTCTAACCGCGATCTGAAGACCAGGCAGAGGCATGCCACAGCTGCCAGGCAGGCAGGAGCGCATGCTATTGAGGCTCACCACCGAGCAACATTCGGAGAGCCCATAGCCTTCGAACACCGGCAAACCCAGAGCGGTTGCGGTGGCCAGCAGTTCGGCTGACACCTTGCTGCCACCCACGGCGATGAATTTAAGTGAAGCAGGCGGTTGCCAGCCCTGCTTGACGGCGGCGACCAGCACCAGGAGCAGTTGTGGCACCAGTATCAGGCTCTCCGGCTGCAGGCGGGTAATGGCCTGCATGAGACGCGCTGGATGCCGCAACTCGCTGCCATGAAACCCAATCTCTTCCAGCGATGGCAGCAGTATCGTGCCACTGGCCAGAAGCGGAGCGTACACACCCGCGATGTTTTCCAGCAAGGTACTCAGTGGCAAGACACAGAGATGGCGTGGCGCATGGAGATTGACACAATCGCGCAGAGTCTTGGCCTGGGCGAGTTGTTGTGCAATGCTGAGACAGACGCCCTTGGGTAAACCCGTCGAACCTGAAGTGAAGGTAATCTTGCCCGTACCCTGGGGAACACGGAGTGGCAATCCTTGTGCGCCCATTCGCAGGAGAAGCAGGCTACTGCCCGGCAGCATGCCAAGCGGTTCAACATCCATAGTGAGCAGACCAGCCAGGCGATCGGGATTGTCAGTCAATATGGCATCTAACCCGCATTGGGTAATCAAGTGTGAAATCTGGGAATCGGAGAAAAAGGTAGGAATGGGAACGAGCAGTATGCCGGCCTGCTGACAAGTCAAATCCGTGATTACCCAATCGATGCCATTATCTGCATACAAGCCCATGGATCTGATACCTTGCTGAGCGAGCAAGCTCGCGAGTTGCTCACAACGCTGTACCAATTCGCCCGCGCTACAGGCCGCCTCGGACCCTTGCAACACCGCTGCAGTAGGATCGGATGATCTCAAGATGCTCAACACATCGGTCATGACCACGTCACTCACAGGGTCGCCCTCACATCGAGAAGCTGGGCAGCGATTCGATCAATTTCAGCGGACAGGGTCCTGCCTACACAGGCAAACAACGCCCTGGATTCGATCAAGGCGACCGCCTGCGCAGCATTCCCGAGCACGACCTGAGGTGCATTGTCGTAGTAGCTCCCCCAGCTTTCTGCCGATGTCTCGGGCAAGCTACCCAGATTTGCATCTGCCAGGTGCTGGAACTCAAAGCCCAGCCGCGTGAAGCGATGGCGCAGTGTGCGAGTGGCAGTAAACACCATGTGTTCATAGCCACAGGCGAGCAACGCCGATGCCAAAACGATAAAAATTGCCAGACTGCCGCCGTTGCTGGCACTCGCCAGATTGCCAATTTCCGCGATTGCGGCTCGATCCGGGTTAGTGCCGATGAGTTTGCCAATCCGGGATTCGAGTGGCTCACTGAGGTACTGCTCAAGGAACAAAGGACCGCTGGCAGCCGGCTTGATTCCGGCAACGCCGGTAAGCCGACCCGCACAGTGCATGGTCAAGAGATAGGGGAGAAAAGAATCAAGCTCGGCACCATAGACACTTTGAAATTTTTCACGCACACAATGCTCGGCATGGACTCTCGCACGGTCCTGTCGACCCAACAGCTGAAACGACGGGGTCAGCTTTAGCAGCCGCCGAAAGCGCTGATCGTCTTCCCTGGGCAAGATCACCGCTGTCGAATTGGGTTCAGTCACGTACATGCCGGATTTCTTCTACTACGATTTGAGTAGAAGCAATTTAGCAACTGAATCTTAAAGAAATCTTAAGGAGAGCAGGAAATCAACATCTCAGCCGTTTACGAGAGCTATATCTGCGGAACATATGGTTTCTCACCTGCTTTAGAGAAACCAGGTATGAGCCATTGATTTCGCGGCAGGCAAGCTCCCGCCAGCGTACGATAGCCTGTCAGGGTCTATCGGGTTACCATTCAGGTATAACACGATAAATCAAAGGCCCAAGGCTATGAAACAAGCATACGCACCCTTCCTGTTTGCTTCCTTACTCATTTATCTCTTCAGTTTTTCGGCGGCCATCGCGCAGATTCAAATTCCCTATGGCAGCGATTCGATGCAGTACGGAGAACTCACCATTCCGGAAGGTGACGGACCATTCCCAATCGTAACCTTTCTGCATGCGGGCTGTTGGCGATCTTCAGAACGGATGATTGGCGCCTACCAGGCGATGGCGAAGGAAATGGCCAAACATGGGGTCGCCTCATGGAACTTGCAGTACCGAGGTGCGACGAGTCCCGGTGGCGGTTGGCCGGGCACCTGGCTTGATATCGCGAACGGGTTCGACAAACTGGCCGAACTCGCGGAGAGCTATCCGCTGGATACAATGCGTGCGGTGGTCGTAGGGCATTCCTCAGGAGGCCATTATGGCGCCTGGCTGGCCATGCGCGCGCAACTTCCTCCAGATAGCGCAATCTATGTGCAACCAAAGCTGGAGCCCATGGCCTTGGTCATGGCCGATGCCTATATCAACCCCCTGGTGATTGATTCAACTGGCACCGGGGGCGAGCTTTACTGTGGCGAGCCCTTGTTGGAAAAACTGGTCGGTGGGCCAATTGAAGAAAACATAGACAACTTCCTCCAGATATCCCCTCTCGAATGGCTTCCATGGGGGATTCCCCAGGATTATATCGTCAGCACCTACCGCTACCCTGTTTCTCTGCCCCGCGAATTTGCCGAAGGCAAGACCGCCTGGCGCACACTGCCCGACTACCCTGCCCTGGCAGTGCTCGCTGGTGACCAGGTCAACATGCGAATGCTTAGCAATGAAGATCATGGCGCGTTTGTGCGGGAAGGAGCGCGGGGGTACAACGCGACAGTATCGGCAGTATTGCGACTGCTGGGCAAAGCGACCGAATAAGAAACCAGGGCAGTGCCCGCTACAAGCGGGCCAAGCACCGCCAGTTACGCCCCTGCACCGCTGACAGGGCCTCGACTAGAAATCGAAGAACAGCATTTCCAGGTTGATACTCAGCCTGGGCCTGGGATTCCAGTTATTCTCCCGCTCCATCAGGAGCTGGGGGACAACCTCAAAAAACAGCCAGTCTTCGCGAATCGCCCGCCGATACTTTATTCCTGCATAGTAAAGATTGATTCCGCGGGCAGGGCGCTGAACAGTGGCGAGAGACTCAGGCGCCTGAATACGCGTCGATAGTCCCGACGTTGCGCCCGCCGCAAGTGATTGATCTTGGTGCCGACCTTACGCAGGAATCCACCCTGGCTATTAAGTAGATGGTTGAGCACCACGAACAACACCCCGCCACTCAGGCAGCCAACTGCCAGCGGGAAAAAATCACCTCGCTCGAGGGCTTCGGCCACCAGGTCAATTGTCAATGCGGCCAGCAGGGCTCCACTGCCGAAGGCCATCATGGCGGCAATCACCCGGTTGCCGGGTGACCAGACATAGGCCACGAGTGCGCCCAGCGGCAGCGAGGCGGCTGACACCAGCCCAAAAATGAATGCCTGCAAAGGCAGCGAGAGTTCCATCGGCGTTACCGCACTGTCCTGAATGAACTTGAAGAGGGTAAGCGAGAACGAAACCCGCTTGGCCCACCAACCCCATTATAGCGCCAACAACGCTGTTAGGGATTTCCGATGCTTTTGCCATGCTATTCAATTACTATAAAACACAGACCCGAACTACCTGGTCATCACTCATTCTGGAACCTGTATGAACTTTTTATTCGTATCCTATGACAGCCTGATTGGCGATATCGCCTGGAATGTCATGAAGGAAGGGCATGACGTTAAATACGCCGTCTCCAATCCGGTCGATCGCGAGGTTGGCTCTGGATTTGTCCCCATGGTAGATGACTGGAAGGCCGAGGTTGATTGGGCCGATGTCGTCATTTTCGATGATGTACTCGGCATGGGTACCGAGGCGAAGAAACTCAGGGACGCCGGTAAACCTGTAGTCGGCGGCACGCCCTATACCGACATGCTGGAGGATGATCGCTCTTTCGGCCAGGAAGAACTGAAGAAGCACGGAATATCGATCATTCCCTACAAGCAATTTGAAAGCTTCGATGACGCGATTACCTTCGTCCGTGAAAACCGGGCTCGCTACGTAATCAAACCCTCCGGGGAAGCGCAGAACATGAAGGGCCTGTTGTTCATCGGTGAAGAAGAAGACGGCTCCGATGTGTTGCAGGTATTGGAAGACTACCAGCAGGCCTGGTCAAACAAGATCCCGTCGTTCCAGCTACAACGACGTGTAGAGGGTGTGGAGATCGCCGTCGGTGCATTCTTCAACGGCAAGGAATTCGCCTATCCGATCAATGTGAACTTCGAGCACAAGAAGCTTTTCCCCGGAGACCTGGGGCCTTCCACCGGAGAGATGGGCACCGCCATGTTCTGGACCGGCCCCAATCGCATCTTCAATCAGACTCTGAAGAAACTCGAAGACAAGCTGGCCGAGGAAGGCTATGTTGGCTATATCGACCTCAACTGCATCGTGAGCGGTAGCAATATCTATCCGCTGGAATTCACGGCTCGCTTCGGCTACCCGACCATCTTCATCCAGAAAGAAGGCATCCAGACACCTATCTCCGATTTGCTCTACGGACTGGCCAGCGGCACCCGCAAGACATTCAAGACACGAACCGGGTTTCAGGTCGGGGTGCGCATCGTGGTACCGCCCTTCCCCTTCAGCGATCCGGAAACGTTCAACGTCAAATCCAAGGACACCATCATCCATTTCCGCAAGGGCAAGGATGGTGTTCACTTCGAAGACGTCAAGCTCATCAATGATGAATGGGTGATCACTGGCAACTCGGGGGTTATTCTCGTTGTCGTGGGTGTGGGCCAAACCATGAAACAGGCCCAGCGCCAGGCCTACTCCCGTATCAAGAACCTCATCATTCCGCACATGTATTACCGCGTGGATATCGGCGACCGCTGGTTTGAGGACAGTGACAAACTGCATAGCTGGGGCTATTTCCGCGAACTATGATCAGATTCTGTCAGGACAGGACCGAGTGCGAAGCACTCTGGGAACAATTCAGCCCGAACGAAACTGCCTGGGATGACTGGGGGCTGATGTATGCCTTTCATGACGAGGAAAGGTACCGGTTACACTTCCTGGTGCATGAATCCGATGACAAGGCTGATGGTATGATTCCTTTGGTCGAAGACTCCCGCGATGGCAGTTACGAACTGTTCGGCGGCAGCTATCCCGAGAACAGAATCCTGTGGATTGCCCTGGAGCATTTTCCCGAGTGCTTCGACGCCTTACCCGATCGTACCGATCTTTTTGACCTGAAAGGAAGCTGGGTGGATGCGCTCGTGGCCGCTCATCCACAGTTTACAGACAATTTCCGGGAAACGGATCAGCAGTACTACCTGGTGCCTTCAGAATTCGATTACGACTTTACAAATCACATCCAGCAGCATTTCTCAAATGACAAACGCAAGGGCTTCCTGCGGGACCTGCGCAAGCTCAGGGAACGCGGTGTTGAGATGCACTGGAGTGATGACGACGAATCTGAATTGTTCGTCAGCCTGAGCCAGAAAAATTTCGGCAGCGAATCCGACCACGCCACCGAGTCCGGTCGACAGGAAGTGTACCGGGTGGTGCGCGAGCTAAAGGAAAACGGCTACCTGCGTACGCTCACACTGAGCATCGAGGGCACAAAACAGGCGGCCTCCATGTCGGCCCTGCACAAGGGCAAGTGGATCGCCCTGTACAGTGCCAGCAACAACGACTACGACAACCTGGGCAAGTTCCTCAATGTCGAGACTATTCAGGAAGCCTGTCGGTTGCGGGTCGACGAGGTTAACTACATGACGGGCATGGCGTGGAAGGCGGCATGGCACATGAAGCAGAACCCTACCCGCACCATGCGCAAGCCAGCGCGGCCCGCGCCAGAGTCCTAACGCGGCTTGTAGCGCAGATCCAGGGTATAAGGCTGGGACGGATGGGGTGGTCTGGTATCAAACTCCACACCATCCTGGCTGTGGCCATGACGGGAGAAACGGGCCACTCGACGCGCCTCCGCCTCCATGGCGTTTACGGGGAATGTATCGTAATTTCGTCCACCGGGATGAGACACGTAATAAGTACAGCCTCCCAGTGAACGGTTGTTAAAGGTATCCACCACATCGAATACCAGCGGCGAGTTGACCGGCAGCAGCGGATGCAATGCCGAGTACGGTGACCAGGCCTTGTAACGCACGCCCGCCACATATTCACCTTCCCTGCCCGTATACTGCAGCGGAATCTTGCGGCCGTTGCAGGTGACGATGAAGCGGTTACTGGTCATGTGACGCACCAGTACCTGCAGCCGCTCTACCGAGGAATCCACATAGCGCGCCGTGCCCTGACCGGAGCTTTCTTCACCGAGGACATGCCAGGGTTCGATGGCACCGGTAATCTCGACTTCCATGCCACGCACGTTGACCGTGCCGTAGTGAGGGAAACGGAATTCCTGGAATGCCTCGAACCACTGCAGGTCGAAGTCAAATCCCGCTTCCTTGAGATCGGCGATCACCCAGGACAAATCCTGCCAGATAAAATGCGGCAACATGAAACGGTCATGCAGTTCCGTTCCCCAGGGAATCAGGTCGCGCCGGTAAGGATGCTTCCAGAAGTGTGCCACCAGGGCGCGAATCAGCAGCATTTGCACCGCACTCATCTGCCAGTGGGGCGGCATCTCGAAATTTCTGAACTCAAGCAGACCCAGGCGGCCGGTCGAGCTATCGGGGGAATACAGCTTGTCGATACAGAACTCGGCACGATGGGTATTGCCGGTGAGATCCACCAGGAAATTACGCAGCAGTCGATCTACCTTCCAGGGTTGCAGGCTCTCGCCCTCCCCCAGCTGTTGCAACGCAATATCCAGCTCATACAGGTTGTCGTCGCGGGCTTCATCGACCCGGGGCGACTGACTGGTGGGCCCAATGAACTGCCCGGAGAACAGGTAGGACAGGCTGGGGTGATTCTGCCAGTAGCGAATCATGCTGCCCAATAAATGAGGACGTCGCAGGAAGGGGCTGTCTTCGGCCCGCGCCGCTCCCAGGGTCACGTGGTTACCACCACCGGTACCGGAATGCTTGCCATCGACCATGAACTTCTCGGTACCCAGTCGCTCCTTATGGGCGAGGTCATACAGCTTGCGGATGATGTCTATCATTTCATCCCAACTGCCAGCAGGATGAACATTCACCTCGATCACGCCGGGGTCGGGCGTAATCAGCAGTTTACGCAGCCTGCGATCACGGGGTGGATGGTAGCCTTCCAAGACCACGGCCACCTTCAATTCGATCGCGATTTCCTCGATAGCGTTCAGCAGGTCCAAATAATGGTTGAGGCGGGTTACCGGCGGCAGGAATACATAGAGTCGGCCGTCGCGTACCTGCACACAGAGGGCCGTCTGAAAGATGGTGTCGGTCTGGCGAATCCTGCGAGCCCTGCGCTTGCCGGTATCTGCCAGTGCGGCTTCTTCTTCACCGGAGAACGGGTCTGCCTCGTGATCCACGTGGGCATCCTCCGGCGCCTGCCAGGGGATGCTGCCCAGGGGCAGGCGGAAGCCCATTGAGGAATCTCCCGGTAGCAGGAATAATTTCTCGCGCCGGAAATACCAGCGGCAGCTGTACCAGCCCTTACCATCCTTCTCTTCGAGCCAGGCCAGCGGCAGCACGTAACCGACCGGTTCGCCCAATTTGCCCGTCAGCATGTTACGCAAGCGGTTGCGTTCGAGAGGATCCTTCAGCTTGTTGTCATCAACCGTGACATTAGCTGGCAGCTTGCCCTCGGCTTCCAGATAGTGCCAGATGTCTTCGTAGGCGGGTATGCTGTGTTTCTGATTGACCCGCAGGTTCCCCGCCAGCTTCCTGATGAATTCACCGGCCAGCGCGGGTTCCAGATCACCCGGGCTGGATTCATCACCCAGGTACTTCCTGTTTTTCCACAGGGCCTTGCCGTCTTCACGCCAGAACAAGCCCAGCGCCCAACGCGGCACTGGCTCACCCGGATACCATTTGCCCTGCCCGAACTGCAGAACGCCTTTCGGTCCAAACTGCTTCTTCAGCGCTTGCAGCAAATTACCAGCGAGTTGTCGCTTGTCTTTGCCGAGTGCCGCGGTATTCCACTGCGCGCTCTCCATGTCATCGACGCTGACAAAGGTGGGTTCACCACCCATGGTGAGCTTTACCTTCTGGCGGTTAAGCAGCGAATCGACCTGTTTACCCAGCGCATTGATCCTGCGCCAGTTACCCGTGCTGAACGGCTTGGTGACCCTGGGGTCCTCATGAACACGAATCACCTTGTTCTCATAGGAGAACTCCACCTGGCATTCGTCGATCGCTCCGGTGACCGGTGCCGCGGAAAACGGATCAGGCGTGCAGGCCAGCGGTATATGGCCCTCGGCGGCGAATAGCCCGGAGGTTGGATCCAATCCAACCCAGCCGGCTCCCGGTATATACACCTCGGCCCAGGCATGGAGGTCGGTGAAGTCTTCAGTGGGGCCGGAGGGACCATCGAGGGATTTCACATCGGGTTTAAGCTGCACGAGATAACCGGACACAAAGCGTGCCGCCAGTCCAAGATGACGCAGGATTTGCACCAGCAACCACCCGGTATCACGACAGGAACCGGATTTACGGGTCAAGGTCTGTTCGCAAGTTTGCACCCCGGGCTCCAGACGTATCTCGTAGCCAATCTCCTGCTGCAGGCGCTGGTTTATCTCTACCAGGAACTGCACCGTCGGTGTTTTCCTGCGTGGAATCTGTTTTACCCAGGCTTTCAGCTTGCTGCCGTTTTCGGCTAGAGCGAGATAGGGCGCGAGGTCCTTCAGTAGCTGCTTGTCATACTTGAAGGGAATGTGTTCGGCGCTTTCCTCCAGGAAAAAATCAAACGGATTGATTACCGTCATTTCCGCGATGACTTCCACGGCAAGACTCAGCTTGCGCGCCTTCTCGGGGAACACAAGCCTGGCCAAGTAATTGGAGAAGGGATCCTGCTGCCAGTTTATGAAGTGAGAATCAGGCTCGATCTTGAGGGAATAACTCTTTATTGGCGTACGGCTGTGAGGTGCCGGACGCAGGCGAACGACATGGGGGAAGATTTCCACCGGT
Organism: Pseudomonadales bacterium; assembly: GCA_038134565.1. Classification (GTDB taxonomy): domain Bacteria; phylum Pseudomonadota; class Gammaproteobacteria; order Pseudomonadales; family Pseudohongiellaceae; genus UBA9145. The sequence goes on along the minus strand of JAYPVK010000031.1, from coordinate 150 downwards.
CTGTCAAATTGATAGACCGTGTTGTGCCTGATGGCTACCGTGATTGTCATAGTACAGGGTCAGGCGACTGTGCGATTGAAGAATTTATTCGCTGTGTGTTCGGGGCCGATCAGTTATTTCTGTCAAAGGGTGAGGACGATTCCATGTGAT
>JAYPVK010000030.1:0-42057 GCA_038134565.1 Pseudomonadales bacterium | reverse complement strand
TACTCGGTGCATGTCTACAGGCCTGCAGCGAAAGCGATACACCGGAAACGCTGGAATTTGACGTCCTTGTTGAGAACGGCATGGTTCTCGATGGTCTCGGTAATGCAGCTACCGCAGTAGACCTGTTCATACGCGACGGTGAGATCGTGTTGATCGATGACTTCGAAACACTGTCCCGGAACAACCCCATCGAAATCGGTCAGCGCATCGACGCCTCTGATCGCATAGTGGCGCCCGGCTTCATCGATGTACATTCCCATGGCGATCCGCTGCAGACGCCTGAATTTGAAAACTTTCTCGCCCAGGGTGTTACTACCATCACCCTGGGGCAGGACGGAGACAGCCCAGTTACTGAAAATATTGCGCAATGGATGCAGCAGGTTGAGGCGCAGGGTATCGGTGTCAACCTGGCCATGTTCGTTGGTCACGGCACCCTGCGTAACCTTGCCGGCATTGGTCGTGAACCGACGCCCGATACGGAAAGCATGCAGCGCATGCTGGAGATGCTGGACAGCAATCTCAAGGTGACATTCGGCCTGAGCACGGGTCTCGAGTACAACCCGGGTCTCAATGCCAGTGCCGAAGAGCTTCTCGCCCTGGCAGAAGTGGTAGGCCGCAATGACCGCGTCATCATGAGTCACATGCGTAACGAGGACGATGACCAGATAGAGGCCTCCGTGGCAGAGCTGATCGCCCAGGGTGAATTCGCCCGCGTGCACATCGCCCACATGAAATCGGTCTATGGGCGTGGCGCGGCTCGCGCCGAAGAACTGCTGGCGCTTATGCAGGAAGCCCGCGACAGGGGATACGAAGTCACCGCGGACGTCTATCCCTACAACGCCAGTTATACCGGCATCGGTATTCTGTTTCCGGTATGGGCCAAGACCCAGGAACAGTTTGAGGCGGCTATGCCAGAGCGTCGGGAAGAATTGGCAGAGTATCTGCGCAACCGGGTGACCCTGCGCAATGGCCCCGAGGCTACCCTGCTGGGAACCGACCCGTATACCGGCAAGACCCTGGCAGACCTGGAGCGGGAGCTCGAGATGCCGTTCGAGGATATCCTCATCGATGTCATTGGCCCACAGGGTGCGTCCGGTGCCTACTTCGTGATGAATGATGCGCTGCAATCGCGTCTACTGGAGGATCCCTTCGTCGGCGTCTCATCCGATGGTAGTCCGACGGGATTTCATCCGCGGGGACACGGCACCTTCGCCAAGATCATTGAGGAATATGTGGTTAAGCGGCAAGCAATCAGCCTGGATGAAGCGGTCCGGAAGATGACCTCATTTGCTGCCCAGGCCCTGGGAATCGAAGACCGTGGCTCACTGGAAGTGGGTAAGGCGGCAGATATCGTGATATTCGATCCGGCGGCCGTGCGAGCCACGGCGACATATCCGGAGCCCCTGCAGCTGGCAACAGGTTTTGATGCAGTGCTGGTGAATGGCAAACTGGCCTTCCACAATGGCGTGCTACAGTCTGGCTTGAACGGGGAAGTTCTGCGGCCTTGATGGCAAATTACCCGGCGACCTAGATTCAGCCGCTCAACGCGAACAGCTGAATCAAGCCCATAAGTTTTCCTGCTGCCTACTGAATGGACAGCGGGAAGCTGCCACTGACAGCGAACGGTATATTAGTGAGTGGCAGTTGTTCGAAACCTGTTTCTACCGGGATCGTGCCGCTCACAGAAAAGGGAAACGAGGAGGTATCCTGGAATTCGATATCGATATTGATATCGCCGCCCACCGTTTGATTTGCCCCCGTGCCTACCCAGGATCCCTGGAAAGACACGGTGTCCTTATCGATAAGAAACAGCGTGCCACCGAAGCTGCCGCTGACCTGCACACGAATGCTTAGCTGTCCGGATCCCGGTACCGTGCCGATCACGGTCTCTGTGTTGGTTGAAGCAAAGGTTCCTGTGGCCTCGCCCGTGAACACGACAGAATCATCCAGCTGGGGAATCGAGACGGCGCTTCAGGAACCATTGAACTCCACGTTGAAATTCAGATTCTGGTTAATCTGGGCGATGGGAACGCTGAGTGGTACGACCACAGTCTGGCTGGTGGCGAGAGTTCCACCTTAGGTGCGCTCTGCAGGCAAGGCATTGCCCTGAAAGATCGCTTGCGAGGGAATCTCGTATTGAAACTGCAGATCGTAGGCCCGGGCGCCGGTCGGGGAAGGTGCCATGCCGCTAAGCTGCGTAGTCCAGCTATAACCACCGTTGTTGGTGAAGCTCTGGGCCTTGTCCGGTGCATTGCCGGGCACATCGGAATACATGCCAACGAAAGAATTATCCGCCGAGCTGTATTGCGCCTCGAAGGTAAAATGCAGGCCCAATCCCCCGGTGCAGGAAGCGGTACCGGAAACATTGGCGGTGATGACGCCATTGTTGTCATTGGCTACCACTGTGGCCGATACCGCGGCCTGGGGAGGCACCATGTCACCGGCGTCGTTTTCCACCAGCCCGGTGATAGCGCCGGTTACCGGTGCGATCAGGTCAGTTTGCGCCAGGGCCCATTGGGGCAGCAGCAGGAATGCGCCGAGGGCGCGAACGTAAAGCGTTGTCATGGCAAGCACCTCGTAATCTTTTACAATGGAATTTCCGTTTGACTATGCCGACTTTCATTGTATTACGATGGTGCGGGCCCGAGTCAGAAACATGAAGGCACTTTGATTTAGCGCAAATTGTTTTTCTGGCGCGAATCCGTAAACCCTTCAGAGCGAATTAATAAGTAACTCAGAATTCAAAATCCTGCCAGTTGCGGTATGCAAAGGAAGAGCGGGTAACCCTAGTTCTGCAGCCTGTTCAGCAGGTCTCCCACTCGATCCCGTAACTCGTTCTGCAGCAGGTTCGAGAGGATCTCGCGCCCATCGGGCAGACAGCGCGGTGCCGACAGTGTACCGCTGCAGGCGATGGGAACTCCGTAGCCGCCGATGTCGTATTCCTGATCGTCGCGGGTGGCTGTTGAGGCGTCCACCGTGGTGCGCAGGTTGTAGGCGATGCTGTCGTCCCGCAGGTTGAGCAGGGTGCCGCGACCTGTGACCTGGAAACCAGGTGAATTGATCAGCAGGTCATGGCTGTTCACCACGCCATTTTCGAACAGGAGGTTCGCCGTAAAGCTTTCGAATGCCGTCTGCTGGCCGCGGCTCAGCTCACCCGGCCGGCGGCTGCGAATCATTGTCTCCAGTTGGGTTAGAACACCGGCAACATCCACGCCGCGCAGCACACCGTCTTCGAGATTGATGCGTCCACTACCACTGAGCCCCTGTCGCAAGGCCAGCGTGTCGGGGCCGCTGCTACGAAGATCGAGTTGCAGACTGCCACGACCGCTCACGTAGGTGCTGTCCATCATGTCCTGCATCAGGGGTTCCATGGCGATCTGTTGCAGGTTCACGTTTACGGTGGCAGCTGGCAAGGCGCCAGTTACGTCGAGGGTCAGGCTGCCATTGAAGCTGCCCTGGTAAAGGTTGCTGCGCAGGGGAGAGAGACTGATGCGTCCGTCGCGGGCATCCAGCGAGGCCGAGACCTCGGAGAGTGCCATGCCTGACACCTGAATCTGACCGATATCCAGACTGCCACGCAGCGCCAGATTGCGCAGCGTGTCCACTGGAATCGGATAGGACGCATCGCCGCTGCTCTGTGTCGAGGCAGGTTGCGGCTCCGCCAGATAACGATCGACATCAATAGCGCTGATATCGACATCAATAATCAATTCCTGGATCGCAGCATTGGTCAGGGACAGATTGCCGGTCACATGTGTGTCGTCCAGCTGCAGTGCCAGATTTTCCAGATTGAAGGCGCCCGGAGTAACCCGGAATTCGGTGGAGATGCCAACGGCCTGCAATACGGAGTTGTCCGCGCTGTCGGGCAGGGGTTGATTTAGTTGTTGTAGCAGGCGCCGCAGGTTGAAGCTGCTGATTTCCACCTTGCCACTCACAGAGGGTGCATTGAAGATTTCGTCCACAGTGATGTTGCCCCGGGTGTCGAGGCCCAGGCCGGCCAGGGTGAACTGATCTACCTGCAGACTCTCCCGCGGTACATTGATGCGACTAACGGCATTCAGGGCTATCGTGGCTGGCGAATCTGGAATTCGGTTACCGGCGAGTACCAGCTCAAGCCGAGCCGGGTTTACGGCCAGATTGTTGCTGGTACCGCTGAAGGCCAGATTAACGGCCAGTGACCGAGTTACCTCGGCAAAATCCGGATACTGCAATGCACTGAGCAGTGACCCGAGGGCGCTGCCGGTAACAGACAACTCACCGGATACATTGCCGTTATTGCTGTTGATGTTGGCCGCATCGAAATTGCCTGCAGCCTGCAGGCCGAAGGCGCTGGCATTGAGGTTGGACACAGCGATGGCGCCACTGCGCAGGTCGGTATCGAATGTAGTGGCCAGGGAGAATGATTTGTTCTGCAAGCTGCCGAGCTGACTGCCATAGGTGAAGATGGGTGACGCTTCGCCTGAGTAAAACCAGCCGCCGATCTGCATCAGCAGGGGCAGGTCCGGACCACTGGCTTGCAGCTGTCCCCGGGCATTGGGTTCATCCGAATTGAGTGCGCCGGCGTTGACATTGCCGCTCACGCTTGCCCCCAGCACCCGCATATCCAGGCGAGGCACATCCACGGTGCCGCGTTGCAGATTGGCATCAAACCGGGCATTGATGTTGAAGGCCTTGTCGGGAACCTGCTGCATGAGTCGCCCGCCTTCGGCCAACCTGGAGTTGTTGCCGCCGGTGATCTGGCCAATGACTTCCAGTACCGAGGGCAGGTTCGGGCCCTGGCCATACAGTTCGCCCCGCAGCAGTGCTGCGTCGGTGTTCAGGTTGACGGCCTCGACCGTGCCGGTCACGGCAGTACCCAACAGATTCAGTTGCAGGTTCGACAGATTAAGCTGGCCACGCGCCGGTTGCGCCGCCACCGTGGATTGCAGGGTAAAGCTTCTGTCGCTCAGCTGACCCAGCCTGGAAGCCAGATCCGCCACTCCGGCCATCCTAAACAGCATGGGCAGGTCATCGCCGCGCAGATCGATCTCTGTCGCCACCTGCGGCGCATTGCTCTGCAGACCATTCACCGTCACGGTGGCGCTGAGTTCTGTCGAAGGTGCGAGCAGGCGCACAGGCACGACCCGCAGGCTGTCAGCTTCCAGGTCGAAATGCAGCTCGGTATCCAGACTGAGGGTGGCACGCCCGCCGGGTACATTGCTGCCGCGCAATTCGCTTGCCAGTTGCATGGGGGCAATGGCGTAGCGTTCATTGTCAAGGTCGTAGTTCACCACGGCGGTGACCATGACGTCGGCGTCCAGGGCAGGGTTATTGGCCGTGATGGCGAAGCCCATGTCCACGTCGATAGGTTCGCCGTAGACGAGTTCGTCTGTGGCGAAGCGGAAGTCTGAGACAGTAATGCGAGTACCCGAACTGCGGTCCTCGTAGCGGATGTTTACCCGCTCGATGCTGACGCCGCCGAGACGCAGGTCATTGAATGGCATGCCAGAGGAGGCCTGCTCGCCGGCAGCGGCAGCAGCCGAATCTGAAGTGAGGCCGCTCCAGTTGGCACGACCGTTCTCGTCTGTGATCAGGCCTGCGTCCACGCCCTGCAGTACGACGGTGTCGATCTCGAAGTTGCGGCGCAACATGGGCAGGAGGCGGGCACGGAAGGCCGCGTGCTCGATGCTGAGCAGCGGGTCAGGACCAAAGCCCGCGGGATTGTCGATGGCCACTTCGTCCACGCTGAGGCTGAACCAGGGGTAAAGCGACATTTCGATATCGCCGTCCAGGCGCAGGCTGAGCCCGGCGCGCGCATCTACCTCGGCGATGAGTCGGTCTTTGTAGTTGTTGGGGTCGAAGGTCGCGATGAAGAGGAAGGCGGCGACGAGGACCAGCAGAATGAGGCCGGCGACAGAGAGGACGATTTTTTTCATGGATGGGCCAGTGACCAGTTTGCAAGCGTGTGGAAGAGTAGACCGTCGAAACGACTCCCCCTATTCAGGAGCACATTTCCGGCGGGCGCTATATGGAGACAACAGTAAGACTCGTCAAGGGCCTGCCGGGTTTCACGATCGTGATAGTTTAAGGCCGAAGCGTTTAGTTAGTAAGACGACCGGGGTGTTTGGGGATAGGGAATACAGCTCAGGCATACCAAATCTCCTTAATTCCCCAGGCCAGAGATGCTAGGCTGTCAAAAAACAAACTCAACTGGAGTACACCATGGCCTACTCCCTGATCGGCAAGGACTTCACCCCGCCCGATATCCACGCCAAAGTCACCGGCAGTGCCAGATACGCGGAAGACTTCAAGGTAGACGGCATGCTCTATGCGCGCCTCCTGACCAGTCCCATACCCCACGCCCGCATCCGGGGGATCGACGCCAGCCGCGCGCTGCGTATGGATGGGGTAGTGGCCATCATGACCGCGGACGACGTGCCGCCCCAGGCCGGCCTCAGCAACCCCATTCTTACCAATGAACCTGCCTACGTGGGCGATCCCATCCTGGTGGTGGCGGCCGTGGACGAGAAGACTGCGGAAGATGCCATTCAGGCCATAGACCTGGAATTCGAACGCCTGCCTTTCGTGACCGACCCGCTGGACAGCCTGCGCCCCGGCGGCGCCGAGGCCAGGACCCAGGGCAATGTGGGCAATGCCTCCCTCGATGAGGTGAGTTCCATTCACTGGAGCGAAGACGAGGCCGCGGCCCTGGCGGACAATCGCCTGCCGGAAGCAGGCTTCATACGCGACTGGGTGGTGGGTGACCCGGAGGCGGGATTCCGGGAGGCGGACTACGTCATAGACGAGAGTTTCGTCACAGCCAGCCATTCCCACCATTCCATGGAACCGCGTTCGGTGCTGTCCTACTGGGAAAACGGCAAGTGTTTCGTGTACGGGTCCAGCCAGAGCCAGAGTTTTCCGGTACCCAATCTGGCGGCCTATATCGGTATCGAGCCCGAGAATCTCGTGTTCATCGCCGAGTTCTGCGGTGGTGGATTCGGCTCCAAGGGCAGCGCCTACCCAGCCATGTCCATACCCGCTCACCTGTCGCGCCTCACCGGTCGACCGGTAATGCTGCGGGTCAGCCGTGAGGAAGAGTATTTCATCGGCTCGGCACGCCATGGCTTCCAGGGCAGGGTCAAGATGGGATTCCGCAATGACGGCCGCATCACCGCCGTGGACCTGATGCTGGTTCAGGACAACGGGGCCAACTCGGGCTTCTCCGACTGGCTGTCCGCAGGCGATGCCATGACCCTGGTCTACACGCCGCCTAATATGCGTTATCGGGGCGTGCCAGTGTTTACCAATACGCCCCTGAGAGGCGCGCAGCGCGGGCCCGGCCAGAACCAGCTGGCGGTAGCGATCGAGCCCCTGATGGACAAGGCGGCAAAACAGCTCAATCTGGACCGATTGGAGATTCGTCGCATCAACGCGCCTGGCCACGATGCCGGTTATGGCAGCTACCAGAGCGCTATCACGAGTTCCTACATGCCGGAAGCCCTGGCGAAGGGAGCAGAGCAATTCAACTGGACAGAGAAACTCGCCAGCAGCGGACAACGCAGGGGCAGCAAGGTGATCGGTGTCGGCATCGGCCAGGCTTACCACTCCGCAGGCAGTAACGGTTTCGACGGGCTGGTGCGCATCACACCGGATGGCAAGCTACATATCCACACCGGCGTGGGCAACCTCGGTACCTACTCCCACACCGCCACCTCCCGCGTGGCGGCGGAAGTATTAAAGATGGACTGGAACAACTGTGTGGTGGAACGGGGCGACAGTCGCAAGCACCTGCCCTGGAACCTGGGCCAGTTTGGATCCAACACCTCTTTCACCATGACCCGCACCAACTATGTGGCCGCCACAGACTGCCTGCAGAAGTTGCTGGAGATCGCTGCCAGGGAGCTGGGAGGTTCTCCGGATGATTACGCTATCGGCGGTGAACGGGTGTTCAGCAAGGCGGACCCGGACCTTGGATTCAGCTACGCGGAGGCGGCACAGAAAGCCATCGCGCTGGGTGGCCACTACGACGGTTCACTGGCACCGGAAGACATCAACACCATGACCCGGAACTCCGTCTCGGCGCTGGCAGGCAGCGGCCTTATCGGTGTCGCAAGAGACAATCTCGAAAAAGACGGAACCGTCCCCGCACTGGCGGCCGGCTTCATCCAGATCGAACTGGACACGGAAACAGGTAAATACGAGATACTGGATTACCTGGGGGTCGCCGACTGCGGCACTGTCATCCATCCACGGGGCCTGGAGAACCAGATTCGCGGTGGTGCGGTGATGGGTTTTGGTATGGCCGGCTTTGAACGTCATGTCTACGACCCGCAGAATGGACTGCCAGCTGCCACCGGGCTGCATCAGGCCAAGGTGCCAAGCTATCTCGATGTGGGGGTCGAGCACCTGTCGTCGGCGGTGGACATGCCCGATCCGCAGAATCCTGTTGGTGCCAAGGGCGTGGGCGAGCCACTGCAAGGCTGTGCCGCCTCGGCCCTGCTGTGCGCCATTTCGGATGCCCTCGGTGGACACTACTTCAACCGGGCGCCGGTGACGGCAGACATGATCGTGGCTGCCGTGGCCGGGCATGGTGAGAGTGAGCGTGGGCTGCGCACCAATACGACTTAGATCACCGCTTTGGGTACCATGCATTCGAGCTCTTTTCTATTCACGTGGCTGATGGCGCTATCTGTATGAGCGATTTCGTCCTGCACCCGCGATTAGCGCAAGACTGTTGCCATGTCACTGATCTGGCGCTCTGCCAGGTTTTATTGATGAATGACAGTAATTACCCCTGGTGCATTCTCGTTCCCAGAGTCAACAATGCGCGGGAGGTGTATGATCTAACTGAGGGCGACCAGCTTACTCTTGCCAGGGAGTCTTCCTTCATTGCCAGGGCAATGATGACTCTGTTTAACGGAGACAAAATGAATGTGGCCGCACTCGGAAATATCGTGCCGCAATTGCATGTTCATCACATCGTTCGTCGGCGTGACGACCTGGCCTGGCCCCAGCCTGTATGGGGGCTGCACAAGCCCAGGCCGTATTCAGCGACAGCGCTGCGTGACTGCTGCGCGAAAATTGTCAGATTTCTGGAACAGCAGAATAGCCAGAAGTGAGTTCTGTCGGTAAATGGCGCTACGTTTCTCACCTCAATCCATTTTGACCTTTCCATCGATCACCCGGGTGATAATCCTGCGACTACTGCCTCGGGAGTGATTCGCAGGTGGTCGCATCCAGTCTGTCGGTAGTGGAATGCCCGGTGGAGATACCCGGCTCGGGCGGCGAACAAATCAAGGCGGCCCGCAGTCATGTGCAGATCAGGCTTTGGTTACACCTGGCAGCAACGACCCGGCGGAGCGAAGTTGGGCTGATAGTCCGCCCTTGTCGTAAAAGTTAACAAGAGAGGTTGGTGTCGTGAGCTTCAAATTGTTTATTGGTCTGGTAGCAATCTTGCTGATGGGAATCTTCGTTTTTCAGAATATGGAAATCGTGCAGGTAAATTTCCTGATCTGGAGCCTGGAGGCATCCAGGGTCATCATGTATTTGACGATATTCCTGCTTGGCGCCTTGACTGGCTGGGTTGGGAAGTCGATGCGGCTCTTGTAGTACGCGCCTGGTTTGATGCTGATGGCATTGTCAGTGTGATGCAGGATGTCTTGCCTGGCGACATCAGTTGGGATTTCCTGGAGAGCTTGTCAGAAGTGTAGCGAAGAGTTTCAGCTCTCAAGCATTTAGGTCATTCAGGTTCAAATCGAGCCACATACAATTTTTGGTGCGTTGTCGCTGATTCTGCGCGAATCAGTGATTTATCCTGCAATCCTTGCCATACTTCTGCTTTCCAACCAATTCAGGGTTGTAATCCGCAGAAGAAATGTTTGTTCGGCCTGTCTGGAAGGTGGTGACAGGGTCGCAGACGCGCTAGCTGTCTCTTACGAACAAACGCAAGAATGAAAAAGGAACATTTCGCATGTTGTACAGACGTATCCGGGAGTCATCTCGCCGCAGGATAGTCCTGCTTTTCCCGACCCTCTTGTTGGTCATCGCTCCACCAATACAGGCACAAACCGATGGCTCCGGACTGCCCGACTGGCTATCGCTGGGTTTCGAGCAGCAGAGTCGCATGCAGGTGCTGAACGGTCAGTTCAGGGCGGGGCTCGATGGTGACGACCAGGGTTTCGAGTGGCGCAATGCGCTGACGGTCAATATGGACTTCGAGAGCTTCTCCATAGAAACCGAAATAGCCGACATGCGGACCTATTTAACCGACGAAGACTCACCCCTGGACAGCTTCTTCACCAATCCGCTGGACATCCTGCAGGCCAATGTGAATATTCCCGTCTCGGGTCTCTTCAGCGAAGACGACAAGGGGTTTATCAAGATAGGCCGCTTCACCATGGATCAGGGCAGCCGCCGTTTTGTTGCCCGTAACCGTTACCGTAACACCATTAATTCCTTCGCCGGGGTTCATGCCGGGTGGGAGAGAGGCAACACCTCAATCGAGTTGTTCTACACGCGACCTACCCAGCGACTCGTTGACGGGGACTGGATCGATAACAAACCCAGGCTGGACAAGCAATCCAAGGATTTTTTCTGGGGAGCTTATTTGACAACACCGCTCACGGCGCAATCGGACATGGTGCAACTCTATCTGCTGGGTGCCGATGAGAGGCGCGATCGCCCCGACAACCAGCGATTCGATGTGCTGACTACCGGTGTTCGCCTGTTCCGGAATCCCGCGGCAGGCGAATGGCACTACGATACGGAGGCCGTGTACCAGTTTGGGGATGCGCCGGCGCTGGATGCCAACTCCGCGCTACTGGATCACAAGGCGCACTATTTCCACTTTAGCCTGGGTTACAGCTTCGAGGCTGCCTGGCGGCCACGCCTGAGTTTCATCTATCACTATGGAAGCGGCGACAAGGCTCCCCTGGATAATGAATCCAATGAGCTGGATCACCTGTTCGGTGTGCCGCGGCCCGATTTTGGTCCAACCGGCCTGTTCCGCGCCTTTCAGCGTGTGAACACAAAGTCTCCCGGACTGATGTTAAATCTGGCTCCGGCGCGCAACGTCGATGCCTATGTGCGATGGCAGCGACCCTCGCTGGCAGAGGAAACCTCTGGTTGGCGTACGACCCGTTATCGCCATCCGGGTAGTCTGGGTGAAACCTTCCTGGGCGATCAATTGGAGTCCCGTGTGCGCTGGCACCTTTTCGATAACAAGCTGACTGTCGATGGTGGCTATGTGTGGATCAATGCCGGCCCCTACATGGATCTGGTGGACAAGGGCGATAGCCATTATTTCTACTTGCAGACTATCGTAAGGCTGTGAGCCTGTTGGTCTCGAAGACTGATTGCTCTTTTTTTATTCGGCAACGAACATAATTGTGGTCGCCGATGACTGGAGAGAAAAGGGGTCAGAGTAAAAATACAGTACTGTATTTTTACTCTGACCCCTTTTCTCCTGACTCTGACCCCTTTTCTGTTCTGTGTGCGATCACTGTTCCAGGGCTTCCCAGGCTGCATAGGCCTGCTCCAGCTTGCCCTGTAGCTCGCCAGACTCCTTGAGGACCGCGTCAATTTCAGTTTGGCCTCTGTCATAGAAGCCTGCCTCGCCCATGAGGGATTCCAGTTCCTGATGGCGGCTTTCCAGGCGCTCGATAAGCTTCATCTGCTTATCCAGCGCCTTCTTGCGTTCACGTGCTGCCTGATGGTTTTCTTTGTTGTTGGCAGGTTTGGTGCCCCCGGGTAATTGAGCCTTCGGGACTGCCTCGGTCCCGGTGTCGGGACTGGATTCTGAGCCTGTAACTGTTGCTGACTTCTCTTCCAACGCCAACAGACTGCCGCCGCTGCGTTGCCAGTCGCTGTAGCTGCCTACGAATTCATCGATCAGGCCGTTGCCTTCGAAGATCATCAGGTTCGTCACCACGTTGTCCATGAACTGGCGGTCGTGGCTAACCAGCAATACGGTGCCCTCGAACTGCAACAGGATCTCCTCCAGCAGTTCCAGGGTCTCGATATCCAGGTCATTGGTGGGCTCGTCCAGTACCAGGATATTGGCTGGCTTGCTGAACACCTTGGCCAGGATCGCACGGTTCTGTTCGCCGCCCGACAATGCCTTGGCCGGGGTGCGTACCCGGTCCGGCGCAAACAGGAAATCGCCGAGATAGGTGATGGCGTGTTTGCGTTTGCCATTGATCTCGATGAAGTCCTGACCGCCGCAGATGTTGTCGATCAGGTTCTTTTCGGGGTCCAGATGAGCACGCAGTTGATCGAAGTAGGCTACCTGCAGGTTTGTGCCCAGCTTCACCTTGCCTTCGGTAGGCACCAGGTCGCCCAATAGTATGCGCAGCAGGGTGGTCTTGCCGGATCCGTTTACGCCCACCAGGCCGATGCGGTCACCGCGCATGACGGTCGTGGAGAAGTTCCGAATCACCGTCTTGTCACCGAAGCACTGGCTGATGTCGGTCAGCTCGGCTACCAGCTTGCCTGAGCGTTCACCCTGGCTGGCTGCGAAACTGGCCTTGCCCTGTTGCTCGCGTCGCTGGCTGCGTTCCCGCCGCATAGCCTCCAGTGCGCGCACCCGACCTTCGTTGCGTGTGCGCCGCGCCTTGATGCCCTGGCGAATCCACACTTCTTCTTCCGCCAGCTTCTTGTCGAACAGCTTGTTGGCCGTTTCCTCTGCGGCTAGCTGTTCTTCGCGGAAACGCAGGAATCGTTGATAGCTGCCTTCGAACTCCCGCAGGTGCCCGCGATCGATCTCTACAATCTTGTTGGCAACCCGTTCCAGAAAACTCCGGTCGTGGGTCACCAGCAGCAGGGCGCCCTTGTAGTCCTGCAGTTCCCTTTCCAGCCACTCAATGGCCACGATATCCAGATGGTTGGTAGGCTCGTCCAGCAGCAGCAGCTCAGGCTCCCGCACCAGGGCCCGCGCCAGTGCCACGCGCTTGCGCCAGCCACCTGAGAGTGCCGACAGTCTGCTGTCTGCTGGCAGGTCAAGCTGGCTGATCACCGTGTCGACCTTGTTACCCAGCTTCCAGCCGTCTTTGGCATCCAGGGCATTCTGCAGCCGTGCCAGTTCGGTGCTGTCGGCGTTCTCATAGTCGGTGACAAGGTGATGGTAACGGCTCAACAACTCGCCTGCTTCCGCGAGGCCCTCGGCCACCAGGTCATAGACGGTCTTGTCATCGCCCTCAGGCAGGGACTGTTCCAGCCAGGCCAGGCGCGTGTTGGGGCGCAGCCAGCGCTCGCCGCTCTCCGGCAGCTCAGCCCCGGCGACGATTTTCATGAGCGTGGTCTTGCCGGCGCCGTTACGCCCCAGCAAGCCGATGCGCTCGCCCTTGTCGATCTGGAAATCCACCGCGTCCAGCAATACATGGGTGCCGAAATTCAGGCTGACATTGTCGAGTTTTAGCAGGGGCATAAACTTGTGCGGCAGGGCCGGGTAAGGATTCAGGGGCGCAATCTTAACTGATTCATCAGGCTTCTGCGCGGCCTGAATGATGCTGAGGCCTGAGGGATCGGGAGCGGGCGCTTGCAGGCTGCTTCCTCACAATTATTCGGGGTTCGGGCATTTTGTATCCCCGGGCAACCGGGTATGATGGATTCGTGAATTGTCCGCAACCCCGCGACAGGCTGAGCCTGCTCGCCTCAGGAGATGTGCAGTAATGATGGGAATTGAATTGAACAAGCAGGGGAGTGGAAAGACATGGGCGAGCCTGCTGGTGATTGCTGCGTCGCTAATGTCCCTGGCAGGGCAGGCCGAGCCGGTGACTTACACCATCGATCCCGCCCACACCTACCCGAGTTTTGAAGTCGATCACCGCGGCGGACTCTCTGTGTGGCGCGGAAAGTTCAATCGTTCCAGTGGCATCGTTATCATGGACAAGGAAGCGATGACGGGATCTGTCGACATACAGATCGATATGACGTCGATCGATTTCGGCTTCGATGATATGAATGAGCATGCCATGGCGGATGACGAGGGTATGCTGAATGTTGCCAGATTCCCGGCGGCGACATACAGCGGTCAGTTAACGCACTGGGAAGACGGCCTGCCTACCGCGGTGGATGGGGAACTGACCCTGCATGGCGTAAGCTTGCCCGTTGACCTTCAGATCAATCAGCTACGCTGCAGTCCGGCACGGAGCGGGGGTGAAGTGTGTGGTGCAGACGCCGTGGGGAGCTTCGACCGGGCCGACTTTGGCGTGAATTATGCTGCAGGCTTTGGCTTTCTCATGTACGTTAACCTTCGAATCCAGATCGAAGCGCAATCAGAGGGATAGTAGTAGACAGATCTCACCCGGGTAATCCAGATTCTCATTGGAGGCATGAACGTGAAAACAAGAATAAGCAGACGTAACTTCCTTCTCGGCAGCTCCGCTGTGGTGGCCGCCAGTGCCCTGCAGGGCATCCCGGCTACACCGTTCTCGCCACCGATAAACCTGATGCGGAGCGCGCTGGGGCAGGCTGGTATCGCCATGCCGGACCGGGTTATTCGCATGAACTCCAACGAGAATCCCTGGGGCCCTTCGCGGGCCGCTCTGCGCGCCATCAGCGCGGCCGTCGAAGAGGCCAATCTCTATACGTATTTCCTGGCCGGTGAAATGTCCGAATTGATTGGCGGCCTGAATAACATAGGTCCGGAGCACATTAGTGTAGGTGCGGGTTCCGCGGAATTGCTCAAGATGGGCGGTCTGCTGGCCAGCATGGACGAGGGGTCCATAGTCGTCGCCGATCCAACCTTCGAGGATCTGCCCCGCTACGCGGAGGACAATGGCTCCGAAGTGATTCGGGTTCCGGTCAATGACCGAATGGAAACCGACCTCGAGGCCATGGCCAGCGCCATCCGTCGCGACACCAAGCTGGTCTATATCTGCAACCCCAACAACCCTATTCCCACCATCGTGGAGAAGAATGCGCTCCGGGACTTCGCCCTGGAGATATCCCGTGACCGCCTGGTGTTTATCGATGAGGCCTACCACGAGTTCGTCGATAATCCCGACTACAGCACCATGATGGATCTGGTGCGCGAAGGCCATCGCAACATCATCATCGCGCGTACCGCCTCGAAGATTCATGGCCTGGCCGGGTTACGGGTGGGGTTCAGCTTCGCTCACCCTGACCTGGCAGCCGAGATCAACAGGCGAATGACCGGCACCCTCAACATCATGGGCATGCGCGCGGCGCTGGCCAGTTACCGGGACCAGGAGCATTCCAGCTTCGTGCTACGCAAGAACAAGGAGTCACTGTATATCGCCCAGGGTTATTTCCGCGAGGCGGGCATACGCCACATAGATTCCAATGCCAACTTCACCTTCGTCGAGACGGGTCATGACATCGCCGAGGTGCAGGCGCGTTTCCTGGAACACAATATTCGGGTGGGCAGACCGTTCCCGCCATTCCGCAACTGGATGCGCCTGAGCATGGCAAAGCCTGAAGAGATGCAGTATTTCGTACAGACTTACAAGAAGCTTTTTGGATAGCGCCGGGAGGGCAAACAGGGCTGGCACTGGATTGCGTCAAGCAATGAATCTAGCTCTGGGAACTCTGGCTTAGCAATTGCTCAAACTCACCGTCGGCAATCGCGATAGCCAGCTCCCGGTACCCCCCAACTGAATGATCACCTACAAAGATCTGGGGCAGTGTGGATTGCCCCGAGCGCCGCGTCAATTCACCGCGCAGCGCCGGGTTGTTGTCTGCTGCTATTTCCGTGAAAAAATAGCCTTTTTCGTTGAGCAGGTTCAGCGCGGCAGTGCAGTATGCGCACCATTGCCGCGTGTAGATTACAATCGCAGGAGTGCTCACAGAGTAGCTACTTGATCATCCAGTTATTTCTTCTTAATAACCTTCAGTAGAAACCGGTCAGTAGCGCCCCTGAGGGGGCCAAACACTCCGGCGCTACGGTCGTCGTCCGGGTTGCGCAGGATGCGCGAGCTCGCTGCAGCAAACAGGCCGGCTTTCTGCACATCGGCGACCACCTGGGCTTCTAGTGCGCGATGCAGTGGGCCTGGGTCATACTGCGGGAAACCGGCATGGTCAATAATGCCTAATACGCCACCCGGTTTTAGGACTCTGCGCATCTCCGCCAGGAAGTCTGCTGCGGCATTAGGATTGCTGGACCGATAAAGCTCGTGAAATTCCAGTGCGATGATGACTGCGTCAACAGAATTGTCAGGAAGTCCAAGGGCTTCTGGCTCGCGGGTTAATCGCTCAACGTTTGCCAGGCGGTTATTGGCCAGGCGTTGTTCTATGGCGGCGGAAGTACGCTCACCGCGCTCGCCGGTGAGGGAGGCGGCAGAATTCTGCATGTAGACCTTGCCAGAAGGGCCCACAGCAATAGACAGAACCTCGGTGTAATAACCCGCGGCAGCTATCAGGTCTACCACGGTCATCCCGCTACGGATTCCCAGAAACTCGAGTACTTCGGCTGGCTTGCGGCCGGCATCGCGTTCCTTGTCGGCATCTGGTCTGCCGGCGGAAGCGCTCAATGCCGCCTGCAGGGACGCGGCATCCTGGGCCTGGGCCGGGATGCAGACCATGGCTAAAGTTGTCATAAGGGCTAGAAGGATTCTTTTCATCTCTTTACCTCCGCAATGATGGGCTGGGAAGGCTGAGATTACGACGATTGCGCGAGAATAGCGAGTGTGAAGCCCGGGACTTGTTACTGAACTGGGGTGGCTGGGTTGTAGTGAGTGGCAAGAGTGATGCTGCGACCCAGGTTCAATTTTTCGACATAGGTAGCGTTAATTCGTTAGTTTGTGGGTGGCCACGGGCCTCAGACAATGCAATTTCGTCCCAGGCTCTTGGCCCTGTACAGGTTGGCATCCGCCATTTCTGTGAGTCGCTGGAAATTCTCGTCCCTCGGAACCAATGTGGCGACACCGCCGCTAACCGTGATGTAGGGAGATATCAGGGGGGTGGGGTGTTTAAGTTGCAAATTCAGAATAGCAAGCCGGCTGAAGTTCGCCCGAGCGATAGCCTGAGCATGATTCGTGTCGGGCAATATCACGACAAACTCTTCACCGCCGTAGCGACAGACTAATTCACCGCTGCGTCTGAACGACTCTTTCAGCGCGTGGGCAATTTGCTGTAGCACGATATCGCCGTGCTCATGCCCGAGTTGGTCATTGACCCCCTTGAATAGATCGATATCCAGCATTATGAGGCTGATTTCCTGCCCGCTGCGTCGGTGGCGATTCCATTCAAACTTGATAGTCTCGTCAAAGCGCCGTCTGTTGGCTATGCCGGTGAGGCCGTCTTCGAAGGCATAGTTCTCGAGAATGACCTGGGCTCTGCGCTGTTGGGTGATGCTCCAGATAACTTCAGCCAAGAGCTTTACATTGTCTATGTCGTTCTCATCATAGGGCTCTTTTTGTTTGCGACCCCGGTTATGGAGACAATTTTGTCTGCCGAATAGACGGGAACGCTCATGTGGCGGGAGAGAGGGAAGTGATCTTTCGGCAGGCCACCTTTCTCGCTGGCCGGCAGGCCCTGATAATCGTTATGGATGACTGCCTGTTTTTCTCTAACGGAGTCGGCCCAGATCCCCGCCTCCTCGAGAGGGTAATGCTTGCTGGCCTCCGCATGACAATAGTGATGCACCCTTTTTGACCACACCGCAAGATCGATTGCGTTCTTGTTCTCATCGAATGTGTGAAAGTAAGCGCCTTCACTATTGGTGATTTCTTCCACCATTTCCACCCCTTTTTGCTGAATGTCCAACACGCAAACCCCTGTATTAGCCATCTCCAGCAGCGTTTTGATATTTCTAAGCAATTCGGAATTATTCATATTTTTACCCAAGCAGAGGAGTCATATGGTGTTAATCATATCGTTTTGCTTATGGAGGCTTTGGCATAGGATGGCTCGTTATCAGGCACGAAACGCAAGGACAAATTCAGCCCCACATCCTAGTATTCTGTGCTTTTTCGCATCAGGCAAGTATTGATCGAGAATAAAGTTATTGGGAAAAATGGAGGGAGTGGCAATTAAACAGTGCGCTTCCTCGCTGGTTCTGCCTGGTCATGTTATTGATCTTTTGGGCGCGACTGGTCGTTTCGCGCCACAATGAGTGCCGGCATCAGCAGCAAGATGGCGGGCAAGGCAAACAGCATTACGCCATTCCAGCCGCCAGCATTTAGCAGCACTCCGGCGCTAAGCGAGCCGATGCCCTGCATCCCGAATACCAGGAAGTCATTCATTGCCTGGACCTTGAAGCGCTCCGATACCCGATAGGATTGGGTCAGCAGTGTTGTTCCGCCCAGGAACAGGAAGTTCCAGCCCAGTCCGAGAAGCACTAGTGAAGCCCAGTAATGCATGAACCGGGGCTCGCCCCATCCAGCTGCAATGCAGGCCAACATCAACAGGAAGCCGCTGACAATGATTTTTACAGGACCAAACCGGGATACCAGCGCGCCACTGAACAGGGATGGCAGGAACATCGCGAGAATATGGCTCTGAATTACCCGCGTGGTGTCGTCCAGGGGAAAACCATCGAAGCCATGCATACTGAGTGGCGTCGCGGTCATGATCAGGGCCATTACGCTGTAGGCGATAGCGGCTGCCGCCACAGCGAGTATCAGCGTGGGTTGCCGTAGAATGACTCCCAGCGGTCGCTCGCTACCGTCATGTTCCGTTTGTTCAACCTCGGTGCTCTGGTAGAGCAGTAGCAGGATGATGAATGACACCGAGAGCAATGCGGCGAGCCCGATGAAAGAGCCGGCATAGAGCGCGAGTCCTTCCACGTCGCTGAAGCGTCGACCGATCTCTGGTCCCAGCATGGCGGCCACGATACCGGCCAGCATCAGGATAGAGAGGCTGCGCGGCACCAGATTCGGAGGAACAGACTCCGCCGCGGCGAAGCGAAATTGTTGCTGAAAGGCAATATAGACGCCAACAAGATAGGTGGCGGTGACAAACAGACCGAAGGACTCGATGCTGACCGCATAGGCAGCCAACAGCGCGGCTATCATGGCGAGTGCGGTCGCACCAAGGAACCCGGCTTTCCTGCCTAGTCGAGCCATCAACAGGGAGGCGGGGATGGCTGCACTGGCGATGCCCAGAATCTGCATCGCGATTGGCAGCGTGGCCAGTTCAGGCGAAGGGGCGATTCTGGCGCCAACCAGTCCACCCAGCAGGACCAGGATCGGTGCCGCCGTACCGCCAAAGCATTGTGCCGCCATGAGTGCGAATACAGTTCGGTAAGGATTTAGTGCCCGGGAGACCATGGCCTATAAATTGCGCTATCAAAAAAAGCAGGGAATTGTCAGAGGGGGCAGAGTACTTTGATTGGTTGAGATACGCTAGCGGTAAGCACCGTGATTCAAATAAGATCTTTACCTGCTACACTGTATTCACACCAGTCTGGAGGAGTGAACAATGAACTGTCCAAAATGCGTCGGAGAGCTCAGACGAAAGACTTTTCAGGACATCGAGTATTTCCGCTGCAATGCCTGTGAGGGTTTATGGTTTGATCTGCTGGTCAAGGAAGATTTGCTGGCTATAGAGGGCTCTGAAAGTATTGATATTGGAAGCGACAGACAGGGAAAGATGTACTAGGATATTCGAGAAATCGATTATCCCAAATGCTTCCAGCGCATGGTCTCTATGGTCGATAAGGATCAGTTTCACATCAAGTATGAGTGCTGCCAGAATTGCTTCGGCACGTTTTTTGATGCCAGCGAATTCAGGGATTTGAAGGAGAAGACCGTGCTGGAGAGTTTTCAGCAGCTACTCAAAACAATCCGGCATAATCTCTGATTAGTGGATTGCCTTCTCGGCTTATGAGTAGGCTCTCCCAAAGCTATTTGCCGATCAACTTGTTCTGTGTTTATTGAGAGTCAGATGTCTATTCTCGTCCGCTATCTTATTCCTCTGTCAGCCCTGTTTGCTTCCGTCATCGCGGTCTCTGCAGAGTTGTATTTTCCTCCGTCTGGCGAAGACTGGGAAACCATTTCTCCTGGTCAGGTAGGCTGGAATGCGCAGGCGCTGTCCAATGCGCTGGATGTGGCAGGTGAGCGCAGTTCCTCCGGTGTTGTCATAGTGCATAACGGACGGATCATGGCTGAACGCTACTGGGAGGGGCCAGAGGATGCGCGCTACAGAAGCTTCCTCACCGGACTCGATGAACACGGGCGTGCAATTGAAGATGTGGCTTCTGCGCAAAAGAGTGTCGTGGCGATTCTGGCAGGCATGGCCCAGGCGCGGGGTTACCTCCAGTTGGACGATGCTGTCTCCAACCACCTTGATGCGGGCTGGTCAAAGGCGAGTCCAGAACAAGAGCAGGCCATTACCCTGAGGCATCTGCTGAGCATGAACAGCGGCCTGGCCACTGACTTTAGCTATGTGGCTGCCCCGGGCACTGTATGGCTCTATAACACGCCCGTTTACCATGCCACCATGCGAGTACTCATGGCAGCAACAGGCCTGGAGCGTAATGCGCTGACCCAGGGCTGGTTAAGCGATCCTATTGGTGCAAGCAACACGGCGTGGACGCCTCGCCCTGGCTTCGACGCGGCGATCGCGGTGGGTTTATCCACGACCGCTCGAGACCTGGCACGCTTCGGTTTGATGATTCAGGCAGGCGGCAGGTGGGGCGATGAGATCGTGCTGGACGATACTGACTTCCTCGCTGACATGCTGTCTCCCTCGCAAACCCTGAACCCGGCTTACGGCTATCTTTGGTGGCTCAACGGCCAGGCATTTTCCCTCGTCCCGGATAACAACGCGACTCGGGCAGATGGCAAGCTAATCCCCGCGGCGCCGGATGACCTGGTCGCCATGCAGGGCGCAGGCGATCGCAAGCTCTACCTGGTGCCAAGCCTGAACCTGGTAGTGACTCGCCTCGGCTTTTCCGGTGGCAAGGACGGTGTCAGTTTTAACCATGCATTCTGGACGGCGCTGATGCGGGCTGCACCCAACTAAGAGTCTGCTGCACCGGTTAATTACTTCAGCCTTACCAGTATCGCACCGCTATTGTGAGCTTCAAGTTCAAAGCTTCTAATGTCGCCGCGAAATTCGCTATCACGGAGAAACAGTATCGCTTCTTCGCGAATCACACCTGAACCAACAATAAAGCGAATACACATCGCAGTACCATGCTTGGCCGAATGGACTTCGCTTTGCAGCCTTTGCAATGCCTCAGGAATGCGCTCACCCTGATGGGCGATATCGACAGTGATGGTTGACCCGTCATGCTGAAGATCCAGCGCGTTATCGCATTTTGGGCAGTCTCGTGTGGCCTCGCTCACGCTCATGCCGCAATTCAGGCAGGTGCGTTGCATGTTCTAACCTGCGAGTAATTGATGAGGTTGTGCAATGAAAACTGCAAGATTTGAATTCCCGGAAGAATGGACAAAGAATGCTGGAGGAAGATTGGTGGGCCCACCAGGACTCGAACCTGGGACAAACGGATTATGAGTCCCTCGCAGATAATCAACCACTACTCACCACAACAGCCTGCGTCACTTGTAGTAACGTATCATCACGGCTACTCTATTGCCACTTGTTGTCGTCAGTTTTGATCCGTTGCGCCGCAGTGGTCCAAATTTGGTCCAAACACAAACACCCTAATCAAAATCTTCATGACGTGTTCGGTTATCTCGAGATTCTTTACATCGCCAGGAGACGGCATGGTTTTAATAACCAATTGTCTCCGGTAGAGTATGAAAAGCAGTACAAAATGAGGCTGGAATCTGTCTAGTGAACCAGGGGCGATTCAGCAGGCATTTGATGCCAAGTTACCATAATGACTACAATCGACCCTTAGCAGAAGAAAGGGAAATGTTCTGTTTTCCTGCCTTTCGGTGTGCTCTGCGGTAATTAACGGACGCTTCATCGAATCGGAACACTTACCAAGAATGCTGACAGAAATAAAAGAAGCAAGAGGCAACCTCCTGGCAAGGTTGAAGGGTTGATAGGAATTGTTACAAATCAGTTTGTCTTGCGCGGAATTAAATCGATAAGCGAGAGGCTATCGTCTATATAGCAACGGCCGCTTGCGGACAGTATCAAGCAATGACCAATCTCCATCTATGAGCACATACCCCTCCGGGAATGGTGGGCCTGGCCTGCGGCCATGCGCTGCGTGGACTCGTGGGTCCTGATAGTAGGCGCGCAGAAGCACCGGCATTAACAGCCCGAAGAAAGGATGGGCGTTTTCGGGCCAGCGCTCGGCCCAATGCGCAAACTGTTTGTCAAACTCGGCCTCATCACTTTCAAGTAGCCGGGACAATCCCCCATTTTCTTCCACAAGGTCATGCATTTGCTTTTTTAGGTCGTCACATTTTGCGATAGCGGTGTCCAGAAGAACGGAAAATATCTGTTCGTCGTCTGCCCCGGGAAGGCCATCTACAGGCGAGGCCGGAATTACTCTGCCAACGGTCTGTCTAAGAAACAGCAGCTCTTCTCTGGTGAACCCTGATTCAATATTCATAAATGTTAACCGTTAGTCAAAGAGGGAGGCATCGGACAACCTCTGCTTGATTGCATCGGCGATGTACAGCGCCAGGGCCTGGATCGTTGAAGTTGGGTTTACCCCGCCACTGGTTACGAACAGACTGCCGTCTATGACGAAAAGGTTTTTCACGTCATGGCTCCTCCCCCAGGGATTGACCACTGACGTTTCCGGATTAGCCCCCATTCGTGCGGTACCCAGGTTATGCCAGCCAGCCATGGGCAAGGGCGACTGGGTGCGCAGGATTTCTGCAGCACCCGCCGCCTCAAACAGTTCACGGCCGCGATCTTTCGCAAAGTTCATCATCTTGTGGCTGTTCTCGCTTACACGGTAGTCAATCTTGGCAGCAGGGATACCAACTGAATCCGTTGCCGAATCGTCCAGCGTAACTCGATTGCTTTCTTCCGGCAGGTCTTCGCAAACGGCTGCGATGGCCATAATGCGGTCGGAAAGCTGCTTATAGGCAGCGTGGTGCTCAATTCCCCAGGGGAGTTTGTTCAGCATCAAGCCGAGAATTGCCGTTGTAGCGGGGCCATGGCCTCGGTGCATTTCAAATGAAAAGCCGCGGACGAATCCTCTTGAGGTATCAGTTTCGTAAAATTCGTGTGACTGAATTCCTTTGATAGGGCCTCGGGTACCATCGAGCAATTCTTCAAAGCGAGCTTCGACTACGGCGTAGGGATGGAACATCAGGTTCTTTCCTACCAGTCCGCTACTGTTCGCCAGCCCATTGGGGAAAGCATTCGAGCTTGAGTTGAGCAATAGGCGCGGTGTGCCTATGCCATTGCAGGCAACCACGACCATCTGGGCAGATTGATGATGTTCCTTGCCATCGGCATCCAGGTAAATCGCTCCATTAGCCATCCCATCAGGCCCCAATGTGATTTCCCGAACACGGCAATTGGTTTTGAGATGCACGCCTCGCCTTATCGCTTCCGGCCAATAAGTGATATCAACGCTGCCCTTGGCGCCCTGAGCGCAACCGCTACCGCAGAGCCCAAGGTTGATGCACTTGTCCCGGCCCACATATCCGATTGTGTTGATTGCACAATCCGCTGGCCACCAGTGCCAGCCCAATGCATTGTAGCCCCGCGCCAGGGCGGTACCGGATCTACCCAGCGGGATCGGCGGCATCGGTGGTTGTTTGGGCGGATAGGCCGGATCACCCGCCAGACCCGAGACGCCCATCATGCGATCGTTGATTTCATAGAACGGCGCGAGCGTTTCGTAGTCGATCGGCCAATCGTCTGCGACTCCGTCCAGTGTCTTCGCACGGAAGTCCGATGGGTGCAGGCGGGGGAAATGGGCGGCATAGAGGATGGTGCCTCCGCCAACACCATTGAAGTTGGCCACTGCAATATCGGAATCGTCGTTATTGATCGGATAGTCCGCATCCGAGCGTCGAAGATTGGGATCGAAGCTTACGTCATCTCGAAATTCCCAGTGGCTGCTGGTGGCAGGATACTTGGTGTGGTCTACCCAGTCGCCTTGTTCCAGGCACAGTATTTTCATACGGGTATCGGCAAGGCTCCAGGCGAACGCAGCGGCTGAGGCGCCAGCACCAATGATCAAGACATCTACATCGTCCATTGGGTTTTCCAGCTTTTCCTAGCTCGCATTGGAGACAAGGTATTTCTCAAGTACCGCCTCATCCAGTTCCAGACCGATGCCAGGTCTATCCGGCACCAGCAGATCACCGTCTTCCCAGACCAGGGGCTCTTTTACGATCTCATTGAAGAATGCATCGGATTTGCCAATGCTTTCCTGAATCAGGAAATTGGGGATGCTGGCATCAATCTGTAGCGCTGCCGCCGTGATTATCGGTCCGCCCCAGACGTGCGGCGCCATCAGGACATAATGAGTCTCCGCCAGCGCGGCGATTTTCTTCACGGCGGTGATACCACCGGCGCTGCCAAGATCTGGCTGAGCGACGGCACAGGCCTGCGCCCTGAACAGGCGCTGAAATTCATGGATTGTTACCAGGCGTTCGCCGGTAGAGACTGGAATGCTGGTCGCGGCAGCCACTCTCGCCATTTCGTCACAATTCTCTGGTGGGCAGGGTTCTTCCAGCCAGAGAGGGTCGTATTGCTCGATACGTTTGGCGAAGCGAATGGCAGCGGCAGGTGTTATCTGGCCGTGGGTGCCAATCAGGATGTCCGCCTCTTCGCCAACAGCCTCGCGAACAGCCCCGACCACTCTAGCACCCATACCAAGTTCTTTCTGCGACAAATCCCAGGGCATCTGAATGTTCTGGGCTTCCTTGTTCTGAATTAGCGGGTCGAACTTAAGTCCGGTAAATCCCTGTTCAACATAGGCTGCTGCCAGCTCCCCCATGCGTTCCGGATCGGATACCCAGGCCACCCCGGTCGGGCGCAGGCTGGTGGGATCAGAGTCATCGTAAATATAGGTGTAGGTGCGGATACGGTCTCTGAATTTACCGCCGAGCAGCTCGTAAACCGGGGAGTTGAGGTGCTTTCCAGCGATGTCCCATAACGCCGTGTCGAATGCGCTGATCACGCCGAATGTCGAGTAGTCTGGATGCAGGTGCGTCAGCTTCCCATAGAGCTTGTGATGCAATCGCTCCCTGTCGAGTGCATTCTCACCCTTAAGGTGAGCGTCAAAGATTTCCTTTACGAGGGATTCATAGCTCTGCTCAAGTCCACGGAAACAGCCCAGCACAGCAGTCTCGCCCCAGCCCTCCAGGCCATCATCGGTTTCCAGTTTGAGAAAATACCAGTGCATTCCACCTTTGTGGGGTGCTGCCGTCTTTATGACAAAGGGGCGAACGGCTTTGAGTATTGGCATGTTTAAACTCCCTGCGTGCGGTGATCGCCTGAATTCGGACGCGCGAGGCGCTTGCCTATTATTATAGCTGTGCTTTAATACGGTCAATCCTATGATGGTAGAGGTCTGTTCTCTGGAGGGCAAGCTTTGACAATTCGTTACGGCATTATTGGTACCGGCATGATGGGCTGCGAGCATATTCGTAACCTGGCAGCTATGGATGATGTTGATATCGTCGCCGTCGCAGATCCCAACGCTGAACCAAGGGAGTGGGCGCTTAAATCCTGCGGCGATCGCTTTTCGCCACGAATCCACAGTGACTACCAGGAGATACTCGCAGCCGATGATGTGGATGCGCTGGTCGTGGCCTCGCCAAATTTTACCCACATCGATGTGATGCGGGATATCTTCACGACTGACAAGCATGTCATGCTGGAGAAGCCCATGTGTACGACGGTGGCAGATGCGCTCGAGCTTCATCGCTCTGCTGCTTCGCATGGGGGAATCGTGTGGGTGGGACTGGAATATCGTTACATGCCTACCACCGGTGCCTTGCTGCAGCACTTACCTGAAATCGGCGAGGTCAAAATGTGTGCAATTCAGGAGCATCGCTTTCCATTTCTGAAAAAGGTGGGTGACTGGAATCGATTCAACCGCAATACCGGCGGCACCCTGGTAGAGAAGTGTTGTCATTTCTTTGATTTGATGAACTTGGTAATTCCAGGCAATCCAGTTCGGACGCTCGCCTCGGGCGCGCAGTCGGTCAATCACCTGGATGAAGTCTACAACGGGGAAGTGCCGGATATTCTCGACAATGCCTACGTGATCGTGGAGTACGACGATGGTGCCCGTGCCATGCTCGACCTGTGTATGTTTGCCGAGGGCTCCAAATACGAACAGATGATTGCGGTAACCGGGGATAGCGGTAAGTTGGAAACTACCGTTCCTGGTGACGAGCTGTTTATAAGCAAGCGGGAACGAAATTCAGGCAAAGCGATTCCTATTACGATGGACCCACAGGTCAAGCACGAGGGATTTCATCATGGCTCAAGTTTTCTCGAGCATCGCGGATTCATAGATGCTATTCGAGAAGGCAAGCCGGCAGCGGTTACCACTCGTGATGGGTTGATGTCGGTGCTGGTCGGGGCAGCAGCCCAGCGATCCATTGAGACCGGGCAGGCAGTAGATATCAGTAGCCTGATAAATATTCAAGACTTGAATTAAGTCCCACAGCCATTAGCAAAGATTATGAGTGACTCCACATTTCCCTTTATTGTTGAAAACCATTCGGGCTTCGGAGAAATGTCCGAGGTGCTGAGCTGGTTAGCCGATCAGGGCGAAGGGATAAAGCAACAACTGGCCGCAACCGGTGCGGTTCTGTTTCGTGGCTTTCCCGTCAAGACCGCCGAAGATTTCGACGCCTTCAGTGCCGCCTTTGGATATGGAGACTTTACCTACAAGGAGTCACTGTCAAACGCAGTGCGTATTAATTTCACGCCCAGGGTGTTTACTGCCAATGAAGCTCCACCGGATGTTGAAATTTTTCTCCATCACGAGATGGCGCAAACGCCGATTTCTCCCGAGAAATTGTTTTTCTGTTGTCTCAGTGCAGCGGAAGAGGGCGGCGCGACACCGGTTTGTCGCTCGGACTGGTTGTTTGCAGCCTACAAGGAACGACACCCCGGGTGGGCAGAAAAGTTTGCAACGCTGGGGCTGAAATACAAGATTCAAATGCCAGCCGAAGTCGATGCAGATTCCGGCCAGGGACGCAGCTGGGGCAGCACACTCAGCGCAAAAACCAGGGCCGAGGCCGAAGAACGGCTCGCTAAACTGGGTTATACCTGGGAGTGGCAGGAAGATGGTTCACTGATCACCACCACACCCGTGCTGCCCGCTGTTAAAAAACTGCCCGATGGCAGCGAATCTTTCTACAACCAGGTGATTGCGGCTCATCTTGGCTGGAAGCCGATTGGTCCAAACCTGGAAGAGCCGCTGACTTTCGGCAACGATGAGCCGATACCGGAAGCAGCGCTCGATGCATTGATCGAAATAGCCAGGGAATTCACCATTCCACTAGCCTGGCAGGATGGTGACGTGGCACTGGTGGATAATCATCGCGCCATGCATGGCAGATATCCATTCAGCGGCGCGCGCAAGCGGCAGGTGGTGGTCTGCCTGGCGCGGGATGTTTAGGAATCGACACTAAACCAGATCACACAGCTACCCTTTCTAGCGGCAGCCGAGAGGCAATAAACCCCTCTCCCGAGAACTTGGCCGCCTGCAGCTGGCAGGTCGGAGTGAGATCCCGAAGCAGGCCTAATGGCCGTGTTGTGCGTAATCGGCTACGACATGATCTATCAGTTTTTCCAATCTCTGGTCCGGTGCATAGCCTTGTCGCATCAGATCGAAAGTATGCCGGGCAGCTCGTTGTAATCCGGCTTCCAGAGAGATCTCGCATCGCCAGTTTCCGATCACTCCACGAACTTTGCTGTTGTCGAATACGACGGAGTTTGCCTTGTCGCCCTTGATCGGGCCGCGCCACATCTCACTGTATTCAATGAGCCGGTCAGTAGGCACCTTGACTGTATCGATGTCATGTGCGAGTACCTTGCCAACCAGTGCAACGATTTCATTCCACGAATGGGCCCTGTCGCAGGTTATGTGAAAGGCTTCTCCCAGCGCATTCGCGTTACCGCAAAGTCGGACGAAAGCCCGGGCAAAGTCGTTGGCATGGGTCAGGGTCCACAGCGATTCGCCGTCATCGTGAACGATGATGGGTTTATCGTTGAGAATGCGCCATGCCATATGGTCGCCAGGAAAACAGGTGCCAGGCAGGCGCCTGCGAAAGGTATGACTGGGGCGTACGACAGTGACGGGAAGTTTGTTTGCGGCATGGGCCTGGAACAGCAGCTCTTCGCAATCGGCTTTCATGCGGCTGTATTCCCAGAACGGATTGTCCAGCGGCGTGTCATCGGTAATGACTCCATCCCTCCAGGGCTTTTGATAGGCGGATGCCGATGACACGAACAGGTACTGGTCGCACTGACCGGCAAACACCTCGATGTCGCGCTTGATGGTGTCGGTGCCGAGGCCGATGAACTGGCAGACGGTATCGAATCCGCGCGAAGCTAACTTGGAATAGCAGGAATCATCGTTCATATCGCCGATGATGTGTTCGACTTCCGGCGGCAAAGCTTCGCTGCGGGTGCCGCGATTGAAAACGGTAACTTCCTGACCGGCGGAAACCGCCGCTTCCACACAAGCGAAGGAAATTTCTCCGGTTCCCCCGATGTACAGCACGCGGGTCACTGAAATTTACTCTGAAGCCTGAGTATCGACGTGAGCGCCACCGAGCATATGGGCATCGATCAGGTGATTCACTTCCTGGTCAACGAAGTGAATGTTGCGTCTTATCCCGTGTAATGATTCCTTCTCAAAGGCCGGGCGGGCGCTACTGTGGAACACCAGTCGGCCGTCACCGACACCGCCTTCATCCAGAAGCTTCAGGTCAGGGTTTCTGTCCAGTTGTTCCTGGTCTTGTGCAGGAACGTCGTGTACCACGCGACCGCGCCAGTGGTTACCCCGTGCTGAATGATAGGTCAGCCCCAGCATGGCTCGGGGTCGATCGGAGTGGTTCGGTACGCCACGGTGCCACATGCGGGGATCGCGGAAGCAGACTGCACCGGCCGGAATCTCCATGCGCGCCGGCGGGCCCCAGGCTTCGATCAGGTCTGGACGTTCCTTGAGTCGGTTGGTGGTCCAGGTTGCAACTTCTGTTTCCCGCTGTGAGCCGGGGAAAATTTCTGTAGCGCCAGTATCGACTGTGATATCGGCGAGTGCGACCGAACAGGAGAGGGTGGTTGTTGGTGGTGGCCAGGATTGCCCGTCGGCCTCTGCCTCTTCCTTGGTTTTCCAGGAGTAGGGTCTGTCAAAATGCAGAGGCTGAGTGGTGCTGCCAGGACAATTTACATTGCCGTTGTAGAAACCCAGCCAGGCGCCTGGACCCAGGACCTCGGCAACGACACTTTCGATGAGCGGATTGGCAGCCAGATCGGCACGCACATAAGGCGCATAACGACGAAGCCCCAGCTGCAGATGTCCAACACCGGTGTGTTGCTCATGGGGAGTTAATTCACCACTTGAGCGGACCATTTTCACATCTTCCAGAATCGATGGCAGCAGCAGGTCCCTCGTCTCCTGCGAGACGAGGCCGCTTACCAGAGCATATCCCTGATTGTCGATCGCTTCGTGTATCTTCCGCAGGACATCCTTGGGCAGTGTGCCCGCTTCATGATCTGCCGGGGTAGCCGTGTAGTGCACGTCAGCCTCCTGATAACTTTTGGCGTAAATTGGTGCCCGTTTTGAGAATCCGTGGCGCTCAGGCACCTTACCTGCGCGCCGATCAACAGTGTTTCTTATTATAGTTGAGCTAAAACAAAGCAACAACTACGTTTACCACGCGGATGGCAGGTCACTTGCCCTTCTGCGACTTGAATCCCTGATCGATAAACTCCATAACGATCTGGATGGCCTCGTCCCTGGACATCCTGTTTTCATGGGCGAACTTTGCCGCTGCCAGTGATGCTGCCGATGCCATGCGCACGAGCATTGATGCTTTATTCTGGTTTACCCCAAGGTCGTCTGCTACCACCTTCACCAGCAGTTTTCGCCTTTGCTTGTGATGAGCCGCTCGCTGTGTTTCAACCGCGGAGGCAATCTCGGGCTCCTCCAGCAACATATCCATGACGAGGTCCGCGTCATGGTGATCGTAATTCCTAGCTACAAATACACGGCAGACTTCCTCCAGGGTTCTGGCCCCGGCAAGCGCATAATGAATCGACTCCAGATACTGTTCGTATTCCCGTATCAAGAGTTGCTGCAGCAGATCGAGCCGTGATGAGAAGTAATGGAATAACAACGGCTCACTGATTCCGGCTTGTACTACCAGTTGTTTGAGCGTAAAGGACTGCAAGCCGTCGCTCGCAACGGTTTGTTTTGCCACGTCGAGTATTTGATTGCGGCGTGCTTCCGGCGAAAGCCGGGTTCTTTTTGCGGTTTCTGTCATTAGGAATAAATAGCTGCCTTGTCACGGTTAGAGATGGTCTTTACTGCTTCCGCACCGGGAGGTTGCCGATAGCCTCGCCATGCTTCCTATTTGTGTACAATTATAATAACCTGCATAGCAATAGATACAACGCTCTTGCCTGTTTTACCTTATGTTGAAAGGTACGCCGGCACAAGGGAGTCAGACAGAATGGACGGAAACAAGGAGCCGCAGAGCTTCCCAACTTTTCTGGGGCAGGATCACCTGGTACTGGTCGTTGCAGACATGGAGTCTGCTATTGAGAAGTGGCGCGACCGGTTGGGATTGCCCCTAGCGCACTGCGTAGACCTCGAAGAGCACGGCATCCAGCAGGCCTTCTTTACCCTGGCAGATAACACGTTCGTAGAACTCCTTGCTGCGACCAACGAGAAATCCCGTGTCGCTCAGATCCTGAAAGAGAAAGGCGAGGGTATTCATGTTATAGCCATGCAGGTTGCCGACCTGGACGCCGCCGTCACGCAGTTGCAGACCAATGGTGTTGAGTTGATCGGCGCAGGGAGCGACCGGGTGTTTATTCATCCGGATTCTGCGAATGGCGTGATGATTCAGTTGTGGCCGAAAAATCGTCCTCATCGCTGGCGAGACTAGTCCAATGGCATTATCGTACCTGCTTGCGAATCGAACTCGATACGGTATCCGAAAGATCGCTGCTGCTTGGTCAATTCAGGCCCTGTCCGGACTCCTTTATTCAGTATCAGCGTTTGCAGTTGACGTAAACTATCCGGCATCGTGGTTTGAGCCAGCCAGAACTGCTTCACAGCTTGGCATTACTGAGTTTTCACAGAGCCCTGTTCTGGAAGGCCGCGATTTGCCGCCCGTCGATCGCCGGCTACCAGACGATCCTGTTGTCATTACGCCGCTGGATTCGAATGGCAGGTATGGTGGCGCTGCCCGAATCATCGCCGATGACCTGTCCATGTTTTACAGCATTGAAGGACTGGTTACTATTTCCCCGGATCACAAAACTATCCTGCCTAACTTGGCCGAATCCTGGAGCTACAGTGAAGACGGGCGTGAACTGACGGTTACCCTGCGCAAGGGTCTGAAGTGGTCAGACGGTCATGACTATACCGCTGAGGATGTGCTGTTCACGGTCAATGACCTGATGCTGAACACCGAGTTTATGGCGGTAACCCTGCCAAATTTTGTCGGCGTCGGGCTGCATGCGCTGGATGACTGGACTCTTGTCTTTGTGTTCGATAAGCCTAATCCCTTTTTTATCAATTTTATGGCACAAAGGCCTGACCTGTTTTCGATGCCCCGGCACTATTTCGGACAGTTTCATCCGGCTTACACGGATCCCGAGGTGGTGAGTACCAGGATCAAAAACATGGGATTTAACGGATGGGGCGCATTCATCACGACCAGCATACAGGGATTGCGTATTCCAGACCTGGTAAATCAACCCACTATGCGGGCGTATAAGGCAGCGAACCTGACACCCAGCCTCTTTACTTACGAACGCAATCCCTACTATTTCAAGATTGATCCTGCAGGCCAGCAATTGCCCTACATCGATACGATCGAGGCGCAGGATGTCAGGGACAACACAGTGGCGATCGCACAGGCTTCGACCGGGCAGCTCGATTTTGCCGGTATTCGCCTTCCCACCCAGGAAATTCCTCTGCTCAAGCTCGGAGAAACAAGCAGCGGGATCAAAGTCAATATATGGAATCGACTGCATGGCAGTGATGTCGTGATACAGGCCAACATGAACTTTCCCGACGCAGAAAAGCGAGCGCTGTATTCCGATGTGCGTTTTCGCCGTGCACTCTCGCTGGCGATTAATCGCGACGAGATGAACGAGATCATCTACTTCGGTCGCGGCACGCCGCGCCAGGTTACGGTAATTCCCGACAGCGACTATTTCGAGCCTGAGTTTGCAACAGCCTACGCGGAATATGACGTTGCGGCAGCGAATGCGTTGCTGGATGACATCGGCCTCTTCGACGTTGACGGAGATGGTATGCGTAATCTGCCGAGCGGAGCGCGGCTAACCATTGCGCTGGAATACGTTGATGCGGAAACGCCCAAACAGATTTCCATGGAGTTGGTCACGAGCTACTGGATTGAGGTCGGGATAGATGTGCGACTGCGTCTTATCGATCGAGGCCTGCAGTATGCGCGTGGTATGGCAGGTGAGTTCGAAATGACGGTCTGGCACGCGGACCGCACGACTGACATTTTATTTCCGATCAACCCGGACTTCTGGGCGCCGGTTAAGCTGGCAGCAAGCCTCGGTGTGTGGAGCGAATGGGCGCGCTGGTACCAGTCTGATGGCAGCATGGGAGAGGAGCCGCCCGCTGAAATGCGCGAGCTTCAGCAGTGGGCGGAAGAGCTGTCCACCACCATGGACTCGGCCCGGCGCATCGAGGTAGGAAAGAAGATTCTGGCCACAAATGCCGAGAAAGTCTGGACCATAGGCACTGTAGGACTCGCGCCTCAACCGGTGGTGACTTCGGGCCGGCTCAGGAACGTAGTCCAGTCGGGACTCTGGGGTTGGGACGTGCGCTGGACCATGCCTTACCATCCTGCCACCTGGTATCTTGCGCAGTGAGAAAATACGTTCTGCGCCGCCTGCTGGGCATGATTCCAACCCTGGCCATCATATCGGTGCTTGTGTTCATTGTTATTCAGTTACCGGAAGGGGATATCGTCACCTCTACCCTGGACCAGTTGGCATCCGCCGGTGTGGATATGAGCGACGAGCGAGTGCAGAGTCTGCGGGCGCAATACAATCTGGATCAACCGCTGCCCCTGCAATATCTAGGCTGGATTGGTAATTTTCTGACCGGTGATATGGGGTTTTCCTACCTTTATGCCAGGCCGGTTAACGAACTGGTTTGGGAACGCCTCGGTTATACGCTCATAATTACAGTATGTGCTCTGATTTTTACTTGGGCGCTGGCGCTGCCTATCGGCATTTACTCCGCGGTCAAACAGTATTCAGTTCCCGATTACCTGTTTACCACCGTTGGACTGATTGGTCTGGCCACGCCGAATTTCCTGATCGCTTTAATTTTGATGTACCTGGGCTATACCTGGTTCGGCGTGAGTTTTGGTGGATTGTTTTCACCCGAGTACCTGAACGCTCCCTGGAGCTGGGCTCGGTTTTTGGATCTGCTCTCCCATCTGTGGATACCCGTCGTCGTAATCGGTACATCGGGGATGGCGATAACCATGCGCCTCATGCGAGCCAATCTGCTGGATGAACTGAAAAAGCCCTATGTCACCACAGCGCGCGCGAAAGGAGTGCCTTCGCTCAAACTGCTTCTGAAATACCCGGTACGTATAGCCATCAATCCATTCATAAGCACAATCGGATTTCTGCTGCCCGCTCTCCTATCAGGCGAAGCGATTGTGGCTGTGGTTTTGAACCTGCCAACGACCGGTCCCTTACTGGTGCAGTCGCTGATTTCTCAGGACATGTATCTTGCGGGTAGCCTCATCATGCTATTGAGTGTACTCACCGTGGTCGGCATGTTGCTTTCGGACCTGTTGCTCGCCTGGGTAGACCCAAGGATTCGCTATGAGCGAGCTTAAAGAGTTATCCCCCGGGAGGCTGGCCAGGCTCAGGTTCAGACGCCATCGTCTGGCGATGGTCGCAGGTGGCGTGCTGGTCTTTCTGTACCTGCTCGCCATATTCTGTGAATTTATCAGCCCCTATGCACCAGAGCAGCGCAACGTCAGGGCCATCAATGCGCCGCCGATGGATATTCGTTTCTTCGATGCCGAGGGTCGGTTTCATCTAAGGCCCTTCGTTTATGGATTGGACCTGAACATAAATCCGGATACCTGGATGCGGGAATACCAGGAGGATACCAGTGTCCGCTATGAACTCCGATTTTTCAGCCCAGGAGTGCCTTATCAGATGTGGGGAATCCTTGATGCTGATCGTCATCTGGTCGGAGTCGACCAGGATGGCGATGCATACTTTCACTGGCTGGGCACTGACTCGCTGGGTAGAGACATGTTTTCGAGGATTCTCTATGGAGCCCGGGTCTCCCTCTCAATCGGAATTGTCGGTGTGGGACTAACCCTTTTTCTCGGCGTGCTGCTTGGCGGTTTTGCGGGCTACCTGGGAGGGATAGTAGACAACTCGGTTCAGCGTATTACCGAGGTGCTGCAATCCATCCCGACACTGCCGCTGTGGATGGCATTGTCCGCTGCGTTACCGGCGGCCTGGTCTCCCATCACAACCTACTTTGGGGTCACCATCATCTTGTCGCTATTCGGTTGGACTACCCTGGCAAGACAGGTGCGCGGTCGCTTTCTTTCCATGCGCGAGGAGGACGTTGTGGTGGCGGCCCGCCAGCTAGGCGCTAACGATACTCGAGTTGTTGTTCGACATATGCTTCCCAGCTTTACCAGTCACATAATAACCACAGCTACACTCGCGGTACCTGCCATGATTCTCGGTGAAACCGCCCTGAGTTTCCTCGGTATCGGACTGCGAGCTCCGGTCGTGAGTTGGGGGGTGCTGTTACAACAGGCACAGAACTACCAGGTAATCGTCATGACGCCCTGGCTGCTCATGCCAGGCGCATTCATCGTTGTTACTGTGATCGCGTTTAATCTGCTCGGTGACGGATTGCGCGATGCAGCCGACCCCTATACCAGCTTGAGCAAATCATGACTACCCCATTGCTTAGCATCAAAGACCTGGTTGTTGAGTTTAAAACAGAACTCGGCAACGTCCGGGCGCTCGACAACGTGAGTTTCGATATCCCGCGAGATTGTATTACTGCCGTTGTCGGTGAATCCGGCTCGGGCAAGTCGGTCACCAGCAATGCCATCATGCGGTTATTACCGGATTCTGCGAGAATCTCCGGCGAAATCATTCTGCGTCCTCAGGGCGCTGAGCCTATCGAGATCTCGGCTCTCGATGATCGCGATCCGAGGCTTCGCAGCCTGCGTGGAGGGTTGGTCAGCATGGTTTTTCAGGAACCCATGACTGCGCTGTCGCCGGTGCATCGTATCGGTGATCAGGTGGCTGAAGCAATGCTCTGTCACAGGCAGGTGAGTCGCGAAGAAGCTCTGGCCGAAACCACGGCGATGCTAAAGCAGGTGGGCCTGACAGATGTAGAAAACAAGATGCGTATGTACCCGTTTGAATTTTCTGGCGGTATGCGACAGCGGGTCATCATCGCCATGGCATTGATTTGTCATCCGCAGCTGCTCATTTGTGACGAGCCGACAACCGCACTCGATGTCACCATTCAGGCAGAAATTCTGGCGTTGATCAGAACCTTGCAGAGCAAACTGAAGAACTCTGTTCTATTTATAACTCATGACCTAGGAGTCGTGGCGCAGATTGCAGACCGCGTGGTTGTCATGTATGACGGGCAGGTTGTTGAAACCGGGTCTGTGAGACAGGTACTGAAAAATCCAAAACATCCCTATACCACTCACCTGCTGGCATCGATGCCGGGATCCGGCTCGGTTGCCAGTGATCACTCGAAGGACTGGTCGATTGGAGCGGCTGTCGGTACAGGCACTTTGCTTGAAACTGTTGCAGATGGACGCCAGGTCCGGGAGTTCGCGCGGTGACTCCATTGTTGTCGGTCACAAACCTGTGTAAATCATTCGGCGGCCAGCCTGCGGTAAGGTCGGTGTCGTTCGACGTAAACGAATCTACAACGCTGGGCATAGTGGGCGAATCCGGTTCCGGCAAGACCACCCTGGTGCGTTCTATTCTGCGCGCTATCGATTCTGACTCCGGCTCGGTGCGTTACAAAAGTCGAGAAGGCTTGCGGGAACTGCATAAGCTGTCGGCCAGGGAGATGTTGCCTCTGCGCCGGGAGATTCAGATGATCTTCCAGGATCCATTCGCCTCACTGAATCCGCGCATGACCGTAAAAGCGATTTTGGAGGAACCATTAATTATCCATGGACTGGGGGACAAAAACTGGCGCCGGGAGCGAGTGATAGACATGCTGCAGAAGGTGCATCTTGGGCTGGACGCGTTATCCCGCTTCCCTCATGCTTTCTCGGGCGGACAGCGGCAACGTATCGGCATTGCGCGCGCACTGATTCTCGAGCCTCGACTCGTAGTCTGTGATGAATCCGTGTCTGCACTGGATGTTTCCGTTCAGGCCCAGATTCTGGATCTGCTTGCTGCACTGCAAAAAGAACTCGGGCTCACCTACCTGTTTGTTGCCCATGACCTCCGGGTGGTCCATGAGTTCTGTGACGACCTCATCGTCATGTACGCAGGCTCGGTTGTAGAGCAGGGGCCGGTTAAGAAAATATTTGCCGCGCCGCAGCACGATTACACGCGCTTGCTGCTATCGGCCATTCCTTCTCCCGACCCCGACGAGAGGCTGAATCCTCTGGATCGGAGTACCCTAAATCTTGGCGCTGGCGCCAGTGTATAGGCCAGGGAAGTTCAATTATGTGCGCTGGCTTGTTTACCCATTCGACAAAGCCATTTTGCGGGCAGCCCCGGTTGCAGAAGTTACAAGCGTCAAATTTCTTGCTTATATAAAATCCGCGTCGTTATTCGACAGCGTCACCCCGTTTACTGATTCCCTGTAGTCTCTCTTTACCTCCGGAATCGAATTGCTTTGGGGTGACTCCTAGCCATTCGCAGACACTCCTGGCCACGTCTTTGCTTCTTTTGTGGGCGAACCGCCACAAAGTACTACCAACTTTGAACTGTCCAAGAAATGGATTGAGGCCTCACCGGCGAGCCATATAAGCGACAACGACCCGCCCATGCTGGTTATCCATGCAAAGGACGACACGATCGCCAACATCGCATGGGCTGAAAGCGGTGTCCAGGCCCTTCAAGAAGCAGGAAGGGATGTAGAGTCCCTCGCAGATAATCAACCACTACTCACCACAACAGCCTGCGTCACTTGTAGTAACGTATCATCACGGCTACTCTATTGCCACTTGTTGTCGTCAGTTTTGATCCGTTGCGCCGCAGTGGTCCAAAATTGTTCCAAATAAACCAACCACCTTTTTTATTTCATCCTATTTGACCCGTTACCGTAATATGTTTAAGACCAGACTACTAACAGCGATAATGTTAACCAGCACAGTTTATTGCATAGAGGCGCAAGATAATTTTGAAGAAAACAGCAAAGAGCCTCGCATACTTTCTGCTTATCATGGTTTAGATCCATTGCCACCACGAGCAACTGGTTTATGTGGGTTACCACCGACGAATGGGCAAGATGGCATGCCGGTTACTTTTTCCGTGCAGATAAATTCAGCTTCAATTTCTGCCGAAGCTTTTTCTGTCGAAACTAGCTCAGGAAGTATTGTCACGCCATTATGTGCCACATTGCGGCCAGCCATTGAGCCTCTTGAATATCGAACGGTACTTCTAATTGGACCCTTTAGTGAGGAGGATACAATACCAATAAGTGTAAAAATTGTAGGGGAATTAGAGGATGTCGATGGCAATTCTTTGATTGGTTTGAAGATCGAAAAAGTAACTCATCTCGGAGCTGGACCCAGTCTCGTATTAGCTGAGGCTTTTTCGCCCGATGCCGCTGGGCTTGAAAAGGAATGTCCTCGAGAAACATCGCAGGCAGTTCAATTGACTTGGGAAGGGGGTGTGACTGGGCCTAATGGCGCAAAATTAAGAGAGCCACAGAGAACAGCCATAACTATCTTGCTCGAGAATGGCGACTCGGTTCATCCTCTAATTCTTGCTGATGATGATCCAGACAATCACGTGATCGCCTGTATCGCCGAAGCTAGTCAAGCAGTTTTTGTATCTGTGTTGGAGGGCTTTTTTTATGATCCAGGTAATGATGCTAATCCTAAAACAAGCATAGAAATAATTTCTAAAACGAAAGAGTGATGAGTGATAAAAGTCGACTTTCTACCAAGGTGTTAGGATACGCTTAAACGCGTTAGATAGGTTGCGAAATCGATTCCTTCAGCTTAATACTCTCGCTTTCGAAATTTATAAAGTGCGTGTGCTCGAGTGGGTGCTTATTAACCCCATAATCACCGCCACAAACATAGCCCTTGACAGCCCAATAGCTGCCACCAAAGCTCGCTTATTCGCTGGGCTGCAGCTATGCCTAGGCCCTCCTACAGGGTGGGTGATTCGGGATTTTTTTGTGGTTACAATCGTTATTCGGTTGTGTAATATAAATTGAGTCTCCGTTGGCTCCGATTGCCACAAGTAGTTGCATAGACATCAGAGACGATTATGTAATTTGAGGTATGTACACCTCTCGAACTTTATGAATCGATAGAAATTCGATTTGCTATGATCTTGCGAATAGAATTAAGTTCAGAGCTCTTGGATTTCCCTTGAGCGACAATAACTTCGCCGTGCCGCACCTCTTCTCCCGAAGTAGAACGCATAGTAATCCTCGCTATAGGCGCATTAGAGCTCTTTGCAATTAGCTTAATTGACTCGGTCTTACTCCATCGCTCACTCCATTGAGCAAGACACACTGTAAAAGTAAGTAAATCTTTTCCTTTTTCTGTTAGCGAGTACAGTTTCGCTCGCTTATCTGTTTCGGATGACTCTTTAGCAAGGATCCCAGCATCGACCATTTCGGCCAGTCTCTCGGTCAATACCTTTGAGGAAATATCCAGGGATTTCTGGAAATCATCGAATCTCGTCATACCAAAAAAAGCATTTCTAAGAATCACTATTTTCCATTTATCGCCAACTAATTCAGCACCTTGTGCGACGGGGCAATCAATGTTTTTGAAAGAGGTTCGAGGCATAAAAAACTTCCCTTAAGGAACTGTTTTGCTGTATAAGATTTTGGAGAAGTATTAACAGTCCCTAATTTTTGATTATATCGCAAAAGGAAATATGACTATGCACAATTTTGGTGCGCTAGGTAAGTTTTTTTCGATTATCACTTTGTTAACTTCAGCTCAATTAGTCTATTCGCAACAGCCGTTCCAATCCTATGACATGATCGTCAGTGACCCAGCAGGAGTGGTTGCTGCGTTAGATAAATACCAATCAAGCCCCACTGGACAGCAAGGTACCGCGACAGTAATTCTTAACCAATATCTTGCAAACGGGGAAAGTCTAGCTACACATCAAATTTTAGTCGTCTATCCATCCAACCAAGAGATGGATCTCAACCTCATGCGTAGTGCATCTTCAGCCGACTGGACTGAGTTCTTAAATGACATGCAGAAGTCAGCCTCGGTAGAGTCGGAAGGCATTGGGCAAATTTTAGCCATGGCGGGAGACCCAAATGATCCAGTCACAACAGCTATTGGACGAACCAATGTAATTTACCAGCTGTCTGTTGACGATCCTGCGACGTATGCCTCGGCCTGGTCTGACTTCACTGGGGAAAACCTTCAAGCAGGAATTGTTTCATATCTATCATCAGTCTTTGCGTATGGCGCCAATCCGAGTACGCATGTTGTTAACAATGTTTACCGTTCTCCCGGTGAAGCATTATCTAACCAGCCACAATCAATGATTGGCTTCGATGCATTTTTACAGCGAGTCGGTGGGATAAGGACTGTTGTGGGCCGAGTCGTAACGACAGTCGTTGCTGAATGGCGTCCTTAGGCCAATAAAATTAGGGGGGCTCTCTTGGCTAAATAGAGAGCAACCCAAAAACTTGGCCATTAATCTTTGCGACGTCAAATAAATACAGGCATTAACACATTAACAAGTGAGGAGAGTATATGAGCGAAGTAATTGGTACTTTTGAGTTAGAGCATGTTTGCAATACTTATACGACTGATCCTGAAAACAATATAACGAACCACACCAATTGGAAAGGTAGCGCCGAAGGTTATGGATCTATTTGGGGAACACTAACATTTGCACCAATACCGTTAGGGTCAATGACGGAGAAACTTGAGGGTGGGGAAGTGCGATGGACGGGTCAAGGTTTCTTAGAAGATGGTTCTTCGGTTGCAGCAACAGGTGCCGGCACCTGGAAACAAGACCCAAACGGACATATTTGGCATACCGATTGCATCCTTGAAGTCTCAGACGGCTCAAAGATCCATTCGATTGGGAAAATTGAGCTTTCTACCCTTAAGTATACCGGCACGAATTATTCAGTTTAAGAAGAGGGAGGAAAAATAAGGAACCAGTAGCGGTCCCTTTTGTGACTCGACATCCCCTTCGTCAAATGGGGGCAAGATTGAGTTTGTAGCAATCATTGAGAGCGTAGATATCTCCATTCATGGCGATGTTGCAATAGCAAGATTTGTTCGATGGAGTAATGTCAACCGTGCAATTCAGGCTCCGGTGCTTGGTGCTCCAACTTGGGTTTCGCTGGTGCTGATTAAAGTAGGCTCAGATAGGTTAATAAAAAATACCCATCAATCACCCGTAAGGGACGGTCAGCCAAGCTGAATGTAATCTTGTGAATCGCTTAATACTGAAGTCGTGAGATGTTTAAACATATATTCCAATAAAGGATAACAATATGCGGAAAATATCAGATTTTGAGTTCCATATTACTTCGATCTCTGTTGGGAATGATTCATCTTCTCTAGACATGGAAGCTGATTTAGATAAATACGGAAAAACTTACGTTTCTTTAACGTTAAAAGTTGGAACGGCTGACGGAAACGCTGGCTCCTACAGCGGCAATGCAAGAACAATAACTGAAGCTGGCGACCTAATTAGGGCTTCACTTCAGGGAATTTGGAAGCGAGATGGAGCTTTGATGCATTTAAAGGGCTTGGACAATGCGAGTAATGGTGACCTGAATTTTGGGGAATCGACTCTCGATTTGATTAAGAAAACCTGCGTTGGTTCTGTATATGAGGCTTGGAGCTAATTCGCGCTTAACTAGATTGAAAAAATAAAGCAAAAAATTTAAAGGAGATAATCCATGCTAAAGATAATCTCGACAGCATTCATGATTATTGTGTCCGCGTCGGCCTACTCCCAAAATAACCAGATTGGGAATGTAGATTTAGGATCCGTTAACCACAGCGAAGCTTTTTTACAAGTTATGAAAATGGTGGGTAAATGGGAAGGGAAACTTCATCAATCAGATGGAACGATTGTTGATACATCAACAAGTTTCAGAATGACATCAAACGGTAATACTATCGTTGAAACTTTGGTTGAAGACGGTATTGAGATGATTACAACATACTCTGATAAAGATGGGGAGTTAGTAGTCAAACACTATTGTGCATTGGGAACTGAACCGATGTTTACCGCAGCGAGTGTTGGTACTACTTCATTAAATTTGGTATCAGACCCGACACCAGGCTATGACGCTTCAACTGAAAATTTTGTTGAATCCATGAGGTGGACGCTTGATAGTGAACAACCCTCTGAATATAGGGTTGATGGTGCGATAAATATGGACGGTGAGGTAATCACACAATACAGTTTATTTCAGAGAGTAAATTAGTCTTGATTCAAAGTGTCTAACGAATTCGGCCTTGTGTTAAGGTCCGCTGTGTTAGTTAAAAAAGGCAGTCATTTGGCTGCCTTTTTTGTACTTAGCCTGAACAGAAATACAGTCTCCATCTTACGTATATGACTGACTAAAGATATGTTTTAGGCAAACTGAGTGAACGTTAGCAAGGGAATAGTTAGCATGCTGAGCATGAGAGTAAGGAGTGTAACTAGCAGGGTTTTATATTGGGGTATTTATGTTTGCTTTTAAAAAAGATGTTACTAAAAATCTTTCAGCAAATTTGGCTGTAAATATAATAGGTATGTTTGGGGTCATTGGCTCTCTGATATTTCTCGCTTTAGAAGTGAATATCGCTCAAGAATCATTATCCGAAAATACTAAGCTGCTAC
>JAYPVK010000029.1:0-42354 GCA_038134565.1 Pseudomonadales bacterium | reverse complement strand
TCACCACTTGCTCCAAAGACTGTGAAGTTTTCTAAGTCTTTCAAGTGGTTAGCTAGAGAATTTGGCGCGCCCGGAGAGATTCGAACTCCCGACCAACTGGTTCGAAGCCAGTTACTCTATCCAGCTGAGCTACGGGCGCGTGGGAGCAGATTATATAGACATTAGCCTGTACCGTCACTGCCTGAACCCTTCCCGCTGCCCCTGCTGTAGCAATAAATCCACAGACCCCGTAAGCTATCTACCCTGGAAAAAGGGTATCACCATGACCGATACGATGACCGCACCGGACACGGAAAAGGCGGCTACTCAGGAAGAATTATTTACTGCCCATCCCTGGCCATTGCTGCGCAAGGTGCTGGAGATCACTGGCTGGGTGTTGGTCGCACTGCTTTTATACACGGGTATTACATCCATCATTGGGCGGGCTTTTTTTCTCAATGAGTACCTGCCGCAGGAGATGGCTGATCCGGCTGCAGTGCTCAATCCCTTCGATATCCGCTATTACGAGCACGCCATCGCCACCATCCTGCACCTGATTCCTGCCCTCATCATCTTTGGGCTCGGGCCGCTACAGTTCATTCGACCCATTCGCAAGCGCTACCTGAAATTTCACCACTGGTGCGGCAGACTCTATATCGTCGCCGGTCTGATCGCAGCCGCCACCGGGTTCTTCCTGGGCGTCTTCTACCCGTTTATGGGACTTCAGGGGCAGGGATTTAATGAGGCGATGGCCGTGATGGTACTGTCCGTTTATGTGCTGGTCTGTCTGGTGAAGGCCTATACCACGATTCGCGCCAGACAGTTTGCCGCCCATCGGGAATGGATGATACGCAGCTTCGCCCTGATGCTGGGAGTAGCAACACAGCGGGTGTTCGTC
This sequence comes from Pseudomonadales bacterium, assembly GCA_038134565.1. GTDB lineage: Bacteria > Pseudomonadota > Gammaproteobacteria > Pseudomonadales > Pseudohongiellaceae > UBA9145. Next base: position 41,477 of record JAYPVK010000029.1, on the reverse strand, counting down.
GCCTTGCTCATGGCCAGCACCGATGTGGGTATTCAGGTTCTGTTCGGCACCGCTGCATGGATGGCACTTGCGGTGCAAGTTGCTGCCATGGAGCTTTGGATCAATCTCACCCGTACCCCGGGAAATGGCAACCGTCACTGGAAGGATCTGGATGCTCGCGCCTGACGGGTGGGTGCCCGTAACAGGAATCCAATAAACCCGGCAGTAGAATTAACCGATTACTTTTTACCTATTGAGAAAACACCATGTTCAAACCCAGTCTTCAAGTCCTCACCAGCCTCAGCCTCGCCCTGTTTATAGTGGGCCAGAGCAGCTCCCAGGATGCTGACAAGCAACTCGACATAACTGCCGAATTGTTTAAGTGCCTCACCGATATGGCGCGCGCCGGGTCTGGTGCATTCTTTGTGGACAATGTGCTGGGTGACCTCGATGGCACCCTGGCCGTCGCCAATTCCGAGACCGGGGGCAGCTACCCGCCGGGGTCGGTGATTGCGCTGGTGCCTACCGAGGCCATGGTAAAACATGAGCCGGGTTGGAACCCGGCTACCAACGACTGGGAGTTCTTCGAACTGAATGTGTCCGATGCTGGCTCTGCCATTAATGTGCGCGGCACCACGGATGTAGTGAATCGCTTCGGTGGAAACTGCTTCGACTGTCACAAGCTGGCCACTCCCCAGTGGGATCTGGTCTGCGGCACCGATCATGGTTGTGCGCACCTGCCGATTCCAAGGGAAACAATCGTCAACATCCAGAACACCGATCCCCGTTGTGTTCGTCCCGATGGCGCCGAATAAAGACGCTGCTTCGGACAGTTAAACCCACCGACTGAGAACGTTATGGACCTCAATGCCATCGAAAACATCGCTGGCGTCATTCAACTGGCGGTAGCCCCGGTATTCCTGTTGGCAGGCATTGCCGGCATGTTGAATGTGATGTCCATTCGCCTGGGCCGGGTGGTGGACCGGGCGCGTATCGTGGAGGCGCGGCTAGCCATTGAGCGGCATGATCATCACAAGGTCACCCTGCAATCAGAGACCGAAGGTCTGTGGAAGCGAATCCGCCTAGTGAACTGGTCCCTGCGCATGTTCGTCTGTGCCGCCCTGCTGGTGTGCCTGGTGATCATGACCCTGTTCCTGGCGGAACTCACCCTGTCGGATCTGTCCTTCATAGTGTCAACACTGTTCATAGGCGCCATGGGCCTCATGATATTCGGGCTAATCCTGTTCCTCGTAGAGGTGAGCATCTCCACCCGTCGCATTCGGGAAGGTATCGTGGAGATTCTGACCGAGGAAGTCGACTCACCTCCGTCATAGTTCAGGCTCAGTCAGTTCCAGGCTGGCACGTCAGTCACAGACTCATCCCCGGTATTCACGCCTGGTTTGATCCTGTGACAAACTGCACTCCCATCTGCACTGGCAGCCCCGAACACCATCCAGCACAGGCGAGCTAACGGCGCACTGCGATAGCCTGAATTTCGAAGCGGGCATCAAACAGCAGATTGCCTGCACCGATGAAGGCACGGGCCGGGTACTCCTGACTGAAATAGGTTCGGTACACCGCGTTAAAGGCATCATAGTGACTGACATCGGAGCAGAAGATCTGCACATAGACCAGATCATCCATGGTCATGCCGGCAGCTTCCAGGGTTGACTGGATCGCATTCAGCACATTGCGCGCTTCCTGGGACGGGTCCGCTGGCACGGCCCCATTTTCCAGGCCCAGCATGCCGGAAATGTAGAGGGTGTCATCGGTACGCACCGCGCCACTGAAGGGGGATCCGCTGCTACCAGCGTTGGGATTGATGTATTCCCGGTCCTGGGCGCCAGCGATCTGGGCGGTACAGAACAGCAGGGAAGCAAGGCTTACGGTAATTACCTGGATGTACTTCTTCATCTGACATGGCTCCTGGAGAATGCTTGGTCGGTTGCCGGGATTCTTACTGATAACTGGCAAGATGGAAAGCAGGAAAAGTCACTTGCCAGAAATACTGTATTTGTATACAGTATTTCGTTGTGGCGATTTACCCATGCAGCAATGCAGACAGTGCCCGCAGCCTGCGGATGCGACAGGGCTGGATAAGCCCGACAAGTTGAAGCAGGCAAAATAGAACTGGGTCAATTGATCCGGGTGAATTGATCCGGGTAAATTGGTCTGGACAGACTGCACCAGCCTGGCCATACCGAACAAGTTGGCCCCGAACAACACAAGCCACACCCTGGAAAAAGGATCCGACATGACGGAACGCTGCTGGTGGTCGGGTAAAGACCCGCAATATCTTGCCTATCACGATGAGGAATGGGGCGTGCCCATCCATGATGATCGCCTGTTGTTTGAGTTTCTCTGCCTGGAGGGCCAACAGGCCGGGCTGAGCTGGATTACCATCCTGAAAAAGCGTGAACATTACCGCAAGTGCTTCAAGAACTTCGAGATAGACCGGGTTGCCCGCCTGACCGACCAGACCATCGAGAAGCTGCTGCTGGATACCGGCCTGGTGCGCAACCGCCTGAAGCTGTACGCCATCCGCAGCAATGCACTGGCGACACAGCAGGTTCAGAAGGACAAGGGTAGCCTGGCCGATTACCTGTGGTCCTTTGTCGATGGCAAGCCGATCGATGGCAAGCGCCGCAGTGCCAGGGAGGTGCCGGCCAGCACGGCCCAGAGCGATGCCATGTCAAAGGATCTGAAGAAGCGTGGCTTCAAGTTTGTCGGCAGCACGATCTGCTATGCCTTCATGCAGGCCGCAGGTATGGTCAATGACCACACGGGTAATTGCTTTCGCTACCGGCAAGTGAAAAATCTGAAGTGAACGACAGGAATCGGCTACCTTGCTACCTCTGATTCTGAACGAATCCTGAAACAGCCTGTTGCCTCAGAACACAGCAAACTGTAAACAGCAAGACAGATACGAAAGTAAGACAGTATACACAACAGAAAAACCATAGGATCACCGGAGAACCTCTCATGATTGGATACGTCACACTGGGCACCAACGACCTGGAAAAAGCCGCCGCATTCTACGATGCCCTGTTAAGTGAACTGGGTGCTTCCCGCTTCATGGAAATGGATACGTTTATCGCCTGGGCCGTCAGCCCGCAGCAACCGGCGCTCTCTGTGTCCCTCCCCTACGACAAGAAATCCGCCACCGTCGGCAATGGCACCATGATCGCCCTGGGCGTGGACAGCACCGACAAGGTAGATGCCATCTACCGGAAGGCGCTGGAACTGGGTGGCACCGACGAGGGACCGGCCGGGCCGAGGGGCGACACCTTCTATGCCGGCTACTTTCGAGACCTCGACGGCAACAAGCTCAATGTTTTTTGCATGACCCAGGCTTCCTGAGCGGGCCAGGGTTTTCGATCAAGCCCTTGAGATTGCGCAGATAGCTACCCGGACTCAATCCCCAACCTCCACTGCTACCACCTGGGTCCGGGTAGCGTTTTTTCTTGATTTGCGCAGTTCCTGTTTACTGTTCTACCTGTTTACTGCGCTACCAAGAAGAAGGATCTTCGCGGGTTTTTGGGAATCGTGATCAGGCACAGAATCTGGAAATTGTTGTTGTGCCTGCTTTACCGGTCTTGCCCGTGCTTCCCTGAAGCTGAGGTCGTGCTTCCCTGAGGGTGAGGTCGTGCTTCCCTGAGGGTGAGGTCGAGCCGGGCAGGAGGGGGTTGTCGGCAACGCTCTGCGCCCGTCCCGGGTCCCTTCTCTCCGAAAAAAGCCCTAACGGTCTTTTTTCTGCGCTCAGCGCTATCGCTTAACTGTTGGCTACAAGCCCCTCCTGCCCGGCACTCTGAGCGCTGCTGGGTTTTATCTTACTTACTGGCTTGGCATCCCTTCAATAAGAGTAGCGGAGTTGGGAAAAGACTGAGAAGAATCAAAAAAAAGCCCGTTCATTCTGCAATGAACGGGCTTTTACTTATTTGATCAGGTTAATGCAGAGGAAAGCGTAACTCAGTTGCCCTGCTCCACCACGTTGCGCAGTATGCCAACATTCTCGACTTCTACCTCGTAGACATCACCGGGAACCATGGCGCGGGTGCTGCCCATCGTGCCGGACCAGATCATGTCGCCGGGCTCCAGGGTGAAATAGCGGGAGATGTAGCTGACCATTTGCTCCATGCCGAAGATCAGGTCCGAGCTGTTTTCTGTCTGCACCACCTCGCCATTGTGGCGACCCGTGATTTGCAGATTGTTGTAATCAATGCCACGCACCAGCTGCGGGCCCACGGCGTTAAAGCCTCGGGTACCCTTGGCCCGCACCCACTGGATATCGCCACCCTGCCAGGCTCGTTCACTGACATCGTTGCCCGCGGTTACCCCGAAGATGTAGTCCCCCGCCTCTTCCACGGACACGTTCTCGGCTCGCTTGCCGATGACAATGGCCATCTCTGCCTCGTAGTGCAGGTTGCGCGCTTCTTCCGGTCGCACGATGGGATCTTCAGGTCCAATGATGGAACTGGCGGGAATAATAAACAGACCCGGGTACTCGGCAGGTTCTCCGGAAATATGGCTGCGGAAATTGAACGCCGTCATGAATACCAGATTGGGATCAACCGGCGCATGCAGTTTCACCGCGTCGATAGGATGGGTCAGCCCGGTATGATGCATGGTTTCATAGGGCGCACCACCCAGTTGCCATATCTCGTCACCGTGTACCATGCCCCAGAACACATCGCCGTTGTTCATGGAGTAACGGACAAACCTCTCCTCTTCCTGGGCATGGCTCAGGCCACTGAACAGGATCATTGTAGTCGCCAGTACGGCAATCGCTTTTCTCATTGTGCTTCTTCTGTGAAGTCTTGCTGAATCTTAATGTGCCGATGCGGAATACCGCGTTCGAGCGGCGGCTATCAATCCTCTGCCTCGCGCTGCAGGCGCGCATAGGCGATGGAATTCATTTCCTGGCTGCGATTACCGAAGACCACCTTGTGCAGGGTATCCTCGATAGTGGATTGATAGTCATCGGTTTGCAGGTAGGCGCTGACGTAGCCGTCGGTGGGATCAAGAGCGAGCTGGCGCAGGTCGAAGCGGTGATCTTCGGTAATAATAATCACTGGCGTCGGACCTCGCAGCGGGCTGCGCTTCTCCTTGCTACGTATGTGAAACAGGAACTGGTCTCGGGGCTTCTTGTAACTGTTCCAGCCGGTGATGACACAGGACAGACGATTGGTGAGCCAGCCGAATCCCCGGTCATACTGCTGCAGCACTTCCCGGGCATTGGTCTCGTTGTAGGTGTTGATCGTTGTATAGAGACCGGTCTGACCGATAATCATCGAACACTCATCGACCAGTTTATTATTGAGATCGTAGAGTAATACTACTGGCTTCACAGCGGCTCTGCCCTGGCTTAGCGGAAACGAAATTCGATATTGCTTGTTATTGGATCCCGGGTGGTGCGGGTCTCATTGGCAGCCACCTGCGAATCTTCGTAGCCGAAGCTTATCCCGAATAGTATTTTCGTGCCATCCTGAATATCGAAGGCCTCTCGCACCATATCTGGATAGTTCCGCATTGTTCCCATAGGACAGCTGTGCAAGCCGAAAGCCACCATGGTCAGCATCAGGGTCTGTGCCCACATGCCTACATCGATGGCAACCGTCGTACCAAACTTTGGATCCATGCCGATGAAGGCGATATAGGGCGCATCGAAGAATTCAAAGTTGCGCAACACCGCCCGCATGCGGCCCTCCTTGTCATCACGCGCAATTCCCATTGTGGAATACAGGGCCACCGCACACTCGACCTGCCGCCGGCGATAATCATCGACGAAGTCACCGCGATACTCATAATCCGGATTCGGAGCCACACCCCCGGCGGTCTTCGCTACCATTTCTGCACGCAGACGATCCTTCAACTCACCCGTCGCCACATACACCTTCCAGGGCTGCACATTGCAGTTGGAAGGCGCCTGCTGCGCAATCTCAAAGATCCGGTTCAAAGTCTCCTGCGGTACCGGTTTGTCCAGATACCCTCGCACCGACCGACGCCGATAGATCGCCTCCACCAGACCCATATCCGGATCACCCGACAAAACCCCCTGCACCTCACTCAAAACAACACTCCAATCAACAAAAGTAAATACACTAAAAACGTAATCGAATGGCTGGAAAAATTCTCACAACCAAAAAGGACTCAAGAACACACATTTATACCCACCTAACTCAGTATCCGCCCACCATCAACATCAACTGTCGTGCCCGTAACAAACCCATTATTCATGACGAAGATGATCCCCTCTGCTACCTCCTCAGACGTCCCCGCCCGCTTGATAAGATGGGTAGCTGTCATCCCGTTTAATTTCTCCGCCTTCTCATCTCCAAAATGATCGAACATGGCCGTATCAATAGTCCCCGGTGACACCACATTCACCCGGATTGGCGCCATCTCCACCGCCAGGCAGCGCACCAGGTTCTCGACCGAAGCGCCGACACAGCTCAGAGGGGACTGCCCGGGTTTGATCTTTCGCGCTGGCGAGCCGCTCACCAGCGTGATCGCCCCATCATCGGCAAGATAAGGCGCTCCGACACGCACCACATTGCAATAACCCCAGAGCTTGTCATAGGCCGCCTGGAACTGCTCTTGGGTCTGCTGCAGGAAGGGTTTCAGGGTGCGTTCCCCGCCCACTGCCGCAGACACCAGGTGATCGATCGCGCCCACTTCACTGAAGATGGCATCCAGCGCCTCGGCATCATGGGTGTCGGCCTGCCGCACCTCAAACTTGCCGCCACTTTCCGCCCTGGCTTTTTCGATATGGGCTTCGGTTCTGCCCGCGGCCCACACCTGGGCTCCTGAAGCCGCCGCTGCCTTGGCTGCCGCCAGGCCGATTCCGGCAGTACCGCCGATGATCACTACTTTCTTGCCAGTGAGATTATTCATGTTGATGTCTTGCTCCTTTTTTCAGTATTTAATTAAAAGATTCTTCCAGGATTCAGAATTCCCTTGGGGTCAAGGGTGTGTTTCAAGGCCTTCATCAGCGCTATTTCTGCCTCACTCTTGCTGTAGGGCAGGAAGGGTTTCTTCATCATGCCGATGCCGTGTTCGGCAGACACCGAACCATTCAGCTCCTGGATGAGCCGGTAGATAACCTCATCGATCTCCAGGTGCAGCTGGCGTGTATCCGGCCCGACATTGATGATGATGTGCACGTTGCCGTCGCCGATATGCCCAAACAATCCCATCACGGCCTGTGGCCATTTCTGCCGTAGTCGGCGCTCCACCTCTTCGCCGAAATAACCCATGTCGGCGATCTCCAGACTCACATCGTAGGCATGCATATAACCCACACCCATGACCTCTGCGGCGCCATCACGCACCGCCCATAGCTTATTGATCTTGTCCGCGTTGTCTGCGATGACGGCATCGGCCACCAGCCCCGCCTCGGTGACAGCTTCCAACGCTCCCACGAACAACGCCTGGTCCAGTTCCTGGTTCGAGCCCATGCTTTCCACCAGCACATAGAAATCGAAGTCATGGACGAGAGGCACCCTGACATGGGGAACCCGGTCCTCGATGAGCCGGTAGGTATTGTTCCAGATCACTTCAAAGGCAGAGAGATTCGCGCCGAGCTTGCTCTGCAGACTCACCAGCAGCGCCGTCACATTGTCGAAACTCTTCAGCCCGCAGAATGCCACAGACTGGCTGAGTGGCCTGGGTGACAGTTTAAGGACGGCCTTGCAGATAATCCCCAGGGTGCCTTCGCTGCCGATGAAGAGCTGCTTCAGATCATAACCTGTGTTGTTCTTGCGTAATTTGTGCAGGCCATTGATGACCGTACCGTCTGCCAGCACGGCTTCGACCCCGAGCACCAGGTCGCGGGTCATACCGTAACGAATCACCCTGTTGCCGCCAGCGTTGGTAGACAGGTTGCCCCCGATCGTACAACTCCCGCGCGCACCCAGATCCAGGGGAAACAGCAGGCCATGTGCGTCTGCCTGCTCCTGGATGGTCTGTAACTCAACCCCCGCTTCCACGGTCATGGTTGCGGTAAGCGGGTCGACTTCAATGACTCGCTTCATTCGCTCGAAGCTGATCGCTATCTCTCCCGCCAGGGGTGCCGCCGCCGACACCAGGCCCGTGAGCCCACCCTGCGGTGCCACGGGCTGGCCCGCCTCGTGGCACAGGTGCATGATCGCAGACAATTGTTCTGTGGACTCGGGACGCAGCAACAGAATTGGTACGATGGCTCGCGCGCCCATCCAGTCCCTGTAGTTGCGCTCCTCAATATCGCTGCCTTCGCGGAATCCGCTGGGGCCAACGATTTCCTTTAACTGGATCAATAGAGAGGGCGACATATGCTCTACCATGGGTTTCGTTTCACAGAAATTATGCGATCAAGAGTCTGCGGCGATGTTATCATAGGCTCGATATCCTTGATCTGGCGCCTCGCGCCAGCGCTCCACCCACTATCACCAGGCCAGACCCGGGAGTCGAATATGACAAACACATTCAAATTCATTGCAGCCACGTCACTGCTCACCCTGCTAAATGCCTGCACCTGGGTACAACTCACCAGTGCCGGCGAAGGCGTGGAGATTCGCACCGCCGCCCAGGTAGCCAACTGCCAGCGGCTCGGCGTGGCCAGCTCTACCACCATGGATCGCCTGTTGCTGGTTGACCGCAGCAATGAGCGCCAACAGGAAGAACTCTACATCCTGGCCCGTAATGAAGCCGGATCCATGGGCGGCAACGCCGTGGTAGCCGTCACCAACGTGACCAATGGCCGCCAGCGCTTCGAGGTTTATAGCTGCCCGGACAACCGCGCCAATCGCTAGAGCGCGCGTACCGACCGCACTGTCGCTTGCCCGCTTCCCTCAGGGCCGCAGCTGCGTCGGTGGCCTGCTGATCATCAAGGAGTTTACGCGGCGGCGGATTTTCCAGCACCGACCGGGGTCTAAATCCTCATGAAGTACGGCAAACTCGCAATCCCCGTTCTCTCCCTGCTGCTCATCCTGATTGGTTATCAGCTCTATTCCAGCAATCGCCTGCAGCACCAGCAGTTGAGTGACTACCAGGCACATGTGGCACGCCTGCAAGGGGAGTTGCAGAACCACGGCGAAGAGCAGGTGGCTTATGAGACGCGCATCAACCAGCTTCAGCGGGAGAGCCGCGACCAGCAGTCGCGAATTGCCAGTCTTGAGGCGGAACTGGCAGTGGCCCAGGACAGGATAGATCCGGATGTGGCGGCACTGGAACAGGATATTCGGGAGCGTGTCCTGGTAGAGGTCCGGGCGCAGACCCTGCGCAGCGCGTCTCGCCTCAACCTGGTCAAGGAACTCAGTAGCCTGGAACCCATGGAGATGGCACAGCTCATGACCCTGCAGGGGCAGTACGGCAGGTTCCTGCAATCACTCAATGTGGATGATGCCCGTCTCGAAGTCATCACCGATGCCCTGATGAACCAGATAGCCGAACAGAACCAGCGTAGTCTGGAAGTCATGCAGGCGCGGAACAGTGTCAATCCTGGCGATATCGCCTCTCTGCGCCAGCAGATGATAGACATCACCTCACCCGAGGCCCAGCGTGAGGCGCTTTCCTACGTATTCACCGATGAAGAAATGGCGCTGTTTGAGACCTTCCAGCAATCACAACAGGGAAGTTTTGGCATCAGCACCAGGGCCTTGATCGCAGACCCCAATGGCGGGGGCAACGCCGTATTTATAGGTGGTGACGCCAGCCTGCCTGTGGACGGCGGCCGCCTGAGAACCCTGCAACTCATCTCACCGGATGGCCAGATCTCCGGAAGCCGTGTGGAAATCGACAACTAGCCCTTAAACCTTGATGGGCTTTTCGAATACCTCTCTGTCGAACTCCCCTTCCCAATTTGCCACGGCCGCAGAAACGGACAGGTCGCCGGTGATGTTCACCACCGTGCGCAGCATGTCCAGCGGCCGGTCAATAATGAAGATGAAGCCCACGGTGGCCGCTATCTGGTCTGCCGACATGCCGATGGTGTCCATCACCGCAGACATCAGGAACAGGGATGCGCTGGGAACTGCCGCCGTGCCCACGGACACCAGGGTGGTGGTGCCGGCCATCAACAGATAGTCCGTCAGGCTCAACTCGATGCCGAAGGCCTGGGCAGCGAAGACGGAGACAATGCCGACATACAGCGCGGTACCGTCCATGTTGATGGTGGCTCCGATCGGCAAAACCGTGGATGCCACGACTGGCTTGACGCCGAGATTCTCTTCGGCGACCGACATGGATACCGGCAAGGTTGCCGCGCTGGAAGATGTGGAGAACGCCACCAGCATGGCGTCACGTGACCCACGAAAGAACATGACCGGTGATAGTTTAAGAGCCCCCTTCATGATCACTACCCCGTGCATGAGAATGAGGTGGGCTGCACAGGCAATGAATACAGTAATCGCCAGCATTACCGCATTAAGCAACACGTCAAAACCCTGGGCCCCGGTGACCCGGGCGATCAGGGCGAAAACTCCGAAGGGTGCAATTTCCATGATCCAGTGGGTGATGCGCAGGACAACATCACTGGAGGCATCCATGAAGTCGGCAACCGGGTTGCCGCGCTCACCCAGGGTAAGCAGACTCACACCAATCAGCAGTGCAAAGAAGATCGTGGCAAGAATGTCGCCTTCGGCGAGTGCCGCGAAAGGGTTCTGGGGCACGATCGCCATCAGGCGTTCCGCCAGCGGCACCGCTTCCTGCATGGCGGCGGCGGGCTCGGCCCCGCTGAGATCAACCCCCGCGCCTGGCTGGAAAATAACCGCCAGTATCAAGCCAATGGTGATGGCGACGAGCGTGGTGAGCATATAGAGAATAATGGTCTTGGCACCCAGCGAGCCCAGTTTCGAAGGATCTCCGATGGACACCACACCGGCTACGACAGCCACGAACACCAGGGGCACGACGATCATGCGTATGAGGCGAATGAACAGGTCACCCATCCAGCCAATGCTCTCGGCACCTTCGCCCCAGAGCGCACCCACCGCAACCCCCACCACCATGGCGGCGAGGATGCGCTTCCACAGGGCAATTTCAAACCAACTATAGGCCAGTCCCTTGCTCTCGTTGTTCTGCGTGCTGCTATTCATATAAAGTCTCATGCTTGGTTCGGCACTGCTTTCCAGAACCTTCGATGGGAATCCCTGGCAAGGGGCTCCTTGCCCGGGTATCGGGACGGGAGGTCAGGAACGCAGCGGGCTAAAAACCAGTATTTCTCAACACTTGCGAGCAGACTATAGAAATTCATACCATAGTTCCAGTCCGAAACAGTACTCAAACAGGCAGCGCTCATGGCAGATTGGATCCAGGGAAAGATTGTTGAAAACATCCACTGGACAGAAAATTTATTCACGCTTAGGATCGATGCCGACATCAAGGCGTACAAGGCTGGTCAATTCACCAGCCTGGCACTGGATATCGATGGCGAGCGCATCGCACGCCCCTATTCCCATCTGAGCGCACCTCAGCAACGCCCGCTGGAGTATTTCTTCTATACCGCCATCGATGGTGTACTGAGCAACGCACTCGTTCGGCTAGACGTGGGCGACACCGTGTGGGTGAAAGACCAGTCTAACGGATTCTTTGTGTTGGACGAGGTACCGGACTGCAAGGATCTGTGGATGCTGGGAACAGGAACCGGCATTGCACCGTTTCTGTCGATGCTTCACACCGAGGAACCCTGGCAACGATTCGAGAACGTGGCACTGGTCTATGCGGTGCGGACAGAGTCGGACCTGCGCTATCTTGACAGCATAGCAGCCTTGCAGGAATCACAGGGGAGTCGATTCCGGTTCCAGGCATTCGTGAGCCGTGAGGAAGTGCCCGGCACACTCCATGGCCGAATTCCTGCCGCCATGGAAGACGGTCGCCTGCAGCAGGCTGTCGGCCTGGAGCAATCCCCCGACCGCTCTCACTTCATGTTGTGCGGAAACCCGGACATGGTAAAAGATGTGACCGAATTACTGAAAACCCGGGACTTCCGCAAGAATCGCCGCCGCACACCGGGCCACATCACCACAGAGAACTATTGGTAGGATAGCCCTGCACTGGCAGCCCCTCGCCGGCAAGTAGCGGCTGGCGCGCTTTGGCTGGCAGGAATCTATTGATAGCCGGCGGGTAGTTGTCGGGCCCGGGTCAGCGCCTCAAACCGCGCCCCGATATCCACCAGCAACTGTTCGTTAAAGGAGGGAGCGATGATCGTCAAACCCACGGGCCGGCCATCCGCTTCGTAGGCCATGGGAATGGTCAGCGCAGGATAGTTGGCCAGGGCGGCAAACCCTGCACTGGCATTATTGATGGATAACAGGGCATCCACATCCCCGTCGTAGAACATCGCCTCCATCCAGGTTCTCGCCCCCCTCTGCAAGCGATCCCGCAGCGCCTCCAACTCGTCGGCGCTCATCTCGAGATCTACCATCATATCTACCTCGGACTGGCCATAGGGTGCCCTGTTGTCCATGTCTTGCAGATTAAATTGTTGCAGGGCGATTACGGAGTCTATCGGCAATTGTGCTGCGCCATGGTTTTCCAGGTAAAGCGCCAGGTCTCTCACCATTTCTGCACCCAGGAGCTCACCGAAACCTTCCCGGTCGTAATCCGGCATTTCGACATCGACTATTACAGCACCGTCCTCTGTCATTACCGCCAGCGCCTCCCCGAAGAATGGATTGTCGAGGAAGGGGCTGAGCGCACCCAGGCGCTTGCCCGCAAGCGCGGGCTCCCGGTACTCGAGACTGTAGCCATCACTCAACAGCGGCATGGCGGTGTCTGCCTGGTCATAGCCTGCCATGGCATTGAACAGTATCACTGCATCCGCCACACTGCGGGTCATGGGCCCCGTGGTATCCAGGCTGGCGGAGATGGGCACGACACCACTGCGACTGAGGCTCCCGGTCGTGGGCTTCAGCCCGATCAGGGAATTAGCGCTGGCCGGGGATAGGATCGAACCACTGGTTTCGGACCCTACCGCCACCGCCGCATAGTTGGCGGCGATCGCGGCACCGCTGCCGGCACTGGAACCACCGGTATTGAATTCAAGGCGCCCATAGGGATTGAGCGTCTGCCCTCCCACGGCACTGTAGCCCGATGGACAGTCGCCACAGAAATAGTAAGCCCATTCACTCAGGTTAGCCTTGCCGAGAATGATGGCGCCCTTGTCGCGTAGCTGCCCTGTTATGAAGGCATCGCCCGTATGATTATCCAGTAGCGCGACAGCACCCGCCGTGGTGGCCATGCCTGCCGCATTAATATTGTCTTTAAGCAGAACCGGAATGCCATAGATGGGGTCTCGACCCATTTCCAGGGCCTGGCGACGAGCGGCATCCAGTTCGCGAGCCCGATTGATGGCGCTCGGATTCAGGGCAATTACACCATTGAGGAACCGGCTGTTGTCACTCTCGATCTCTCGTATGCGATAGAGATAAAAAGTCGTAATGGTCGCATAGTCCAGATCACCCGACGCCACCGCTGCCTGCAGGTCGGCGATGGATGCTTCCAGGATCAGGGGCTTGAGCGCCTGGTAACGGTCTTCTCCGAAGCTGTCCAGTTCGGCGGAAAAAGGCAGCCATTGCTCGCTGAGATCCTGCACCCGCGACTTGAGCAAGATGTAGTGCATCCGCTCATTTTCATGCTGGGACAAGCGGGCGAGATCGGCCGCCTGATCGTAATCATTGTCAGCCGCAAGGGAAGCAAGAGAAGCTGTGGCAACAATGAGCGCCAACAGCACACGACGTAGTGTAGACATACAACTTACCGGATTGTTGATTCGTGGACGATTCAGTTCCTACTCATGCCGCAAGGCTTCAACCGGATCCATATCCGCGGCCCGCATGGAAGGGTAAATACCAAATATAACCCCAATTAACGCGGAGATGGAAAAAGCAAGGATCGGCGCCAGGGGCGTCACGATGGTGGTCATGCCCCAGAACAGGGAGATAAAGAAAGGAATCGTGATGCCCAGTATCACACCAATCAGGCCACCCACCCCCGACAGGATCACTGCCTCGATCAGAAACTGGCCGATGATATCCTTCTTCTTGGCACCCAGCGCCCGGCGAATACCGATCTCCCGGGTACGCTCAGTGACGCTGGCCAACATGATATTCATGATACCGATACCACCCACCAGCAAGGAGATGCCAGCGATAGCACCGGCGACTATCTGATCCCTCAAGGCACTCTCTTCTGCCTGCCTCAGCAGTGCCAGGGGTACCTCGATAGTGTAGTCCTCGTTCCGGTGTCGCCGGGCCAGTATCTGCTCGATCACCTCGCCGACCTGGATAACGGTTTCCTGGTTTTCTACCTGGATGATGGCCTCATGCAACTCAACCGTTTCCGACTCCATGCCCCCGGCAGTCTGCCGCGTCGTGGTTTCACCGAACCGGGTGCGGGATGAGGTAATAGGAATAAAGATACGGCTCGGTGCCGCATTGGAACTGCCGGCCTGGTTCTGACCCAGATTGGAGAATCCCTCCGACTCCATGATGCCGACGATGTTGTAGTAATCGCCATCGATGCGCACGCTGTTGTCTAACGGGTTATCGATAGGGAACAACTCCCGCGCCACTTCATCACTGAGTACAACCACATTGGCATGGTCACGCACTTCCGCCTGCGAGAAGAATCGTCCCGCACGCAGGTTGTAGTTGCGCGATACCGGGTAATCAACCGCCGTGCCTACCACATCGGTATTCATGTTGTTGCCGAGGTTCCACACGTTTTTCTTGACGATGCGGGAGGCGATAACATTATTCACACCCGGAATGGTGTCCTGGATAGTGCGGATATCGGCATTGGTCAAACCGTAGACAATCGCCTGCGGCGGACCGAAACCCTGGCGTGACGTCTCTTCGACCTCGGCCGGCTTGACGCTCTTCAGCAGGATATTGTTGGCACCGAGGTCGCGGAACTGTTGTTGTGCTTCAAAACTGGCGCCTTCGCTGACCGCCAGCATGGCGATTACCGCGGCCACACCGATCACAATACCCAGCACCGTTAACAGGGAGCGCAGCCCATGGTTGTAGATGCTCTTCAGTCCAACCTGGGTTGTTTTCTTCAGGCGAACAAAACTGAAGCCGGTATTCCTGCGCGGTGCTGAATTGCGCCTGGGCAGCTCGAGGCTAAGATCGCTCATCACTCTCCACCAGGCCATCCCGCAGTCGAATCTGGCGCCGTGATCTTTCAGCCAGTTCATCGGAGTGGGTCACCATGATCAGGGTCTTGCCCTGGGCATGCAGTTCATCGAACAGGTTCAAAATTTCTGCGCCGGATTTGGAGTCCAGATTTCCGGTGGGCTCGTCGGCAAGGATAATCAGGGGGTCGACGGCGAGGGCGCGGGCAATGGCTACCCGCTGCTGCTGACCGCCCGACAGTTCAAACGGCTTGTGATCCAATCGTTCCCCCAGCCCGACACGCTCCGCCAACCCGGTCGCAATTTCCCTGCTTTCGGCTTCACTGTAGCCTTGATAGAACAGCGGCATCTCGATGTTTTCCAGCACATCCAACTGCTGGATCAGGTTGTAGGACTGGAAGATAAAGCCCAGCCGCGCTCCGCGCACGGCCGACAGGTCATCGTCGTTCATGGCCGAGGTATCTTCCTCGCCCAGGTAGTAGGTACCGGAGGTAGGCTGATCCAGGCAGCCCAGGATGTTCATCAGGGTGGACTTACCACAACCGGAAGGACCCATGATGGTGATGTAATCACCGCGGTGAAAATTCAGAGAGATGCCGTGCAGCACCTCAACGGAAATAGCCCCCATGTAGTAGGTCTTGCGAATGGCATCCAGGCGCGCCACCACATCCGGATTGTAGCTGCCCGGCGCCAGGGCGGAACCGGTGCTGGCAGCTGAACCAGTGCTGGAATCCATGGTAGTCATAGCAGAGACCCCTGCTTAATTGGCAGCAACAGTGTTGTTCTGCTGCTGAGGTGCCAGCAGCAGAACTTCCTCGCCATCCTGCAGGCCACTGCGAATCTCGATGAAGGAATCGGAGAAAGTACCGATCTCAACTTCCCGCATCTGGGGCTGGCCACCTCGATTGACATAGACCACTCGCTTGTCATCGAAATAGGAGACAGCCTGCAAGGGCACATAGACCACATCCTGCAGGCGATCTACGAGAATCTCGACCTCGGCACTCATGCCGGGACGAAGCCAGTCATACTCACCGTCGATCTTGATCGTGGTGGGATAGACCTTGAGATCCGGGTTCATGAAGGAATTGGCCGAGTCAGCCACCACGGCCACCTTGGTGACCACACCCGTCAGCCGGGCATCGGGAAAGGCGTCAATTGTCACCTTTGCGGTCTGGCCCACAGCAACCCGCTGCACGGCAGACTCATGAATGTTCACCTTGACCGCCATCTCGCGCATATCCGGTATGGTCAGGATAGCCTGGCGTTCGCGAACCGTCGCGCCCTCGGCGATGGCCTCTTCGCTGCTGCGACGAAAACGCTGGGCATTCTGGTCGGAAGCACCGTATACAACGAGACCGGGGCGTTGTGCTCGAATGGTCGCCGCTTCGATCTGCTCATTCACATCTACCAGCTTCACCCGCTCCAGATTGAACTTGCGTTCCGCGGAACGATAGCGCGCTCTTTGCTGCGCCTCTTCGGCGATGTTGTCGATAAGCTGGCGCTGGAATCCCATCACCGCGTTTTCATAGTCGGACAGTTTCTGCTCGGCGTCCTTAGGAAAGGTGTACTGAATATAAAGTGCCAGTGCCGTTTCCTTCTCCTGCTGCTTGTTGAAAGACTTGTTCAGGTTCAGTTCTTCCGCTTCCAGTTCCGTCGGCGTGATGAAGCCGCGATCAGCCAGTCGACGCTGACCCTCGATACGATCCTGGGCCAGCAGGTACTCTTCCTGGGCAACCTGCAATTCATCGAGCAGGGCTCGCAGTTGCTGCTTGGCCTCTCCGTCTTCCAGTTTGTTGATATCCGCATACTGGGTGAAATCGAGTGTATTGCGAACAGCCATGTAACTGTCGTCCATCAAGAGTGTGGCACTCTCTTCGATGGGACTCGGCTCCATGGGCTCCAGGACCAGGGTCTGGGGCTCACTGCCTGCCAGATCCGCTGGCTCGGTCGTCGGCAGATCGGCGTCCGGGGCACCCGCCCCACGATCGAAGCCACCTCGCCCAAAGCCGCCCGGGGCACCACCGCGCTGCCCACCTCCGGGCCTCTGACCCGGCGGGAAACCACCCTGGGCGAAACGCTGCATGCGCTCCAGCATCTCCGGCGGTAACTCACCGTTGTTCTCTGCCATCATGGTACGCACTCGTTCCTGCACCTGGGGAGGCAGGGAATCGATATCCAAAGGCGCATCCGCGCTGACTGCAGGGCTGTCATCAACAACCGGAGTCACCGGCAAGGGCGTTTGCTGGCTGCGCTGCTGCGCGGCTTCGGCCTCTGCGAGGCGACGCTCGATATCCAGCTCACCGATGATTTCACTGACGATGTTGGCCCCCAGAAATTTCTCGAAGTCGAGCCGGGCGAAGCGCATGGTCTGGCGCGCATCATTCAGCTCGGTCATATTCTGGTTGAGCTGGATTTCGTATTGCGCTTTCTGCTCGATGTAGCTGGCCTCGGCTGTCTCCACGGCGATTTCCTGGTTCAGCCGTTCGTCGATCAGTGCATCGGTGTCCAGTTCCACCAGCACCTTGCCTGCCGCTACATCATCCGGCGTCACTCGGTATCCCTCTTCGACAATACTCAGGATCTTCACCCCTTCCCGGCCTTTCACCTGGGAGCGAATCTCCTGGGATTGCAGTGCTTCCAGCGCACCCCCTTCCAGCACGGTGATATCCAGATCACCGCGACGGGCCGTGAAACTCAGGGTCTCCACTGCGCTGTCACCGGAACCACCCAGCAGGGAGAACAGCAGCAGCACCACGGCTGTGCCACCGAGCACGCCGACCTGCACAGGCTTGTCTGCCTGCCGGTACCAGTTGCCGGCATCGACGATGCGCTGCAGCAGCGGTTCTGGCAATCGCGCCAGCAAGCCGCCGAGCTGATTCTGTAAGTGCTCTTTATCGAGGCTCATTCGTGCCTTCCTCCCACTGACCGCTGTCATTCACATAAAGCAAACCCACATCGCGCCAGAATTCCAGCTTGGCGATGTTGTGCTCCACGATGGAGTTCACCAGGTCTGTCTGGGCAGCAGTCAGGTCATTTTGCGAGTCTACCGTGTCCTGTATGTTTCCGAGACCCAGTTCGGCCCGAAGCAGGGCCTCTTCAACTCGCCGTTCATTGATTTCCACACTGGTCTGGCTGATTTCGAAACTCTTGCGCGCCTGATTCATGCGGCGCCAGGCATCCAGCACATCCAGCTTGATGTTGTCACTGGCCAGGGTGTAAGCCCGGGTCGTGGCTTCGTAGTTGATCAGGGCGCGACGATAGTCGTTACGCTGCGCCTTCGTGTCCAGCGGCAGCTCCAGGTCGAGACCGGCGCTGTACACGGCATTCTCGAAATCGAATTCACCGATGTTCTCGCTGGTAGACGTGGGCACATTCACCACGGCACTGAAATCCAGGGCTGGTCGCAAGGCATTGGCCGCCACGTTGATCTTGCGGGCACTGTCCTGTACCCGGTCCAGCCCCGTATAGAGGTCGAGCCGGGTCTGCAGCGCCATCTCCGTTGCCTGCGCGAGGCTGATGTCGGGACTGTCCATGCCGGTTTCCGCGATCAGGGACATCTCATTGTCGTCGAGGATGATTCTGTCATCGGCACTAATCCCCAACAGAATCTTGAAATTATCCAGACTGCGTTTATACCGGGTAATGGCCGTGGTCCAGCGCAGGTCGGCCTGCAGCGCTGACTGTTCCAGGCGTCCAACCTGCAACAGGGTGGTCAGGCCCTCAGCCTGAAAAGCCTGCTCTCGCTCCAGGGACAGATTGGTGGCCTGCAGGCCCTGGTAGTTGTTACGCGCAGTCTCCCGGTTCAACAGCACCGAGTAGTAATCCGACGCGACCCGCACCGCGAATACCTTGCGAAAGCGGGTGAAATCCCGCAGCTGGTAGAGCAGATTGCGCTCGGCCTGGATCAGAGTCTCCGTTTCAATGGCACGCCCGAAATCCCGCAGCAGCGGCTGGGTGAAGGAACCGAAGAAAGCACCACTCCCCGTCTCCGTCACATCGCCTGTGAGAAAGCGGGTGAGGTTATTGGTGAGATTGAGGGCAATGACACCGCCGCTCTGCAGCAGGTAGCGGGCGCCCAGGCTGGTACTGGAGAAAGTGGATTCGCTGGTATTGATGATCTCGCCGTTGCTCACGGACTCGATGCCGGTCAGGGCCTCCATGTCGGCGACAAACTGATCACGGGCATCCCACTGGTAATCGGCTCCCGCGCCGGCATTAAAGATAGGAGTATAGCGATAGCGATCGAAGGTCAGCGCCAGGGCTTCCTGATACAGCGCTTCCTTCTGGCTCTGATAGTCCCGGCTGTGACGAAATGCCAGATCCAGCGCCGCATTGAGGCTGAGGACGTGGGCTCCCACCTCGCTCTCGGCCTCGATATCCAGGAAATCGAAGACCTCGTTATTCACCGGATAGGGTGATAAATCCACCGCCACCTGCTCATCGATACCAATCTGGGTGCTCACCCCGGGCACCAGTGACGACTTGCCTGCGATCGCCGCATAGGTCTCTTCATCTGCCGATTGCCGGTAGGCGCTGTTGGTGCAGGCCAGGGGCAGCAGAGATAAAGTCAATATTATCAGTGACTTGCTATTGTTTTTCATGTGTGGCGCAGGCGCCCTCGCAGGCAGACTTTTCGGACCCAAACATTATACGCTGTTGCGCGGAAAAGCATTCTTCCCGGCGCTAAATGGAGCGTCTCGGCAGGGGGATAACAATATGATTTTTGTTCGATTTTTCTTAACATAGCTGTGCCCATTCATCGCATCTGCCAGACCTTGCCACAGGGACTCGCCATGAAAATATCCAGCTCACTGATCGCCGCCCTCTTGTTGGCCGGGGGCCTGGCCTATCAATTCAAGGAGAATCGGGCGCTGGAGACAGCACTGCAGCAGGAACAGCGCAGCGTGGCTGCCCTGCGAGAGGAGCTGGCAAGCATGGAAAGCAACCTGGATTCCATGCGTGCCCAGCTCATGAACCTGGCCAATTCCCTGCAGGAAGCCCGGCAACAGCTCAATGGCGATGCCCCCCTGGCCACCCGCAATGACCTCGGTGCACGCCTGCATGGCAAGCAGCCGCCGGGGTCCGGCAGCAGCACGGCGATCAGACCGCCGGTCGCCAGCCAGGACATCGGCAGCCAGATGGCACGCATGCAGGCCGACGTGCGCTACGGTGAATTTGTTGAAAATCTCGCGGCCAGCGCCAGCGAGAAAAGCGCCATTACCGAGGTAATCGCTGATGTGTTCGTGGAGCGTATACAGGTAAGCAAGGCACGGGCCACGGGCACAGCCGGCGCCGCGGAACTGGAACGGATTGGCTCCACCGCCTACCTTCGGGAGCGCCTGGTTGAGGTGCTGAACGCCGAACAGCTGCAGGCCTACGACAGCTACGAGGCGGGATTCCAGGAGCTGCAGTTGCGCAACACCTTCACCCTGGACATCTCGCGCTACGCCCCTGCCCTGACGGAGACCAGCCGCAAACTGGTGCTGGATGCCCTGATGAGCCATCTGGGGACAAACCTGCTGGCGGACATGAACAGCAATGCCAACGCCGTAACAGAAACCCGCAGGCAGTTAATGGCACTGGAGGCGGCACGCCAGGAAATCCTGGCGCAGCTGAATGAGGCTCAAGGCTTCGAGGCGGAAAAATTACTGACCCGAATCCGGTCTGCTATGGTGCAGAGCCAATCCATGAACGAGGGGCTGGATAATCAATAGACACCCCATAAAGAACCAGCGAGACACGGCTGCAGCGAGCGCCGGGCTATCTGGATATATTCCGGATTACGGGGCTTTCCCGGCAGGCGAGGCAACGGGCTAAGATTCAATCATCTTGAAATTGCATGACTCTGCATTCATGCAGTAATACTGAACATAATCAGGAGCACACATGAAAACCTTCCATCTGGCCTGGCGATTCACCACCCTGGCACTGGCATCAGTCTTCGTCCTGGCTGCATGCAGCGAGCAGAGCAGCACGCCAACCGCCACCGAAACCACGGTAGTCGCAGCCCAAAGTAACCCGGGCTACCGCCGCATCAATGGTGACAATCCCGAAGACCCAATGGATGTCGCCATCTTCGAACTGGACAATGGCCTGCAGGTATTCCTGACCGAGAATCATGAAGAGCCCACGTTCTATGCCGAAATTGCGGTGCGTGCCGGCAGCAAACATGACCCGGCCGATGGCACCGGCCTCGCCCACTACCTCGAACACCTGCTGTTCAAGGGCAACCAGAATCTGGGCACCCTCAATTACGAGGCAGAGAAGCCACACCTGGATCGCATCGTCGAACTCTATGAAGAGCACTTCTCGGAAACCGACCCCGCCCGTCGCGCGGAAATTTATGCCGAGATCAACCGGGAAGCACAGCTGGCAGCAGAATATGCAGTGCCCAATGAAATCGACAAGCTGTACAACGGCATGGGTGGCAGCGGCCTCAATGCCCATACCTGGTACGAGGAAACCGTATACAAGGTTGGCCTGCCTTCCAATCGCCTGCAGCAGTGGGCCGAGATCGAATCCGACCGCTTCGTCGACCCGGTATTCCGACTCTTTCATACCGAGCTGGAAACGGTTTATGAAGAGAAGAACCGCACCCTGGACAACGGTGCCCGTATCATCGGCACGGCCATCGATGAACTGTTATACAAGGTTCACCCCTATGGCCAGCAGCCAACTATCGGCACCGTGGATCACCTGAAGAATCCATCGCTGGTCTACATCCAGAACTACTTCGACACGTACTATGTGCCCAACAATATGGGCATCTTCATCAGCGGCGATATCGACATCGAAGAAACCATCGCCCTGATTGCCGAGAAATTCGGACACTGGGAACCCAAGCCGGTGCCGGAAGCGGGCCCGTGGAATGAGCCAGCCCTCAGCGGTGCCGAACGTCGCACCGTGCAATATCCGGGTCAGGAACAGGTGCAACTGGCTTTCCGCACCGCTCCCAACGGTCATCCCGACAAGGAAGCCCTGATCCTGCTGGATATGATCCTGGACAACCGCACCGCCGGCCTGATCAATCTGAACCTGAACCAGCAGCAACTGGTAGCCGAGGCCGGGTCATCGCCTCTGTTTCTCAACGACTATGGCTCGCAGAGCCTGTATGGCTCTCCGAAGCAGGATCAGTCCCTGGAGGAAGTGGAAGAATTACTGCTGGCGCAGATCGAACTCATCAAGAACGGTGGTTTCGAAGACTGGATCATTCCCGCCATCATCAATGACTTCCTGAAGAACCAGAAAGCGAGCCTGGAATTCAATACGGCACGGGTCACCATGATGCGGCAATCGTTCATCGAGGGCACCGGCTGGGATTACCACATCGGCGAGATCGGCCGCATGGAACAGCTCACCAAGCAGGACGTGGTGGATGTGGCCAACAGATATTTCGGTGACGACTATGTTGCTGTGTACCGTGTGGATGCACAGCACGAAGTGCCCTCGGTTGAGAAACCCCAGATCGATCCGGTCACTATCGACCCGACCCGACAGTCTGCATTTGCCGCCCGCATCCTGGCCATGGAAGTGGACGAGATTGAACCTTCTTTCGTGGAAGCGGATCGTGACTACCGGGTCATCGAATTTGCACCCGGCGTCGAACTCTACTACGCACCCAATCCACTCAATGACCTGTTCACCTTCTCCATCGGTGTAGATGTTGGCACCGAGGAAAACGAGAAGCTGGGTATGGCTGCCTCCCTGCTGGACGTGGCTGGCACCGACACCCTGAGCAACGAAGAACTGCAAAAGGAGTGGTACCGCATGGGTAGCGAGTTCCGCTTCGGCAGCGGCGAGAATTCATCGGCCTTCTCTATCTCGGGACTGGATGACCAGTTTGAAAACTCCCTGGCCCTGATGATGTCGCTGATCAACTCTCCCAGTAGCGACAGCGAAACGCTGGAGCAGCTCAAGGGCATCATTCTGAAGACCCGCGAGGATCGCAAGAATTCGCCGCCCGCCATCGCCCAGGCCCTGTACCTCTATAATCGCTATGGAGAGGAATCGCCCCTGCTGGAGGCCATGACCACCGAAGAAATTATCGATACCGAAATCGATGAGTTGCTGGGACTGCCTGCAGGCCTGCTCGACTACAAACACAACCTGGCCTACACGGGCTCCATGCCACTGGAGCAACTGGTCGAGGTGCTGCGCCGGCATCATGCCGTCGGCGAACTGGCGGACACGCCGGAATTTCGCTTCCGTCGGGCGCGACAGGTGGAGGAAACCGAACTCATGGTGGTGGATCAGCAGACTGCACAGGCCCAGGTGAGAATCGAATTCGCCGATGGCGTGTTCCAGCCTGATGACAGCATCATGGCTTCCCTGTATACGAACTACTTCGGCAGCGGCATGTCCAGCGTGGTGTTCCAGGAACTGCGCGAGGCAAGGGCCCTGGCCTACTCCGCCTCGGCGCGCTACCTGCCGGGTGACCGCCTCAATGCAGAAAACCTCATGCTGGGTGTCATCGGCACCCAGACCGACAAGACCGTTGACGCCCTGGCGGCATTCATCGACCTGATCGACAATATGCCCCAGTCATCCGAGCGCTTTGACGAATCGGTCAATTCCCTGGTAAATCGCTACCGCACATCCAAGCTGAACTTCCGCGAAGTGATTGGCGCGGTACGCAGCTGGGAGCGACAGGGCTACGAGGGAGATCCTCGTCGCGAACGGTTCCAGCAGCTACAACAGGCCAGTCTCGAAGACATGGTGCAGTTCCAGCAGGAACACGTGAAGGATCGCGCGAAGATCATCTCCGTGGTCGGTGACCTGTCGATCATCGACACCGAAGAGCTGGCGCAATTTGGCACAGTTCAGGAAGTCCAGGTCGAAGACCTTTTCGTAGATTAACGTTTAAAATGCGGGTGCCCGTCAGGGCGCCCGCCGACTTTTCCTGGACGAGACCTGCATGGCCCCCTCCGCCTCAGCCCCCGCCCTCTCCATATCCGGATTGCACAAGGCCTATGGTAAGCACGCAGTCCTGAAAGACCTTGAGTTACGTGTGGAGCGCGGGTCGATTCAAGGCCTGGTCGGCCTCAACGGCTCCGGCAAGACCACCACCCTGGAATGTGTGCTGGGCTTACGCAAATTCGACCGCGGCGAAGTGCGGCTGCTGCACCAGAGTCCCGCCAATCTGTATGTGGCCAGGGGACGCATTGTTGCGATCTTCGATACCCCCAGCCTCAATCCCAATCTCACCGTAAGACAGTGCCTGCAACAGGCGGCCTTACTGCTTGACCACCCCATCCAGGATTTTTCCCGGGTGGAGGCCCTACTGGGCATAGAGCAATACACAGACTTCAGGATCAAGCAACTGTCGCTGGGGAACAAGCGCCGGGCATCCATCGCCCAGGCCTTGCTGGCTGAACCCGAACTGATATTGCTTGACGAACCTTTCAATGGGCTCGATGCTGGCGGCGTCGATGACATCCTGCAGCTCATCAAGACACTGAACGCTGAAAGCGGCACGACTTTCATGTTATCCAGTCACCAGCTCCCCTATCTGGAGAAAATCTGTAGCCATATCGCCATACTGCATGGCGGCCGCATCGCTGTGAATGGCGCCATCGATGAATTGTTAGGTTCCAGGCAGGTAATCAAGCTGCTATCTCCCGACCAGGAGGCAGTAAAAACACTGCTCGCCAGCATGGAAGGCATTACTATCCTCGCGGAAGAGGATGGCTACCTGAGTCTGGAATGCCGGTCCATGGATTCTGCGGAACTCAATACCCGACTGGTCAATCACAGTATCGCTGTAGCCGAACTGATTCGGGAGAAGGCCAGCCTCGAAACCCTGTTCCGCAAGATCACGGGAGCGCGCTGAGCATGCACGGATTCCTCGCTGCCCTGCGTTCCGAACTCTTCGTGGCTCGCCACACCCTAGGAGCACGACTGGTTGTGCTGCTACCCATCAGCCTCGTGCTCCTGCAATACCTGTTCACCAGACTGGGCGAGGCCGGTGAATCTGCCAGGGACAGCCTGCTCGGCGGCAATGGCTTCGACGCGCAGTTGGCCAGCAACGCCTGGGGCTATTTCGTGGATGGCCTCACCACCGGCCTGACCGTCCTGGGCCTCTTGCTGATCGCCCAGGCCGCCTACAGCTTTAGCGCAGACCGGGATACCGGTGCGATTCGTCACCTGGTCATAAGGCGCAGCAGCCGCCCGGCCATCGTGCTGGCAAAACTGACCTACCTGCACCTGCTGGCACTGAGTTCCGTGCTTGTGCTGGTCATCGGCAGTTATCTACTCAGCGCGCAGTTCTGGGAATTCGGTGCCGTGGTCGAAGATGGCTTCGAACTCATCGGCGAGGCAGAGATCAGGGAGGAGATCCGTCTTGGATTGCGGCTGGCGCTGACCCCGCTGCCGGCTGCCATCGCCTTCGGCCTGCTGGTGTCTGTCAGTGCCACCACGTCCACCCAGGCGGTGGTCTCGGCACTGGGCCTCACCCTAGCGCTGGACATCCTCAAGAGCATGCTGGGCACGGTGGCTAACTACCTCTATGTGAGCTACCAGCCTTCCCTGATCGATCAATCCTACCTGCAGGAAGTGAGCCGCCTGGTACGGGGTTACTCTGACGTGCTTATCGATGACCGGCTACTGCAATTGAATACCTGGGTACCTGTTCCCGCTACGGTCTTGTTTATTGCGGCGAGTCTGGTCATAGTAAATCGACGCAGCCTGTAGGTTGCTTTTTGTTAATCACTCCCTGTTAACCACTAACTGCTAACCACTACGTCACGAACATCCATGTTTGAACCCTGCGGCAAATGCCTGAAGTTGATCCCCGCACTAGCTCTGCTGCAGGCTTGTGTGAGTTACGAGCCGGCAGTGCTGACTCCCGCCGTCACACTGTCCGCCGAATCGGTCAGCCTGGTGGCTACCAGGGCCCGGGACACAGGCATCAGCTTCGGCATCGAAGTTGCGAGCAATGAATCCGATTCACTGTTTAATGTCGAAGTGCTACCCGGAGTCAGGGTGCGCGAGGTGATCAATGATGGTCCGGCGGCCGCGGCGGGTATCGCGGTCGGCGATATTATCCTCGAGGTAAATGGCACCCCCACCAACAATCCCGATGCCTTTCTCAGCCTGCAGCAATCGCCGGACACGGCGACCCAACGCTTTCTCGTGCAACGCAACACCACGGTTTTCGAAGCCAGCGTAACGCCCCGCCTGTTGAACAGTGCCACACCGCCCGCTGAACTCTACCGCATCGACCCCTTGGCGACCCGGGCTGGTTATCAATCACAGCTCGTAAACGTAGAGGGCGAGGGAAACCTGGTGGCTGCACGCATAGAGGCCCTGTTCGCGCAGAGCCCCCTGCCCGCGGCTGGCCTGGCACGGGGCGATCTGATTCTCGCCCTGGATGGTCGCTACCTGAATTCGGCCCAGGACCTGGTGAGCCGACTCACTACCGATCATGAGTTGGGCAGCGAGGTGGTATTTACCCGCTATCGCGATGGAACGATCGACGATATTCGGTTTAATCTGTGGGATCCGGGACGGCGCATCAGCCGTATTAGCCTGGGGCCCCTGTTTCGTTTCGAATCCAGTCTCGGCCCGGAAAGCCGCAGTGTAACCTTGCTGGATCTCTGGCTGTTCTCGCTCTACAGCTATTCCCGGGTTGCAGGGGAACGTTCCCACAGCATCCTCGGCCTGATCAATGTAAGCAGTGACTATGGAGAGCTGGTTGAGGAAAACAGCCAGGAGCTACAGCGCTAATGCGAACCAGCCCTGAGAAAATGAAGGTACATCTGCTGCTGGCTTGCATGTGCACGGCGACCAGCATGGCCGCGTTCGGTCAGGGCAATTACGCCAGCTTCGAACTGCGGCGCGACGAAAACTGGGCCCCCATCGTGCTGGAGGACATGAATGGCGATGGTCGCAAGGATATCATCAGCTCTGCCTACGATGCGGCTCTCGGTCGCGAACTGCACATCTATCATCAACAGGACGATGGCACCTTCTCCTCCAATCCGCAGCGTATCGAGGTAAAGACAGAGATCATTGCCATCGGCTTCGCCGATCTGCGACCAACCCCAGGTACAGAACTCATCCTGTTTGCCAACAATGGCGTGTTCAGCCTGTCTTCGACTATCGAAGGTTATCCGGGCAATCTGAAACTCTTGGCGCAATGGCAACTCATCGCCGCCATACCCGATCTGGAGCGGGTACGATTCACCAACATCCCCACCGACATCAACGGGGATGGGCATATCGACCTGTTATTGGCCGGCGATGATCGCTACGGCCTGTTTCTCGGACAAGGGAACGAAAAATTCGTGCTGGCATCGGAGATTCGCACCCTCAATGACGCAATCACCCCCCTCGAACGCGCCCGCAACAACTCCGATCTCGACGCCACCCTGGGCATCAATGCCGAACGCGGCGTGGTGATCGAACTTAACCTAGAGGCGCCGGGCCCTTTTCAGGGCTTCGTAGAAGAATGGGATCAGGCAGACACCACATCCAGGTCCCTGCTCCGCGCTGAACAATGGATGCCGACTGCCGTACTGGCATCGATGAATGATGATGAGCTCCCGGATCTGGTATACCTCAATGCCGGAGATCAGGGTCTGGGCCGGGTCAATATCCACTACCAGGGACAGGAATCCCTGTTCGCAGAGTCGGCTGACTGGACAGGTGACCTGGATTCCCGCGGACAACTGGAACTGGTGGACCTCAATGGCGATGGCCGGGACGATATCCTGCAGCAAAGTGGCAATGGCAGTGACTGGACCGTGCGCCTGTACTTGAACACCGGCGAGGGTTTCGATTTCCAGAACCCCAGCCAGCTTCTGCGCTTTTCCGGTTACGACCTGCAGTTGAATGCGCTCACAGACAAGACCGGCTCGCCCCTGTTGAGTGCCAGTTACTACACGATCCCGGTGGTGGAGGCGATTCGTAACGCCAGTATCAACCGTGTGCAGCTGCTCTTCGGCAGTGACCAGGCTGAAGCCGGACAGGTCTATAACCGGCGTCCCGACTCCCGACTCGAGGAAAGCTTTTCCGCCGACAATGTACGGGGCCTCTCCGAGCAGATGTCCCTGCGCTATGATGTGGATGGCGACGGCACACGGGACGCACTCTATGTCACCGCGAACGGCACCCTCGCCGCCAGGCGCATCTCCGATGATCTGCAGATTGCCAACGAACCATTCTGGGAATACGTGTCACCCCGCACTGTCTTCGAATTTGAGGTCATGTCACTCAACGACGATCAGGTACCGGACCTGATGCTGAGACATGGCACCAGCACCACTTTCCTGGTGGCCCTGCCATGAACAGAGTGCTGACCCTGCTCATTGCCTGCTCCCTCTCATCCGTTGTCCGCGCCGACCTGGATTACCGCCAGCAATCATTCCTGCTTCCCGGTAATGCCGAGCAACTGGTGGTCGCTGACATCAACGCCGACGGACTGAAGGAACTGATCACGGTAGTCGACCAGAGCCTGCGCATCTATCTACAGGATGCCAATGGCTTCGATTTCGACTCCGGGTTTACCACGCTCGCCTTTACAGACGAGGCCATCGGTTGGGATGTCGCCTACGGACACAGCCGCGACAACAATGCGGCTATCGTTACCCTGCACAATGGCGCCGAGGCCAGGGCCTGGACACTGTCGGGCCATGGGGAACTGCAGGAAGAGCGCATTGCCAGCAATCTGCCGGGTTTCATCAGCAAGGGCGTCAATCGACTGCATTTCTCGCGTGACATCAATGCCGACAGTCATGCTGACCTGGTTATTCCCGGCGCGGGCATCATCAACATCCTGATTAACGATGGCGCCGGGCAGTTCCAGGCACCGTTGACGATTCGCTCCAATATGCGGCTGCGCACACAACTGGATATCAACCGCTTCAATCGTTCGGCTGGCCAGGCGGTACGCATACCCGTACTCGAACTGCGGGACCTCAATGGCGATGGTGCCGACGACCTGGTCTCCCGCACCGAGGAGGTGCTGGCGGTGTTCCTCGCGGACCCCGCTGGCGAGAATTACTTCCCCTCCTCACCCAGTTATGCGCTGGACATCCTGGCCATTGAGGAACAGCTGGGTGAGCTCGACATCGACAACCTGGACTTCAGCAATCTCACCGGCATTCTTGCCCTCACCCACGAAGAGATTCTCGACGACGTCAACAACGATGGCATCGAAGACCTGCTGCTGCGGGAAGCCGGCAAGGTTTCCCTGTTTCGCGGCCTGCCCGATGGCATGGATCTCACCCAGCCCCAGCAAGTACTCCGCTCAGGTGGTAATGTGCTGAGCACCTTCCTCTACGACGAAAACGAGGATGGTTTGAAAGACCTGTGGTTGTGGCGGGTTGAACCCATTTCGGTCGGCGATATCTTCGTCTGGCTGGCCTTGTCCGGCAGCGTTGCCGTGGAAGCCTTCATTTACCCAAACGACGGAGAACGGTTTGCCCGCAGACCCAGTCGCAAGGTGAGCATCAATCTGCGCTTCCCTTCGGTCATGCGCCTGACCAATGCCTACCAGGACCTGTCCAGCCAGGCCCGGGAACTGGAAAACTCCCCGCCGCAGCCCTCCCTGGCTGCCCACCTAAACGGGCAGCTGGACCGGCAGGAATTGTTACTGATGGTGAATGACCAGGTACAGGTGTTTCTGGACCGAATCGAACCCGAAAATCAGGAAACCGAATTTCTGGGCGGCCTCGGCTACACCCGGCAGCGCGACGAATACACCATCGATATTGGTGACATCATCAACGATGTCGCTCGCGCCGATGCCGACTGGAAGCAAGCCATCACCGGACGCGAGCCGGACAGCCGCGTGCAGTTGGGCGAAGAGAGTGGCCTGGGTGACCTGGTGTCCGCCAGGCTCAATGATGACGATTACGATGACGTCTTCATCTTCACCGGGCACGACGCTAGCCAGATCAGGGGATTGTTGCTACTCTCGAACTGACCTTCCCCCAGAGTGATCACGGTTGGCTGAACCCGGCGCCTGGCGCAGATGCCATTGCCGCCGCTTCCGATTCACTGACGAGGCCCTGTTCAGTCAGAAACCAGCCCCATCCTGCGCCGGAAGACCTTACAAACCGAAAGACCAAACAACGTGGAGAACCACAGAGAGCGCGCATGAGAAAAGCAGTCTGGACCAGCTTTGGTATCGCCTTCGTTCTGGTCAATGGCATCGCCGAGATAGGCAATTACTATACCGGCATCGAAATACATATGTTCCTGCGAATCGCCATCATATTTGGCGTCACCATGGGCACCTTCGTGTTCACCGGCAGCTTCGCCCTGATCAACGCCATGGACAGCGAGAAGCCGCTGTCCGGCACGGTCCGCGACACCCTGGGGGCGGATCGCAAGAAGGACCCGGAGCCCTGAGCCCAATTGAGGTTTAGAGAATTTTGTGATTTCATCCTGAGCTGTTGTCAGCCCGGATGCAGCAATGCTGCATACGCCAAGCGAACCTCGAACCCAATAACAATAATGCGGTTGCCCCTGTAGTGATTAATTTCCGCAGTTCTCCAAGGTCAGGACGCCTTACCCTCTTCCTGCTAGTGCTGGCCTGCCTGCTCAATGCCTGCAGCGACGAACTCAATCGCACGCGTCCCTACGTGCTGACCACCGCTACCACAGGCGGCACCTTTTACCCGGTAGGCGTGGCCATCGCCACCATCGCCCACGCCCAGTTGGCCGAATCCCATGGCATCTCTCTCACGGCAATCAGTTCCGCAGGCTCGCTGGAGAACGTCAAACTGCTCAGGGATAACCAGGTGCAGTTCGCCATCCTGCAGGGACCGTTTGGCGCCTGGTCATGGACCGGTGAAGGCCCTGTCAGCAGCCCGCAGACCCAGATGCGCAGCGTCGGCGCCCTGTGGAAGAACGTCGAACATTTTGTCTTGCTGCGCGAGCTCACCACCAATGGTGACATGATGGACCTCGAGAACCTGGACGGTGATCGCTATGTTCTGGGAGCCCGGAATTCAGGCGCCGAACAGACGGGGCGTTTCATCCTGGAAACACTGGGTATCAACTACGAGGAGAAATTTTCCCTTGCCTATATGGGCTACGGGCCCACCTCCAGCGCGATCCAGGACGGCAATATCGTTGGCATGAATATACCGGCTGGGGCACCGGTGAGCGCCATCACCCAGGCCTATGCACTGGTGGGAGAAGACATGACCATCCTGAACTGGACCCAGGAGCAGTTGGACAGGCTCAACTCCCGCTACCCGCTGTGGGACTGGTATGATTTTCCACCAGGCACGTATCCGAACCAGAATGAACACATTCGTACCATCGCCTCACCGAATGTACTGGTCACACGCATCGACATTCCGGAAGAAGTGGTTTACCAGATCACAAAAGTTATATGGGAAAACCTGGCCACCCTGCAGGAAATCCATGGCGCAACAAAAGACATGCGCCCCGAGATCGCCGTGGCTGGGCTGGGTGCACCGCTGCATCCGGGCGCACTGCGCTACTACCGCGAGGTGGGCACACCAATCCCGGATCGCCTGATCCTAGAGGAGCCCAGCACTGCCGGGACTGATGAGAACATTAATATGACGGATGCAGTTGGCCCCTGATGAAGTCTCCTGTTCTTAAATGGGCCGCCTTTTTCTTCGCCCTGTTCCACATATACTGCAATGTGTTCGCCAGCATCTCGGAGCTGTGGTTATCGGCAATCCATTTTGGCGGCTTCTGCGCGATCTGCGCCTTCATTCAGAATGAAACCCATGAGTACGCGAAGACATCCGTGCACTACTGGATCAATGTCGCCCTGGCCGTAACCGCCATCGCCACCTCCACCTACCTGATCCTGTTTGAAAACGCACTCTATGCACGGGAAACGGAATACATCCTCAGCGATTATGTGTTCTCCATCATTGCCATAGGCCTGGCCATCGAATTCACTCGACGCACCACCGGCTGGTTCATGCCGATCCTGATTCTGGTCAGCCTCTCCTACATCCTGTTCCTCGGACGCTACATCGGGGGCGTATTTGCCTTCCCCGGACTCAGCCTGGAAACGGTACTGTATCGAAGCTTCTTCACCAGCGAGGGCATGTTTGGACTGACGGCTAATATCTCCGCCAGCTTCGTGTTTATGTTCATCATCTTCGGGTCCTTCCTGCTGAAGTCGGGAGCCGGGGATTTCATCGTGCGTCTGGCCCAGTGCCTGGCGGGCCGCCTCACCGGTGGCGCGGGGCTGGTGGCTGTCGTGGGCTGCGGCCTCATGGGCTCGGTGTCGGGCTCGGCGGTAGCAAATACCGTATCCACGGGCGTGATTACTATCCCCATGATGCAGCGATCCGGCTTTCAGCCTCGCTTCTCCGCCGGGGTGGTGGCGGCAGCATCCACCGGCGGCGCCCTGATGCCGCCGGTCATGGGCGCCGGTGCTTTCGTGCTGGCCAGTTACACCCAGATTTCCTATCTCACCATTATTGCCGCATCGACCCTGCCGGCGATTCTGTATTTCCTCACGGTGTCCTACTTCGTGCGCATCGAGGCCATGCGCCTTGGCCTGACACCCACTACTGCTGAAGACAGCGAGAAAGTCTCTGCCGTGCTGAAGGAAGGCTGGCATTTCATTATTCCCATGGCGGTGTTGATCGGTTTCCTCATCGCCGGCCGTACACCGACCACTTCGGCCGCCTTCGCCATCATCAGCGTGATTGCCGCTTCCTGGATATCCAGCACCCCGATGAAGCCCGCGGACATCTTCGACGCGGTCATCGATGGGGTCCGCACCATGGTATCCACGGCGTTGCTGCTGGTAGCTGTGGGCATCATCATCAACGTGGTCACCACAACAGGCGTTGGTAATGCATTTTCCTTGATGATCGTCGAGTGGGCACAGGGATCCCTGTTGATCACGCTCGTGCTGGTGGCGCTGGCCTCCCTGGTTCTGGGCATGGGACTGCCCGTCACGGCGTCCTATATCGTACTGGCGACGCTCTCGGCCCCGCTCATCTTCGACCTCATCAGCCAGTCTGCTCTCCTGACCAGTATCCAGGTCGCCATTGAGAGCGGTACCCTGCCGCAAAACGTGTCCGCCGCACTGGGCCTGTTTGAAGGCAGTACCGCCCAGGCCCTGCAGGAAATGCCGCTGGCCATGAAGCAACTGATTCGCCAGGAAATGTTAGACCCGGCACTGCGTACCGGCATGCTATTGAGCGCACACCTGGTCATCTTCTGGCTGTCCCAGGACAGCAATGTGACACCACCGGTATGTCTGGCCTCTTTCGCGGCAGCCGGGATCGCGGGTACACACCCTATGCGCACGGGACTCACCAGTTGGAAGGTCGCCAAGGGGCTGTACCTGGTACCACTGCTGTTCGCCTACTCCCCGCTTATCTATGGTACCTGGCCGGATCGCATTGAAGTCTTTATCTGGTCCTGCATGGGCCTCTACGCCATGGCCGGTCTCCTGCAATGGCATCTAGAAAGAACCATCAATCCGCTTATCGCGGGACTATTATTACTCAGTGCCGCGCTGCTGATGTGGACACCCTTCCCGATCTACCTGCATCTGTTGGGCGGCGCCATCCTGGCCGCTATAGTGATCTACCAGCGCCGGCTCCCACCCAAGCCACAGACTGCCACACCCGGATAAGCAATGAGCAATCGTACCGCCCGTCAGTTTCATCTGGTCAATCGACCTCAAGCCATGCCTGAACACAGCGACTTCGCCCTGGTTGAAGTCGAACTTCCCGAACTAAAAGCCGGCGAAGCCCTGGTAAAGAATCTCTACATGTCCGTTGACCCCTACATGCGAGGTCGTATGCGTGCGCAGGGAGTCTACGCGGCACCCTATGAACTGAATAAACCCATGTACGGGGGCGCCATTGGTGAGGTACTGGAGAGTACCGACGATTCCCTGCAAGCCGGGGACATCGTCCTCAATCAGGCCGCCTGGCAGGACAGCTTTGTTGCCGCCGCAGAGCAGCTGCAAAAACTTAAGCCCTTCGACAGGGATCGGCTTTCACTCTACCTGGGCACCCTGGGCATGCCCGGCATGACAGCCTATGTCGGCTTACTGCGCTTCGGCGAACCGAAGCCGGGCGAAACGGTATTCGTCTCCGCCGCATCCGGCGCGGTAGGTGCCAATGTGTGCCAGATTGCCAAACTCAAAGGCTGCCGTGTGGTGGGCAGTGTCGGCAGCGATGCGAAGGCCAGGTGGCTGCAAGAGGAATGCGGCGTCGATGCTGTGATCAACTACAAGACCTGCGGCGACCTCAGTGCCGCGCTGGAAGCGGCGGCGCCCGCTGGCGTCGATGTATATTTCGAAAACGTCGGGGGCGAACACCTGCAGGCCGCACTGCACTGCATGAATCCCTTCGGCCGCATTGCCGCCTGCGGCATGATCGGCGGCTATAACACCCCGCAACCGGGTCCGAACAACCTGATGCTGATTGTCGGCAAGAAGATACGCATCAATGGCTTCATTGTTTGGGATCATCGTGACATGCACGCGGATTTTCTTCGGGACATGACGAGCTGGATCAAGGAAGGCAAGGTGCAAAGCCGGGAAACTGTGGTGGAAGGGCTGGAAAACGCCGTGGATGCCTTCCTCGCCCTGTTCAGCGGCGAAAACTTTGGCAAAATGATTGTCAAAATGTAGAGTGTAGGCTGGGAATCGGGCGTGCAAACTGCCGAACTGAGCTCTGGCAGACGCCCTGACAGACACCACGTAATACACAATTCATGCTGATATCTATCCTGTTAATGGCCGTCGGCCTGCTTGTTCTGGGGCTTGGCGCCGAACTGCTGGTTGGCGGAAGCAGTCGCCTCGCCCTGCGGCTGGGAATATCCCCGCTCGTCATCGGACTCACCATCGTCGCCTTCGGCACCAGTGCCCCCGAACTGGCGGTCAGCATCCTCTCTGCCCTTGGCGATCATTCCGAATTGGCGCTGGGCAATGTCATCGGCTCCAACATCGCCAATATCGGACTGATTCTCGGTATTTCCGCTATTCTTTGCCCCCTCAAGGTCGAGATTGGCCTCATCAAAGAGGAAATTCCCTTCCTCATCGCGGTCAGCATCGCCCTCGGCGTCATGCTCTGGGATGCGCGTATCGGGGTAATCGACGGGGTCCTGCTGATTGGTGGATTGATCGCCTATCTGGCCTTCAGTTACTGGCAGGGGCAAAAAGAAGATGTGCCGGAAGTGGGCGACCTGGCACTGCAGCCTGTGGTTCCTAGGGAATCCACGAGCAGGCTGTATGTTCACCTCATCATGATCGCGGCGGGACTGGCCCTGTTGGTGTTCGGCAGCGACTTCTTCGTGGACAATGCCGTGGAACTCGCCCGCCTGCTGGGGGTCAGTGAGGCCGTGATCGGGCTAACCCTGGTGGCCGTCGGTACCAGCGTTCCTGAACTCGCCACATCGACACTCGCCGCGGTACGCGGCAAGACCGACATCGCCGTGGGCAACGTCATCGGTTCAAACCTGTTTAACATATTGAGTGTTCTGGGAATCACAGCCGTAATCAGCCCCATCACCAGCAGCCCCTATTTCATCAGTGACTACGTGGTGATGATCGTGTTTACCTTGCTGCTTCTTCCCCTTGCGAAAAGCGATCTCACCCTGAGTCGCCGGGAAGGTGTGTTTCTGATAGCCGCCTATGCGGGATACATCGGCTATGTCGGCTTTACTGCCTGAATTTGCCCTCGGGGATACTGAATCTTAGCCGGCGACTGAGCGAATCTGCGAGGCCTGAAAAGAGGGCCAGAGACACCTGACACCTCCATTGATGGACCCAATCTATAAAATAGCATCATAACAACTCGTGCCGCGAACGCTTGCGCCGACCTGCCAGGTGAACGCATTTTACACAGCCGAATACACAGGCCTCACTCAACAGCAGCACCAACATAGCAATGGCTGCCCCCCATTGTAAGGCAAGCGCGTCCAGCGGAACGGTATAGGTGTACTGCGCCCGGGTTTCATCGAGCAGCTCTGCATCGGCTGCCACCAACACGTGCCAGGCCGCCTCTGTCAGGCTCCCCTGCATGATTTGTTGTTCGGTGCGGAAACGCTGGTAGCGATCCACGATAGCCTGCAGGCTCGCCGCATCGCTCTGAAAAACCCGGTCACTACTCTCCCGGTAGTAGCTCACCAGGGCATTGAGATCGCCGCCGAACATGGCATCGGCGGTGTGCTGGAATCCTGCGATATTGGCACTGACCTCACGGTAGTGTGCATCCACCCGCAGCCGGTACTGATCCACGAAGGCGGGCACCTGTATGCCCAGCAACAGACCCAGTCCGAAAACCAGAAATCGCGAGGATGTCCTGAAAAATGCAATGATCATCGGCAAATTAGACCACAGATACTGAACAACAGTTCAGTCGCCTGCTGGAGAAAAAGCACTCAGGCTTTAGCCCTGGGCAAGCAGGTTCCTGAGATCAATGATGGCGGCATTCGCCCGGGAAACATAGTTGGCCATGGTGAGCGAATGGTTGGCAAATATCCCAAAGCCGGAACCATTAAGAATTATGGGGAAGAAAACGGTGCGCTGGCTTGCCTCCAGCTCGCGAATGATCTGGCGCAGGCTCGCCGTTGCGTTCTTGTCCTCCAGCACCTGGTCGAAATCAATTTCCACGGCGCGCAGAAAATGCATCAATGCCCAGGTAGCGCCACGTGCCTCATAAAACACATCATCGATCTGTAGCCAGGGGGTGCGCATCGCCATCTCGGATGCAACCGGCGTGGACTGGGCAGCACCGCCGCTCCCTGCCGTATCGGTATTGATGCGCTGTTGACCGACACTGGCGCTAAGTCGCTGGGACAGGCTACCGAGTCGCGACTCGACATTCACCAGCCATGCCGCCAGGTTGTCGGCCCGGGCAAAGAACTGGGCGTCGGAGTTCTGCGGATCGGCAATTCGAAGCAGATAGGAATCTACTCGACTGATCGCTTCGCGGTACTCTGACTCCGTGGGCGGGAACAACCAGCTGTCGTTATTGAAATGGAAATTCGGCTCGGCAATGATCAGATCCGGATCCTCGGTAGATTGGGATTGGGACCGGCTAAAGCTTTCCCGGAACGCCCTGGACAGATCACGCAGTTGTACCAGCGCACCGAACTCCCAGTTGGGAATATTGTCCAGGTAGACTCCAGGTGGTAGTACATCGTTTGTGAGATAACCGCCCGGTTTTTCCAGCAGGGTTTCCGCCACTCGAATCAGCGCAGCGGTCGTGGCACTTCCCACCACATAGCCGTGGCCAGATGCCGAGAGTTTTTCTGTGGCATTGACCCGCACATCGAACGCTTCGGGTTCGGCGCTCCAATAAAGCCCAATGACAAGAATGAAGATCAGTACTATACCCAGCGCCGTGAGTATCACACGACGCCACAGAGAACCGTCGTAATCTTCCACCCCGGCGGCATCAGAAGATTCGGGATCAGCCTCATCTTTCTTGCCGAAGATGGACATCAACACTCCTGCTCGGGCAGACGAAGACGCACACTGCCCCTGTTGGCCAGCTCGATATTGCCCCGCAATCGATAGCCATCGACCGCCTCACGCATCACACTGAACATCCAGCGCGCCAGCTCATCGTTGGGAGCCGTGATAAGGAAGAAGGCATTGTGTTCCCGCGCCTGCTCGGCGATGGATGCCAACTGCGACTGGGCCGTTTCACTGCGACCCACCAGTTCCCGCGCGTCAAAATTGAAGAACAGATCGCCGGAGTCCTTTTCCGTGTGCAGCAGCTCTGCAGCCGCGGCGATGCGGGGGTGGTCCTCGTTAACGTAGCGGGCCCTTCCCAACAGAGTCTCCGCCTCATCGAACAGTCCCTGGCGAGTCGCTTCCTCTGCCAGTTCAATATAGCGAAGGACGATGTCTTCCAGACCCTGCAAGGCGATCTCATTGTCCGGATCGTAGGCCAGGGCACTCATGAAGCGGGAATGCGCATTGTCATCCACCGGGGAGAGCAGGCGGTCTGCATCCAGCGCCTGCAAGGCTGCAAACAGCAGGTCGGCCAGTTCCCGCTGGGTAATTGAGGAACCGGAAGGCGAATACACCTGCGCAGTGGAAAGCGTACGAATCTGGATGCCAGTCTCCGTGGCGGGGGCCGGTTCGGATACCGGTTGCTCGCTGGCGCAGGCGACCAGTAATACGGGAGCTATGATTGACAGTCGTCGCATGGGTGCCGGGGCAAGAAGCCTAGTTAATGAGCGCCGAAAACATCAGGAACTCAAGGGAATCACCACGATTAACCGCAGTATGAGGGGGAATTATGGCAAGTCCGTCGGCGTGGCTCAAGGAAGCACCGGCCCCTGAACTCTGATTGTCGTAAGGATAGAGCCAGGGCATACCCCGCTCATCCTTGCGCAGGCGCACCCGAATGTATTCCTGACGCTCTCCGGATTCATCGGCATCGAAGCCTGCGGGAATCGGCAAGGACTGGGGAAATACCTCGGTACAGCCCTGCATGGTGAGCAAGGCCGGCTTCACCAGCAAGAGGAAGGTGACGAAGGCTGACACCGGGTTACCGGGTAGCCCAAAGAACTGTACGTCGCCCACCTTGCCGCTGGCAAAGGGTTTGCCTGGTTTGATGGCGAGTTTCCACAGGTCGAGATGGCCGATGCTCTCGATTGCCGCCTTGACGTGATCCTCTTCCCCTACCGATACACCGCCGGTACTGATAATTACATCGGCATTGGCTGCGGCGGATTGCAGTGCAGACTGTGTACCGACAAAGTCGTCACCGACAATGGCATGCGTGATCACTTCGGCCTGGATGTTCTGCAACAGCGCAGACAGGGCATGGTGATTGGAATTGTAAATCTGACCTGCCCCCAATTCAGTGCCAGGTGCCACTAATTCATCACCCGTGGTGAAGAGTGCGACCCGCAGTTTTCTAACCACAGCCAACTCGGCGATGCCCACGGAGGCCAGCACCCCGATGTCCTGCGCCATGAGCCTGTGGCCCGCGAGGAACAGGTCCTGCCCATGTTCGATGTCCTCACCAGCCGCCCGGGTGTTCTCTCCCGCCCCGACAGCCTGCAATATGCTCACCTGCTCGCCATCCAGCGCAGCATTCTCCTGCATCACCACCGCATCGGCCCCCGCAGGCAATGGCGCACCGGTAAAAATCCTGACCGCGGTGCCTGCCTCCAGCGGGGAACCCACGCTGCCAGCCACTATGCGCTGTGAAACCGCAAGACTGACCGGCACCCGCTGAACATCGGCAGCGCGCACGGCATAGCCGTCCATCGCACTGTTACTGGTGGGAGGCACGTTAAGCGGGGAGACACAACCGGTGGCCAGCACCCGACCATTGGCCTGTTCCAGCGCCAGCATCTCCACCTCGGACACAGTAGGAATGGATTCCAGGACAGCGGCAATGGCTTCCGCCATGGGAGTCAGGGGGCGACGGTTCATCTCAGACTGGTCCGGTCATCAGGCGGCATCACTGGTGGCCCTGTCTTCCGGGCCGCGACCTTCCTCGCCGACATCCCCGGTTTTATCTGCCCGCGGCCTGTCCCCGTACAGGCGCTTGACCACTTCCTGCAGATGGCCACGCCAGGATTTCTGCTTAATCCCAAAGGTGTCGAATATCTTCTTGCTCGAGAGCGTCGAATTCCGAATCTCCGGAGGCCGGGATTCCCGTTGCACGAACTTCATGCTGTCCAGCAACTGGTAGATGTCCTCATCATAGTTGGCGGCGCATTTGAGGGTGAGCTCCGCGAACTCCGCCTCTTCACGCGATTCCAGACCACAATAGTGGTAAGTACCCCAGACATTGGCATCGCAATCGATCTGCTGGCACACAGCGACAATCGCGGCCGCCATATCCCCGGTATAGGTAGGGCTGAAGCGCCGCCTGGTCACCTCAACCGCACCATCGTTGCGCTTGGCCGCCCGTATCCATGACTTGATCAGACCCCGCTTCCATTTACCAAACAACCAGCCCGGACGCAGGATCATGTGTGCGTTGTGCTGCCGAATGGCCTGCTCCCCGGCCAGGGATGACAGACCATACACTCCCTGGGGGTTGGGCGTGTCATTCTCGTTGTAACCGAGGCGCTTCTCCCCATCGAACACATAGGCGTTGGAGAGATGAATAATGGGGATATTCAGGTGATCGGCAATCTCCGACAGAGTCGTCGGCAAACCGGCATTGATCCGGTAACAACGATCCGCCGTGGTCTCCGCCCGTCGCAGGGCACTGTGGTTGCCCGAAATAAAATCCGACAGATTGATCAACTGGGTCGGCTCGTAGTCCGTCACCATCTTGGCGATTTCCACGCCATTATCCGGATCGAAGTACTTTTCCGGCGGCGCAAGAAAGCGAATCTTGCGCTTCCGCAAAATCTCAATCAGATCCTTACCCGTAGGACTACGCGCCCCCGCAATAAACAACCGCAATCTGGTTTCCGCCTTTAAATCAGTAACCTAGCAAACAAGACCCCTAAACTTCAGGCAAACGCAGTCCCAAGTCAAGAGCGGCGCCATATTGAGAGAAAAATAAGAACCAGGAAGAAGCAAATTGCGGGGCACTAATTGAAGGGAGCGATGCTGAGGAGCGTCGCGAGGGTGCTAATGACGAGGCGAGAAGCCCTTAACAAGCGGAGCGTACTTCTCAGTACGTGAGCATTGCTGAGGGCTTTTTAACGAAGGCAGTAGTGCCCGCAGCAGCTCCGTTACGCTGCTGACCGGCAGAGATGCTCTCTAGAATGGGATGTCATCGTCGAAGTTGTCAAAATTCTGGGGAGGCGCACTCGCCGCCTGCTGGCCACCCCCACCACCCTGTTGGGAAGTAGGCTGTGACGGAGCCCGATCACCAAAGTCCGCGCCAGCCCCACCACGGGAATCCAGCATCTGCATCTCATTGGCGACAATCTCCGTGGTATAGCGCTTCACCCCATCCTGTTCCCAGGAACGGGTCTGCAGCCGCCCTTCGATATAGAGCTTCGAGCCCTTCTTCACATACTGCTCGACGATCTCAGCCAGTCGATTAAAGAAAACAACGCGGTGCCATTCCGTCTTTTCCTGCTGCTCGCCGGTATTCTTGTCCTTCCAGGTCTCACTGGTAGCCAGCGAAACATTCGCCACGGCATTACCATTGGGCATATACCTGACTTCCGGGTCATTACCCAGATTACCAACGAGAATTACCTTGTTTACACCACGACTTGCCACGCTGTTCTCCCAAACTGAAATGAAATTTGTTTCCACCGCAAGTCTATACCATCGCTCTTTATAAGTGGAAATTTCCAGCGAAATGAATACCGATTTAAGTCGACCCTGGACACTGGGCCCCGGCCGGGATGCCGCTCTGGGTCAGAGTAGCCGGAGCGGGAGGGCCAGGGGTGAATTGACCCCCCCAAGGGGCCACCCCGGCCCCCGCCCCCAGGAGGGCCAGCACCAACTGCGGCCAACACCCCCCCGGCC
>JAYPVK010000028.1:31411-43495 GCA_038134565.1 Pseudomonadales bacterium | reverse complement strand
CAGCGTTCAATCTGAGCCATGATCAAACTCTTCAGTTCAATCTTAAAAGTGGCCATCTTCCAACTGCTGTCAGTACAACTAAACCTGACAAAGAGAACGACCACTAAAAATGTGCTCAAAGATTAAGAAACTACTGCTGACTATCTTGCTCAACTCTTTCGAAAAAGAGCCGAACATTATAGATAAGCTTAATTAAATAAATTAACGCAGTTGCTTACTTTGAGTGGTTCGTAACCACCCCCAGCGAAATGCCAGAGGCTGTGAACCTAATTGCTTAGATCCCTTATACCACCTCAGCAAGCACCCACTTCTATTGCTTGATTTACTTTTTAAAGAGCCAAAAAACCCCCGTGCCCCTCGACACAGAGGACGCGTATTATACGCGCGATTAGTGGTTTGGCAAGCGCTTGTGAGCAGTTTTTTTTACTATTTTGAAATAGTCAAAAAACCCACGGCTTTGCCGGGAAAAATTGGTTGAATTTTAACCACTAATCTCAACCAATCTTAAGAAGATGAAACATCTTCTTGCCGCGCCGCAGGATAAAATACTTGCCGTGAAGGGCCCCTGCTGGAGCGAGCGCGAATTCTACATCATTAATCGTCTGACCGTTAACATTTACTGCATTATTTCCAATAAATTCTCGTGCCATCTTGTTGGAGCGGGCCAGTTCGGTGGATACCAGTACCTCCACGATGCCTGAAGCCCCCGATTCCAGGGCTGTGCAGGGCAGTCCGTCCAGTTCCAGCTGCTGCAGATCGGCTTCGGTGAGTCGGGATATATCCCCGGAAAACAGGGCCTCACTGATCCTGACAGCCGCATCCAGGCCCGCCTTTCCGTGAACCAGTTCCGTCACTTCCCGGGCCAGAATGCCCTGGGCTTCCGGCCGACCCTGGGCCTGACGGTCGCTTTGTTGTATATATGTAATTTATGCCGGCGACAGGTAGGTGAAGTAGCGCAGGAAATTATATGCATCGGCATCCGCTACATTCAGCCAGAACTGGTAGAAGGCATAGGGCGATGTCTTGGTAGGAGAAATCCAGATCGTGCCACTCTCGGTCTTGCCGAACTTGGAGCCATCGGCCTTGGTGACCAGGGGCGTGGTGAGCCCGTATACCTGGGCCTTGTGCAGGCGCCGCGTCAGATCGATACCGCCGGTGATATTGCCCCACTGGTCGCTGCCACCCACCTGCAGGGTACAGTTGTAGCGCCGGTGTAATTCAGCGAAATCGTAGGATTGCAGCAGCATGTAGCTGAATTCGGTAAAGGAAATCCCCTCGCCTTCCCGCTCCAGCCGCTGCTTCACGGATTCCTTCTGGATCATGGCGTTGACGGCGAAATGCTTGCCCACATCCCGCAGGAAGCCCAGAACGCTGTAGTTTTCGGTCCAGTCCAGGTTGTTGGCCAGAATCGCGGAATTATCGCCACATTCGAAGTCCAGGAACTGGCTCAGCTGCGGTTTCAGCCGCTCCACCCATTCCCGAACGATGTCCTCGGAATTGAGGCTACGCTCGCTGGCCTTGAAGCTGGGATCACCGATGAGGCCCGTGGCCCCGCCTACCAGGGCTATGGGCTTGTGGCCCGCCATCTGGAAGCGCTTTAGCACCAATAATGGCACCATGCTGCCCACGTGCAGGCTCTCGGCGGTGGGATCGAATCCACAGTAGACCGTGCGCGAACCTGTCTTCAGATGCTCTCGCAATTCATCCCCACCCGCGAGCTGTACAAGCAAGCCTCGGGCATCCAGGTCTTCCACAATATCGGTAGTCGACGCCGCCATTCCCACAAATAACCTAAGAAAATTCTAATTTTTGCCGACCCAAGCAAGAGGGCCAGAGTTATCGTTTGTTAACGGGCGCAGATTTTACACTAATGCACAGGCCAGCGTGAAAAAACGACTGGCGAGTTCCGGTTCTCAGCTTGAGGCCGAAATTTATCGTTGCTGGAAAGCGAAAGTCTCATGCTATATTCTCGCGCGTTCGGAGCCGAAGCCGGTAAAAAAGAAACTGGAACTAAATAAGAAAATCGTTGTTTAAATAGTCGTGGCGATAATCGAATACATCAGGCACTTTGTCAGGAAGTACTATCCCCAGGACCACCTGTATCTCGCAGGGGGCATGCTTGCCGTAGTCGTTCTTCTTCTATTCTTGCCTGAGAATGACGAGAAGGGGGCAACTGTCACTTCTCAGACCCAGATAGCGATACCGGTGCAGGTAGCAGAAGCCGAGACCAGCACCGCACTCGCCTATGAGATCGACGATTTCGTGGTTCCCAGCCAGCCCAGAAGCGAGCCAATCGCCGACACCATCGTCCCCGCCGCGCAGTGGC
Organism: Pseudomonadales bacterium; assembly: GCA_038134565.1. Taxonomy (GTDB): domain Bacteria; phylum Pseudomonadota; class Gammaproteobacteria; order Pseudomonadales; family Pseudohongiellaceae; genus UBA9145. Next base: position 41,169 of record JAYPVK010000028.1, on the reverse strand, counting down.
AGAACGTGGAAGTGAAAAGCGGCGATAATCTCTCCGCCATTTTTAGCAAGGTAGGGCTCTCTGACCAGGACGTGTACCGGGTTCTGAACAGCAGCGAAGAAGCCTCGGTACTAAATCGGCTCTATCCGGGCTACCAACTGGATTTCATGATTCCGGAGCAGGGCGAACTGGAGCAGCTCCGGGTTTTCAAGTCACCGCTGGAAGGCTATCTGTTCACCCGCAGCGACACCGGCTATGCCGTGGAGAGTATCCTCAAAGAAGCCGAACTGCGTCAGTCGTTCAAGGTAGGCACCATCGCCGATAGCCTGTTCATGGCGGGGCAGGCAGAGAACATCCCCGCGGTACACATCATGGAGATGGCGAACATCTTTGGCGGTGTGATCGATTTCATTCTCGACCCCCGGGCTGGCGATCAGTTCAGTATTCTCTACGAAGAGCAGTATCTGGACGGCGAGTTCATCGGAACCGGTGAGATTCTCGCTACCCAATACACCAATCAGGGCACGACCTACACCGCGGTGCGATATATAGATGAAGAAGGTGAAGTGGGTTTCTATAACCCCGAGGGTGAGAGCATGCGCAAGGCATTCCTGCGCAACCCTCTGGACGTCTTCCGCATCAGCTCAAACTTCAATCCAAACCGCCGCCACCCGATCCTCAACACTATCCGCGCCCACAAAGGCACCGACTACGCTGCACCTACTGGCACGCCGGTTCGCGCCACCAGCGATGGCCGTGTGACCTGGGCTGCACACAACGGCTCCTTTGGTAACCTTGTGGTGCTCAAACATACCGGCGGTTTCGAGACCAAATACGCCCACCTTTCCCGTTATGCCGTACGCAAGGGCGAGCGGGTAAGACAGGGCGACGTCATCGGCTATGTGGGAGCCACCGGCGGCGCCACTGGCCCCCACCTGCATTACGAATTCCTCATGAGCGGTGTACATCAGAACCCGCGCACTGTGCATGACAAGTTGCCCAAAGCTGAATCCATCGAGTCTGCCGAGATGGACCGGTTCCGTAGCCAGACTGCCGGTTTACTGCAACAATTCAGCAACCTGAACAATTCACTGTTTCTCACAATTAATCAGCCCAGCGCTGACTAGGGAACTTGCAAGGGGCTCCAGCCCTCGCCCGCGCTAACCTGCGGGTAAATGCAATACCTTTTCCAGACACGGAACGCCATGAATCAGAGGTTCCCCAGCACATGAGCAACAAGCAGCTGTACATTGGGCTGATTTCCGGCACCAGTGTGGACGGCATCGATTGTGTGCTGGTGCACTTCAATGGGGCGATGCCAGAGCTCCTTGCCACCCACTCCCACCCTATTCCAGACTCGCTCAGAGCTTCCGTGCTCGAACTGTGCAAGGGTGAATCGGGCAGTCTCAGGCAGCTGGGAACGGTAAGTCGTCAGCTCGGCGTCCTGTTTGCTGACGCGGCGAACGCAGTACTCGCCGAATCCGGACACAAGACGCAGGATGTCGCTGCCATCGGCAGTCATGGCCAGACCGTGTGGCACGAACCCGAAGGCGAACATCCATTTACACTGCAGATCGGTGACCCCAATACCATTGCTCAGGGCACCGGTATTACAACCATCGCCGACTTGCGCGGCCGTGACCTCGCGGCCGGTGGGCAGGGCGCACCCCTGGCACCGCTGTTGCATCGCAATGTCTTCCATTCGCCGGACGTCGATCGCGCGATCGTAAATATCGGTGGCTTCGGCAATATCACCGCCCTGCCGCGAACCGGGAATTGCCTGGCCTTCGACACCGGCCCGGGCAATGTGCTCATGGACTACTGGATAGAAAAGAATAGGCAGCAGAATTTCGATCGCAATGGCGAATGGGCCGCAACCGGGCAATTCAGCCTGGAGTTATTGAATCTCCTGTTGGCGGAGGAATACTTTAGCCGACCACCTCCGAAGAGCACCGGCCGGGAGCTGTTTAACGGCAAATGGCTAGAAGCGAGACTGGCCCTGTTAAACAATGCCCTCTCTGCCGAAGACGTGCAGGCCACCCTGATCACCTTCACCGCCAGCACCATCGTAAGTGACCTGGCGCGCTACGCAGCGGCGCAGGAAGTCTATGTGTGTGGTGGTGGCGCTCACAATGCCAGATTGATGGATGAGATCAGCAAGCTTGCCAGCGATATCTCGGTACACAGTACCGAGAAGCTGGGCATGAACCCGGACTGGGTAGAAGCTACCGCCTTCGCCTGGATGGCGCAGCAGACACTGGCAGGAAAGCTCATCGACACCAGCGACTTCACTGGTGCCCGCACGCCGGTGATCCTGGGCGGAATCTACCAGGCCTGATGCGGCCGGCTCACCAGATTGAGAAGGACGCGCCGCAGCCGCAGGTCGTGGTCGCCATCGGGTTATTGACGATGAAGCGGGATCCTTCCAGACCCTCCACGTAATCGATCTTCGAACCCACCAGGTATTGGTAACTCAGCGGATCCACCACCAGGGCAGCGCCCTTGTTCTCGATCACCGTGTCGTCTTCCTTCACCTCTTCCTCGAAGGCAAAACCATACTGGAAACCCGAACAGCCGCCACCGGTCACAAACACGCGCAACTTCAGTTTGTCGTTCCCTTCCTCGGTGATCAGGCTGTGCACCTTGTTCGCCGCATTGTCGGTGAAGGTCATGACGGCTGGATCTACGGTTTGTACTACTGACATGGGCTTCTCGAATAAATCCTTTGGCCGACTCTCTCCCCTACAGATGGGGGGACCGAGTTCGGAATTTACATAATAACACAGGAAAAGAGTCGGGTATTATACCCCAATTCCTGCAGAACCACTAAAAACTGGCGATCCTGCAGCAAGCCCCAGGGCGGGCTAGTCCTGCTCTACGGAGCTGCTGTCGAAGGCCAGCTTGTGTTTGTCGCTGCTGGCGAGGCGCTTGGCCTCAGACTGGTTGGAGCCGATATGCATCAGGTTGCCGTTTACCTCGGAACCCATGACCATTTCGATCAGGTTGTAGTACACATTACCCACCACCATGGCCTTCGCGGCGAGCTCGATGTGGGTCGCCGAGCGCACATCACCCTGCACCAGGCCATTGATAATGACTGACGGCACGCAGATTTCACCTTCCACGGAACCTTTATCTGCCACTCGAATCAAGGCTTTCGAATCGTCTTCGGCATAGATGTTGCCTTTCACCCGCCCTTCGATAATCAACTCGCCGCTGAAGTGAATGTCACCGACAATTTCAGTCGAGCGGGAAACGAGCGTGTGTGCATTGGATGAAGATGTCGCGACCGGGTCGCTATTCTTGCCAAACATCCGTGATTCTCCTGATGGTCTTTTCCTGTTTCACGTGAGTGGGTTGCTGCGCTAATACACCTGGGGCTTTCCGGCTAATCCCGCATTATTCACCTTCAACAACCCAGCTGAAATCCTGGTTAAGGGTCTTCTCTACCGGCTCCGTGGATGCCGCCGCAATCTGGATGCGATCTGGTGTGAAGCCTTCCGGTAGTTCCATCACCCCTTCTATATTCTGGAAAAACTTGAAGCGCAGGCGGATGTCCAGTTGATCTTCGTCGCTGGAAATATCCCGTAGCGCGTACACGACCTGCTCGTTATTCTGCTGGCCGACGATGTTTACATTAAGATGTCCCTGCAGGTATGTATCCCCGTCGGCATCTTCCTGCCGCATGACCAGCTTGTAGCGGAAGCGATCCACCTGTGCCGTGGCTGAAATATCAAACTGGCCAATGACAAGGCCCGTATCCTCGGTTTCTTCCGTCACTACCTGGCGGTAGAAGACGATATCTTCCTCAAGCTGCGCAACCCGCTCACGCAGGGTGCGGATTGTCGTCTGAACTTCCTCAGTCGCGCGCTGGTCCATGACCGAGGCACGATCCAGTATCGCGATCTGTCGCTTCAGATCAGCATTCTCCGTCTGCGCGGTCTGCAAGTCGGCAATCAATTCGGCGCGGTCTGCCTGTATAGTCGCCTGAGACAGCATGGTCTTATAGTAGCCGTAGGCCCAACCACCCAGTGCGCTCACCAATACACCCAACAGTACTGCAGTGGTAAACAGAACAGGGCGCAGTGGGCGATGAGGCACCACCACCATGCGTTCCTGCTTACTGCCTTTCACCACATTAGGCATCCGTGATCTCCGTAAACCGGCTGAAACTAGTATCAAGGTAGTAATGCTATGGTCTGCAGACCGCTGGTTTCTTCGATTCCGCACATGATATTGAGGTTCTGGATAGCCTGTCCGGAAGCGCCCTTGACCAGATTGTCTTCAGCGGCCAGCACCACTACCGTGTCCGTATCAGCCGAATAAGTGACTGATATTGAACACTTATTTGATCCTTTGACATCGCGGGTGGCGGGTAGTTCACCCGGCGCAAGCACGTCAACAAAGGGTTCATTAGCATAGCGGTCGTCAAAAATTGATTGCAACTGTTCAATTGTGACAGAAGTACCAGATTTCACCGGCGCGTAGAGTGTGGCAAGAATGCCCCGCACCATGGGTGTCAGGTGGGGGATAAAGGTCAGGCCCACCTTTTCACCGGCGGCATTGGCCAGGCCCTGGCAGATCTCCGGATGGTGGCGATGTCCCGCCACACCATAGGCTCTAATCGACTCCGTCGCCTCACACAACAGATAGTCTTCCGCGGCCTTGCGCCCGGCGCCGCTCACCCCGGACTTGGCATCGGCGATCAAGTGCTTACTGTCTACCAGGCCCTGCTCCAGCAATGGCAACAGGCCCAGCTGCACGGCGGTCGGGTAACAGCCAGGCACGGCGATCAAGCGGGCATCACGAATCGCTTCCCGATTCACCTCCGGCAATCCATAGACTGCCATGTCCACCAGTTGGGGACTGGTATGGGGAGTCTTGTACCACTTCTCCCACAGGGCGACGTCCTTGATGCGAAAATCGGCCGAAAGATCGATGACTCTCACGCCCTTATCCAACAAGTCGGCAGCGGTGTTCATGGCAACCGTATGGGGCGTGGCATAGAAAACAAAGTCGCAAGCCGCGAGTGCATCGGTATCGGGAGCGCTGAATTCCAGGTCCACGTGGCCGCGCAGGTTGGGAAAGTGACTGGACACAGCCTTGCCCTGCAGCTCCCGTGAAGTCACCACCTTGAGTTCCACATCCGGGCGAGGAGCGAGCAGGCGCAGCAGTTCGACGCCGGTATAGCCCGTTGCACCGATAATGCCTACTTTGATCATCGCTCTCTCCTTTTTCGCGTTGCGGGTTGTTGGGATTGGCGGGCGTGCTCGCCAGCGTGTGAGCCGGCAACCTAGACCCTGGCGCCAGCGCTAAAACGGGAGCGCAATCTTACACGCCGACGCCGGGAATTCCAACATTCACGGAGAATTCAACTATCAAATCAATGCGTTAAGTCAAATTCACCCCGAGGTCGACCGCATCAAGACATCAATGGAGAGCTGTGGTAGCTTCTGTTTTCCTTGTCACACCGCCGATGGCTCGCCATCGAGATAAACGAAATTTTCATGCTCTGGGTTAAAGCCTTCCACATCGTCTTTGTCGTCTGCTGGTTCGCCGGCCTGTTCTACCTGCCGCGCCTCTTCGTCTATCACGCCATGAGTGAAGACCAGATCAGCAAGGATCGTTTCATCATCATGGAGCGCAAACTATTCTGGGGTATCACCACCCCTTCTGCCATCGCCACGGTCGCCTTCGGTGCCTGGCTTCTCATCGGCAACTGGGGCTATTTCATGGCTTGGTGGTGGATGCACGTGAAGCTGGCGCTGGTGGCCTTGCTGCTTGTCTACCACGGATACTGCTGGTGGTATATGAAGAAGCTCAGGGAAGACAGCAGCCAGAAGACCCACGTGTTTTTCCGCGTGTTCAATGAACTCCCGGTATTCCTCCTCATCGGTATCGTCATCCTGATAGTTGTAAAACCCATCCTGTGAATCCGAGCAAACCAACAGTCATGTGTTTCTCCGGCCTGGATCCCACCGGCGGTGCCGGCATCCAGGCAGACATCGAAACCGTGTTCAGCCTGGGCTGCCACTGTGCCCCAATCATTACCGTGCTCACCGCCCAGAACACGCAGAATGCGTTAAGCCAGTCTCCGACCGATGCCGCACTGCTGGTGCAGCAGGCGCGTGCGGTACTGGAGGACACGCCGGTGCAGTGCTTCAAGATCGGACTGGTAAGCAGTATCGAAGCCATGGAAGTCATCCATACTCTTCTGAAAGACTACTCATCGATCCCGGTGGTGCTGGATCCCGTGCTCAGCGCCGGCGGCGGCTATGCGTTCAGTGACGAAGACGTACTGGATGCTCTTAAACAATTGCTGATACCACTGACCACAGTGCTTACACCCAATACCGAGGAGATTAAGAAGTTGGCCCCCACCTCGGACGATGTGGATGCCTGTGCGAACGAACTTCTGGAACTGGGTGCAGACCACATTCTGCTGACAGGCACCCATGCACAAACACCGGGCGTGGAAAACAAACTGTACTCGCTGCACCAGGAAGCAACCGTTTTTAACTGGCCCAGACTGGAACCCAGCTTTCACGGGTCCGGCTGTACCCTCGCAGCAGCCATCGCGGCAAACCTTGCCCACCACCTCACCGTGAGAGAAGCCATACAACAGGCACAGCGGTTCACCTGGGAAGCATTGAGCCATGGCTATCGCAGTGGCTTCGGCCAGCACATCCCGGACCGCAGTTTCTGGAAGAATCAAAAACCATAACGCGCATGAAATTTTCCGGAATCTATGCCATCACAGACGATGCTCTGTTACCGGCGGAGCAGCTATTGCAGAGAGTCGAGCTGGCGCTGCAGGCGGGCATCGCCCTGTTGCAGTACCGCAGCAAGACCGCCACCCGGGAAGACAAGCAGCGCATCGCCTCGGAACTCGCCCGGCTGTGTGCTACCTACCGGGTACCCTTGCTGATAAACGATGATCCCCAATTGGCCCTGGAAACCCGCGCCCAGGGCGTACACCTGGGCCAGCGTGATGGCGATATTGGGGCCGCGAGAAAACTGCTCGGCGATGATGCGATCATCGGCGTCACCTGCCATGCCAGCCTTGAGAAGGCGAGTGCCGCTGAAGCGGCGGGCGCCGACTATGTGGCCTTTGGCCGCTTCTTCCCTTCCTCGACAAAACCCGAGGCGCCACCTGCAGAACTCACGCTGCTGAGCGAGGCGAAACAAAAACTAACACTTCCAATAGTTGCTATCGGCGGCATCAACCCTGAAAATGGCGCAGCTGCGATAGCTGCAGGCGCAGATATGCTGGCTGTAATCCAGTCCCTGTGGGGAGAATCCGATGTCAGCAGCAACGCCACCAGGCTGGTAAGCCTGTTTCGAAACAATTCATAACCGCACGCAAAGAATCAATGAATCACGAAAACTCAAGAAAGCTTTACGAGCTGGCACTTCAATTTATACCCGGTGGCGTGAATTCCCCGGTACGAGCATTCAAAGGCGTCGGCGGCAATCCTCTGTTCTTCAAAGGTAGTGAAGGCGCGTATCTTATTGATAGCGACGACAATCGCTATGTTGATTACGTTGGCGCCTTCGGGCCACTTATCCTTGGGCATCGACACCCCTCAGTGATCGAGGCACTGCAGAAGCAACTGGAGCAGGGGCTCGGCTACGGCGCTTCGACCGAAGCCGAAATCGAAATTGCCCGCAAGATTTGCCAGTTGGTGCCTTCACTGGAGCAGGTTCGCCTGGTGACCTCGGGCACAGAAGCTACCATGAGTGCCATTCGACTGGCTCGCGGCTTCACGCGACGGGACCTGGTGGTCAAATTCGAAGGCTGTTATCACGGTCACGTGGATGGCCTGCTGGTGAAAGCAGGATCAGGCGCCCTGACCCTGGGCGAACCCGACTCACTGGGTGTGCCGAAGGCCTATACCGATCTCACCCATGTACTCGATTACAACGACAGCGACGGTGTTCGCAAGTTCTTCGAGCAACGCGGCAAGGATGTCGCCTGCGTCATGGTAGAGCCGGTCGCTGGCAACATGAATTGCGTACCCCCTGTACCTGGATTCCTGGAAACCCTGCGCGAGGTCTGCTCCGACTACGGCGCCGTACTGATCTTCGATGAAGTCATGACCGGGTTCCGGGTAGCGCTGGGCGGCGCGCAGGAAAAATTCGGCGTAACCCCCGACCTCACCACGCTGGGGAAGGTGATCGGCGGCGCACTCCCCGTCGGCGCCTTCGGTGGGCGTAGGGAAATCATGGACTGCATCGCGCCCAACGGCGCCGTCTACCAGGCCGGCACGCTCTCCGGTAGTCCACTGGCAGTGGCCGCGGGACTGGCCATGCTGGATGAGATAACCAGACCCGGCTTCTACGATGCATTGGGAAACAAGGCGTCTATACTGATGACTGGACTGAAGGAGCGCGCACAGGCCGCCGGTATTCCTTTCACAACAAACCAGGTCGGCGGCATGTTCGGCTGTTTCTTCAGCGATGAAGAAAATATCTCACAGTTTTCTCAGGTCACTGCCTGCAATATTGGGCATTTCCAGGACTATTTCCACCATATGCTGGATAACGGGGTATACCTGGCTCCTTCAGCCTATGAAGCTGGGTTCGTGTCCAGCGCTCACGGTGACACGGAAATTAATCACACGCTGGATGCGGCTGAAAAAGCCTTCGCAGCGATCGCTAAACCTTAATTGGCAACAAGCCAGGCTAACAAAGAGACATACTTAACATGGCCAGATATGACGTTTACGGGGTAGGTAATGCCCTGGTCGACCAGGAATTTGAAGTCGAGGACAGCTTCTTCGCAGAGAACAATATCGAGAAGGGGCTCATGACCCTGGTGGAGTTCGATCAGCAAGAAGCCTTGCTGGCGGCGCTGCGCAATCGATACGGCCTGAAGAAGCAGGCGGGCGGCGGCTCCGCGGGAAATACACTCTACGCCCTGAGCCAGTTCGGCGGTGAAGCCTACTTTGCCTGCAAGATCGCCAGTGACGATACAGGCGATTTCTATCTCAACGAGCTGGGCCACCACAACATCGACACCAACATCGGTTCCCGTGAAGATGGCACCTCAGGACGGTGCGTGGTCATGATCAGCCCTGATGCCGAGCGCACCATGCACACCTATCTCGGCGTGTCCGTGAACTTCTCCCTGGAAGAATTGGACTTCGACGCGGCCGCCCGCTCCGAATACATTTATATCGAAGGTTACATGGTCACCTCACCACCAGCTAAAGCCGCCATCATGAAACTGAAGAGCTTCGCCGAGGAAAACCAGGTCAAGACAGCGATGACCTTCTCCGACCCGGCCATGCTCGAATACTTCAAGGACCATATCAACGACGCACTGGGAGCTGGCGTGGATATGCTGTTCTGCAACCTGCAGGAAGCGCAGCTGTGGTCAGGCAAGGAGTCCATCGATGAGGTGTGCGAAGCACTCAAGACCAAGGCCCGCCGTTTCGCCCTTACCCTGGGACCCGACGGCGCACTCCTGTTCGATGGCGCGAAATTCATTGAGATTGCGGGTAACAAGGTCGAGGCCGTCGATACCAACGGTGCCGGGGACATGTTTGCCGGCGCCTTCATGTACGCCATTACCCAGGGCATGGATTTCACGACCGCTGGCAAACTGGCAAGCCTCGCTGCCTCCAAGGTGGTATCCAAATTCGGACCGCGCCTGAAATCCTCTGAACACGCCGACATTCTTGTAGAAGCAGGCCTGCTCAACAGCAATTAGCAGAACAGAGCAGAAAAGGGGTCAGAGTAAAAATACAGTAGTCCTGGAAAGGACTACTGTATTT
>JAYPVK010000028.1:30084-31401 GCA_038134565.1 Pseudomonadales bacterium | reverse complement strand
TCTGACCCCTTTTCTTGCTGTATTTTTACTCTGACCCCTTTTCTCCTTTTCTTCGGATCTCAGGCCCGCAGGTCGTCGACGAATTTCTTGACGCCGTCGAACCAGGAAGTCTTGCGGGGTGATTGACTACCCTCTACTTCCTGGATGTCCTGGAACTCTTTCAGGATTTCCTTCTGGCGCGCAGTCAGGTTGACCGGCGTCTCCACGATCACACGACACAGCAAATCCCCGGCGCCACCGCCACGAATAGGTGTCACACCCTTGCCCCGCAGGCGGAACAGTTTTCCAGTCTGGGTCTCTGGTGGAATCTTCAGCTTCACCTTGCCGTCGAGGGTAGGTACTTCCAGTTCGCCACCGAGAGCGGCGTCGACGAAGCTGATCGGTATTTCACAATGCAGATTGCGCCCGTCCCGTTCAAATATCTTGTGGGGCTGGATGTGCATCTCTACATAGAGATCGCCGGAAGGACCACCGTGGGCACCGGCCTGACCTTCACCGGTGAGACGAATGCGATCGCCATTATCGACACCGGCAGGTACCTTCACCGACAGAGTCTTGGTTTCATCCACCGCACCGCGGCCATGACAAACATGGCAGGGGTCCTTGATCTGCTTGCCGGTTCCCTGACAGCGTGGACAGGTCTGTTGCACAGAGAAGAATCCCTGTTGCATACGCACCCGGCCATGACCTCCACAGGTAGTGCAATCGATGGGTTGAGTGCCCGGCTTGGCACCGCTGCCTTCACAGTTTGTGCAGCTTACGCTGGTGGGAATTCGAATCTGCACCGTGGCGCCCTTCACCGCGTCTTCCAGTGAAAGGTCCAGGTTGTACTTGAGGTCGGCACCCTTACGCACATGACTGCGAGCGCCGCCACGACCACCACCAAATATGTCGCCAAAGATATCGCCGAAGATATCGCTGAAATCGGCAGAACCGGCGCTGGTCTGGCCTTCCACACCGGCGTGACCATATTGGTCATAGCGAGCGCGTTTGCCCTTGTCAGACAACACCTCGAAAGCCTCGTTGGCTTCCTTGAATTTGTCTTCGGCTTCCTTGTTGTCGGGATTCCGGTCCGGGTGGTGCTTCATGGCGACGCGACGATAAGCCTTCTTGATGTCAGCTTCCGAGGCATCCCTTTCAACACCCAGTATCTCGTAATAATCCCGCTTGGACATAGTTTCCATCTTCTTCAAACCCGCACTACCGGGGTTACAGGTCGGGGTCAGAGCACAGACCGGGGTGCGGTTTAAAAAAAACGTAGGGGGGCGCCCGCAAGGTTGTTTTGTGGGTACCCGGGCCGAAACTTTGCGGGGCACG